>JBMOMW010000042.1:0-86282 GCA_049325255.1 Pseudomonadota bacterium | reverse complement strand
GTTAGGAGAAACGTGGGTGGGAGACCATGATGACAACGGTCGTAAATACCGCATCCTGACCGGTTGCCCACCCACGCCACTCATAACACATCCTCAACACACAATCCTGAGCGAAGCGAAGGATCTCACGCAGTGCAAACACTGTCATTCTGAGCGCAGCGAAGAATCCCCTGCGGCGGGTTTCAGAGACAGACGGCGGGGGACCCTTCGCTTCGCTCAGGACGGCCATTTTTTAGTTGGCGGCTGAAGGTAAGTGATCCATGCAAGATGCCCAACTCCGTGAACTGATCGAATTTGCCGGAACGCTGGCCGACGCGGCGGGTGCGGTGATCCTGCCGCATTTTCGCGCGCCCCTGGATATCGCCAACAAAAAAAATGACGGCAAGTTTGATCCGGTCACCATTGCGGATCGCGATGCGGAGCGGGCCATCCGTGCACGGATTACAAAAACCTATCCCGAACATGGCATTCTGGGCGAAGAATTCGGCCCGGTCGCAAGCGGCAATGGCCTGACCTGGTGCATTGATCCCATCGACGGCACCCGCGCCTTTATCATGGGGGTGCCGCAATGGGGTGTGCTGATCGGCCTGCATGATGGCGCGTCGCCGGTGCTGGGCATGATGGATCAGCCTTTCACGGGGGAGCGGTTTACCGGCAGCCGCTTGGGCGCGCATGTCACACGCAACGGCGTCACGCAGGCCCTGCGCACCCGCGCCTGCGAAAATCTGGCGGATGCGGTGCTGACTACCACCCATCCCGGCGCATTCGGAAAAAAATCCGAACATGACGCCTATCTGCGCGTGGCGGCGCAGGCGCGTATGCACCGCTATGGCGGCGATTGCTATTCTTACGCCATGCTGGCGCATGGCCTGATCGATCTGGTGATCGAAACCGCGCTACAGCCCTATGACATTCAGGCGCTGATCCCGATCATCACGGCGGCTGGCGGCGTCATCACGAACTGGCGCGGCGGCCCGGCCGATCAGGGCGGCCAGGTGATTGCTGCAGGCGATGCGCGCACGCACGCGCTGGCGCTGGAAATATTGACGGGCGATGCGGCCTAGAAATCAGCAAAAACAATTAATTACTTATTGCCATCCTGTCCCCCCCCCCGATAATCTATAGCATTGTAACCAGTGCGGGCCGGTTAATACCAGCGGCCCTATGCCCTGACCTGTCCTGAGCGAAGCGAAGGATCTCCCCGAAATGGATGGGGATTCTTCGCTTCGCTCAGAATGACAATGAATCTGTTCATCAGGCCGTTGGTATAAGTCAGCAAGGCTTGGCCAAATCCATCATATCGGGGGAAAATCATGACAACAGAACGGCAATTGGGCGAACGGGCCATCGTCATTGGCGCGGGCATGGGCGGGCTGATGGCGGCGGGGGTGCTGGCCAGATATTTCGCCGAAGTTTTGATTCTGGATAAAGATCGTCTGCCCGCAGAGGCGGAACCGCGCACCGGTGTGCCACAAGGCGCGCATGGGCATACCCTGCTGGTGGGGGGGCGGCGCAATGTGGAGAAAATCTTTCCGGGATTTACATCGGATATAATTGACGGCGGGGCGATTGTCACCCGGCATGGACTTGAATTTCACATTCGCGACTGGCTGGGCTGGTGGCCAAAACGTGACATTGGGCTGTCCGGCATATTCATGACACGCCCCCTGCTGGAAGGCACGGTGCGCAGCCTGCTGGCGCGCAATGGCCGGGTGACGATCCGCGATGGGGTCGCCGTATCGGGCTGGAAACAAGAGGGACAGCACATTACAGTACCGATTGCAGGCGAACCTTCGCAAACCCTGAAAGCGGATTTTGTGATAGACGCCTCCGGCCGGTCCGGGCAGGCCAAAGAGATGCTGGAGGCCAATGGCTATGGCCCGGTCGAGGAAGTGGTTGTCGGCATCGGCGAAACCTATACCACCGCGATGTTTGAAATTCCCGCCGGACTGAACGACGCCGCGCACAGCTTTATAGTTAATGGCGCACCGCCGGTCAGCCATACCGGGTTTCTGTTCGCGGTTGAGGGGGGCCGCTGGATTTGCAGCCTGAACGGACGTTTCGATGAAGCGCCGCCGCGCGACCCGCAAGGCTATATGGCGTTTGCCAGAAATCTTTCCGATCCGTGCATCCATGACCGGATCAGCAAGGCAAAACAGCTTACGCCGCTTGTGACCTACAGGCCGATGGAATCAAAATGGCGGCGCTATGAAAAACTCGCTGAATTCCCGGATCGTCTATTGCCGCTGGGCGACGCCATTGCCCAAGTGAACCCGATTTATGGCCAGGGCATGTCGCTCGCCTCCCACCACGCCATGTGTTTATGGCAGGCATTGGAAGCGCGCGCAAACGGCGGCGCATCACTGGATGGCGTGGCCAGGGAATATCTTGAATCCACGGCAGGCTTTACCAGGGAGGTCTGGTCGGGGCTGGAGGTGGTGGATTTTGCGTTTCCTAAAACCACCGGCGAACGCCCGGCGGATATCGAAGAGCGCCAGGCATTTACCTATGCGCTGCGCCGGCTGGCGGTGGAAGACGCCGAGGTGCACCGCCTGATGGTGCGCGCCAACCAGCTTGTGGATTCCACGTCCGTGCTGCGCGCGCGCGAAGACATTATGGCGCGGGCGCAGGCGATTATGGCGAAGGGATGAACAGGTTTTCTTGAAGCCTCGGATGGGTCATCCTGAGCGAAGCGAAGGATCTCCTGCCGAGGGGGATTCTTCACTGCGTTCAGAATGACACCCTGGTGTTGAATGACAACAAGACTTCGTTTAGAATCACAGAAATAACACCGTGGAGACACGCCATGATCTTCCCGATCCTTGACAACACTGCCAAAAGCACGCGGCACGCGACATTTTATCTGTCGTGCGGCAAACCGGACGCCACGCCGATAATATTCGTACACGGATGGCCGGAGCTGTCGCACTCCTGGCGCCATCAATTGCCGGTGATGGCGGGGCTGGGCCTGCAGGCCATTGCGCCGGACATGCGCGGCTATGGGCGTTCGTCAGTTTATGCGCGGCACGAAGATTATGCCCTGGAACATATCGTTGCCGACATGATTGAGCTGCTGGATTCGCTGGGCGCGGAAAAGGCGATCTGGGTTGGGCACGACTGGGGCGCCCCTGTCGTCTGGTCGATCGCCCAGCAGCATCCCGATCGCTGTCACGGCGTGGGAAATCTGTGCGTCCCTTATATTCCCGATGGTTTCTCGGTTGAAAATATTGTCCCTCTGGCGGATCGCACAATTTACCCCGAGGACAAATTTCCGGCCGCGCAATGGGATTATCAGCTTTTCTATCGCGAAAATTTCGCCGCGGCCTGTGCGGGCTTTGAGGCCAATATCCGCAACACGGTCAGATTGCTGTTCCGCTCCGGCAGCCCGAACGGCAAGGGCCAGCCCGCCATCACCGCGCCGGTGCGCGCCAATGGCGGCTGGTTTGGGCCGGGCGTCAAGATCGCACCGGATTTTCCGCGCGATGCATCGGTGCTGAGCGAGGAAGACGAACATCGCTATGTGGCCGCACTTGAACGCAACGGGTTCTTTGGTCCCGATAGCTGGTACATGAACGGCCCCGCCAACGCCGCCTATGCCGGGCGCGCCAAAGCCAACTGGCGGCTGAACATGCCAGTGCTGTTCCTGCATGGGGAATATGATTATGTGTGTGAAACGGTTGAATCGCGCCTGGCCGAACCGATGCGGGCGCATTGCGCCAACCTGACAGAAGCCATCGTGAAATCCGGGCACTGGATGGCGCAGGAAAAACCCGTTCAGGTGAACGCGGCGCTGGCTCAGTGGCTGGCGGCGCAGTTTCCGCAATTGTGGCCGGGCGCTTAAGTTAAAGGGCGATTAGCGCGCCGGCTGTTGCGCGTTGCCATCGAGTGCTAGAACCGCGTTACGGAGTCCGCTGGCGATCCGGACGGCCGCGCTGTCACCCATACCCGATGCTTCAAGTTCAGTGGCGGTAAGCGGCGCTCCAAAGCTCACTTTTATCCGGATAAGCCGCGGCCGCCAACGGTCTCGCGGCAGCGCTTCAAAGCTTCCCCGGATCAATGCGGGCACGGCCTTTGCGCCGCTTTGCAGGATCAATGCGCCAACGCCAGCGCTAAAAGGCCGGATGCTTCCGTCAGGCGAGCGGCGGCCTTCGGGAAACCAGATCAAAACAGCGCCCCGCGCCAAAGCGGCTGACGCCAGCGCCAGACCGCCCGCCGGGTCGCGGTCGGGGTCCACGGGAAAAATCCGGACCGCCCGGCTGAAAAGCCGTCTGCCAGCGCCTGCGAACATGATCCCAGTCCATCCCGCCCACCGTATGAGGCGAAGCAGACGCCACGGCAGACCTGCCCCGATAACCAGCCCATCAAGATAACTCGCATGATTTGGCGCAATGATGAAAGGCCCCCCGGCGGGAAGGTTTTCGAGACCCTCGACCCGGAGCCGGAACAGCCCGCGCATTAGCAGCTTGTTTAACGCATACAAAAACCATCCAAGTGCGCGCAGCGCCCCAGTTGGCGGGGTCAGCCATTGTGCCCCGGCGGTTTGAACCGCCTTAACGTTCGTGACGATGGGTGAGCTTGCGCTGGCGGCTTGCGCCACCTCGTTGAGAAGGTCCCGCACCGTGACCACGCGCCCGAGCGCGTCCTGGGTCAGCACAATCCCGAACCGGTCCTGGATCTCCAGCGTCAGAGTGACCCATTCCAGGGAGTCGATGTGGAGATCGAGTTGCGGACTCGCATCAAGACTTAACGGCTGGCCGGCGAAGCGGGCCCCGAGCCATGCCCACACATGGTTTACCGGCTCCCCGGCAAGAAGCCTGCGGTCGCTTTCCGGGAGTTCCTCCGGCGCAACCGGTTTCGCGCCGCTTTCAGCCCGCGCATAAAGCTCCGGCAACAGGAAGCGGCGGATCTTGCCCAGATGCGTGCGCGGCAGGCTTGTGCGCGTCAACCGGTATTCCGCGAGCCGCTGATAGGGCGGCAGCCGTTGCGACACGTCCTCAATTGCTTCACGCAGCAGGCGATCAACGCGCGCCGCCCCGCGTCGCAACACCCCCTCCTCGTCCGGCACAACCAGCGCCACGATGCGGCCATCGCGCTCGAAAATGGCAACCTCGCGGATGAGCGGGCTCGCGCCGTAGGCCCCCTCAACCTCTTCCGGCATAACATTCTTGCCATCCGCAAGCACGATGACTTCTTTGATGCGGCCTGTAACATGGAGATAGCCATCCCTGTCCATCCATCCGAGGTCGCCTGTCTTGAACCAGCCGTCACCGGTGAAAGAGGCCGCCGTGGCTTGCGGATTGTTGCGATATCCGGCAAAGACGTTCGGGCCCCGGACCAGGATTTCTCCGGTTTGCTCTCCCGCGGCAGCCGCAATACGAACCTTGACCCCCGGCAACAGCCGCCCGGCGGAACCAATGCGCGCACGCCCGCGCGGGTTGAAGCTCACGATCGGCGCCGTCTCGGTCAAGCCATATCCGCACAACACTTCCCATCCCAGCCCTTCGAGTTTCCACGCCAATGTCTCGTCGAGTTTCGCGCCCCCCGAGGCGAGCAGCCGCAATTCGGGCGCAATCTCGCGATGCAGCCGGTAGAAGATGACGCGACCAATTCGCAGGCCAAAGGTGCGCCGGATCGCTACGGAGACGGTGAGCAGCGGCCCGAAAAACAGCCGTGCAAGAGGCCCTTGCGTATGCGCCCTGGCCTCAATTCCGTCAAACAACGCGGCGTAAAGCCGCGGCACACCGACCAGGACCGTAGCCCTCGACATTCGCAACGCGCCGACAAGCTGTGGCCCGGAAACACCCGCTGGAAACACCAGCGTAGCCCCGGTAGCCAGACAGCCCAGAAGTCCGGCGGTAAAGGGATAGGCATGATGCAGCGGCAGCGGCAACAATACATTATCGTCAGGTCCAGCCAGCGCCGCAGTGGCCAACGCCTTGACATTACTCATCAGGTTGCGGTGTGTGAGCAACACCGCCTTCGGTGTTGCTGTCGTGCCCGATGTGTACAGCAAGGACGCAGTGTCGTCCGCCGAAAGCCGCGGCAGCACCACCGGACATTCGGGCGCAACCTGTGAAGCGCCGGGTTTGTAATCGGGCATCCCGGCGGCGTCCCACACATCTACCTCTAGCGGTAACGTGGTGATAAGTGCCCGTAAACTGTCCACGTGACTGCGCGCTGTGAAGACGCGGCGCGCGCCGCAATCCGCAGCCACGCGGGTGACGTCCCGCAGCCCGGATTGGGCGTCGAGCGGGACGGGCAGCCCGCCGGCCAGGAGAATCCCGAAATAACTGATGATCCATTCCGGGCTGTTCGGGCCAATAAGCAGAACCGGCTCGCCCCGCTGCAAGCTCTGGCGCGAAAGATTGGACGCCAGGCGGCGAATGCGGCTGGCAAGTTCATGAAAGGATACCGTCTGCTTGCCGTCAGGGCGGAACGCGATTATGGCAGGGCGCTCACCCCGTATTGCCGCGGCTTCGACCAGATCGCAAAGCGTTTCAGCGCCCTTCATGCGAGTCCCTCTTGTCAGCTGCGTCTTATATCAGTTCTGCGCCAGCGGTATCCGCGATCATTGCAAAATTATCATCAGCGCGCAACATTCTGGCAACCTCTTTGGCTACGGCGCTGTGAAGGTTCACATAATGAAGCGGTCGAACGCGGCCCAGAACTGCGCGCGAATTTCATCCGTCTCCTGAAGAATTTCGTGCCGCGCGCCTGTAATGCAGTACGCCTCACTGTTAGGCAACAGTTCCGCCTGCCGCGCCTGGTGGCGGGGTGAAGATATCGTTTCCTCGCTGCCATAAACAATCAGCACCGGCGTTTTGATCGCGGCGCAAAAATGCTCTTGCTCCACCATCTTCATGGAACGGTACGCGGCGTCCATCCATCCAAAGGTTGGCGAACTGATGGCCAGATCCGGGTTGCCGCGAAACAGATGCGCCTCGCGCGCAAACCTGGCCTTATCATGGGTCAGCGGATTGCCCTCGAAGGCATTGCGGCTGGGATCATAGGGTTTTCCGCCCGGAACATAGCTTTCCGCTAATCCCAATGCCGTTCCGGCGGCGGCAATCGCGCGGGCGAAGAAATGCGGCAGCGGCGCGGTGTTGATATAGGCCATCGGGCTGCACAGAACGGCGCGGGAAAACGGTTCTGGCCTGTCATGCAGATACCGCACGGCGATATGCGCTCCCATGGAATGGGCCAGTACAAAATATGGCTTTGGCAGTTCCGGCGCCGCCGTCACGAACGCATCGAGAAAGCAGTCAAGATCGCGGTGATATTCGGCAAAGTCCCACACATGGCCTTTATGGTTGTCAGTCAGCGCGCGATCCGAAAGTCCCTGGCCGCGCCAGTCCAGCGCCGCCACCGCATAACCCCTGGCGCGCAACTCAGTTATGGTCTCATAATATTTTTCAATGCACTCGGTGCGCCCCTGCAGCAGCAGCACCGTCCCCAGCAGCTTGCGTCCAGCCCAGCAGGCCACGCGCAACCGTACGCCGTCTGTGGTGCGCAGCCATGCAAAACGTCCGCCTTCCGGTGGGGTGTTTGCGCCGGGCACGCGATCAGGAGCCCTGCGCCACGCGATAGGTGCCCAGCAGCGTGTCGATTTTCAGCACCAGCGGCATGTCGCCGGTCAGCCGGATTTTGCCCTGGGTAAAAACGCTCTGGCTGTCCGCCTGGCCGGACATCAGCCGCCACATATCTTCCAGACTGAGCGAAATCACACACTCACCGCCGCCATTCTCGCGGGTGATGCGGTGCGGCACGGTCTTGCAATCCACATACAGATGGCCATGCGGCCCCAGATCATAGGTCCAGCTTGCGTCAATTCCGCAATTGGTCCCGATCCGCGCGGCAAGGGCGGCAATTACATTTTCCATCATCTCGTCATTCGCGGGCATTGGCTGGACCCTTTTTATTGCTGTGTATGGCCTTTTTATCAGATCAGATGCGCAGACACAGCATGCTAAATTTCTTTCTGAGCTATCAATGAAAACAGAACTGCTACGCGATCGAAGTCAGCGCATAGCTGGTGCTTCGACCGCCTTTCGGTTCGCGCACGAGAATGCCCCGGTTGATGAGATCGTTGATGTCGCGCAGGGCGGTGTCGGGCGAAGACTTTGTGAGCGCCGCCCATTTGGAAGAGGTCATCCTGCCTTCAAATCCATTCAGCAGCCGATTGACAATTTTGCGCTGGCGCTCATTGAGCGGATGGTCTTTGAACGTCTCCCAGAACCGCGCCTTCTGAATGACGCCCGCAAGGGTCTGCTCCGCCCCTTTGATGGCGCGGTCAAGGCACGCCAGAAACCATTCCAGCCATGGCGTGATATCCAGATCGCCTTTCTGCGTGGCTTCCAGAATGTCATAATAGGCATTGCGCTCCAGCCGGATTTGCGCCGACATGCTGTAGAAGCGCTGCGGGCTTTGCTCGGACCTGGCCAACGCCATGTCCGCTATGGCGCGCGCAATTCGCCCGTTTCCATCGTCAAACGGGTGGATGGTGACAAACCACAAATGCGCCAGAGCAGCCTTGAGCATCGGATCGTGCGCGGTGTCTTCGCCGAACCAATTCAGGAAGGCCGCCATTTCTGATTCAAGGCGAGTTGCTTCTGGCGCTTCGTAATGTATCCGCTCGCGCCCGATCGGGCCGGAGACGACCTGCATCGGACCTGAGCTATCGTTGCGCCACGCCCCGGCGATGATCTTGGTCATGCCGCTGCGCCCGGTTGGGAACAGGGCGGCGTGCCACGCAAAGAGGCGTTCGTCCGTCAGCGGCGCCTGAAATTTCTGGGTGGCGTCGAGCATCATCTCCACGACGCCTTCGACATTCCGGTCAGCCGGAGCGAGCGCGCCGATATCCATCCCGAGCCGCCGCGCGATGGACGACCGGACTTGTACCTTATCGAGTATCTCGCCCTCGATCTCGCTGGATTTGAGAACGTCCTCGGTGAGGGTGGCGAGCACGGCCTCTGCGCGGAGGTCAAATCCCAACGCTTCCATGCGCCCGATCAACCGCCCCTGCCGATGGCGCACAGGCGCAAGGCGCTGAGCCAGCGCCCCTTCGTTCCATCGGAAACGCGGCCAATCTTGCAATTTGTGGATATATGCCGGCATTCTCCGCACCTTTTGCGGAGAATGTAGCCGATATTCACCGCAAACAGCAAGGGTAATCTCCGCAACTTGTACGGAGATTAGGGCCAACATTCACCGCAAAGCTATGGGTTTTGGGTATTTGCGGCTATCGAATTGTGTATCCACGCCCTGTTCGCGAGTTCCAGGGGGCGCAAAGCCCTTTGGTCGAAAGGTGTCCAGAGGGAGAGCGAAGTCTCCCACGGTCATGGCGACGTCAGAGTAGCAGGAACGCTCCTCTGCGGCCACGCATGCAGATAGCGCACCGCATTGAGCGCGCTCATCGAATGGCCATTACCGTCAAACGCATAAATCGGGCTGGTTCCGATGTCGCCGTAAACTACCCCAAGCGCACCTAAAAAAAGCGGTGCGGACGCCTTGCCGGGGGATTTGTACCAAGGGATTTGTATATGTGCTGTCCACTCACACAGAGCTGAAAAAAATGGCGCACCCGAAGAGATTCGAACTCCTGACCCCCAGATTCGTAGTCTGGTGCTCTATCCAGCTGAGCTACGGGTGCCTATAGGCTTGTGCATATTCTTGTTGAGCGCGAGAACCTAATCAAATGTGACCGCAATGACAAGCTTTGTTAACCCGGATCTGAAAAATCATATACGGCTATAGGAGTTATTGAACGATAACCGCTTGTAGCGTCATAATGCGATGCACTAAGATCATCATAGTCATTGAGGGTGGAATCACTCTTGAACCTTGGTGCTGGTGTGGGGTATTGGGGTTTTGTATAAAACAGGGACTGTCGCCTTTCAGGGGTGGGCAGGCGCAAACGGGTCGTTAGAGGGGATTGCATTGCATACATCGCGAGCTGTTGTCATTGCGGCGTCCTTGCTGCTTTTTGGGCTGCTGTCCGGTTGTTCCGGAACAGCGGATTCGCTCTGGCCGTCTTTTTCCGGCGGTAAGTCTGGTGGTGGCGGGCAGGTTGCAGCGCCGCCGTCATCGGGAGAGCTGGCCGGGCAGCCGGTCATCGATTCGGTAACGGCCGGTGCGCCGCCCGTGCTGGGCAACACGAATTTTTCGCCCATGCAGCTTTCCCAGGGCGCGCCGACCGGCACCATGGTCGGGCAACGGGTCATCCAGTTGCGTGGCGAATTACAGGCGCTGGACGGACGAATCGGCCAGCATAATGCGCGATTGCAGGAATTGCGGGCGATCACCGCCGGCAATGCCCAGCGTTATCATGGCACGGTAGCCGCCGTAACGGCGCGCCTGCAACTGGGCACGACGCCGGGTAATCCCATCGTGATCAATCAATGGAATGCGGCGCAGGCCGATCTTGACCGGCTGAGCTCTGACATTTCTGCGCTCAACGGGCTTAGCAACGCCGTGGCCGAAGATGCCGGCATGGGCGAGTTTATGCTGGAAACCGCACGCGCAACCTATGGCCTTGCGGGCGCCATCGACGAAGATCATCGCCAGCTTGGCATTCTGGAAGACGAAACCAATCGCAGCCTGGTGCTGATCCAGCGGCTGCTGGGTGAACTGTCCACGGATATTAGCCGCCAAACCGCCTATGTCGGCAATGAACGCGCGCGCCTGACTACCCTTGCCAATGGCATTAAAAAGGGTGTGATGTTTGGCGAAACCCTGGCTTCGGGCGCGACGCTGGCGCCTGTTGGCAGTCAGACCTTTTCAGGCGGGGCAAGTGGCGTTGCTGCGGCGGGGCGTCCGCTGGTCGTGATTCGCTTTGACCGTTCGGATGTTGAATTTGAACAGCCGCTTTATTCGGCGCTGACGCGCGCACTGGAAAGCCGCCCGGACGCCCGTTTCGATGTGGTGTCTGTGGTGCCCGCCGGGGGGAATGCCTCCGACATGCGGCGCAGCCAGACCCAGTCGCGGCGCAATGCCGAAGCGGTGATGGCGTCAATTGCCGATATGGGCCTGCCCGCCAGCCGCCTGAGCATTTCCTCCACCACCAGCGGCGATGTGTCCAGCAACGAGGTGCGGGTCTATATGCGCTAAAGCCCGTGAATGTCGCGATAGCTGCGCATATGGGCCAGACTTTTGGCCTCGTACACGCCGCGCGCCAGGGCGCGGGCGACGCAATCGGCGGCAATCCCGCCAATCAGCGACAGGTCTAAATGTTCGGACCCGGACAGCGCCGCCGTACCGCTGGCCAGACAGAAAATTACATCGCCATCCAGCGGCGTATGCACCGGGCGCACCGCGCGCGCAAATCCGTCATGCGCCATGATTGCGATGCGTTGCGCCTGCGCCTTGCTCAGGATGGCGTTGGTGGCGACGACACAGATTGTCGTATTGCCGCCCGGCGCCGCGTGTAATTTGCTGCCCGCCATGGGGGCAGGGTCCAGCGCGCCGGAATGCGCGGTCTGTATTCCCAGTTCATTGTTCATGGCAAAAGGCGCTGCCCAGAATGTGCTGGTGCCCGGAATAACGGGAGAGCCAAACGGATTGGCCGCCACCAGTGCGCCTACCTGTAAATCTGCGCCATTCAATCCGCCTTTGAGGATGGCCGATGCGCTTCCCAGGCCGCCTTTGTAAATGCCGGCTCCGGCTCCAAGGCCCGCCCCCGCATTGCCAAGCTGAAATTCGCGTTCCGCCGCATCACAGGCTGCAATGCCAAGCTGACGATAAGGCGGGGTCATGCCCCAGCCTTTATTGCCGCCATTGGAAAGATCAAACAGGATTGCCGCAGGCACAATGGGCGCGGCCATCGAACTCGCGCCCATGCGAAAGCCGCGATCACGCACACTCAGCCAGGCGGTCGCGCCGCTGGCGGCGTCCAGCCCGTAAACCGATCCGCCGGACAGCACCACCGCATCCACCTTGTCCACCAGGCAGGTGGGGTTCAGCAGATCGGTTTCGCGGGTGCCCGGCGCGCCGCCACGAATATCGACGCCGCCGGTGCAGGGCCATTCAGGCAGCACAATGCTGACACCGCTGCGCGCAGCATGGTCCTCTGCATTGCCGACGCGGATGCCGTCCACATCGCTGATCAGGTTCAGGGAGCCGGGAACCACGCCCGGTTTGGAAACATTCATTGCCATGGGGGCATGATATAGCATTATCTGGCGGCAAGGAATTGTCTAAGCATAGGGAAATTTTCATGCGGGGGTTGGCGCGCAGTATTTTCGCCGTGTTGCTGCTTGTCTGGTTTGGCCAGCCTGGATATGCCGTCACCGCTGAACGCCATATGGTGGCGGCGGCGCATCCGCTGGCGGCGGAAGCAGGCCGGCAGATTTTGCGCGCAGGCGGCACGGCGGTGGATGCAGCCGTTGCGGTGCAGGCCGTGCTGGGGCTGGTGGAGCCGCAATCTTCCGGTATTGGCGGCGGTGCGTTTTTGTTGCATTGGGATAATGCCGGCAAACAGACCACGGCCTATGATGGCCGCGAAACCGCGCCCGCATCCGTTACCCCGGATTTATTTCTTAAACCCGATGGGCAGCCGCTGGGGTTTCGTGAAGCTTTCACCGGCGGGCGTTCGGTTGGCGTTCCCGGTGTCATCGCCATGCTGGCGCTGGCGCATGAGAAACACGGAAAACTTGCCTGGGCCGATTTATTTGCGCCTGCGATTGATCTTGCAGAAAAGGGCTTTCCGATATCGGCGCGGTTGCGCCTGATGACCGGCGCCATGCCGAAACTGTCGGCGTTTGCACAGGCGCGGGCATTGTATTTTACGGCGGATGATCCGCCACAGCCGCTGTCTGCGGGAACCATGCTGCGCAATCCGGATTATGCGCACAGCCTGCGTGTGATCGCGGCGGGCGGGCCACGCGCCTTTTACACCGGTGATCTGGCGCAGGCCATGGTGGCGGCTGTGAACGCGCAGGGTGGCGGCTTGTCGCTGAATGATCTGGCGCATTACCGGGCCAAACAGCGTGTGCCCATATGTGGCTCGTACCGGGAGTATAAAGTCTGCGGTATGCCGCCGCCTACATCCGGGGGTGTTGCGGTGCTGCAAATTCTTGGAATGCTGCAAAGTTTTGAAATGTCCGCGCTGGCCCCGGACTCGGTTGATGCGCTGCATCTGCTGGCGCAGGCCGGGCGGCTGGCCTATGCGGATCGGGGGCTTTATCTGGCGGATAGTGATGTAGTGGATGTCCCGGTCAACGGTTTGATCAGCCCGCACTATCTGGCGGGCCGCGCACAGCTTATGCAGCTTGGTCCGGCGGGGGCCGCGCCCGTGAAGGCCGGTCAACCCAAACGGCGCGCCAGCATTGACTATGCGCCCAATGCGGATGGGGCGTTGCCTTCTACCTCGCATGTGTCCATCATTGACGGGCAGGGCAATGCGGTGTCCATGACCAGTTCAGTCGAAGCGCCATTTGGCAGCCATGTCATGGCGGGCGGCTTTATCCTGAATAATCAGCTTACGGATTTTTCCTTTACGCCGCAAGTTGACGGCAGGCCGGTGGCCAATGCGGTTGCGGCGGGAAAACGCCCGCTGTCCTCCATGGCCCCCACATTGGTGTTTGATAAAGACGGCGCACTTTACGCCAGTCTGGGATCTCCCGGGGGCACCCGCATTATCGGCTATGTGGCGCAAACCCTGGCCGGCTTGCTGGATTGGGGGCTGGATATGCAGGCGGCGATCGATCAGCCGCGCCTGATCAACCGTAATGGGCCGCTGGAACTGGAAGCAGGCACAGTGCTGGAAAAACTGGCGCCACGCTTCACAGCGCTGGGTCATAGCGTGGAAATTCAACCCACCTTCAGTGGCGTGCAGGGCATTCGTGTTGTTGGCGCAAGGCTGGAAGGCGGTGCAGACAAACGCCGCGAAGGCGTGGCGCTTGGGGATTAACATTTAGCGTGGCGCAGCATGCAATCTGGGGATGGATACACTATTGCTATCGGGGATTTCGATGCGAAAGGCTGTGCCGTTAGGGCCGGTATACAGCAGCCGCAAATCGCCACCATGTGCACGGGCTAAATCCCGCGCGATGCTCAGGCCCAGGCCGCTGCCGCCTTCGCTGGTGCTGCCCGCAAAAGGTTGAAACAGATTGTTGCGCACGGATTCGGCAATGCCGGGGCCGTCATCAATGATGTCGATGGTAACGATGGGCCCTGAGCGCGAAGCTTCTATGCGTATCCTGCCATGAGTGTGCATCGCCTGGGCCGCATTGCGCCCAAGATTTTGTAAAATACGAAATATATGATCCGGGTCGGCGTCAATTTCCAGATTTTCTGGTATCGAGGTTTGCCAGAGTATGCGCGTATCCGGATGATGGCAGATGCTGGCGCCGATTTCTCCGATCAGCGGCTTCAGTTCAAAAAGCAGCCGGCGCGGGGCTTTCTCGCGTGCGCCGCCATAGGTCAAAGTATCCGTACACAGATCAATAGCGCGGCCGACAGAGCCGATAAGGCTGGGCGTCAGGCGGCGCACATTGGGATCATCCACCGTCAATAACCTGTCTGACACCATTTGCACATTGGCCAGAATATTGCGCAGATCGTGATTGATTTTACTCACAGCGGTTCCCAGTTGCGCAAGCCGTGCTTTTTGTTTCAGGGATTGCCGCACGGCGTTTTGCATGCCCGCCAGTTCACGCTCCGCAACACCAATTTCATCGCTTCGTCCGGAGGGTTTGATTTCGTGGCGCGTATCTTCTGGATGTTGACGAAACCCCACCATGCTTTCGGTAAGCATCCGGATCGGGCGCACCATCAGAAAATGCAGGGTGAAATAAATCAGCGCCGCAGTAGTGAAAGAGATCAGCAGGGATAAACCGGCGACATTCCAGGAATAATCAATCATCGCCTGACGCAACGGGCGCTCGAGCATTACGATGTCAATAATATCGCCGCCGCCATGGGCAGGGGCGTTCATCGCCCGGATATACCGCTGATCGCCGGAACGCAAAGTGGTGAAGGCGTCAATGATCGCGTCCAGCGGGCCAACATTGCGCAAATCAAAATGCGCATCGATGTTTGCAGGCAAATCCCCGGTCAGCAGCAGAAAGCGTACACTGTCCCGGCGCAGCGCCACCGCCAGCACGTCGGCATTGGTCAGCAGCTCCGCCTCCAGATATAATGGCAGCGTGTTGTTCTGGGCGGCCTCCACTGCAAGGCTGGCGATCTGCGCCCCGGCGATTTTGTTGTTCAGATATTGCAGCCGGAAATAGGCAATGGAGGGCACATAAATCATCACCGACGACAGCAGGATAAAGGAGATGGTTAAAACCATCAGCCGTCCTGACAGACCAATTCTTGGGCGCAGAATTTCACGCATGCCGTAATCTATCGTCCATATATCTGGAGATCTGGCGCATAATGTTGTATTGGCTTTATGGGCCCTTTCATTGCTAATATGGCACAAAATCTGTTCCGCCACTATGGCTGGATGGGCAGGTAAAGCCAAACCAGAAGATAGCGGTGTGACGGGCAATGCGCGCGCTGCTACGGATAGAGTGATTCCACATTTCCATTAATCGGTATAAGCGCATGACCATAATCCGGCACTGGCTATGGGGGCTTGCGGCGGCGGCCTTTGTTCCCATTATCGTGTTCGGGGCCAATGGCACGGTTATTTTGCTGGGGCTGGCGGCGCTGGCGGTTCCCGGATTTTTGACCTGGCGCGATGCGATTTATGCTCTTGCCAGAAATCCTGTTGGCTGGGCTTTGGGCGGGCTGCTGTGTGCCGCAACGGTCAGCCTGATATGGGCGCCAGCGCCTGAAGTCGCGACGGATAAATTATTGCGGCTGGCGCTTTTATGGCTTGGCGCATGTGCTGCACTGGCGGCGGTGCGTAATGCCGGTACTGACATCATCAAATGGCTGGTGCGTCTGTTACCGGCCGGCATCTGTCTGGCATTGATCCTGTACTGGGTTGAGCTTGCCACGCAGGCGCGGATCGTCACCCTGATCACCGGCTTGCAGGCGGTCATGCAGGCGCGTTTTCCCACGCCGCAGGAACAGGAAGCTTTCCGTCTGATTTATGGCTTTGGCGCCATCAGCCGCGGGGCAGGACTGCTGGCGCTTTTTGTGTGGCCCGCCATGGCCTGCTGCATGGTTCTGTTCCCGGCAAAAGGCAAATGGCTGGCAGCGGTTTTGGGTGTTGCCGTTTTTGTAACGATACTTCCATTGCCGATGCAGGCGGCGCCATTGGCGATGCTGGTGGGGGCTTTAGCCTATCTCTGGGCCTGGTATGCGCCGCAGCGCGCGCCGCGTTTGATGGCCGCGGCGGCCATCGTGCTTATCGCTGTCGTGCCGCTTATTTCGTATCAAGTGTCCCGGCCCGAAGTGGTGGGAATCGAGAAACATACGCTGCCCGGGTCGTGGCAGCACCGGGTGGAAATCTGGCATTTTGTGGCGGAAAAAATTGCGGTCAAGCCGCTGCTGGGCTGGGGCTTTGACGCCTCGCGCAATATTGACGGCGGTCAGACGCAGTTTGTGCTGGAACAGCCGGATGGCAGCGAGGTTATTTATCCCGGCATTGGTTTGTTGCCGCTGCATCCGCATAACGGCGTTCTGCAGGTATGGCTGGAAATGGGCGCGATCGGCGCGCTGATGGTGATGCTGCTTCTCTATGGGATGGGGCAGAGTCTGGCGGCAATCGCTACGGATCATGGCCGGATTGCTGGCGCCATGGCTACCGCCAGTACCGCCAGCGCATTGTGCGTTGGGTTGCTCAGTTTTGGGCAGTGGCAAAGCTGGTGGCAGGCTAGCCTGTGGATTGCTGCGGCGCTTTGTCTGGGCGTGTTGCGCGCGCCTAATCCTCGTTGAAACGCAGGCCGGAAGCTGCGGACGTTTTTGCGCGCGTTCCGGCATCCCGGCTTAACCCCTGGGCGGCAAGCTTGCCGAGATATTCCGTCCATAATTTTTTCTGGTCCTGGCCCATTTCGTAAAAATAGGCCCAGCTGTACAGCCCGGTGTCATGGCCATCATCAAAATGAATGCGCAGCGCATAATTTCCAACCGGATCAAGCCGGGTAATCGCGACATCGCGCTTGCCCGCCACGGTGACTTCTTGGCCTGGGCCATGGCCTTTCACCTCGGCGCTTGGGCTGTGCACACGCAGAAATTCTGCGCTAAACCGGAAACTGCTGGCGTCATCGAAGCTGATCTCCAGCAGGTTTTCCGCCTGCTTCAGTTTCACTTCCACGGGCCATGCGGGTGTGCTGCTCATTTGACGCCGGTATCCGTCAGGGTGCGGGCTTCGTCCGGCAGCATGATGGGTATGCCATCGCGGATCGGATAGGCAAGCCCCGCCTTGCGGCTGATCAGTTCGTTCGCCGCCGCATCATATTCCAATGTGGATTTGGTCAGTGGACAGACTAATATTTCCAGAAGTTTGGGATCGACCTTATGGCTGGCGCGTTCGTTATTATCCGGCATGGCGCTTGTCCTTTCGCACAAAAATTTTATTGCAGTGTTGTCTCTGGCGGCGGCGATGTTCCGGCCACAGCCATCTGAAGCAGCGTCATCAGGGTTGCGGCGCGTTCCTGCAGGTTTTGCGCCTCCAGCAGCGCCTGTTTCTCTGGCAATTCAAACGGGCAGTTCATTGCCAGCATATTCACCAGATCTTCCGTTGGCGTATTTTCGACCGCCTTCCAGTCTGCGGAAAGCTGCTGCTGTTCCAGATAGCGTTTTAGGTCTGCAAGCAATGCAGGGCGGTCCACCTGGCCGGCATTTCTGGGCGCAAGATCACTGGCATAGGGCGTAAAATCCGCAACCACCTGACGGTAGAGCGTCGTCACCGGCAATTCTTCGCGCACGAGAAAACGGCAAATCCCGTTCAGGATAATATGATAGCGTCCATCACCGGTTTCGCGGAAAGAAACCAGCCGGCCAAGGCACCCGACATTATAAAGCCTGGGGCGGTCCAGGCCGCTGATGCCCATAGGCGCTGCGCCAAGGGGCTGTTCACTGTGCGGCTGGATCATGCCGACAACCCGGTCATGGGCCAGCGCGTCATCGATCATTGCAAGATAACGGGGTTCAAAAATATTCAGGGGCAATTGACTAGCTGGCAACAGCAATGCCCGCGCCAGCGGAAAAACCGCGAAACGTTGCGGCAGCGAACTTACGTCAAGATAGTTCCGGGGCTGACGCATTTTTTGAACCGTGTTTTACGAAAACAGAATTGCGGACAGCTTGCGCCGGGCGTCCATGGTGACGGGGTCTTCGGGGCCAAGCATCTCGAAAAGGCGTACCAATTGTTTGCGCGCCGCCTCTTCGTTCCATTTACGGTCCTTGCGGATAATTTCAAGCAGATGACCGGCGGCGGTTTCATTATCGCCTTTTGCCGCCAGGCCGACGGCCAGATCAAACCGGGACTGGTGATCGGCGGGATTGCTTGCCAGTGCAGCTTCCAGCCCGGCCAGATCCCCCACATTCTGTGAAGTTTCGGCCAAATCCAGTGCTGCACGAACGGCAACGATTTCGGTATGGTTTTCTTCAGCGGGCGGCGTCAGCGCCAGAATCTGGCGTGCGCCCTCCAGATTGCCGGCCTGCAGGTTGCACCGCGCCAGTCCGGCAATCGCCATGGGATTGGCCGTATCTTCCTGTAATATCTGGGCATAGGCCTGGGCGGCGGCGGCAAAATCGCCTGTGGCAAAGGCCTGGGCGGCGGCTTCCAGCAACTGGTCGGTTTGCGATGGGCCACCGGGCCCGGCCACGCGGTCAATCAGGGCGCGTATCTGGCTTTCCGGCTGATTGCCGACAAATCCATCTACCGGCTGGCCCTTATCGAAAACAAATACGGCCGGAATGGACTGAATACGCAATTGCTGGGCAATCTGCTGGTTTTCGTCAATATTGACCTTGACCAGCGCGACCCGGCCTCCGGCAGCCTTAACGGATTTTTCCAGGATTGGGGTAAGCTGCTTGCAGGGGCCGCACCAGGGTGCCCAGAAATCCACAAGAATTGGCCGTTGCATGGATGCCTCAATCACATCCTGAACAAAACTTTCGATGCCGCTGTCCCTGATCAATCCGGCTTCGTCAGCCTTTATCGCATTCCCGCCCGTAATCGGTTCCATTCGTTGCACTCTTTCCTGATGGTTGCCGCCAGCAATTTTTAGAAGTGGAGGTTAACTCTTTTTATCCTTCTGTGACAGCATTGTGCAATGGGCAGCTTGCCATCATATCTGTGACGGGTAAGTGGGGGCATTTCAGGAATTCAGGCATGATCTCTCGTTTTCTACTGTTCATTACATTTCCGGCGCTGCTGCTGGCGGGATTGCCCGCGCAAGCCGCTGAAGCAGCGGATGCGCTACAATCGGCGGTCAGTGAACCCGGGAATTACTCCTTCAGCATTGCACCGGGCGCGCGTTTTCGGGATTGCGAAAAATGTCCTGAAATGGTTGTGCTTTCGCCGGGTAATTTTCAGATGGGATCGCCTGAGGGAGAGCGTGGCCGAAGCAGTGATGAAGGCCCCATGCATGAAGTGGTCATAAAAAGGCCGTTTGCGATTGGCCGGTATGAAATCACAATTGCTGAATGGACGGTCTGTGTAGAAGCCAGGGCGTGCCCCGCGATAGCAGATGACCGCAGGGGCGGCGGAACTAACCGGCCGGTTACAAATGTAAGCTGGCGCGACGCACAGCAATATACGCAATGGCTGAGTACGCTAACCGGCGAACACTATCGTCTGCCATCAGAGTCCGAATGGGAATATGCGGCGCGCGGCGGAACAGATACACCGCATTTTTGGGCAGATCATCGTGCCGCATGCCCCTTTGCCAATGTTTATGATGTTTCTGGTCAGCGTGTGCATCAGTTTGACTGGTTGCATTTTGAGTGCATTGACGCCAGCGCCACGACGGCCCCCGTGGGGGAATATCTGGCCAATAATTTTGGCCTGCACGATATGCTGGGTAATGTCTGGGAATGGGTTGAGGATTGCTGGAATGACAGCTATGCCGGCGCGCCTGCGGACGGCCGGCCGCAACTAAAGGGAGATTGCAAACGGCGTATCGTGCGGGGTGGTTCCTGGAAGAATGTTTCCTGGGCAACACGTTCCGCCTTCAGAGGCTGGCAGGGAGAAAATGACAGGGCTGACGCAAATGGATTTCGTGTCGCCCGGTTTAGCCGGCAGGCAGACGAGTAAATCATGATCCGCAAACTGGCGATCTGCCTCCGGTTCGCCGCGCACCAGTCACCGCTTATCTAACAGATCATAATTTCAACCCGGTATATGGCCGGTCCAAAAAAGTGCAGGCTACAGCAATTCCAGACTTTCTGCCTGCGGTCCCTTCTGGCCCTGGCTGGTGGACACCCGAACCCGCTGACCTTCCATCAGGGAATTAACCCCCGCACGTTCCACGACAGAGATATGCAGGAAGATATCCTTGCCGCCACTGTCGGGCTGCACAAAGCCAAAGCCTTTGGCGGGATTAAACCATTTCACTATGCCTTCAGCGGATCCGGTGGCGACGCCACCACCTCCTCCTCCGCCGCCACGCGGACCGGCCCCACCACCACTGCCGCCGCCACCGGACGAAGATGGCGCTGATCTGGGCGCATCCTTAACGGAAAAGATGTTTTCAATCTGGGGACCTTTTCGTCCCTGACCAACCTCGCATTCGATCATTGTTCCCTCGCCCAGGCTGGCGTAACCGGCGCGTTCAACAACCGAGATATGCAGAAAGGCGTCGGGGGTGCCATCCTCGAAAGTAACAAAACCGAACCCCTTGGCGGGGTTGAACCATTTAACAGTAGCGTTCGTCATGTGCACAAAATCCAAGCATAAAGGGTCACCGTCCCATACAGTAGTAGAATTTTTTACGCCACGTATAGCTTTTTTTGCTGCTTCGTGAATTTCTTTACGGCGCTATTTGCAGATGAGGCAAACTCATGGGACATAAATTCCGGTATTAATCTCAGGAAGATAGCAGTTCTGCGGGCTGATACGGGGATACCCTGCTGATCGCATGGCGGGTTTTTTCCCAGTAAAACGGGTTATCGGCCAGTTGCCACAAAGCCCGAAGCGCCGCAATCATGGTCAGGCCCCAATAAAATGGCGTCAG
The DNA here is from genome assembly GCA_049325255.1 of Pseudomonadota bacterium. Taxonomy (GTDB): domain Bacteria; phylum Pseudomonadota; class Alphaproteobacteria; order UBA11222; family UBA11222; genus UBA11222. The sequence continues at coordinate 65,208 of JBMOMW010000042.1, read as the reverse complement.
GGCGATATCCCCCAGCAGGTCATAATGATCACGGCCGATTGCCCCCGCCATGGCGCTGATCGCGGTGACGGATATCCCCATGATGAAAACACTCTCATTCAGTTTCGTGAGTATTTCCGGCGCCATCGGTCCACATGCGCATATGCCGATAATAAAAATCAGCACGGCCGCCGGCATCGCCAGCGCCAGCGCAACAGTGCCGCCTACAAATAGCTGAAACCCCAGAAAGGCCCCCGTTCCCAATTGACGCCACAGCAAAAGCGGCTGGCGCATATGCACCAGCCAGGTCAGCATATAGCCTTTCAGCCAGCGGGTGCGCTGGCGCAGCCAGTTGCCGTGCTGGCAATTGGCCTCTTCCATGGTGGTTGAGTCCAGCACCATGCACGCATAGCCGCTGCGCGCCAGGCGCAGCCCCAGATCGGCGTCCTCGGTCACATTATAGGCGTCCCATCCACCCAGTTGACGCAGTATGCAGGTGCGAAAATGGTTCGAGGTGCCGCCAAGCGGGATCGGCAGCCCCAGCGCCTGCAATCCCGGCAGCAGCCAGTCAAACCACATGCTGTATTCCAGGGTGAATTGCCGCGTCAGCCAGTTCTCACGCGGATTATAATAATTCAGCCGCGCCTGCAGACAGGCCAGTTGCGGCCCGCCCGCCTGGAACGCCGCTGCGGCCTTGCGCAATTGATCCGTATCAGGAATATCCTCGGCGTCATAGATGACCACATGCGCGCCGCGCGCGGAAGCCAGCGCGTAATTGCAGGCCTTGGGCTTGGTGCGCGGGGCCAGCGCCGGCACGCGCAGCACTTCGAATTGCGCGGGCAGATCAAGCTTTTGAATGGCTGCAAACGTATCCCCATCATCGGCTTCGAGAACAAGTTTGATATCCAGCCGGTCAGCAGGATAGTCCAGCCGGATCAGGGCGGCCACCAGTTGCGGCACACTGCCCGGTTCACGGTATAATGGCACAAGCACGGTATAGACCGGTAATCCGGCATCGCCGGGCGTCATGTGCTCAGGTACAGCTGTGCGGACACGCCAGGCTGCATACACGCCCGCCGCAAGCAATACACAGCGAAACAGCGCAACAAATGTAAAGAGGACGGCCAATGCCCATCCAAGCATCAGAACGGATGTGCGCGGCGCGATCAAAACCAGGGCGGATAAAAACAGCAATATCGCAAACAGGCTCCAGCGTTGCGCGGCGCTGATCCCGGAATGGGCGCTGAACCGCGGCTGTTCCCATGCCAGCCGCCAGGCGGCGTTTTCGGCCAGGGTAAGCGGGTCTTCGGGATAATCAACGGCAGATTGCCGGTAATGAAATTCCGCCATGTCAAAATTCCCCCCCGCACTTTTTATTATGGTTGATTTCAAGTGAAACAGGGTTTTTGCGGCCTGGCAATAATTATTAGCTGGCGCGGCTGCGGGTTGCATGAGGTGATGCCCCTGAACGCGCGGGTGTTGCCAAGTTGATGTTAATAATCATACAGTTAGGGTGTTTGGTGTTTTGAACCTGTGGGGGCCGCCGCCTTGTCTACACATTACCGCCCGGACATTGACGGGCTGCGGGCCGTTGCGGTCATTCCCGTGGTGTTGTTTCACAGCAAGATCAGCCTGTTTGGGACCAGCCTGTTTCCCGGCGGGTTTGTTGGCGTCGATATCTTCTTTGTGATTTCGGGCTATCTGATCAGCAATATTCTGCTGCATGACATCAGCCGCGATCAGTTCTCCATCCTTACATTTTATGAACGCCGCATCCGGCGGATCTTCCCGGCGCTGTTCGCGGTGCTGCTGGCCGCAACCTTTGCTGCATTTGTGATCCTGCTTCCGGGCGCGCTTGGGGAGATGGATTATTTTGGAACGCACCTGTTCGGGGCCACCTTCTTTTATTCAAATTACCAGTTCATGTCTGAAACCGGTTATTTCGCGGCGGCAGCAGAGGACAACCCGCTGCTGCATCTGTGGTCGCTGGCGGTTGAAGAACAGTTCTATATTGTCTTTCCAGTCTATCTGTATTTCATCTCGCGTTTTTTCCGGGACAGGCTTGGTCTGGCGACGATGGCGGTGTTGCTGGTTTCGCTGGTCTACAGCATCTATCTTGTGCAGAACAATCCGGCTGATGCGTTCTATTCCACGCCCGCGCGCGCATGGGAGCTGATGCTGGGGGCGATCCTGGCGATTTTCCCGCGCAAGGCGCCGCTGGATCAGCGCGTGGCGCAACTGCTTGGCGCCGCCGGGCTGGGGTTTATCGCTTATTCAATTCTGTTTTACAGCGCGCAAACGCCGTTTCCAGGGGCGGCGGCATTGGCGCCCTGTGTTGGCGCAGCGCTGATACTTTATACGGGACAGCGCAATATGACGCTGGCCGGGCGGCTTTTGTCCACCAGCGCATTCCGCTATCCGGGCCTGATTTCCTATTCGCTGTATCTGTGGCACTGGCCGGTGCTGGTGTTTTACAGAATGTATGCGATCACGCCGGTCTCGCAGATGGAAACGGCGATGCTTCTTGTTGCCATGACCGCCGCCGCCTGGGCAAGCTGGAAATTTGTCGAGGCGCCGTTTCGCACACGCAATGTGCTGGCAAAACAGAACCCCCTGTTCGCAGCCGGCGCCGGCGTGATGCTGGTCAGCGCCGCCTGCGGCGCCATCATTGGGTTTAACGACGGCTTTCCAGGCCGGTTGCCGGAATAGGCAAAGCATATTCTGGAGGCGGTTCAGGATTTGCCAAAACTGGAAGGATGTGAGGCTGTATTGAGCAGGACTGGCTTCGAAGGCAAATTCTGTCCAATTGGCGCAATCCATATGGAAAAGGCTACGTTTGGTGTATTGGGAGACTCACACGCTGAAGCGCTAGCGCCCGGGATTGGCGCAGCGGCACAACGGGCTGGTGTCAGGGGTATTTTGATTCATCAACGTGTCGGATGTCCACCATTGCTTGGTCTGGACCGGCATCATCAGGGTTATGATGACTGTCCCGATGGTGCCGCCGCAACCATGGCCTATCTTAAGGCGCATCCCGAAATAGCCACAGTCTTCCTTGTCGCCCGATGGTCAACTTATATAAGGGTTCAACAGTTTCATAATGAAGAAGGGGCTTTTCCTTACATAAAAGATTCGCATACACAGACGCTTTCTTTTGAAGAGAACGAAAGGGTTTTCCGACGCTCGTTCGAGCAGACATTGGCCCAGCTATCGTCGTTAAATCGTAGAGTTATTGTGGTGACGTCAGTTCCAGTAATGAAATGGAATGTTCCTAAAACGGCAGCAAGGGCGCTACTTTTCAACCGTGATATCGAATTCAGGCCCAGCTTAGGGGAATATACGGACCGGCAAGCTTTCGTGACTGCGGTCTTTAATGAAAACAAGGACAGATACGGCCTATCCTTCATCCATCCCGATAGAAAAATGTGTGACGCTCAATATTGCGCGGTCTTTGATGGTGGAAAACCTGTTTATTCCGATCACAACCATATTACGAAGACTTACGCGCTGAAACTTTCTTACCTGTTCGATCCGATTTTCCAGGCGATGGCGCACAAACAGGAATTTCCGCCGCGGGATGCCCATAATTAACCGGTTTCATCCTGTTGCGCCGGGGGTTCTATCTGCTCCGGACGTGCATCAGGCAAGCGGAATGATTTTAAGTTCGATCACAATTCATCTTCGTCATTGCGAGCGAAGCGAAGCAATCCAGAAGCCTCAATCGCAGGTTTTCCCGTGTGGCTCTGGATTGCCGCGTCGCGTCGCTCCTCGCAATGACATTTCGGGTTAGGGTATTGCGATTCAACTTAAAATCATCACGGTCTAAATCCAAATTCCTGCTGAACCAGAGGCGATGGACGGGGTACAGTATGATTTGGGAAAATGCGCCCGCCAGTTTATTTTGCATCTGGAATGAAAATGAACCCTCCATCACCTGAACCGGGTAACGGCTTTCTTCAACAGAAGGAAGTGAATATCCGTCAGGCCATATCGCATAACGCCACCTGGATTTTCATTTCGCGCTGGTCCGTGCGCGCGATTGGCGTTGGAAGCACGATTATTCTCGCGCGGGTTTTGGCGCCGGAAGATTTTGGTCTGGTGGCCATCTGCCTGCTATTGGTCGGCCTTGCCGAAACCATTGGCAGAGAGGCGCAAAATCTGGCGGTCATCCGCAAACAGAATCTGGACCGGGCGTTCATGGATTCCGCATGGACGCTGGCCATTATCGTTGGCTTCGTGCTCGGGGCGGGGGTATTTGCGGCGGCGCCGCTGGTTGGCCATTATTTTAATGAACCAAGAGCCGTATTGCTGGTTCAGATCCTGTCCACGCGGATATTCCTGATGGGCTTTCAGAATATCGGCATTGCGCTCTATATCAAGGATTTTGAATTCAGCAGGGCTTTCAGGTTCGAAATTCTGGAAAAACTGGTTCCTGTTATCATCACGATTACACTGGCGTTCTGGCTGCGCAATTATTGGGCGCTGGCCGCAGGGGCGGTTCTGGGGCATGCGATCGCCATTTTCATCAGTTTTATCGTGCACGATTACCGTCCTAAATTCTGTTTTAGCAAAATCCCGGAGGTGTGGTCGTTTTCCATCTGGGTGGTATTGGAAAAACTGGCGGTATTTGGAACGACGCGGATCGATTATTTTTTTATCCCGGCATTCGGCAAGGCAACGCAAATCGGCCACTATCATGTAGGAACGGAACTGGCGCGCATGCCAACCGGTGAACTTTTCCTGGTCCTGGACCGTGCATTATTTCCCGCCTATGCGCGGCTTCTGGACCAGCCCAAAGAGCTTGCAAACGCATTTATCAATATATTGTCCGTCGCCGCCATCATCTGCCTGCCGGTTAGCGTCGGGTTTGCCCTGGTTGCGGGGGATGCGGTACGGCTGCTGTATGGCGCGCAATGGATTCCCATGATCCCGATTGTTGAAGTGATATCGGTTGCTTCGGGCGCCGCAGCACTCATCACGGTTGCAACGCTGGCATTGCAGGCCATTGGCAGGTCCAGGATGGCGGCAATTCTTACCGGCCTGCAACTGTTATTGCTGTTTATTGTGCTGCTATCATTCAGCGGGAATTTTGATGGCGTAATGGATATTGCGATGGTGCGATTATTAACCACGGCTGCGGTTCTGCCAGTATCACTGATCTGTATACAGATGATACTTTCAGTAAGCTATATTGAAACGCTGAAGGCGTTCTGGCGGCCATTGACGGCGGTGTCTGCGATGACGTGTGTATTGCTGTTTGTTGTTCCCGGCGACATGGATTTGCCCGCCGCCCCGCGCCTGGCGTTACGCAGCCTTTTGGGGGCGGCGGTATATGCCGGCGCGATTTTACTGTTATGGCTGGCCGCTAGGAAACCACCGGGGGCGGAACGGGCATTGATGCGCGTGATTGGAAACCGCCTGTAGGCTGGCGCGATGTTCTGTCCGGAAATATTCCACAGGATTCCGGTTTGGCCATGGATGGCTGTCGTGCTAACCTGCACCCATAATAATCAGCAGGGGCTGGGGCGATGCGGTTTGCGATTTTTGGCGCGGGTGGAATGGGGGCCTATTTTGGCGGCAAGCTGGCGCTTGCCGGGCATGATGTGGCCTTTGTTGCGCGTGGGCGCACACTGGCGGCGCTGCAATCCGGGGGGCTGCGCGTTGAATCCCCGGACGGCGATTTCGCCCTGACGCGGGTGCGCGCGGGCAATGACGCCTCCGCTATCGGCCCGGTTGACGCCGTTCTGTTCTGTGTAAAACTCTATGATGTGGCGGGGGCCAAGCCCCTGTTGGCGTCCCTGCTGGGGCCGCAAACCTTTGTGCTTACCTTGCAGAATGGCGTCGAGGTGGTGGACATGCTGGCCCCGGAAATCGGCCGCAGCAGGATTTTACCCGGCGCGTCATATGTTTCCGCCAACATTGTTGAGCCCGGCCTGATCCGCCATGTGGGCGCTACGGGCCATATTGATTTCGGCGAACTGGACGGCAAGCTCAGCCCGCGCGCCCAGGCCTTGATCGATGCGTTTGGCGGCGCCAATGTCGAGGCCCGCTTCCATGCGGACATTACCGCCAGCCTGTGGACAAAATTTGTTCTGGTGGCGGGCTATTCCGGAGTCATGGCGCTGACGCGCGCGCCCATGGGCGTGGTGCGCGCAGAACCCGCAACCCTGCGTCTTCTGGAGGAAGCGTTGCGCGAGGCCGAGGCGGTCGCCCATGCGATGGGAATCAATATTCCAGAGGGGCATAGCGATGCGCTGGTGCGCAGAACGCAAGGCATGGCGCCGCAATTGAAACCATCTTTACTGGAAGACCTGGAGCATGGCCGCCGGCTGGAAGTGGACTGGCTTTCGGGTGGCGTGGTGCGGCTGGGCGAAAAAGTTGGCGTGCCGACGCCCGTGCACCGGGTTATTCACGCAGCGTTAAAGCCCTATGCGAACGGCGCCTGAAAATATCCTCGAACCGCAAATGCGTGACGGCGCCTGGTTTGCCGCCGCTGTCGTGCTGGGCGCTGTGTGGGGCTTCAGTGTGGAGCCTCTGCATTTGCCGTCTGTGGCGGTTGCCGGAACGGGCCTGGAATTTCTTGGCTGGATGCTGGTGGCGGTTTTGTGCCTGTGTATGGCCATCATGGCCTGGATGTTTATGTCCCGGAATGAAGAAAAAAGATTTGGCGCGGTGTTGCTGCAACCCACGCCGTTAACTGTTTCGGCATTTTCCCCCAAAGCGCCGCCATCCATGCAGCGGCCTGAGTCCGTGCCGCAGGCTGAATCCGTGCCGCAGGCTGAGCCTGCTGAAATCAGGGATCCATTCCTGGCGGCGCTGGATTATCTGGGCCATTCACAGGCAACCGTGCGCATTGGCGGCATTCTGGCGCTGGAGCGATGGGTGCGCCAGGGTGGGGATTTGCAGCCCTGTGTTGGCACACTGACGGCCTATGTGCAGCAATGGACGGGCGCGGATGTGGAAGATCATAAAAAGCGGCCCGGCTTTGACGTGGTGGCGGCGCTGGCGGTTCTTGCGCGCCTGCTGCCGTCTGGCGATCCGATGCGCAATCTTGCGGATCTGCGGCGCACGCATCTGGCGGGACTGGAATTACCCGATGCGGATTTGTCGCGCTTTCATCTGGAGCATGCGAACCTGTCAGGCGCTGATTTGCGTGGCGCAAATTTCAGTGGCGTAAATTTCCGTGGCGCAGATTTGCGCGGCGCACTGCTTTCGGGCGCGATATTTGCGGGGGCCAGTTTGCGCGGCGCAGATTTAACCGGCGCGGTGCTTTCGGATGATGAGTTCGGCGCGGCGGATTTATCCATGACCGGAAATATTTCAGCAGCGCAATTGGTGCATATACGCTATCTTCCGGCCTGCCCGCCGCGCCTGCCCGCAGGCATGCGCCTGCCAAACCAGAATACGGCGGTCGCAGTATAGCAGATTTTCATCAAACTATCTCAGCCCCGTAACAGTCGCTAACTAGAACTTAATTCATGGTCCACATGGGGCCATTGGAATTAACGACAGTTGGAGGATTTCACAATGCGTCACCTCAAATATTTTACAGCACTGGGGCTTGTTCTTGCTGCGGCGCCGTCGTTCGCGTCTACGTTTGACCAGTTTACCCCGCTGGCGGCCTCGGTTGCTGGCGGTTCGCTTCCTGAAGACAGGCCATTTCAGCTTTCCAGCAGCTCATTCATTCAGGAAACGCTTAACGCCAATGATGCGGGCGCGCAAAATGGCGGCGTCAGGCTGGGTGATGATTGGGATATGAACACCCTGAATGAAACGGGCCCAAATGCAGGCCGTTTCCTGTTCACCCCCTATGAAACGGGCACCGCAGGCGTGCGGCGTCTGGATGTGGTTACCGGCAATGCGGAAACCATTGTCGCCGAGGGCGCCCAGGGTTTTGTTCGCGGCGACGCGTCACGCTGGACCCCGTTCGGAACCTATCTGACAGCCGAAGAATCCTGGGGCGCGGGCAGCACCAAGGGCCGCCTGTTTGAGGTGACCAGCCCATTGGCCGCCGCAGGATCGACAGGCTTTGTCGAGCGCACCATTCTGCCGCGCGTGTCGCATGAAGGCCTGGCGTTTGATGCTGATAACAGCATGTATTTCATCGATGAATTCAGCGGCGGCAGTATCTACAAATATGTCTCGTCTACGCCCACAACCGGCAGCACTTTTTTTGATGCTGGCGAGACCTTCGTGCTGAAGGTCGGCGCGGGTGGCAATACCGATGCTGTTGGCGCTTCAACGTGGGAAAAAATCACCAACGCGGATGGCAGCGCTGTGAACGCTCTCGCCAATGTAACCATTGACGGGAACACCCGCGTGGATGGCCGCATCGCAGCGGACCTTGCACTTGGCACAAATTTCAACCGCCCGGAAGATCTGGAAATCAAAACTGTTGGTGGGGTGCAGAAGCTGTACTTCGCCGCCACCGCTTCTGGCGTGGATGGGGCTGGCACGGTTTTCGCCATTAATCTCACCGATGCCACCAACGCCACTGTCACCCTGTTTGCGGACAGGAATACGAACAAGAAAAACACAGCAAATGCGGTCGGCGCCGAATTCCTGAACCCGGACAATCTGGCGATAGACGGATTCGGCAACATCTACATCATAGAAGATCAGCCAGGTGGCTCTGCCGATATCTGGTTTGCTTATGATATCGACTTTGACGGCTTTGCGGAATCACTTGGACGCTGGGCCTCCCTGTCGACGCTCGGCGCCGAGCCAACGGGATTGTACTTCGATCCGTTCCGTTCCAATGTCGCCTATGTCAACGTACAGCATGCCGCTAGTGATATAGACCGCACCATTCGCATCACCGCTATTCCAGAACCGGTGACGCTCAGCCTGATGCTGGGTGGCCTCGGCCTGCTGGGCGGCATGGCAAAACGCCGCCGCGCCTGAATATTCTCAATTCGAAAATTCAAACCCCGCATGCAGCAATGGATGCGGGGTTTGCTTTGCCCGGGACTATTCTTACGCCGTGTCTTTGGGCGCCAGCAGCAGATAGGTTACTGGCGTCACCACCCGTGACAGGAATGTCGAGGATATCAGGTCGCCAATAGCAGTGGCCGATGTCAGGGCGTGTCTTCAGTTATGGGATTCACACTAGCGCGTACCGCACTCAGGTTGAGGCACACCCTGCCCCCAGTCTGTCACCCCGGGCTTGTCCCGGGGTCCAGGGTTACAAGGGAAAGCCTGTGTTTTTGTCCCTGGACCCCGGATCAAGTCCGGGGTGACACCGTGGGTGGGGTGACTCAAGCTAATTGCGGGCTGCTCTAGCAGATTACGTGATTCATAGAAGGTCGGCTGAACAGGAGGAGCTGACCGATGGCGAGACGTTATGCGTTGCGTGATGATCAATGGAAGCGGATAAAAGATTTTCTTCCCGGACGCGAAGGACATGTTGGGGGAACGGCATCCGGCAATCGTTTGTTTGTGGATGCTGTGCTGTATCGCCATCGCGCCGGCGTTCCATGGCGGGATTTACCCGAGTGGTTCGGCAACTGGAATATTGTGTATCAACGCTGGGGCCGTTGGGCGAATGTAAACTAAACAGTTCCGGGCCATTGCCATCTGCTGTGACAAACTGTCCCGCAGCTTCCTGGCGGCTGTTTGTCTCGTTGCATCCGCTATATGGCTTAACGGAAGACACGCCTTAAATGTCAACAACACCTAAAAGACGATTCGAAGCGGTATAATGGTGGAGCGGCAGCGCCCACTTGCCACCAATGTTCTGAAATGGGGGGAATAGTCAAGAGGGCAATGGCGGGTATTTCGGATGTTATTTTGCAACAGCCGAAAATGGTCGCCTTCGCTTAAGGAACGTATATTCTAAGGAACGTATATTCTAAGGAACGTTTATTCTGGAGAGTTCTCTAAGAAATGCGTCCCTGGCTTTGGGGCCACCATATTCCTTGGAAGGACGATCTTCCAGAACAAGCTTTGCAAAAATGACTTTCTTTTGGCTTTTGTTGGCCCATCCGACAAACCAGCCTTGAGGCTTGAAATTTTCGACGTCTTCCTTGACATCTTTCAGCCGCCCGCTGCCTGTCTTGCCGAAAACTTTCCACTCTCCGGCTTGGAATTCCGGCGTGATGCCGATGGTGGCCGCGCAGGCAGCCTCAGATACGCCCAGATCGCATTCTAAAAGTTTTTTAATGAAAACGACTTGCTCTTGCGGTGAAATTGATAGGGATGACATGAGCCACGAGTGTGTTAATCCGTCATTTTTGCCGGCATTTCCTGCGAGGTCCATGTTTCCATAGCTGAATTTGCGGATATAGTCTTTAAATGTCTCGGTACCCATTTTTCGCGTGAGCTGTTGTGAATACCAGACAATCGACTCCTTGATCCAGACAGCAGGATCGGTCGTCTTTTTTTGAATGTCCATATCGGATTGATATTCGTCTTTGTAAGTCAAAGAAGGAGTTTGTGCGTCTTTCAATAGTCCCGAGTCAAAACCCATAACGGCCAGCGGCAATTTGAAGGTTGATGCGGGACTGCGACGTTGTTCGCAGTCGCCATCCTGCTTGATGATCTCACCTTCAGGATAAGAGACAATCAAGGTGCAGCTTGTATCGGCGTGCGCATTGAAGGGACAAAGTAAGAAGGCAGATACAAACGAAACGCACAGGACAGTTATAAGTAATTCATGCATGGATTTCATTTTGGTACTTAAGTTTGAAAAATAGTTTATGACTTCCTCAGAAGTTTTGACTTCCAAGTAACTATAGCATTGAAAAATGAGTATTCAAAGGGACTGAAAAGGGAAAAAGCGTGGGAGTTCTTTAAAGTAAACGAGCCTGATAATCGAAGAGCCATCAATCGCTTTTAAGCAGGTGGAAAACGTCGGGCCTTGCGGGGTACAGCGCATTGACGAGTTATCATGACGATTAATGGCGGATGGGGTGAGATTCAAATTCACTGTGGGCTTGCACCCACGCGGGTTTTCAAGACCGGCGCCTTAAATCACTCGGCCACCCATCCATAGGCGATTTGTGCAAGTATATGCTGGTTTGACGGCCTTCAGGAAAATAAAGGGTCAGGTCTTGACATGACAGTTTTACCACTTCCCTTGAATGTTTTACGATGACAAATGGGCCGGTGATCACGCCCGATGGCGAGACACTGAGCGTTGCGGAATCCATGGGCCGCAAACTGACCGCGTTCAATATACAAATGGAGGGTTCTCTGAGCAACCGGCGGGGCGGAACCGGACGGCATCCGGCGTGACCCCGAAGGCGCGACATGGCCGCATAAGACAAACAAAATCCCGTGTGAAAGGCTGAACGGCGAAGCTGAACTTGCGCCCGCGCCCGCATCCGTCCAGAATGCCTGTTGAATATCGTAATATAAAACAGCAGCAGGGAGAACGATCATGGCGTTGGACACACAGGTGGCGGCTTTGCTCGCCCAGCTTTCAGCAAATCCGGACGCGCCTGGCCTGGCCGATGTGCCGCCAGAAGGCGGGCGGGCCATGTTCCGCGCGATGGGGGCGATGCTGGACGCCAAAGACGTTCCCATCGGCAAGATTGAAAATCGCAAAATTCCGGGGCCTGCCGGTGAAATACCGTTGCGCATCTATACGCCGGTTGATGCGGGCGCGGGGGTGCTGGCGTGCCTGGTCTATTATCATGGCGGCGGCTGGGTGATCGGCGATCTGGACACCCATGAAGGGGCGTGCCGCCTGTTGGCCAATGACAGCGGCTGCCGTGTGGTGTCGGTGGATTATCGTCTGGCGCCCGAACATGTCTTTCCCGCTGCGCCCGAAGATTGCTATGCCGCCGTGAAATGGGTGGCGGCAAATGCGGCGCAACTCGGCATCGATCCCAGACGTATTGCGGTTGGCGGCGATAGTGCAGGCGGTAATCTCAGCGCGGTTGTCTGCCAGATGGCGCGCGATGCGGGCGGCCCGGCGATTGCCTTTCAATTGCTGATCTACCCGGCCACTGACATGGCGCTACAGACGCCCGCAAGAAAAGAAAACGCCGTGGGCTATTTTCTCGAAGAAAAGACCATGAGATATTTCTACGACCTGTATGTGCCAAAGGGCACGGATGAAAATGATCCGCGCCTGTCGCCCCTGCGCGCAAAAAGCTTTGCAGGTCTTCCGCCCGCCTATGTCATCACCGCGCAATATGACGTGCTGCGCGACGAAGGCCGTCTGTATGCGGAGAAATTGCAGGCCGCAGGCGTGAAAGTGAAGCTGGTGAATTATGAAACCATGATCCACGGCTTTTTCACCATGGCGGGCTTTATAGATGCGGCAAAACCCGCCATCAGTGATGCGGCCAAGGCGGTTAAAGCGGGTCTGGCATAAGGCGCCGTTCCACTGCTGCAATCTGGCGGGCGCATTCGGGCGCGTCCCAGGCCAGTTCGTGGGCCATGATGGCGGCGGCTTTTTCCAGCGCCGCCGTTCCCGGATGGCCGAGGGTGCAAAGGCCGGTGCGGCGGAATAGGGCGTCTTCCAATGTCAGCGCCAGCTCATGGCGCGCCGCGTACAGAATTTGCGCGGCAACTTCCGGCAGATGGGCGGCGAGGGGTGTGCCCAGTGTTGAATCCTCTGCTATCAGGCCGGTGATATTATCCATGCGCACGCCATAGGCGCGGGCCAGATGTTCAACCAGCGCCATATCCAGGGAAGGATGCTGTTTGCAGGCGGCATCGGTGAATGCCGGGAAATTTTGCATGGCGCCGATCAGCGGCGTGTGCGCGGTGCGGCTAGGTATTATGGAACGGCTCAGTTTGCGTAAGCAGAGATCGACCACCTGCTCCGCCAGATGGCGCGAGGTTGTCCATTTGCCGCCCAGCGCCGAAATTAATCCTGCGCGGCCTTCTTCTTTGGCATGATCGAAAATTTCCGATCCACGGCTGGCGCCATAGGTATTTGCGTCCGGTTCGGCGGGGTCAGCGACCAATGGCCGCAGTCCGGCATAGCTGTGCAGCACATCGGCGCGGGTCAGCCTTGCCTGTGGCAGGCCGCGATTAATCCTGGCGAGGAGTTCCGCAATATCCTTTCCGGTTACGGAAAGCCTGTCTGGATCATCTGTAAACGGTGTATCTGTCGTTGCCAGAATGGAATGCCCACGCCAGGGCAGCACAAAGAAATGCGCATCATTACCAATAACGGCAATGGCATGTCGCGACAGGGAACGGGTGATCAGGTGAATGCCCTTGGAGCGTTTCAGCCTTACCGTCGCGGTTTTTTCCGCGTCAGCCACGATCATGTCGGCCCACGGACCGGCGGCGTTGATGGTCAGGCTGGCGGCGATATCATATTCCTGGCCGTTGATAACATCGCGGACATGAATACCGGTTACACGTCCGGCGGATCCATTCAGGCGCATGGCCTGCGCATAATTGGCAATCTGCGCGCCATTGGCCACGGCGCCCGCCAGAAACTCCAGCGCGAGGCGTTCCGGCGTGTGCATCTGGCAATCATAATAGCTCAACGCACCGGCAGTAGCTGCGCCTTCAAGTAATGGCTCAGCCGCCACCGCCTGAGCGGGCGACAGCGCGCCATGGCCCGGCAGATATTTTTCCGTACTCATGCCTTTGTTGCGGTCAAACGACAGCAGGTCGTACAGCACAAGACCAGCGCGCAATGTCAGGTTCTGCATGCGCGATGCGCCGGGTAGAATGAATTGCAGCGGCGTCACCATATGCGGCGCAATGGTTTGCCAGATGCGCCGCTCGCGCAGGGATTCCCGTACCAGCCCGAATTCGAAATTGCGCAAATATCGCAGGCCGCCGTGAATAAGCTTGGACGAGGCGGAAGTTGTCGCGCTGGCAAAGTCGCCTTTTTCCAGCAGCGCGACGCGAAGCCCGCGCAAACTGGCGTCCCAGGCAATGCTGGCCCCGGTAATGCCGCCGCCGATGATGAGAATATCAAACGGTGCGCGGGACATTTCTGCAAGATTTCTGTGCATCCAGCGCCCCCTATAAAAAAGGCCGGGGAATACCCGGCCTTTTTAGTTGTTCTGTGAACGGATAATCACGCCTTTTGCAGGATGTGCACGATGCAGATAGAGCCCGCGCCCATCATATGCACCAGGCCGGTACGCGCGCCTTCGACCTGGAACTTGCCCTGTTCGCCGCGCAATTGGCGGGTGGCGTCCCAGACCTGCGCAAGGCCGGTTGGGCCGCCGGGGTGGCCGCGGGCGATCAGACCGCCATCGGGCGAGAAAGGCACCCTGCCGCCGAATGTGGTTTCGCCATCCGCCAGCATGCGGTCGCCTTCGCCAGCGCCGCAAAAACCGAGCAACTCGTAATACATGAGTTCCTCAATCGGGAAGGCGTCATGCACATGCACGAAGTTGATGTCTTTTGGTCCCAGACCGGCTTCTTCATAGGCCAGTTTGCCGGTGATTTCCGTTGAATAAGATGGGCCAACCACAGCGCCCATGAAAATATGCCCCTCGCCATAATGTTCAGACTGCGACTGTGACGCCAGCACTTTGATCATGGGGCGGCCATTGGCATGTTTTTTCGCCCAGGCTTCGGTAGCGACAATCGCACTCGCCGCACCCGCGCCACTGGCGCAGGCCATCATCGCGGTATGGGGATAGGCGACCATATCGGAGGCCAGCACTTCTTCGGCCGTCACCACATGATCGGCGCGACGCTGGGCCATGGGGTTATGGCGTGCGTGATTCCAGTTCTTTGCCGCAATTTTGGCGAAGGTTTCAATCGTGGTGCCTCTTTCATGCATCCGGCGCTGCGCCCACATGGCGAAAAAACCCGCTGGCAGCATGAGATTTTCCATGGAAGGCAGCTTTTTCCTGCCTGGCAGGCCCTTGTTCATGGGATTGCCCATCAAGCGCATGTCGTCATAACCGATCGCCATGGCGACATCGGCCTGGCCACCGGAAACTGCCCATACCGCCTCGCGAAACGCTGACGAACCAGTTGCCGAGGCGTTTTCCACATGCGTAACAGGAACCCCTGTCAGGCCCAGATCCTTGGTGAAACCAATACCTTCCATCATGCCGCCGCCAATGTAACCATTGTAAACGGCGCCTACATCACGGAATTTGACGCCCGCATCGTTAATGGCGTCCATGCCGGCGGTAAAATACAGATCGCGCTTGGGAATATGGTCCTTGGAGAACCGGTGCATCCCTACGCCGATAACGTAAACATCTCTATTCATTGGATTATTCTCCTAGACCGGAACAAATTTGAAACTGCAATACTGGGTGCCATCCTCGCCTGTTACAACGGGATTGGGCGCAAGGCGCATTTTCATGCCGATTTTCCAGTCGCCCATTTTACCATCAATCGGGGCCTGGATGCGCACACCTTCCGGCAGATCGATCTGGCCAACGCCATAACCGGCCACTTTTTCGCGGCTGCCCATTTTCGGCATCATGATGAAGGACCAGGAATATAGCTCGCCAACAGTTGACAGCTCAACATCCTCAACCGGCTCTGACGTTACAGGGCATAGCTTACGTATTGGAAAATATGTCTTATTCGCAGCCTTGCTGTACGAGCCAATAAGGCGGCAGGGCAGCTCCGGATTTTCCGGGATTACCATATAGCCTTCTTCAAGGGGGACCATTTTTGCCATCTTGTTCCTCTCTGCTGACCGATTTTATTATTTCTATCTTGGTGATCGCGGTTGGCGACCAAAATGTCAAGATCATTCACGTCCGCAGATGTGCACTACTGACAGAGTTCTATATGTGCGTGAAAGCAGACAAACGTGCGGGATCATGAATAGTTCTACTTGCAACCTTCCATGCTTTTCATGATAAGAAGGGGCGGTGGGGGTCAGGTTGCTCATATTTCTGACGTCTAATAAAAATAATTTGCAATGGCAATAACAGGCAGGTCATGCCGGTTACGGATAGCAGGCGGGGAGAAAGATCGTGAAGGGTATTGAGAATTTTGTGTTCCGCTACAAGGCGGTGATACTTTCTGTTTTATTTATATTGACGATTTTTATGGGTTACTTTGCGTCCAATTTGCGGATGGATGCAGGCTTCAGGAAGATGCTGCCCATCGGCCACGAATATATTGACACATTTTTTCAATATTCAGAGGCTTTTGGCGGCGGCAACCGCATTCTGGTCGTCCTTGAGGCTAAAAAAGGCGAGATCTGGACTCCGGATTTTCTCGCAACCCTGAAAAAGGCTACGGACGATATCTTCTTTATTCCCGGTGTCGCGCGTCACACGGTGACGTCGCTCTGGACGCCGAATACCCGCTTTATTGCCGTAACAGAAGATGGTCTCGAAGCAGGCGACGTGATTCCGGCCAACTTCAAGCCAACGCCGGAAGGCATCAAGAAAGTTCTCGATAATACGCTACGCGCTGACCTTGTGGGCCGCCTCGTCGCAACAAACTTCAATGCCGCAATGATCCGGGCAGAATTGCTCGATTTCAATCCGGAAACCAAGGCGCGGCTGGATTATTTTGATGTGGCCTACAAACTGGAAAATGAAATCCGGGCTAAATATGTTTCCGACACAGTCGACGTAAAAATTATCGGCTTCGCCAAGCTGACGGGCGATATTGCTGACGGCGCCAAAAGCGTGGTGACATTCTTTGCCGTAGCCTTCGTGCTTACATGCATCATGCTCTGGCTGTATTGCCGCTCTGTCCGTTTGACTTTGGTTACAGTTGCGGCTTCGCTCTGTTCGCTGATCTGGCAATTTGGTTTGTTGAATCTCATGGGCTTCGGCCTTGATCCGCTTGCTGTGCTGGTGCCATTCCTGGTGTTCGCGATTGGCGTCAGCCATGGTGTGCAGCAGATCAACATGGTCGGCGCTGAAATTGCCGCTGGACTGGATAAGGAAAAAGCGGCCCGCGTAACCTTCTCCTTCCTGCTGCGTCCGGGTGCGGTAGCGCTGATGACGTGTCTTGCAGGCTTTGGAACGCTCTATATCATTCCGATCGGGATGATCCAGGAATTGGCGATCACCTCGTCCATCGGCGTGGGTCTCAAGATCATCTCCAACCTCGTCATGTTGCCGCTGCTGGTGTCCTATATTGCGCCGGGCCCGGAATATGGGCCCAAGGTACAGCGCGCGATGGATTCGCGCGCGCGTGCATGGCCCTTTCTGGCCAAGATTGCCTTGCCACGCAATGCTTTTATCTTCATCGGTTTTTGCGTCGTGCTGGGGATTATTGGCTTCGTCCAGGGATCCAAACGCCAGATTGGTGACGTGCATGCGGGTGCAGGCGAGTTGCGCCCGGATTCCCGGTATAATTCTGACAGCCGCTTCATCGCCGAGAATTTTGGTCTTGGCCTGAATGTTCTCACGATTATCGCCGAGACGCCGAAAGCGGCCTGTATCGATTATGGCGTGATGGATTTTCTGGACCGGCTGGCCTGGGAAATGCAGAATGTTCCGGGTGTTGTGTCGACGATTGGTTTAACGGCCATCGCCAAAAACGCCAACGCTCTGTGGCAGGAGGGGCATTTGAAAATGCAGGCCCTGCCGCGCGCCAGCAGCGCGCTGGCGCAGGCGACCTCCGGCATTGAAAGCGGCACCGGTCTATTGGATACGCAATGCGCCATCCTGCCAACCCATGTCTATCTGGCGGATACCAAGGCCGAAACCGTTAAGCGGGTGGTCAAGGTGGCGGAGGCATTTATCGCCAATCCCGCCAACCAATCGGACGATATTAAACTGCGCATTGGCACTGGTAATGTGACCATTGTTTCTGCGACCAACCAGGTGGTGGAGCATTCGGAAATTCCGATGCTGCTGTATGTGTACGGCGTGGTTATGGTGCTGGTGATCTTTGTGTATCGTGAATGGCGTGGCGCCATCTGCTGTGTGGTGCCGCTGGTGCTGTCGACGATCATCGGCAACTGGTTCCTGAACGGTGCGGGTATCGGCCTCAAAATCTCGACGCTGCCTGTGCTCGCGATTGCGGTGGGTATTGGCGTTGATTACGGCATCTATGAATATAACCGGATGCAGCGTTACATGCGCATGGGCGTATCCCCGCACGAGGCCTATTTGCAGGCGCTAAACGATGTGGGCTCGGCCACCATGTTCACCGGCGGTACGCTGGCGATCGGTGTGTCCACCTGGATTTTCTCTGAACTGAAATTCCAGGCGGATATGGGCCTGCTGCTGACCTTCATGTTTATTGTGAACATGGTTGGCGCAATTACTCTGCTGCCCGCGATGGTTGCCGCGCTGGAACATCTCTGGCCGCTGAAGCGCAAGCCACTGACCGAAGAAGAGGCGCGCGCTATTTCGCGGATGCATTAAAAGCATTACAAAGGCCCCGGAAATTCCGGGGCCTTTTTTATGAGCACAAGGCGCTTAGCCTTTGAGCAGCTTGAACACCCGGCCTGTACCGTCATTGACGCTTTCATAGGTGACGTGCTTGCTGAAATCGCTGATCCTGTCCCAATTGGCGGCGACATCATCGACACTCACTGCGCCGGGGATCAGCATGCCTTCGGCTTCGATGGTTTTTACAGCGGCGAAGAAACCCGCACCCGCAGTGATGATGGCGCCCGTCGGCGCGTCCTCGCTCAGCATGAACAGCACGGCGGGGGTCACCAGTTCCGGTTTCAGGGCCTCAAGCGCCTGGGGCGGCATGATGGATTCGGTCATGCGCGTGGCGGCAATTGGGGCCAGCGTGTTGACCTTGATGTTATATTTGCGGCCTTCCTGCTTCAGTGCGTTCATCAGGCCAACCTGGCCCAGTTTCGCGGCGGCGTAATTGGTCTGGCCAAAATTGCCAAACAGCCCGCTGCCGGACGTGACCATGACGATGCGGCCATAATTCTGTTCCAGCATGATCGGCCATACCGCCTTGGTCACATAGACCGCGCCCATCAGATGCACATCGACGATCAGCTGGAAATCTTCCAGCGACATTTTCGAGAAGCTTTTGTCGCGCAGAATACCGGCATTATTAACCAGCAGATCGATGCGGCCAAAGGCGTCCATGGCCTGCTTGACCAGCAGATCGACGCCCTTGATGTCGGTAATGCTGGAGCCGTTGGCGATCGCCTGTCCGCCCGCCGCCTTGATTTCTGCAACAACCTTTTCGGCGGCGGCGCTGGAGCCGCCGGTGCCGTCAACACTGCCGCCCAGATCGTTGACCACGACCTTTGCCCCCAGTTTGGCCAGTTGCAGCGCATGCGAGCGCCCAAGCCCGCCGCCCGCGCCGGTAATAATGGCCACTTTTCCGTCAAATCTGATCGTCATAGAACTATCCTTTCCTGCTGTAAGACCTGTTTTTGTTGCTCAGATGGGCTATTCTTTGCCCCACAGGGAACGGCAGGTCAAGCATTGCGCAGGTTTCCGATAGTGGAATCTGTCAATTCAGAATGAAGAAGAAAGGGAGCTATCGCCATGCTGCTATATGATTACCGCGCCGCGCCCAACCCGCGCCGGGTGCGGATGTTCCTTGCGGAAAAAGGCGTCACCATTCCCACGGTGCAGATTAACCTGATCAAGGGGCAGCACAGGCTGGCAGATTATATGGCCAAGGATCCATTTGTACTGGTGCCGCTGCTGGAACTGGATAATGGCAAACTGCTGGGGGAATCGGTTTCCATCTGCCGTTATATCGAAGAACTGCATCCCACGCCGCCGCTGCTCGGGCGTGACACGGAGGAACGCGCATTTATCGACATGTGGTCCCGGCGCGCCGAATTTGAATTGCTGCCGTCCATCGCGGGGGTGTTTCGCCACGGCACGGAAATTGGCAAGGCGCTGGAACCCGATCAGATTGCAGCCTGGGCCAGGGCGTCCAAAGCGCGCGCGTTGCGGGCCATGCAGATCTTCGATGATGTGCTGACCGGCCGCCGCTATGTTGCCGGGCCGGATTTTTCCATCGCGGACATAACGCTGCTCTGTTCGATTGATTTCGGCGCCAATACCGGCGCCGTCCAAATGCCGGACGATTTGCAGCATCTCAAACGATGGCACGGCGAAGTCTCGGCGCGGCCAAGTGCGGCGGCCTAAAGACCAAACGCCGCTGCTATCAGTTCATACGACCGCACGCGGTCGGCATGGGCATAGGTTATCGTCAGTAAAATATATTCATCGACACCATGTATTGCGCCCAGTGCGGTTAGTTTGTCGCGGCACTCGGCCCCGGTGCCTGTAATGCCGCGTGACTGGATGCTGTCATACAGGCCGCGCTCGGAAAGCGTAAAGGGGTGGGCGTCCACCTGTTCCGGGCTGATGAAACGTCCGCGCGATCCCAGCAGCAATTGCGTCACCCATAAATTGCGCGGCTTGGCGATGTGTTGCGCCTGCTCTGTTGTGTCTGCGGCCAGGGCGTTGACGCCAAGCGCTGCGTAGGGTTCGGCAAGCTGGGCGGATGGCCTGAAATTTTTGCGGTATGCCGCCACCGATTGTTCGGACTGTTCCGGCGTAATGAAATGCGCATGGCAATAGGGCAAGCCGAATTCGGCGGCGTAGAGCGCGCCCTGAATGCTTGATCCCAGCATCCAGGGTTCAGGTTGCGTGGCTACTAGCGGGATGGCGTGAATGCCCTGATAGGGATGCCCGGGCGGAAAATTATCGGCCAGAAATTGCTGTAATAATTCAATCTGCTGCGGGAACACTTCGATGGGATAGGCCTTTGGCCCCGGCTGCAATGCGGCCATGGTGCGCGGGTCCGTGCCGGGCGCGCGGCCAAGACCCAGATCGATACGGCCGGGATACAGCGCCTCCAGCATCTTGAAACATTCGGCGACTTTTAACGGGCTGTAATGCGGCATCATCACCCCGCCTGCGCCTACACGCATATGTTTCGTTTCGCCCGCTATCCTGCCGATCAGAATTTCGGGGGCCGATCCGGCGAAGCTGGTGGTGTTGTGATGTTCGGCCACCCAATAGCGGTGATAGCCAAAACGCTCGCAGGCTTTGGCAAGATCAACCGTCTCGGCCAGCGCCTGCGCGGCGCTACCACCATCGCGGATCGGGGACTGATCGAGTACGCCAAGTCTGGTCATCAAAATCCTGTTGCTAGCGTAATGCGCGCGCCACGAAAAAGGGAGACGCGCTGCATACTATCATCACCGCTGAAAATATCAGCAAGGCGTCTGAAGTGTGAAAAACATCCTGTAAAAAGCCGCCAAGCCAGGCGCCAATGGCCGAGCCGAGGCCGCCGCACATACTGATCGCGCCATAAATGCCACCGAAATTCGGGCCTGCGAAAATCCGTGAGGCCATGGCCGAAACCGTCGGGCCACGCGCGCCCATGGACAAACCAACGCTGATCACCAATACGGGAATGGCGATGGGTGAGGGGTAATATTTGATCAGGAACAGGCCACCCACGGAAGTTAGGCTTAGTACATAACTCAATAATACTGCTGGCCTGGGCCCGATGCGGTCCCCCAGTACGCCAAAGCCGATAACGCCGAAGGGACTCAACAGGCCAATAAAGCCAAATGCGGCGGCGGCGTGCACAGGCTCGATGCCGGTTTCGATCATGAAACTGACAGAGTGGATCATGATGCTCATTACCCCGGCGCCGGCAAAGAAAAATGCCGCCGCCATGTCCCAGAACGGCATGGTGCGCAGCGCGCGTTTCAGCGTCCATACGTCCGGGCTGTTTATTGCGGGATGATCGTTCCTGGGTGCGTGGAATTGCCGGTAATGCGGATGTCCGGCGCGGATTTTGCGCCATGGCATCAACAACAGCAACGGGATCAGCGCAGCGAGTGCAATGGCGTAAATCTGATATGTGGCGCGCCAGTCATAAAGCCCAATCAGCATTGCCGCGACAGGTGAAACAATCAATGTGCCGACGCCGCTGGCGGAATAGATCACCCCCATCGCCGCGCCAACCCGGGCATGATACCAGCGGTTGATCAACACCGCCGCGGGCACCGGCCCGATACAGGCAATGGACACCCCGCCCATGACGCCTATCGAGGCATACAGCGTGAGAATATTGTCGGCCTTTGACGCAAGCGCATAGGCGCAGGCAAACAAAGCCAACCCGGCGGGATAAAGCACTCGTGGTCCCAGTTTTTCCATCAGTGTTCCGGTGACAGGTGACATCAGCCCGGAAATCAGCAAGGCGACCGACACAATACTCGAAACCGCCCCGCGCTCCGCCGAGAGTTCCTTCTCCAGTGGCAGTAAAAACACCGAAAAAGACAGGTTCATTCCCGCCGCCAGCAGGGCCAGTGTGAAACATATGGCAAGCACGGCGCCAGCGAGCAAGGCTGGCCGGGGGACCGCCACGTCTGAGGGATTAGTCATGATTATCCAGGAAAAGTTCAACAATACAGGAAATGCCGGGAACCTACTCGTATGGATGACGTAAGGCAACCTGTCCAGGCGCTTTGACGCTGCCGCCCGGCTGTGCGAAAATGCACGTTAAACTCAGGGAGGGACTGGATATGAGCGGACAAAAAACCATTCGCATTGGCGGCGCCACCGGGTTTTGGGGCGATACTGGCATGGGCGCGCAGCAACTGGTGCGCGGTGGGAATGTCGATTATCTGGTGTTCGATTATCTGGCGGAAATCACCATGTCGATCATGGCCCGCGCGCGCGCTAAAAATCCGGAACAGGGATATGCGCTGGATTTCGTTTCTGGCGTGTTGCGCGGCATCCTTCCCGAAGTGGCGCGTCAGGGCATCAAGATCATTTCCAATGCAGGCGGTGTTAATCCACTTGCCTGCGGCAAGGCGGTGCAGGCGCTGCTGGATGAGCTGGGCTTGAAGCTGAAAGTCGCCGTGGTAACCGGCGATGACGTTCTTGACCGCGCCGACGTGATGCGCAGTGCGGGTGTGAAGGAAATGTTCAGCGGTGCATCAATGCCGCCAAAACTGATGTCGATGAACGCCTATCTGGGTGCGCCGGGCATTGCGGCGGCGCTGGCCAGGGGTGCGGACATTGTAATCACCGGGCGCTGTGTGGACAGTGCGGTGACATTGGGGGCCTGCATCCATGAATTTGGCTGGAAGCTGGATGACTATGACCTTCTATCGGCGGGCAGTCTGGCCGGGCATATTCTTGAATGCGGCGCCCAGGCGACGGGCGGCATTCACACGGACTGGCATCTGTCGGAAGACTGGGACAATATCGGCTTTCCGATTGCAGAAATATCGCCGGACGGCAGCTTTGTCATGTCGAAGCCGGATGGCACGGGCGGGCTGGTCAGTTTTGGCACGATTGCCGAGCAGATGCTGTATGAAATCGGTGATCCACAGGCCTATCTGTTGCCCGATGTAACCTGTGATTTTTCAACCGTCAAAATAGAGCAAACCGGCAAGGACAAGGTGCGCGTCAGTAATGCCAAAGGCCTTCCGCCTACGGACAGTTATAAAACATCCGCAACGTACGAAGATGGTTTCCGTCTTGGCATGTATCATACCATCGGCGGCATTGATGCGGCGGCCAAGGCTGAAAAAACCGGCGAGGCGATTTTCAAGCGCTGCAGCCGGATGTTCCGCGACATGAATATGGCGGATTTTACCGAAACCAGTATTGAAGTTGTGGGCGCAGAAGCCAGCTACGGCCCCCACAGCCGGGCCCGTGGCGCACGTGAAGTAGTGTTGAAAATTGCCGCCAAACATGAAAATCCGAAGGCCCTGGATATGCTGGTGCGCGAGGCGACATCGGCGGCAACCGCGATGGCGGCGGGCACCTGCGGGCTGGCCGGCAATCGGCCCAAAGTGTCCCCTGTGGTGCGGCTGTTTTCCTGTTTGACCCCAAAGCGTGATATTTCGGTGGCGGTGCATATGGGAGCGGAAGTTATCCCTGTGGATGTGCCAGCCAAAGGCGGGTTCGACGCCAGTGCGATTTCCCGCCCTTCTGTCGGCGGCGCGCCATCACCGTCTGGTGCAATGACCGAAGTCCCGCTGGTGGCGCTCGCCTATGGACGCAGCGGCGACAAGGGTAATCATTCCAATATTGGCGTCATTGCGCGTAAGCCGGAATATCTTCCTTATATCCGCGCTGCCCTTACGGAAAAATCCGTCGCGGAATATTTTGCGCATATCCTGCAAGGCAAGGCGCACCGCTTTGAAGTGCCGGGCATTAATGCGCTGAATTTCCTGCTGGAGGATATTCTGGGCGGCGGCGGCGTGGCCAGTCTGCGCAATGATCCGCAGGGCAAGGCGTTTGCCCAGATGCTGCTGGATTACCGCGTGCCGGTACCGCGCCAGATGGCGGAAGCTGCGGGAGGGCTGCGCGAAGTTGCATGAACACGGTCCCAAACCGGGAATTGGATAGGCTGCTTGTTAAAATTCGCAGATGCCGGGAATGTGCGCCGAAATTACCCCATGCGCCGCGCCCGGTTATACAGGCGTCAGTTTCGGCACGGGTGTGTATCGCCGGTCAGGCGCCTGGAACCCGGGTGCATGAAACAGGTCTGCCGTTCAACGATGCAAGCGGTGACCGGTTGCGCCAATGGATGGGAATTGACCGCGAAACATTTTACAATGAAACAAAAGTCGCCATCGTACCCATGGGCTTTTGCTTCCCAGGCCAGGATGAGAAAGGCGGCGATCTGCCGCCGCGCCCGGAATGCGCGCCATTATGGCGGGCCAAAGTGTTTGCACGGCTTCCCAATCTGGAACTCATCCTTTTGGTTGGTCAATATTCACAGCGTTGGCATTTGGAGAAACGCCGCCGGGAAAATATGACTGAGACAGTGCGCGCCTGGCGGAGCTATTTGCCACAGATGCTGCCTTTACCACATCCATCATGGCGTAACACGGGTTGGCTAAAAAAACATCCATGGTTCGAAGAAGAATTGCTGCCGGAATTGCGCAAGCGTATTGCATCTTTAACGAGATGAAGTTTTGGGTGGTTACCGCATTTCTTGTGCTGGGCGCCGCATGTGCGCCACTCACACAAAAGACCGGACCACATAGTGCGCAGCCTGCAATTGAAGCAGGATATTTTGTAACAACGGATGGCGCGCGGCTGCCGCTCAAGGTGCATGTAGCCGATGCGCCCCGCGCAGTGATCGTTGCGCTGCATGGTTTCAATGATTATTGCACCGAATTTGATATGGCCGCCCAATGGTGGATGCAGCACGGCATTACGACCTATGCCTATGATCAGCGCGGCTTTGGCGGTGCGCCACAGCGGGGCATCTGGCCCGGGGCAGGTATTCTGGCGGATGACGCCAGAAGCATGATTTCTCTGGTGCGCAAGGCGCATCCAGGCCAGCCGGTTTATCTGCTGGGCATGAGCATGGGGGGCGCCGTGGCGCTTGAGCTTGCCGGCTCGTCCATCCCGCCGGATGTCGATGGCGTCATTCTGGCGGCGCCCGCCGTGTGGGGCTGGTCGTCGCTCAATCCGGTTTACAGGGGTGTGTTGTGGCTGGCCGCCCATACTGTGCGGGCAAACAGGATGACAGGACAGGGGCTGGGCGTCCGTGCGTCCGACAATATCGAAATGCTGCGCGCCCTGGGCCGGGATCCAATGATTATCCACGAAACCCGAACCGATGCGGTCTATGGCCTGGTCGGGCAGATGGAGCGCGGTTACCGCGCGGCGGAGCGGGTGCGGTTGCCGGTGCTGTTACTTTATGGCGAAAAGGATGAGGTCATCCCAAGGGAGCCTGTGCAAGATGTCATCGCCGCACTGCCTGAGCCAAAACGGGTGATCACATATCCCAATGGTTATCATATGTTGCTGCGTGATCTGCAGGCGGAAAATGTATGGCGGGATATTGCTGCGTTTATACATGGCTCTCCACCATCCTCTGGATAGTAAAAGGCCCGGTTAAACTCCTGTTAAGGAGTATTTCATAGAATATATAAAGTTAGTTGCGTACGGCGTCAAAACTATCCCTGGCCGCTTCATCTCGGGGGTGAAGTGAAGGGCGTTAGGGGCGACAAATATGGATAATGAGACCCCTGTTTTGGCGGCAGGGATAAAGGCGAAACTGATAAGCTGGTGGAATGGATATGATTCTCCGGCGCTAGACGTGCTTGATCGATACAAGCAGGTTTTTCTGCATTGGTGGAATGGCGATCCTGAATCTCCTTCTGGTGTAAATTTGGGGGCCAGACGGGTCCGCAAGCGCGCCATTGAGGCGCCGCACGCGAAAAAGCAGGATATTTCGGCTCGTGCAATGATCTCACAAGCCCTCTGGGGCGAGGGAAATCTTACGCCTGGCCCGGCCGAGTATGTTACGGAACTAACCGCCAGATTGGGCCTTACTCCGGAAATGAGCATGCTGGACCTGGGAGCCGGCCTGGGCGGACCTTCGCGGGCGATTAGCTCTGCTTATGGGGTCTGGGTTACGGCTCTTGAAGCGGTGTCACTTCATGTCAAAGCGGGTATGGAGCAGTCGATTATGCATGGCATGGGAAAGAAGGTGCCGATTTCGCAATTCGATCCCGAAACATTTGATATTCCCGCCCGCAAATATGATTGTATCTTTTCAAAAGAAATGATGCACCATGTAAAGGAAAAAAAGCGGCTGATAGCGGAAATAGAAAGGGGACTAAAGGCGCAGGGCCAGTTTATCATCACCAGTTATGTGGTTACAGACAAGGGCGTAGGCGGACCACATGTTGCCGCATGGAACGCAGCGGATGGACAGGTAAATCATTTTTGGAGCAAGGGAGAATATAGCGCCGCATTTGCAGAGGCAAAACTCGATCTGCGGGTTACCGAGGATTTGACACAGCGATACTGCGAAATAATTGCGGATGGTTTTCGGGGTTTGATGAAAAACATGGAAAGCTTACTCGCAAGCGAGACAGAGGAAACGAGGCAATCTGAATTGCGCCGGGCGCTGGCGTTTGAATCCAATCGTTGGGCCGTGCGCGCCGAAGCGCTACAGTCAGGGGATATTGCCGTGTTGCGTTTTAGCGGCCTGAACCCGCTGCGACCCGAAATCCGCTAGCCGGAAAAAAAGTTCAGTTCCACCTTCACGCCATCCGGATCGTGCACAAAAATCTGGCGCACATTGAAATCCGGAACGGACATTTCGGAAAATTTGATTCCGCGCTGCTGTAAATTCTCCTTCATGCCTTCGAAATCGGTTGCGCGGAATGCGACATGATCAATGGTTCCGGCGCCGCTTTTTTCATTTTGTTTGATCCCAACCAGGTGCACGACAGCCTTTTCACCGCAGTACAGCCATGCGCCAGGGATACCAAAATCGGGCCGCTTGCCATTGTGAAGGCCAAGCACCTCTTCATAAAACTTCACCGAACGGTCAAGATTACCGGTAAAGATGTTGTAGTGGTCGAGATCGGTCAGGGCCATGGTTCGCTCCTCCGTATGATTCAGTCATATTAGCTACTTCGCAGCCAGCCAGTTTTACCGCTCCATCAGAATCATACAAGAGGCAATCGAACAAATTGACAAGTTGTCAGGGCTTGCGGCAAGTGATAATTCATACAATAGACTGAACGGTATACCAGCATATTGCGGCGGTACAATGTGCGGAATTTTCATACCTGCCACCGGTTATGACGCCGGATAAAAAAATAAGAGGAAACAGTCCGGCATGCTCAATCGCGTAGAAGACACAGTATTTAAACTGCGCATCCCAATTCTACTGGCGCTGCTACTATTGACCCTTGTCACCGGCTATTATGCGGCGCAGTTGCGCTTTGACGCCGGTTTCATCAAGCAGTTGCCGACCGATCATCCGTTTATTGAAACATTTAGGGAGTATCGCGATAAGCTGCCGCCGCCCAATACAATCATTATCGGGGTGCATCCGCGCGAAGGCACGATTTGGACCGTTGACGCGATGCGAAAACTGAATGAAGTGACAGATGCGGTTTTTTTCCTGCCGGGGGTGTATCGCGGATCAGTGCAGTCACTCTGGACGCCGAACACGCGGGTGCTGGAGGTCAATGAAGAAGGGTTGCTGGCCTATAATGTTATCGAGGCCGAGGTAACGGTAAAAAATCTGGATGAGAAAAAAATCGACCGTATCCGCGATAATACGCTGCGCGGCGGCCATGTCGGGCAACTTGTGTCGCATGATTTCACAATTGCATCAATCAGGGCGAACCTGAACGAAATCGACAATAAGACTAAAAAACCGCTGGACTATATTGATCTGTCCAGAAAGCTGGAAACTGAAATCCGGGATCGCTTTGAAGACGACAAATATGAAATTCATATTGTCGGTTTCGCCAAAATGATCGGGGACATTGCAGAAGAAGCAAAGAATGTCGGCGTGTTTTTTCTATTGGCCTTTGTGCTGACGACACTGGCCGTCTACGCCTATGCACGCTCTGTCGTGCTGACCTTACTCGCGGTATTTTGTTCGCTCATATCTGTCGTGTGGCAATTTGGGCTGCTGAAGCTGTTCGATATTGGCCTTGATCCGCTGGCGATTCTGGTGCCGTTTCTGGTCTATGCTATTGGCGTCAGCCATGGCGTGCAGCAGATCAATCTGATGTCGGCGGAAATTTGTGCGGGGCGCGATAGTGAGGCGGCAGCGCGCGCAACCTTCAGCCGCCTGCTCGTTCCGGGCGTTATGGCGCTGGTTACTGCCCTTGTGGGATTTTTGACCCTGTATCTCATTCCCATTCCGATGATCCAGGAAATGTCGATGATGGCGTCCATTGGCGTGGCGCTGAAAATCATCACCAACCTGTTCATGCTGCCGATTGTGGCGTCCTATTGCAGATTTGGACCTGCCTATGTGGCGCGCATTACCCGTGCGCGTGAAGGCCGTGCGAAAGCGATGCGCTGGCTGGCGCAGATTGCGCAGCCCCGGGCGAGTGCGATAACGCTCGCGATCTGCGCTGTGATTTTTACTGTATCGGTTATGGCCACCCGTGACCGTCATGTGGGCGATCTGCATGCGGGTGCGCCTGAACTGTGGCCGGAAGAACGCTATAATGTGGACACCAATCTGATGGTGGAGAAATTCTCCATGAACCTGGATGCGTTCATCATTATTGGCGAGATGCCAAAACTTTCGTGCATCGATTATCCCGCGATGGATTTGCTCGACCGGTTTACCTGGCATTTGCAGAACACCGAGGGCGTCAAATACGCCATGTCGCTATCGACGCTGGCCAAGCGCGGGCACGCTATATGGATGGAGGAAAATCTGAAATTCAGGGCGATGGCCCGCAATGCCAGGACATTCGCCCTGACCATTGGCGGTGTGCCCCCAAGTGGCGGCTTGCTGAACGAGGAGTGCACAATGTTGCCGGTGATTGCCTTTACCCTGGATCACAAGGCGACAACCATCAAGCGCGTGGTGGCGGCAAGCAAGCAGTTCATTGCCGATAATCCGATGGAAGGGGTGACCTTCCGCCTGGCGTCGGGCAATGTGGGCATTATGGCTGCGACCAATGAAGTCATTGCCGAAAAGGAAGTGCCGATGCTGATCGCGGTTTATATCGCGATTATTGCTCTGGTGATTTTGGCCTATCGCGACTGGCGCGCGACGATCTGTTGCTGCGCGCCACTGATACTGGCGACGTTCATCGGATACTGGTTCATGTCCTGGCAGGAAATCGGCCTGAAGGTTTCAACCCTGCCTGTGCTGGTGCTGGCGGTGGGAATCGGCGTGGATTACGCCTTCTACATCTATAGCCGTATGCAGGGCTATCTGGATGCGGGAATGGGCATTGCGGACGCCTATGCCCAGGCGTTGCAGGAAACTGGCATGGCGGTGATGTTCACCGGTGCGACATTGTGTATCGGTGTGTCCACATGGGCCTTCTCGGCGCTGAAATTCCAGGCTGATATGGGCATGTTGCTGTCGTTCATGTTCCTGATCAACATGATCGGCGCAGTTACCGCATTGCCTGCGCTTGCGGTAACGCTGGAGCGCCTGTTTCCACGGCGTAGAAAAGCCCTGGCGGGGGCTTAGCCCCCGAACGCGGCTTTCATGCCGGCCTGCATTTCTCCCAGGATTTTGGCGATGTGCGGGTCTTTGCCGATGGCAGCCCAATAGGCGGTGATCTTTGGATAATCACCAAGCGGATTTGGCACGTCGAACCGTGGCAGAATCGCCGTGACAAATAATAGCGACGCGGCCAGCGCCCCGTCGGCATGGGTCAGTTGTTTTGCTGCGGCATAACCGCCTTCGCCGATCAGCGCTTCCAGGTCTTTCAGGGCAACGCGTAAATTTGGAATGGCTTCGGCGACGGCTTGCGGAGAGATTTCCCTGCCGAACAGCTTGAAAACCAGCGGCCTTACAGCAGGCATAATGTAGAGATCCGACATGCGTGCGATCAGCCGCGCCTGCGCCCGGTCGCGTGCATTGGCGGGGCGCAGACTGGGCGTCGGGAACATGTCTTCCAGATATTCACAGATCACTTCGGATTCAGGCAGAATGGTTCCGTCATCCAGTTCCAGCGCCGGAATTTTTCCAATGGGATTAATGGCCCTGTACGCATCGGTACGAAAACCTGGCGGGTCGGCCATTTCAATATTCAATCCCTTGACATTGCACAGCAGCCGCACCCGCGCGGTGTAGGGTGACAAATTCGCATTATAAAGCTTCATTCTGGCGATCTCCCTGCATTAATATGGATGCGTAAGGTGCACCGGTTTGCATCGGGGTTCCACCAAATTTTAGTCTCAGGAGAATTATATGAAAGCCATCCGATGCCATACCTATGGCCCGCCAGATATATTACGGATGGAAGAGGTGGCGGCGCCCGTGCTGCGCGCCGGGCAGGCGCTGATTTCTGTCAGGGCGGCGGGTGTGAATTTCGTTGATGCGCTGTGTATGCAGGGAACCTATCAGATCAAGCCCGCGCTGCCATTCATTCCGGGCATGGAGGTGGCGGGGATTGTGTCGGCTGTGGCGGACGGCGTTACCTCAGTCGCGGTGGGGGGTCGGGTGGCGTGTCTTGCAGGCATTGGCGGCGGCTTTGCCGGACAGGTTGCGGTGGCGGCCGACCGTCTGGTGCGCATTCCCGATGGCATGGACTTCGCCACCGGCGCGGGGTTTATGCTGACCTATTGCACGTCATTATATGCGCTGGAAAATCGGGGTCAGTTGCAGCCCGGTGAAACCCTGCTGGTGCTGGGGGCGGCAGGCGGTGTGGGCCTTGCGGCGGTGGATCTGGGCAAGGCGATGGGGGCGCGCGTAATTGCCGCCGCAAGCAGCACAGCCAAGCTGGATCAGTGCCGCGCCATGGGGGCCGATGCGGTCATCAATTATGATACGGAAGATTTGAAAGAACGGGTGCGTGAACTGACCAGCGGCAAAGGCGCTGATGTGATCTATGATCCGGTGGGTGGCAATTATGCCGAAACCGCATTGCGCAGCAGCGCCTGGAAAGGGCGTTATCTGGTGATCGGTTTCGCCAATGGCGCGATCCCGCGCATTCCACTGAACCTGACCTTGCTAAAAGGCTGCGAGATTGTCGGTGTTGACTGGGGCCAGTTCAGCGCGCGGTTCCCCGAACAGGCAGCCCCCATTCTGGCGCGGCTGATGCAGTTGTTTACAGCGGGCAAGATCAAACCTTGTGTAACGCAAACCTATCCGTTCGCGCGCGCCGCAGATGCGCTGAACGATCTGCTGGCGCGCAAGGTGATCGGCAAGGCGGTGCTGTTGCTGGAAGCATAAGCAACTATCCCCGCCGCCACACCAGCAATTGGTTATTGGCGGGCATGGCATGATCGGCCACCAGGCGCAGACCCTGGGCGCGGGCCAGCGCATCCACGGATTCGAAGTCGCGAATACCGCTGAGCGGATCGCGTTGTTTTAGCCAGAGATCGAATTGCGCATTGCTGGGCGTGGTGAATTTGCCGTCATATTTGAATGGGCCATAGAGGCAGACTGTAGCCTGTTCACGCAGAATTTCACCCATGCTCCGGAACATATGCGTCACATGGGTCCATGACATGATGTGCACGGCATTGGCGCTAAACACGCCATCGATATTGGTAACGGGCCAGACTTGCATGGCGACATCCAGCGCCACCGGGTCCATGACATTTGCAGGCGCCTCCGCCGTCAGCCGCGCCTGTATGTCGGGCAAATTATGCGCCAGGTCACTGGTCCGCCAGATCAGATGCGGCAGGCGCTGGCCCATATACACCGCATGCTGCCCTGTGCCGCTGCCGATTTCCAGCACATTGCGTACATCCGCAAACGCCTCGCGCAATATTTGCGCAATCGGCTCCTTGTTATTCTCGGCGGCCTGGGAGAAGGCTAATATATTCACAGTAAAACTATAACCCCAACACGGCCTTGGCGACGATGTTCCGCTGCACCTCGTTGGTCCCGCCATAGATCGAGGCGGCGCGGCCGAACAGCATGGCGGGCACGACGCCCTTGCGGTTTGCAGGGCCGATGCCGCCAAGATTGTCGCCGTGCGGCTGATCGAATGGCGCGGCGTAGGGGCCAAGGGCTTCCACCGCCAGATCACTGATGGCCTGTTGAATTTCGGTGCCCTTCACTTTCAGGATCGAGGCTTCAGGCCCCAACGCACCCTTCGCCGCCGATACCGCAACCCGCAAATCGGTGTGCGAAAGCGCCAGCAAATCAGTCTCAATGGCCGCCATGCGGTGGCGAAAATCCGGATCATCCAGCAATCTGTCACCGTCATTGCCGCATATCTGCCCGGCCAGCTCGCGCAAACGCTCCAGCGCGCCCCTGGCGCGGGCGACACCCGCAATGCCAGTGCGTTCATTACCCAGCAGAAATTTGGCGTAGGTCCATCCCATATTTTCCCTGCCGACCAGGTTTTCCTTTGGGACCTTTACATCGGTGAAAAACACTTCGTTCAGACTGTGCTTGCCATTGATTGAAATGATCGGTTTCACCAGCAGTCCCGGCGTCTTCATGTCGATCAGCAGAAAACTGATGCCCTCCTGCACCTTGGCTGCGGGGTCGGTGCGCACCAGGCAGAAAATCCAGTCTGCATCTTGGGCGTTGCTGGTCCAGATTTTTTGCCCATTGACCAGATAATGATCGCCCTTGTCCTCGGCGCGGGTCTTTATCGACGCCAGATCAGACCCGGCCCCCGGTTCGGAATAGCCCTGACACCAATATTCTTCGCCTGACAGGATTTTGGGCAGAAACCGCTGCTTTTGCGCGGCATTGCCATATTGCATGAGCACGGGGGCCAGCATGGTCATGCCAAACGCCGACAGGGGGGGCGCGCCGGCAAGCGTCATTTCCGCGTCAAAGATGAAGCGCTGCATGGTGCTCCAACCCGTGCCGCCAAACTCCACCGGCCATTTTGGCGCAGCCCAGCCCTTTTCAAACAGTTTCTTGTGCCAGGGGGTCACGTCCGCGCGGCGCGGCAGGGCGCTTTCGCGGGTCTGGGCGATCAGTTCCGGGCTTAAATTTTCCCTCAAAAAAGCGCGGACTTCATCACGAAATGCGATTTCTTCGGGGCTGAAGGACAGGTCCATGGCGGGTTTCCGTTGTTAATAATATTTAGTGTGCCCTAATTTCGAGACTTTCAACAAGCACTTCTATCGCCTATGTAAAGTATTCGCAGATCATAAATGCTTAACGAAATCCTGTTAGGCTTCAAATCTGTCAATCGGAGTTGGCCATGTCCAAACAATTGTTACATCTGGTATTCGGGGGCCGCCTTACGGACCCGCAGAGTGTGGAATTCAAGAATACAGACGATCTCGATATTGTCGGGATATTTCCGGATTATGATTCCGCGCTAAAGGCCTGGAAAGCGGCGGCGCAGCGCACCGTGGATGATGCGCATATGCGCTATTTCATTGTGCACATGCACCGCATGCTGGACCCGCATATGGGCAAAGACATCCATCACGTGGCGCAATAACCGGCTGTCTGCGCTTCTCCAGAATTGAGACGGCGATAATCATGCAATTCTGGGCGGACAGATTTCAGATCAGTACTGCAGATGAAGATATTGTCTTTTGTTGCAGGCATGGGGCTTCCGATGTGACTATTTTCGGTTTTGTAATATGGCAACGACGATAATTATATCGATATCGGCGCCGTTCGTTGACAATGGCGCCAGGCAGGATTCATTGCCCTGGAAGTCCTGCCCAGGAATGGCGGATTCAATCGCATAGGCGCGCAGGGGCGCGCGGGTTTCCAGCACCAGATTGATGCCGCGCTGAATGCGTTTGGAAAGCAATTGCGGCAATTCGGAAATGGGTTTGCCGCTATAATCCCCGCCGCCCAGCGCATCGGATAAGGCTGTCCCAATTAACCGGACGCGGGGCCCTTTATCGCCATCCAGTGTGTCATACATGTTGATCCACGGAAGCAGCTTTTCAATTTCGCGCGGCGCAATATCCTTGCGGCTGGGAAATGGCCGCGCGCCACGTTTTGCATTCCAATAGGCCAGAAATTCAATCAATTCCGGTCGAAAGAATTTTAACTCCAGATCGATGATAAATTTCGGGTCTTCTATGGGAAACATGTCTGCCCCGCTTTTTTGGGGTCGATTATTGAAGGCATTCTTACACAGCGGCAGCGAAAATGATATCAATATCCGGATCGGGCCGGATCGTCCTATTTGCGACTATTCAGCATAGTGGCCCCTATAATCACGTCAATAGTGGCGCCATCATGCGACAATGGCGCAAAGAAAGACTCACTGCCCTGAAATTCCTTCCCAGGAATGGATGTTGAAGGATTATAGGTGCGTAATGGCGCCCGCGTCCGCACGACCCAGTCAAGGGCCTGTTTCAGGCGTACAAAAACGGGATATGGAAGTGTGGAGATCGACCGGTCACGGGAATCCGTCCGGCCTGTCAGATCGCTCAAAGCCGTGCCTCCGAGGCGGCACAGATATTCTTCGCCACCGCCAAGCACGTCATACATGTGCAGCCAGGGCAGAACCTCGATCATTTCGCGTGGCGAAATGTCCCTGCGGCTCGGAAATGGCCGTGTATCGCGCTTGCGGTTCCAATATTCAAGAAGCTCAACAAGTTCGGGCCGTTGTAATTGCAGTTCTGGATCTGTATTGATTATGCGGGCGCCGGCAAAAGTCATCCCTGTTTGACCTCACGCGAATCAGCAGAACAGGCTTGACTATAGTTTTCTAATCAGCACTCGGAAAGTACTATTGTGAAATAGGGAAGGGCGGGGGATCGCAGGTTAAATGGCCACGCGCCCCAGCGGGCGCAAGCCATCCGAAGCCCGTAAGGCTGAGCGGCCCGAGACATAGGTGCCCGAGACATGGGTGAGTGGCCGGACAAGGTGAGATTGGCTGGGGTGCCAGGATTCGAACCTGGGAATGGCGGCATCAAAAGCCGCTGCCTTACCACTTGGCGACACCCCAAAAAGCAGGCCCGGCCGTGAACGGCAGGGCCCTGATTTCGGCGCAACATAGCGCCCCCGCTGGCGCGGCGCAACGGTAGAGGCGCGGCGAATCGCAAATTACCCGGAATATACCGGTGCGAATGCCGCTTTGCGCGAATGCCTCTATAATCTGCGGCGATTTATGCCTAAACTGATCCGTAAATGGTTCGTCTCGCTGGCAGGCCAGCGTTCTGCCAACTTCCGGCTTACTACTGTTTTCCGAACGCACAGGATGCTTCTGTTTGTGTTTTTCAGCCAGCGCCAGTTTCGCAGTAGCAGGAATTAACGCGCTTATTGGCGTCGCAATTTTGTGCAAAAAACCTGCCCGCTACGAAATCCCTCTGGCCGGCTTTCCTCTGCTATTTGCGCTCCAGCAGTTTGTTGAGGGGCTGTTGTGGATATTGCTTCCTGACGCGCCACAGGGGACGCCGGTAATTTCGGCGCTGGCCATGCTGTTTATTGTTTTTGCCGAGATCATCTGGCCCGTCATGACCCCCATTGCCGTGCTGATGATTGAAACAGCCCCCCAGCGGCGGCGGATATTGCGCAGCCTTACGCTGCTTGGCCTGCTGGTTTCCGGCTATCTGCTCTATGCGATTCTGACATCCCCGGTTAACGCTGAAATACACAATCACAGTATCCGGTATTTTAACGATTTTCCGTATCTGACATCGTACCGGCTGGTTTATGTGGTCGCGATCAGCGGGCCATTGCTGTTGTCGTCACAGCATACCATCCGGATATTTGGCGCACTGGTTTTTCTTGGCTATATAATGTCGCTTTACCTTTATATTGACGCACTGATTTCGGTATGGTGTTTCTTTGCTGCGGCAGCGAGCGGCGTGCTGTATTTCCACTTTCAGCGCCTGCGCCCGGTTTGAGAGAGCGAATGCGGGTTTTACATATCATCACAGGGCTGGGCGTTGGCGGTGCAGAAAATATGCTGGACCGCCTGTTGACGCAACTTGACCCCAGACAGGTGTCGAGCCATGTGATCGCGCTGAAGGAAGGTGGCCCGATGGCCGATTCTATCGCCGCGCGCGGTATTCCGGTTGAGGTCATGGGGCTTGATAATTTTTTACCACGCATGCTGATGCCGCTGCGGCTGGCGCGGCGCATCCGGCGCATCGCCCCGGATGTGATCCAGACCTGGCTATATCATGCGGACCTGATCGGTGGAATTGCCGCGCGCATCGCGCGGCCATTTGGCGGCGCTGTTCCCGTGGCCTGGGGCGTACGTCAGTCGGTGGTGAACCCGGATTTGCTGAAACCCGCAACCTGGCGGGTCATACGTTCCGCCGCCATCGCTTCGCATTTCATCCCGCAGACGATTGTGGTCAATGCCACTGCATCCATTGCCAGCCATGCCGCGCTTGGATATGATACTGGAAAATTTCTGCTGATCCCCAATGGTTTTGACAGTGAACGGTTTCGTCCCGATAGTGATGCAAGGGCGCGGTTGCGCAAGCAGCTTGGCATAGCGCCAGAAACGATACTGGTTGGCCTGGCCGGAAGATATGATCCGCATAAGGATTATCCAGGATTTCTGGCCGCCGTCAGGGTGATCGGCCTGCAGCGGCCCGATATTGCCTTTGTGGCCTGTGGTGAAGGTGTTGATCGCAGCAGTCCAAATATGGCGCGCCTTCTGGCCGAATATGGCGCCTTGCCGCAACTGCATCTGCTGGGCCGTCAAACTGACATGCCCCAATTCTGGGCGGCCCTTGATATTGCCGTATCGGCGTCGGTGGGCGAAGGCTTTTCCAATTCTATTGGCGAGGCTATGTCTTGCGCGCTGCCCTGCGTGGTTACAAATGTGGGTGATTCCGCCAGCGTCATTGCGAATAATGGCTGCGTGATTCCTCCCGGAAATGCAGAGGCGCTGTCACAGGCCATATTAACGTTGAGCGCGATGCCGGCAGAAAAACGGCAGGCGCTGGGAAAACGCGCCCGTACGCGCATACAAAATGAATATAGTCTGACATCAGCGGCGCAATCCTTTGTGAATTTATGGCAGAGCATGCTGGCGCAAAAACCGGCTTAAAATTTTATCAGGCAGGCAACATGACGGTATTGGTAACGGGCGCTGCGGGTTTTATTGGATCACATGTTTCACACGCGCTGCTGGCGTGCGGCGCGCAGGTCATTGGCGTTGACAATCTGAATGATTATTATCAGGTGCAGTTAAAACGTGACCGCCTGACGCCCCTGCTGAAAAATCCGGCTTTTCAGTTTTTTGAGATTGATATCTCGGACACCGCCGCATTTAACGCGGCATTGCGTGGCGCCAAAGTCACGCGCGTGATACATTTGGCGGCGCAGGCCGGTGTGCGCTATTCCATTGAACATCCCTTCGCCTATACCCAGGCGAATATCACCGGACATTTGACGGTGCTGGAATATTGCCGTCACCTGGATGGATTGCAGCATCTTGTCTATGCCTCTTCCAGTTCGGTGTATGGCGGCAATAAAAAGCTGCCATTTTCCGAAAGCGATCCTGTTGATCATCCCATTTCACTTTATGCCGCGACCAAGAAAGCGGATGAATTGATGAGTCATGCTTATTCACATTTATATCGGCTTCCGCAAACCGGGCTACGGTTTTTTACCGTGTACGGACCATGGGGACGCCCCGATATGGCGCTGTGGATGTTTGCCGAGGCGATACTGGCGGGCAGGCCCATCCGCGTCTTCAACCATGGCGAGATGAAGCGCGATTTTACTTTTGTCGATGATATTGTGGCGGGTGTGCTTGCCTGCCTGGATGGCCCGCCTGCCGATGACGGGATCAACGCCCCGCACCGCATATATAATATCGGCAATCATCGTTCAGAAAAACTGACCCATATGATCGCGGTGCTGGAAAAGGCGCTGGGCCGCAAGGCCGAAAAAATATTTGAACCCATGCAGCCGGGCGATGTGGCGGAAACCTGTGCCGACATCACGGCCATTCAGCGCGATCACGGCTTTACCCCCACAACAAGTATTGATGTGGGCATTCCACGATTTGTGGAATGGTATAAAAGCTATCACCGGATTAATGACTGACAGATTACATCAGTTTACGGATAATTACGGATGCCCGCGAAAATGGTGACGCATGGGGGGCCGCCTCTATTTCACCATTGACCCTTGCAAGCCCGCGCAGGCCAAACTGTTCACGCACCATCTCGGTCAGCCAGTGATGCGCCTGCGCGGCGCGGGTGCGCGCGCCTGTGCCTGTCTGGGCCAGCCAGTCCCGATGCCGGTCAATCTCGCCCACCAATTGCTCGATCCCGTCATGGCGCGCCGCACTTAAACTGAGCACCGGCGCCAGCCATTCATTGGCGCCAATTTCCGTCAGTCCCAGCGCGCCTTCCACATCGGCCTTTGCGCGCCGCGCCGCCGCATTCATATCGGCTTTCGTCACCACAGCGATATGCGGCACTTCCATGATGCCTGCCTTCATGAATTGCAGGCTGTCGCCGGAACCAGGCTGAATGCAGAAAATCACAGTATCAGACACATTCGCCACATCGGTTTCCGACTGGCCGATGCCAACCGTTTCGATCAGCACCACATCATAGACAGCGCGCATCAAGACCATCGCGGGAAGCGTCAGCGCCGCCAGCCCCCCCAGCCGCTCGCGCGCCGCCATGGAGCGCACAAAAACGCCATTGTCTTCCGGGTCGGTTGACAGCCGCGTGCGATCACCCAAAAGCGCGCCGCCGGTTTTGCGCGACGTGGGATCAACCGCGATCACGCCAACCGTGCGTCCCTGGCGCCGCCAGCTTTTCAGCAGCGCATTGATCAGGGTGGATTTGCCAACACCGGGCGGCCCGGTCAGGCCAATCACATGGGCGCGCGCCGCATTCCATGCTGCATCCAGCAACGCCAGAACAGCCGGATCATCCGTATACTGCTCAACCGCCGCCAGCGCGCGGGCCATGACGGCTTTACCGCCACTGTGCAATTCAGAAAAGCTGGGAATATCCGGTTTCACACTGTCACGCGGCTCAGCCTTCTTCCTGGTGCACCGCCAGCACCGCATGGGCCGCCGCCAGCCGCGCAATCGGCACGCGGAACGGCGAACAGGACACATAGTCCAGCCCGATGGCGTGACAGAATTGCACCGATGCCGGATCGCCGCCATGTTCGCCGCAAATGCCAAGCTTCAGATCAGGGCGCGTGGCCCGGCCGCGTTTTAAGGCAATCTGGACAAGCTCACCCACGCCTTCCTGATCCAGGCTGACAAACGGATCCTGCACGAAAATTCCGGCCTTCAGATAGTCCTTCAGAAAACTTCCGGAATCATCGCGGCTGATACCATAGGTGGTCTGGGTCAGATCATTGGTGCCGAAGCTGAAAAATTCCGCCTCCTGCGC
This sequence comes from Pseudomonadota bacterium, assembly GCA_049325255.1. Taxonomy (GTDB): domain Bacteria; phylum Pseudomonadota; class Alphaproteobacteria; order UBA11222; family UBA11222; genus UBA11222. Next base: position 25,705 of record JBMOMW010000042.1, on the reverse strand, counting down.
AATCTCGCCCGCGCGCAATGCGGCGCGCGGCAATTCGATCATGGTGCCGATCTGATAGACAAGCCGGGCGCCGGTTTCCTTTGCCACCGCCTCGGCGACCCCAACAATACGCGCCTTCAGAATGGACAGCTCCTTGCCCGTCGCGATCAGCGGAATCATAATTTCCGGATGCACTGGCGCACCGGAGGATTTCGAAGCCGCAATGGCGGCTTCAAATATCGCGCGGGCCTGCATCTCATAAATTTCGGGATAGGAAATACCCAGCCGCGCGCCCCTGTGCCCCAGCATGGGATTGCTTTCTTCCAGTTCATTGGCGCGGGCATGCACCTTTTCCACATCGCATTTCAGCGCCGCCGCCACCTGCGCAAATTCCACTTCGCTTTTGGGCAGAAATTCATGCAGCGGCGGATCCAGCAGACGGATCGTTACCGGCAGACCGGACATGATTTCAAACAAAGCAGTAAAATCATCGCGCTGCATTGGCAGAATTTTCGCCAGCGCGGCGCGGCGCCCGGCCTCGTCGCCTGCAAGAATCATCTCTCGCACCGCGATGATGCGGTCCGCGTTGAAAAACATATGCTCGGTGCGGCACAGGCCAATGCCCTCGGCGCCAAAGCGCCGCGCGGTGCGCGCATCTTCGGGCGTTTCCGCATTGGCGCGCACTTTCAGACGGCGGATGGTGTCGGCCCATCCCATCAGTTCGCCGAAATCACCGCTCATTTCCGGCTGCACCGTCGGCACAGTACCCAGAATAACCTCGCCGGTGCCGCCATCCAGCGTGATCATGTCGCCTTCGCGCACGGTTTCGCCGTCCACCATAAAAATCCCGGCCTTGTAGTCAATCCGCACCGCGCCCGCGCCGGAAACACAGGGACGGCCCATGCCGCGCGCCACCACCGCCGCATGGCTTGTCATGCCGCCACGGCTGGTCAGAATGCCCGCCGCCACATGCATGCCGTGAATGTCTTCCGGGCTGGTTTCCGTCCGTACAAGGATCACCGATTGGCCAAGCGCCGCGCGCTGTTCGGCCTTTTCCGGGGTAAACACCACTTCGCCGGTGGCCGCCCCCGGCGATGCGGGCAGGCCTTTGGTCAGCACCTTGCGGGGCGCTGCGGGATCCAGGCTTGGATGCAGCAATTGATCGAGCGACGCCGGGTCAATGCGCGCCACGGCTTCGCGCTGGCTGATCAGGCCTTCGCGCGCCATATCGACGGCGATTTTCAGCGCAGCTTTGGTGGTGCGCTTGCCCGCGCGGGTTTGCAGCATCCACAGCTTGCCCCTTTCAACCGTGAATTCGATATCCTGCATGTCGCGGTAATGCGCTTCCAGCCGGTGATAAATTTCGCATAGTTCACCATACACCACTGGCATGGTTTCTTCCAGCGACGGCTTGGTGTCAACGGCGCGTTCGCGGGCGGCTTTTGTCAGATATTGCGGGGTGCGAATGCCCGCCACCACATCCTCGCCTTGCGCATTGATCAGATATTCGCCGTAAAATTCATTTTCCCCGGTCGACGGGTTGCGGGTGAACGCCACGCCGGTGGCGCTGTCCTCGCCCATATTACCGAACACCATGGCCTGCACATTTACCGCCGTGCCCCAATCATCGGGAATGGCGTGGATGCGGCGATAGGTGCGCGCGCGCGCGCCATCCCATGACTCGAACACCGCGCCGATGGCGCCCCAAAGCTGCGCATGCACATCCTGGGGAAAAGGTTCGCCGAGTTCGCGCTGCACAATTTCCTTGTAGGTCTCGACCAGTTCGCGCCAGTCTTCCGCGCCCAGATCGGTGTCCTGCGTCACACCAAGGCCGCTTTTATGTTCGTCCAGCGCATCCTCGAACAGATAATGCTCCACCCCCAGCACCACATCGCAATACATTTGGATGAAACGGCGGTAACTGTCATAGGCAAATCGCGCATCACCCGATTCCGCCGCCAGCCCGGCGGCGGTCGCGTCGTTCAGCCCGAGGTTCAGCACCGTATCCATCATTCCAGGCATCGAGGCGCGCGCGCCAGAACGGATCGACAGCAGCAGCGGGCTGGCGGCATCGCCAAAGCGCCGCCCCACCTGCGCCTCAACCTGGGCCAGCGCGGCCTTAACCTGCGCGTCCAGCCCATCGGGATATTTTTTCTGATTGTCGTAAAACGCGGTGCACACTTCCGTGGTCAGGGTAAAGCCCGGCGGCACCGGCAGGCCCAGGCTGCTCATTTCCGCCAGATTGGCCCCCTTGCCGCCCAGCAGATTGCGCAATTTCGCCGCACCCTCGGCCTTGCCCGCGCCGAAAGTGTACACCCATTTGGCCGTTGCTCCGGTATTTATGGACATCGCCTATCCCTCAATTTTTGAAAAATCCGCCACAGTTTCCAATGTGCTGCGTATCCGGGACAATAGCGCCAGCCGGTTAATGCGCAGTTCCGCATCCTCCGCATTCACCGTAACCCTGTCAAAGAACGCATCCACCGGCCCGCGCAGCCGCGCCATGGCGGTCATGGCGGCGGCGAAGTCTTCGTTCTCGACGGCGGTATTTACTTCGCCCTCAACATCTAAAATACTATTGAAAAGGTTTTCTTCTTCAGCCTGAACAAAACGGCTAGTGATCACACCATCGCTATATGTTTTGCCATCACGCTTTTCCTCGATGCGCAGAATATTCACCGCGCGCTTATAGGCCGCCAGCAGCGTGGCTCCGTCTCCGGAATCCAGAAATTCATTCAGCGCCTTGGCCCGCATTACCAGCAGCGCCAGATCATCCCGACCGCCCAGCGCAAACACCGCGCTTACACGATCGTGCGGTATGCCCCGATATTCACGTAAATAGACTTTGAGACGATCCTCAAAGAAGGCGAGCAAGCCAGCGGCCTGATCGCCAAACAGCGGTGTCAGCTTCAGGCGCAATCCATTTTCCAGGATGATCCGGATAACCCCCAGCGCAGCGCGGCGCAGCGCATAGGGGTCTTTCGACCCTGTCGGTTTTTCATTTATCTTCCAGAAACTGATCAGCGTGTCGATCTTGTCGGCCAGCGCGACGGCAATAGTAACGGGAGCGTCAGGACAGCCGTCCGACGGTCCCACAGGCGAATAATGATCGCGGATGGCGTCAGCCACCTCAGCCTGTTCCCTATCTGCCAGCGCATAATAGCGGCCCATGAACCCCTGCAATTCCGGAAATTCGCCAACCATTCCAGTCACGAGATCGCACTTCGCAAGTAATGCTGCGCGCGCTGTCTGCGTTAAATCCGGATTCGCAATTTGCCCATTAACGTCTTTCGCAAGGTCTCTCGCCAGCGTTTTTGCCAAAGCTATATTCCGCTGCACCTTGTCATACACGCTGCCAAGCCTGGCGTGGAACACCATGCCCTTCAGGCCATCAAGGCGGCTTTCCAGTGTTTGTTTGCGGTCCTGATCCCAGAAGAATTTCGCATCCGAAAGGCGCGCCGCCAGCACCCGCTGATTACCCTCAATGATCATGTTTCCGCCATCCGCCGCCAGAAGGTTGGCCACCATTATGAAGCGGGGTGCAAGCTGGCCATCGCCATCATATACAGGGAAATATTTCTGATGCATTTGCATCGCCATAGACAGCGCTTCTTGTGGCACTGCAAGAAACGAAGGGTCGAACTCTCCCATCAATACAACCGGCCACTCATTCAGTCCCGCCACCTCATCAAGCAAATCCGGATGTTTGTATAAGAGCATGTTGTTTTTGTTCATCAGTTCTTGCACATCATCCCAGATTCGCTTCTTACGCGCCTCAGTGTCCAGCAGGACATAGGCTTTTTCCAGCGCAGACTGGTAGTCATCAAAATTCTGCACGTGGATAATATCCGGCGCCATGAAGCGATGCCCGCGCGTGGTGTTGCCCGCGATCACCCCATCAATTTCAAAGTTCAGCGGCTGGCCGTCAAAACAGCACAGAATACTGTGCAGCGGCCGCACCCAGCGCAATGCACCGCCGCCCCAACGCATGCTCTTGGGCCAGGGAAAATCGCGCACTGTCTTTTCTACAATCGCCGGGATCACCTCGGCGGATGCCTGACCTTTGCGCGCGGTGACCGCGAAATAAAATTCAGCCTTGCCCAGATCGCGCTTTTGCAATTGATCAAGCTGTAACCCGGTAGACGCCAGAAAACCCTGGATGGCCTTTTCCGGCGCGTCCGTGCGCGGCCCTTTACGTTCCTCTTCCCGGTCTGGCTGCGCCACCGGAATCCCGTCGGCGACAAAGCACAAACGGCGCGGCGTAACAAAGGTTCTCGCCCGGTCAAACGGCAATCCGGCGGCGGTCAACCCATCCGTCATCAGGCGCTGCAAATCCTGCGCCGCGCGCGCCTGCATGCGGGCGGGAATTTCTTCGGAAAACAGTTCCAGTAAAAGTTCCGCCATGATTATTCCACCGCCTCGCCCTGGCTTTTCAGCCATGCGCCGGCGCAGCCTTTGGACAGCGCGCGCACCCGGCCAATATAGGCGGCGCGCTCCGTCACGCTGATGACGCCGCGCGCATCCAGCAGATTGAACAGATGGCTAGTTTTCAGCATCTGGTCATAGGCGGGCAATGTCAGATCGCGCGCCAGCATCGCCGCGCATTCCTTTTCCGCATCGGCAAAGTGCCGCAGCAATATTTCCGTATCGGCATGTTCAAAATTATAGGCGGAAAATTCCCGCTCGGCCTGCAGGAACACATCGCCATATTTCACGCCATGCCCGTTAAAGTCCAGTTCATACACACTGTCCTTGCCCTGAACATATTGCGCGAGGCGCTCCAGCCCATAGGTCAGTTCACCCGATACAGGTTTGCAGTCATAGCCGCCAACCTGCTGAAAATAGGTGAACTGGCTGACTTCCATGCCGTCGCACCACACCTCCCAGCCCAGCCCCCAGGCGCCAAGCGTCGGGTTTTCCCAGTCATCCTCGACAAAGCGGATATCGTGCAGGCCCGGGTCAATGCCGATGGCGTACAGGCTTTGCAGATATAATTCCTGAATGTCCGGTGGCGAGGGCTTCAGGATCACCTGAAACTGGTAATAATGCTGCAGCCGGTTGGGGTTTTCGCCATAGCGGCCATCCTTGGGGCGGCGCGAGGGCTGCACATAAGCCGCCTTCCACGGCTTTGATCCCAGCGCGCGCAACGTGGTCGCCGGGTGCGAGGTGCCTGCGCCCACTTCCATGTCATAGGGTTGCAGAATGACGCAGCCCTGATCGCTCCAGTAGCGTTGCAGGGTGAAGATGATTTCCTGAAATGGCAGGGCGGCGCTGGAAGCGCTTTTCGGGGATGGGGACATACAGGGTTCCGAATTGGTGAGGGTAATGTGCTGCGGCGCAAACTAAAGCAAACTGTGCGCCGTTACTATTTTTGATTGCCGCCAAAATCAAGTGCGCCCGCATGGCGCAGCACCTTTTCCGCCGCATCGGTGTATTTTGCCCCCGGTTCATGCAAAATCAGCCCCGGCAACAGGCTTAATGGGCCATCATTTCCCTTATAGGCCCGCACAATGAAGCGTTTGGCGGCTTTGCCATTGCCGGGCCAGAGCGGAAATATCTCGCAGCCGCCCGCCCGGCCCTTCAGTGCCGCCAGCACATCGTCCATCCGGTCAGCCCGGTGGATCATCGCAATACACCCCGCAGGCCGGGCCATGGTTGTGGCGAATTTTATCCAGTCGCGCAGGCCAACCGCACTTTCCTGATGCGCGCCAAGCCTGCCCGGATGCGGGGATGCGCTGCCGGCGCCCGGTTCCTGAAACGGCGGGTTCATAAACACATGGTGATAGCTGTTGGCGGTAATCCGGTAGGGCGGGCTGGCGATGGAGCCGCAATAGACCTCAATCGCATCGCCAAGGCCGTTTCTTTGCGCATTCTGGCGCGCCAGACCGGCCAGCATCGGGTCAATTTCCAGCGCATCCACGGATATACCAGGCACACGCCGGGCCAGGCACAGGCCAGCCGTGCCAACGCCCGCGCCCCCTTCCAGCGTCAATTCCCCTGGCTTTGCCGGAATGGCGGCGGCCAGCAACACCGCATCAATGCCTGCCCGGTGCCCTGTGGCTGGCTGTAATATCTGCAAACGCCCGCCCAACAGGGCGTCGTCCGTTGTTTCGCTGGTTATCTCGCTCTTAGCCTGATCGGCCATGGGCCTGCTCCGCAATCATTCTGCCTGACACCATAAGCTTATTTCGCAACGTCTTCTATAGCTGGACAAATTCTGTTAAACAGGGGCAATGCCATCCGCCCTTTATCAGGAGAAGTTTCTTGGGAGTAGTTGTTCCATTCGACAGTGAAGATGCAGGCGGCGAGGGTGCATTCATCGCTCTGCGGGATCTGGTCGCCGATGAAATGGCGCGCACCAATGCGTTTATCCTAAACCGGATGCAGAGCCATGTCCGTATGATCCCCGATCTGGCCGGACATCTTATCCAGTCCGGCGGCAAACGGTTGCGCCCCATGCTGACCCTGGCGGCCATCCGCATGTGCGGCTATCGCGGTGAAGACAATGTGCGCCTCGCCGCCAGTGTGGAATTTCTGCATACCGCCACCCTGTTGCATGATGATGTGGTGGATGAAAGCAGCCTGCGCCGGGGGCTTTCCACCGCCAACGCCATCTGGGGCAATCAGGCCAGCGTCCTGGTCGGCGATTTTCTGCTGAGCCGCGCGTTTCAACTGATGGTCGAAATCGGTTCCCTGCGCATCCTGGAAATTCTGTCCAGCGCTGCGGGGGTGATTGTGGAGGGCGAGGTGTTGCAACTGGAGCGCGCCAGCGACATCGCCACCACCGAGGACACCTATCTGCGCATCATTACCGCCAAAACCGCGACCCTGTTCGCCGCCGCCTGCCAGACCGCCGCCGTGATCGCCGCCCGCCCGGCGCAAGAGGAAGAGGCGCTCGAATCCTACGGTAAAAATCTGGGTATTGCGTTTCAGCTTGTCGATGACGCGCTGGATTATTCCGCCAAACAGGCCAGTTTTGGTAAAACCGTCGGCGATGATTTCCGCGAAGGCAAAATCACCCTGCCGGTCGTGCTGTCGTTTCGCCGGGGCACCGACGCGGAGCGCGCTTTTTGGCGCAGAGTCATGGAAGACGGCCAGCAAAATGCCGATGATCTGGCTATGGCCACGCAATTAATGAACCGGCATAGTGCATTAAGCGACACGATCGAACGCGCCCGGCATTATGGCGACATGGCCCGCGACGCCCTGGCGATTTTCCCGGAATCCGACGAAAAAACCTGCCTTTCCGGGATTGTCGATTTCTGTATCAGCCGCGCACATTAATCACGGGTGGGGTTGCGGCCCCCCGGCGCAAGCGCTATAACCCGCAGCGCACATCGGAGTGTAGCTCAGCCTGGTAGAGCACTACGTTCGGGACGTAGGGGCCGGAGGTTCAATTCCTCTCACTCCGACCAATCTTCGCTGTGTCCACTTTGTATCCGGATAGGATAGCTACCGGTACGCCGCGATAATCCCTAGGAAATCCTCTGCTTTCAGGCTGGCGCCGCCGACCAGTGCGCCGTTGACATTGGCCACGCCCATCAGCTCCGCCGCATTCGAAGGCTTCACGGAACCGCCATAGAGGATACGGAATGCCGCCCCATCTTTGAAACGGGCCTGCAATTGCGCGCGGATGAAGGCGTGTACTTCGGCCACATCCGCCGCTGTCGGGGTGCGTCCGGTACCAATGGCCCATACCGGTTCATAAGCGACCACCAAATTGGCGGCTGTGGCCCCTTCGGGCAGGGATCCGGCCAATTGCTTGCCAACCACGTCCAATGCCTTGCCAGCGTTGCGTTCCGCCTCGGTTTCGCCCACGCAGACAATCGCGATCAGGCCCGCACGATGCGCCGCCAGCGCCTTGGCCTGCACAACCGCATTGTCTTCACCGTGATCGGCGCGGCGTTCCGAATGGCCGACAATGACGGCCACTCCGCCTGCATCCTTGATCATCTCGGCGCTGATGTCCCCGGTATGGGCGCCAGAGGCTGCGGTGTGGCAGTCTTGACCCCCCAATAATACGGGACCGGAACCCAGTTTGGCGTGCATGGGGGCCAGCAGGGTGGCAGGCGGGCATAGCATGGTCTCACATCCCCCCGTCTGTCCTGAGGCGACCCCGGCGGCCAGTTTTTCGGCTTCCAGCAAAGAGGCGCTCAGGCCATTCATTTTCCAGTTACCGGCAACCAGCGGACGGGGGGTGTTTGCAGACATAAGTGCTTATCCTTATTGATGTTTTTTATGGACCGCCGGTTAACCAAACGTTCCGGCTTTGGGTGTAGGTTATGCAACGGCAAAATTCATGTATTTGACTCTTTACGGTTTATTGACCTATTTGCAATCCCTTTTGGCACATCTAGTGGCGAAACCCGCCCCAAATGTGAACAGGTCCGAATGAAACTGGTTATCGTAGAATCGCCCTCCAAGGCGAAAACCATCAATAAATATCTTGGCAGCGGCTATCAGGTCCTGGCGAGCTTCGGACATGTGCGCGACCTGCCCGCCAAGAATGGCTCGGTGCTGCCCGATGATGATTTCGCCATGATCTGGGAGGTCGGCGACCGGTCCAAAAAGCAGTTGAACGAAATTATCCAGGCCGCCAAAGGCGCCGACACCCTGATCCTGGCGACCGATCCGGACCGGGAGGGCGAGGCGATTTCCTGGCATGTGCTGCAGGTATTGAAGGACAAAAAGGCGCTGGGGTCAAAACCCGTGCAACGGGTGGTGTTCAACGAAATCACCAAATCCGCGATCCTGGAGGCGATGAAACATCCGCGCGAGATTGATGCGCCGCTGGTGGAGGCTTATCTGGCGCGCCGCGCGCTGGATTATCTGGTCGGCTTCAGCCTGTCGCCGGTGTTGTGGCGCAAGCTGCCGGGGGCGCGCTCGGCTGGCCGGGTGCAGTCTGTGGCGCTGCGCCTGATCTGTGTGCGCGAGCTGGAAATCGAAAGTTTCGTCGCCCGGGAATACTGGACGATTGAAGGGGATTTCGGTCTAAAGGATGCCCAGTCGCTTACCGCCCGCCTGACGAAACTGGATGGCGAAAAAGTCGAGAAATTCACCATCGCGACCGCAATCGCCGCCGAGGCGGCCCGCGCCCGCATCCTCACCCGCGATTACAGTATAAAGAGTGTTGAAAGCAAACCGGCCAGACGCAATCCGCCGCCGCCCTTTATTACCTCGACCCTGCAGCAGGAGGCCGCACGCAAGCTGGGCTTCAGCAGTGCGCGCACCATGCAGATCGCGCAGCGCCTGTATGAAGGTCTTGACATCGGCGGCGAAACCACCGGCATTATCACCTATATGCGGACCGATGGTGTGACCATGGCGGGCGAGGCCATTGCCGGTGCGCGCAAAATGATCGCGCAGGAATATGGCAAGGAATATGTGCCGGAAGCGCCGCGCATTTACACCAGCAAGGCCAAAAACGCCCAGGAAGGGCATGAGGCCATTCGCCCCACCGACATGTCGCGCCTGCCCGCCTCGCTGGGCAAAGTTCTGGATAAGGATCAGCACCGTCTGTACGAACTGATCTGGAAACGCGCCGTCGCCAGCCAGATGGAAAGCGCGCAACTGGAACGCACTACGGTCGAAATTGAATCCGGCGACGGGCTGGTGGGCTTTCGCGCCACGGGTTCGGTGCTGCAATTTGACGGTTTTCTGCGTCTCTATCAGGAAGGCGCCGATGATGAGGCCGAGGATGAAGATGGCGGCCGCCTGCCCAAGGTGGCGGCGAAGGATCCGCTGTCCCTGAAGGCTGTACGTACGGATCAGCACTTCACCGAACCGCCGCCGCGTTATTCCGAAGCCAGTCTGGTCAAGAAAATGGAAGAGCTGGGTATTGGGCGGCCCAGCACCTATGCCAGCGTCCTGTCCGTATTGCGTGATCGTGACTATGTGACAATGGACAAGAACCGTTTCATCCCGTCGGATAAAGGCCGGCTGGTGACGGCGTTTCTGGAAAGTTTTTTCAGGAAATATGTGGAGTATGATTTCACCGCCGATCTGGAAGAACAGTTGGACGATGTGTCTGCGGGCAAGATCAACTGGAAACAGGTGCTGCGCGACTTCTGGAAAGATTTCAATATTTCCATCGAAGGCATGTCCGATCTGCGCGTCACGCAGGTGCTGGATGCGCTGAACGAAGTGTTGGGGCCGCATGTGTTCCCAACCCGCGAAGATGGCGGCGCGGCGCGCCAGTGCCCGGCCTGCGCGGTGGGGCAATTAAGCCTGAAAGTCGGCAAGTTCGGGGCCTTTGTAGGCTGTTCCAACTACCCCGAATGCGCCTTTACCCGGCAAATGACGGCGAATGGCGATGCCAGCCCTGTGGATGCAGGCCCACAATTATTGGGGACCGATCCGGTGACAGGGCTGCCGGTGACGATGCGCAAGGGGCGCTTTGGATTATTCCTGCAATTGGGTGACGCCGTTGAGAAAGGCGACAAGCCAAAACGCGGCCCGGTTCCAAAAGACATGCCGCCCGAGGCGATCGATCTGGAACGCGCGCTGCAACTATTGTCGCTGCCGCGCGCCGTTGGCGACCATCCCGAAACCGGCAAGCCGATCGAAGCGGCCATCGGCCCCTATGGACCCTATCTGCGCCACGATGGTAAATACGCCAATCTGGCGACGACGGAAGAAGTGTTCACCATCGGTCTTAATCATGCGGTGTCGGTCATTGCCGACGCAAAGAACAAGCCGCCACGGCGCGGCAATGCGGCGTTGCGCGAACTGGGCGTTCACCCTCTGGATGAAGTGCCGCTTTCCGTCATGAATGGCCGCTTTGGCCCCTATGTAAAATGGAACAAGGTGTTCGCCACCCTGCCCAAAAGCTATGATCCGCAAACCATCTCGCTGGAAGAAGCCATTGATCTGGTCAACGCCAAGGCGGCGCGCGGGCCATCCGTAAAGAAAACCAGAGCGGGCGCGAAAAAACCGGCGGCGGAAAAACCGGTTGCGAAAAAAGCGGCTGCTAAAAAACCAGCCGCGAAAAAGCCCGCTGCAAAAAAAGCGGCTGCTAAAAAACCACCGCTTGCGGAACCCGTTGCATGAACAGGAAGAAGCCCGGCGCTACCCGTGGCGCCGGGGCAATCGTCAAGCGCAGCCGCCGGCCGGATCAGCCGGGCGGTCTTCCCAGCAAGGCTGAAATCACCGAATATATAAATGAAAATCCGGGCCGCGCGGGGACCCGCGAAATTGCGCGCGCGTTTAATGTGACTGCCGCCGGGCGTGTGGAACTGAAACGCCTGCTGCATGACATGCGCGACGAAGGGCTGACCGGAAATGCGGCGCGCGCCATTGGCGGCGCACGGACATTGCCCAAGGTTCTGGTGCTGGAAGTTACCGGGCGCGATATTGACGGCGAATTGCTGGCGCAACCGTTTGAGTGGCGCGGCGTAACACCTGCCCCGCGTATTCTGATCGTTCCCGGCGAAGGCGAGGGAGCAAAACCCGCAGGCGTCGGCGACAAGGTGTTGGCGCGTCTGACCCAGGCCGATGACGGCTATGAAGCCCGCGTCATGCGCCATCTGGGCCGCCCGGCGGAAACGGGCGCGCGCCGGGTGCTGGGCGTCTTGCAACTGGACGGCAAGGAATGCCGCGTGCGGCCCGTTGAAAAAGGCCGCGATGAAATTCTGATCAGCCGCGATCACACCATGGGCGCGCAAAGTGACGAGCTGGTGCAGGTGGAGATGGAAGCGGGCAGGCGCTATGGCCCGCCGCTCGGCAAGGTGGTTGAGCGCCTGGGGCTGGTCAATGACGCGCGCGCGGTCAGCCTGATCGCCATTTATGAACATGGCATTCCGGTCGAATTTCCCCCCGCGGCGGTGAAAGAGGCCGAGGCCGCAAAGCCGCCAAAACTGGGCAAGGGCACGGATTTGCGCGGCCTGCCACTGGTGACGATCGATCCCCCCGATGCGCGCGATCATGATGATGCGGTCTGGGCCGAGGCGGATAGTGATCCCAAAAACAAAGGCGGCTGGGTGGTGATTGTCGCCATTGCCGACGTGGCGCATTATGTGCGGCCCGGTTCCGCGCTCGACCGCGAGGCGCTGAAGCGCGGCAATTCCAGCTATTTTCCGGATCGCGTCGTGCCGATGCTGCCCGAGGCGCTGTCGGCGGGCCTGTGTTCGCTGGTGCAGGATGAAGACCGCGCCGTCATGGCGGTGCGCATGCGGTTTGACGCGCACGGCAAAAAGATTGGCCATGAATTTATTCGTGGCCTGATGAATTCGCGCGCCAGCCTGACCTATGCCCAGGTGCAGGCCGCACAGGATGGTGAACCGGATGATATTTCGGGGCCGCTGCTGGAGTGTGTGATTCGCCCGCTTTACGGGGCCTATGCGGTGGTGGCGAAGGCGCGCGATGCGCGCCATCCGCTGGCGCTGGATTTGCCGGAACGCCGGATCGAGTTGAACGAAGCGGGCCAGGTGAAATCCATCTGCATAGCAGAGCGGCTGGACGCGCACCGGCTGATCGAGGAGTTCATGATCGCCGCCAATGTGTGCGCGGCTGAAACGCTGGAACAAAAAGCCGCGCCCTGCATGTACCGTATCCATGCGGAACCCGCACTGGCCAAGCTGGAAAGTCTGCGCGAATTTCTGAAAACGCTGGAATATACGCTGGCGCGCGGGCAGGTTCTGAAACCCGAATTGTTCAACCGGATTCTGGAAAAGGCGCGCGGCACCGAACATGCGCCGGTGATCAATGAAGTGATTCTGCGCGCGCAAAGTCAGGCCGCTTACAGTCCGGAAAATATCGGCCATTTCGGTTTGGCGCTGCCGCGCTATGCGCATTTCACCTCGCCCATCCGGCGCTATGCGGATGTGCTGGTTCACCGTTCGCTGATCCGCGCCTGCAATCTGGGAGATGGCGGGTTGCCCGATGGGCAGGGCTATCCGGAATTTCTTTCCATCGGTGAAGAAATCTCCGCGCATGAGCGGCGCTCCATGGCCGCAGAACGCGACAGTTCGGACCGCTATCTCGCCGCCTATCTGGCGGACCGCATTGGGGCGGAATTTGACGGCAACATTTCCGGCGTCACCCGCTTTGGCTTGTTCGTGCGCCTGGTTGAGAGCGGCGCCGATGGCCTGATCCCGATACGTAATCTGGGTACGGAATATTTCAGCCATGTCGAGGCGCAACACGCCCTGGTCGGCGACCGCACCGGCCTGACATTTCGATTAGGCGATGCCGTACGCGTACGCCTGATGGAAGCCGTGCCGGTCAGCGGCGGCTTGCGGTTTGAACTGGCGGATTATGAAGCCAGGCCCGCGCGCATTCGCCGCCCCAGCAGCGGCGCTGCTGGCGGCAAAAAACCGTCGTCACGCACAGGCGCTCCCCGCAAACTCCCCGGCCCCGCAGGCGCCCCCCCGCCCAAAACCGCCAAAGGCAAAAAAATCCGCAAGGCCAAGTGGGTGCGAACGAAGAAATAGGCGCTGGTTAGTTCACAATTCATATTGATACCCATTACGTTATGGGTTACATTCTTTCATGATCCGCACTTTCCGGCACAAAGGGCTGAAAAATCTTTACGAACAAGATCAGGCCAAAGGAATTGATCCGGATTGGCTAAAGCGTGTTCGCGCCATTCTGGCCCGTCTGGATGCGGCAAAAACGCCTGCTGACATGGATTTTCCCGGACTTCGGCTGCATGCTCTGAAAGGAGAGTTACGCGATTTTTGGGCAGCTGACGTGTCGGGAAATTGGCGAATTATTTTCCGGTTCACAGAGGAAGAACCCTGTGATGTGGATTTAACCGATTATCATTAGGAGGATTGCGTAATGGCCATGAAAAATCCGCCGCATCCCGGCGAAGTGATCCGGGAGTTGTGCCTGAACCCGATGGAACTGAGCGTGACCAAAGCCGCAGAGGGGCTTGGCGTCAGCCGCAAGGCATTGTCTGAACTGCTTAACGGGCATTCCGGCATTTCCCCGGAAATGGCGGTGCGACTGGCGAAAGCCTTCGGCGGCAGCGCCGAAAGCTGGCTGACGCAACAGATGCATTATGATCTGGCGCGGGTTCTCAAAAAAGCCGGCGCAATCAAGGTGCGGCGCTTTGAGATGGCGTGAGATCGCGCTCGCCCTACTCCCCTACCTGCAACAGCTTTCCGGTGCGCCGCGCGGATTTCAGGCAGGACAGGAACCACCAGGATGCAGCACTGAGGTAAGCCGCGTTCAGCGCCAGCGCCATGAACAGCAGATCGAAGCGGATTTCATGATCGATCATGATGGCGCGCATGCCCTCAAATACATAAGAAGGTGGCAGGCTCCAGGAAATCCATTGCACCCATTGCGGCAAAATCGCCACCGGGTAATAGACGGCGCACAAGGGCGCGAGGCCGAAAATCAGCGCCCAGGCCAGGCTTTCCGCCCCCATGCCATAGCGCAGCACCAGCCCGGACACCAGCAGGCCCATCGACCATCCGGCCATGATCAGGCACACAAAAAACGCCGCCAGCATCAGGCCCAGGCTGTACACATTGAACCCGAAGAACCAGATCGCCAGCAATGTCGCCGGGAAAATCCCGAACACGGTACGCAGCACGCTCATGGCCAGCAGCGCATAGATGAATTCGCGCGGGCGCAGCGGGCTGACCAGCAGATGGCCCAGATTGCGCGACCAGATTTCCTCAAAGAACGACAGTGCAAAACCCATCTGTCCACGGAACATCACGTCCCACAGCATCACCGCCCCCAGCAGCACGCCAAAGGCCTGCGCAAAAAAACTGCTGTTCTCATGCAGAAACGAGGTAATGAAACCCCACATCACCATTTGCAGGGTCGGCCAGTACCATAAATCCAGCACGCGCGGCCACGAACCCTTGATCAGATAGACATAGCGCAGCACCATCGCGCCCACCCGGTGCACGGCGCTGTCGCGCTGGGCAATGGCGGCATGGCTGCGCAGTGGGCTGGGCGTATCCATCAGCCCTTCAGGATCGAACGCCCGGCATATCTGGCGGCCGTTCCCAGAATTTCCTCGATACGGATAAGCTGGTTATATTTCGCCACCCGGTCGGAGCGCGCCAGCGACCCGGTTTTGATCTGGCCGCAATTGGTGGCGACCGCCAGATCGGCAATGGTGGCGTCTTCGGTTTCGCCCGAACGGTGCGACATGACGGCGGTGTAACCGGCTTTGTGCGCCATCTCGACCGCTTCCAGGGTTTCGGTCAGGCTGCCGATCTGGTTGACCTTGACGAGGATCGAGTTGGCGGTGCCGCGCGTAATGCCGTCTTTCAGGCGGGTGGAATTGGTGACGAACAGATCATCGCCGACCAGTTGCACGTTGGCGCCCAGTGCGGCCGTCAATGCTTTCCATCCGTCCCAGTCGTCTTCGGCCATGCCGTCCTCGATGGAAATAATCGGATAGCGTTTCACCAGATCGGCATAATAGGCCACCATGCCGCTCGCATCGAGCGTCCTGCCTTCGCCCGCCAGAATATATTTGCCGTCTTTGTAAAACTCGGTCGATGCGGCATCGAGCGCCAGATAAATATCCTCACCGGGCCTGTAACCGGCTTTCTCAATCGCCTTCATGATGAAGTCCAGCGCCGCGGTGGCGGAACCAAGTGCGGGGGCAAAGCCGCCTTCGTCGCCGACATTGGTGTTGTGACCCGCATCTTTCAATCCGGCTTTCAGCGTGTGAAACACTTCCGCGCCCATGCGCACCGCTTCCGCGATGCTGCTTGCGGCCACCGGCATGATCATGAATTCCTGAATGTCGATGGGATTATCTGCGTGCGCGCCGCCATTGATGATGTTCATCATCGGCACCGGCAGGGTGCGCGCCAGCGGCCCGCCCACATAGCGAAACAGCGGCAGTTCCAGTTCGTTCGCCGTCGCCTTTGCAATGGCCAGCGACACGCCCAGAATGGCGTTGGCCCCCAGCCGCGATTTGTTGGGTGTACCATCCAGATCGCACATCATGCGGTCAAGCACGACCTGTTCTTCGGATTCCATGCCCGACAGCAGATCGAACAGATCGTCATTCACGGCGGCCACCGCCTTCAGCACGCCCTTGCCCTTGTAGCGCGCGCCGCCATCGCGCAGTTCAACGGCTTCATGTGCGCCGGTCGATGCGCCTGAGGGCACCGCCGCGCGGCCCATGGCGCCCGATTCCAGAATGACATCCACCTCAACGGTCGGATTGCCCCGGCTATCGAGAATTTCGCGGCCTTTAATATCAATAATCGCAGTCATGGACGGACCGCCCCCCTTGTAACTATGTGGTCAGTGGAATCGTGATCCGTTCATAGCCGAACGCCGCAAGAATGTCATTGCGGTCGTGCAGGGCATCCGGAACTCAGAGCGGGCGTCCGATCAGCGGGTGCCGGTTTCGTTGCCGGGAAAGGGCGCGAACGGGAAGGGCGGCGTATCATCGAGAAACAGCATGAACGCCAGCACTTCGCCCAGATAGCTCAGCAGGTTCCTGCTGAAACGGGCAATTTCTTCATTTTTTGACTTGTTGACGGCAATATAGATAAATTGCGTCACGCCCAACAGGATCAAGGCGTTAAAGGTGAAATATCCAAGCACGCCCACACCCAGCGCATAGAGCAGCCGCACCCGCAGGGGTTTGCCAGCAATGCTGTCTTCGTTTTTGCCGGGATAAGCGGCTCTTTCTGCATAACTCATTTTCAAAAAATCCCGATTCAGTATGGCACTACCGCTCTATATAGGTATTAGCATTTATAAGTATAAAAAATATTAAGCGGATGTGACGCCGGACACTTTTTTATTTTTGACAAACACGCCAATCAGCAATGCTCCGGCGGCAAAACCTGCAATATGGGCATCCCAGGCGATCAACAGGACATGTTCGGCCACCCGGATGCCGGTGAGCCCGAAAATAATATTGACCGTCAACCAAACCGCACTCATCGACAAAAAGCTGCGATTATTCAGAGGCAGCAGGCGTATGGGCCTGCGGCCTTCCGGGCCGATATCTTCCGTTCGCCCCTCCATGATATCCTGCATGGAAAATCTGAAGGCCGCCCCCATCAGGCCGGATATGGCGCCAGACGCGCCCACCATGGGGGTCAGCGATGCAATATCCACTAAAATGTGAACAAGCGCGGCGATCACAGCGCAGATTAAATATAGCATCATAAAGCGGGGCGTTCCGATCTTGCGCACCACCGCAGTTCCAAATGCTAATAACCAGGCGCTATTGATTGCCAGATGGGTATAGTTAGCATGCAGAAAAGCATAAGTAACAAAGGAAGGAATAGCGGACCAGACGCCGCCCGGGAAAGTTGAAATGACATCAGGAAAATATCTTCCGGGTAATATGCCAAACATAATCACAGCAAAATTGTCATATTCAGGCAGCAATAGGATACGCAGCGCATGCACGCCAACCATCAGGGCAATTAATACAATGATCGTTCTGGGAACAAAAAACACCGGCTGCCGGTCGCTATGTCTAACCTCTGCGCGCATCGGCGGCGTCTGCTCTATTCATTTGATACCTATACTGTGGCTAGTTAGTCACTGCTTGCTGATTCGGCATTCTAATATAGACCAGATTCCGGGGCAGGGCCGGTTCCTGACCGTATTTTCTAAATATTACGGGGCAGAAAAGTGCGTTATATCACTGAAAGTTCCATTAACCACATTATTGGTGCTTAATCATGTTCCTAAATGGTGCTGATGATCTATATTGGCATAGACGAGGTTGCCAAAGGAAAGTAGCCATGGGTAGATATTGGATTTTTGAGAGCTATCATTACAGGTGACCGGGATGGGGCTGAAATTTTTCAGAATTGGGCTTGGCGTCGCGATTTCCGCCGTATTGTCTTGTTCCGCCATGGCGGAAAAGCAGATAGTGGGCGCCGCGACTGCGGTGGTGCGGCAGGTTGAGGGGGTTTACGGCCCGGAAGTACGCCAGCTCACCATGTCGGACAAGGTTTTTTATAATGAGGTGATTTCCACCAAGGCGGACAGCGCCTCTAAAATCAAATTTCCCGATGACACGCTTCTGACGGTAGGGCCCAACTCCAAGGTGACCATTGACGCCTTTGTCTATGACCCAAATTCAAAAGATTCGAAAATGGTTGTTAACGCCACCCTTGGGGTCGCGCGTTTCGTAACCGGGAAAATGGGCAGCGCCGCCTATCAGATCAAAACCCCCACCACGACGATTGGTGTGCGCGGCACGGTTCTGACCGTGACGGTGGAAGAAGATGGCACCACAAGCGCAAATGTCGAAAATGGCGCAATTTTCGTTCAGGGACAGACCGGCGAGCCGGTGGAAGTCGGCGAAGGCATGTCGACAACGGCAGAGCCAGGTGAGCCTGCTTCCGAACCCGCGCCAACGGATGCGGATGTTGAGGCGGACGTCGCGGATATGGATGTAACACTGATGCTTGACGGTGGTGACCAAGGGGGCAATGACGCTGTTGATGAGGGGGAGTTACAGGAATTGATCGAAGAGGTTGAACAGACACGCAGCGCGGGTTGCGGTTGCTAGCAGGTTGCTGATTGTGCCGGTTTGACGGGGGATAGCATGAATTTATTTACACGCCTGCGGCTTATGCACAGGGCATTTGGGGTTGCCGGGTTTGGGGCTGCTCTGTCGCTGGGCCTGCTGTTTGCTGTTACACCGGCATTGGCTCTGGACGCGGGTCAGACCGCAAGCGGGGCCGTGCAATTGGGTGGCATGACAATTCCACTGCCCCAGGGCGAATGGTCCGTCTATTACGCCGTAGAGGATAGCGACGAAAAATTTCAGACCTCCAAACTGGGGTTGCTTCTGATCAGCGGCAAGACCGTAAAGCAAACAGCCTATTTCCGCGTGTCGCGTTCAAAAACCGGCGCCGGTTTCAAGCCCTATGAACAGTGCGCGCAACCATATTACTTTTACAGCGAAACTGTCCTGAACCAGATCAGTGGCGCACAGGACTGCTGGCATGTTCAGGTCGAAACACTGGCGCCGGACGAGGCGTCCGACCGTCAAAAAGCAATTCTGGCGTTTGCCAAATCACGCGGCCTGTTCCTTCCTCTCGCGGTCATTGGTCCGCGTTTTCACCGGGCCAGTGCAGATGTTTTGTTACAGGCTTCCTATGGCTGGACGCCAGATTTGATTATCAAGGCCCCCAAGGATATGAAGGTCTGGCGGTTTCAGGACTGGACGGCCGAGGCGGTGGCGAAGGAGCCGCGCAAAAAAGTCATTATGACCAAATTCAAACGCTGGGGAGAGGAGTGGCGGCCACAGATCGACACCGCCTTTTCCAGCTTCAGGAAGAAGTAGCAGACATCCATGCGTAACCCTTTTTCAGGCTATTTCATGTGTATGCTGCTGGGCGCCCAGCTTGCATCGGCTGCGGCGCTGGCCCAGGCGCCGCAGCCAAATATTCCGGGTACGGTCGATCCGGGCCGGCTTCAGGAGCGCTTTGAGGCGCCCAAATTACCCCGCGCTGTGAATGAACCCCTGATACCCGATGACGAAAAAAAATTACCACCGGAAGAGGCGGACAAAATCCGCTTTACGCTTAGCGCCATTACCCTGCGCGGCAACACCATTTTCCCGGATGCGGCGCTAAGCAATCTTTACAAGGAACATCTTGGCAAGGAAATTACGCTTGGCGTCATTTACCAGATTGCCGATGCGATTACCGCGAAATACCGCAATGCGGGCTATGTGCTGGCGCGCGCAACCGTACCAGCGCAGCGGGTTGAGAACGGCATCGTGCAGATTGTCATATTCGAAGGACAGATCGGCAAGGCCTCCATCGAGGGGAAGCTTCCCGGCAAGGGCAAACTGCTTGAAGCCTATCTGAATAAAATTACCGAATCCACGCCGCTCAGCGCCGATGTGCTGGAACGCTATGTGTTGCTGATGAATGATTTGCCGGGGGTCACCGCAAAGGCGGTTCTGGTGCCGTCGTTCGATACGGCGGGCGCCACGGATCTGGTGCTGCAGGTCAGCGAAGACCCATGGGACGCCGCGATCAGTGTGGATAATCGCGGCACTGAATTTATCGGCGCGGTGCAGTTTCGCGCCCAGGGCGGGTATAATAATCTGCTGGGCCTGTATGAACGGATCAGCGCGCAAAGCGTGGTGACCCAGAATACCAATGAATTGCGTTTCTTTGATTTTGGTTATGCGCAGCCGGTAGGAACCGAGGGAACGGTTGCGGGAATTTCGGCGAATATCAGCTATTCAAACCCCGGCTCTACTCTGAAACCATTTGATATAGAAGGACAAAACCGCTCCATCACCGCGACGCTCAGCCATCCGTGGGTGCGCTCGCGCCGGCAGAACATTTCCTTTCAGGGCAGCTTCACGGCCAA
Source organism: Pseudomonadota bacterium (assembly GCA_049325255.1). Classification (GTDB taxonomy): domain Bacteria; phylum Pseudomonadota; class Alphaproteobacteria; order UBA11222; family UBA11222; genus UBA11222. Next base: position 5,434 of record JBMOMW010000042.1, on the reverse strand, counting down.
AAATTCGCGCACCGATCTGCGCAGTTCGCTGCTGACGGAAGACCGGCTGCGTGTCGTGCGCGCCGGGGCTTCGGCGGATTTCACCGACCGGTTTGCCGGCGTCAATCTGTTCGGCCTGGAAGTCAGCCAGGGGCTGGATATTTTGCACGCCACCAATAGCGGCGATCTGAACCGCACCCGGTTTAGCGGGCGTGAGGATTTTACCAAATTTACCGGCAATGCCATGCGCATTCAGAGCATCACGCAGCGCACACGCGCAGTATTCGCCATGAATGGCCAGTATGCGCTGTCGCAGCTATTTTCATCGGAAGAATTCGGCTATGGCGGCGTACCCTTCGGCCATGCCTATGACCCGTCGCAATTGACCGGCGATCACGGCGTCTCTGCGCGTGCCGAAGGCCAATATACCACGCCCTATCAGAATGATTTTTTACGCTCCAGCGAGCTGTACGCCTTTTATGATATTGGCTCGGTCTGGCACATTGAGAACAATGCCCGTCCGTGGAAGGAATCCGCCGCATCCCTGGGAGGCGGCGCGCGTTTCACCCTCAGCGACAAGCTTATCGGTTATGTCGAGATCGCCAAACCCCTCACGACCAGCGTGCCCGCCCGTGGCTCCGAAGGAAAATCCCCGCGCTTCTTTTTCAGCCTGACCGCGCCGCTGTAACCGCCTGGCAAAGTTAGAACCGGACAAGTCCCACGCAGTCGGGCGCCATCCTGCGGCGGTGCCGTGCGTTAATAGAAAATTTACCTCGTCGATAGATAGTAATAAAATTCTAATGCGTATTGCTCCTTTTCTTGTGTATGCACATTTTCTGCCAGTGGAAGACGCAGAGACCATCGATGGCCTGGTTACCCTTTGAGCTTGACCCCACAACCAGCCATTCACCGGTAGCTGAACGAATCCGTATTCGGCAGGCGCTTGACCTCGTTAAACAGCTTCCCATCATGTTGGGCGGAAACCTGTCGCTGTCTTCGCTTACCGCACTGGCGCTTTGGGGGACGGTGTCGCCCGCACACATGTTCATGTGGCTGGCGCTCTTCTGGATTGCCGCAATACCTGGCTTGCGTCATTGGCTGAAATATCGTCACGCGCCGGAGCCTGAGCGTGTGAGTGTTCAGCTGATCTGGCGCGCTTCGGTTTTTTCTCTTTTTGTAGCGGCGCCCTGGGGGCTTGGTAACTGGTTTTTCTTCGATCCCACGCGAAATGAAACTGAACTGATAATAATTTTCGTGACTGGAGGCCTGACGGCGGGCGTTGTCAGCGCACTCGCAACAGTGCCCACTATATGCCTTGTTTTTGTCGTCGCCACGGTACTGCCGTTGCTCCTGAGGCTTTTTATGGTGGGTGGAGTAGGGCATGGTGTCATGGCCAGCATGCTTGTCATCTATGTGGGCTTTCTCAGTGTATTTGTCCGTAACAGCTATCGTCGTATGAAGCGTGACGTCGAAGCAGGCATTGAAAAGCAGAACATGCAAAAAAAGCTGGAGGACGCGCATCGGCGGTTGTCACAGGCGATGACGCGCACCTCCGAGGAGATTTTACTGTTCGATGGTAATGAATGTCTTGTGATGGACAATGCCAAATGGGCGGATTCGTCATTGTTCCCGAATGTTCAGTTATCTCGGGGTGCAAGTCTGGTGTCACTCATTGGCGCGTCTGTCAAGGCTGGACTGGTTCCCGCTGCAATGCGCAGGGAACAGGCCTGGGTCGAGGAGTTTCTCGCTTGGTATCGCACGGCGGAAAATGATTTCATCGTGGAAACAAAGGACGCGCGAACGTGCCGTCTGTCGACGCAACCTACCGACGATGGCGACAGGTTTCTGGTTCTTGCCGACGTCACTCAGTTGCATGCAGAATCAGCCAAAGCGAAGCTGAACGCGCAACGCCTGAAAGACTTCGCTGAATCGGCGGCGGACTGGATGTGGGAGCTGGATGCTGAGCGCAAATTTTCCTTGGTTTCTCCTAACAACGTTTCATCCAGCGCAATAATGGACCTGGCCGGACAGAACCTGCGTGCGCTTCAGAAGATCTTGCCAAGTCAGGCGGCCTGGAAAGAAATTGAGCATAAGCTTTCAGCAAAGGCGCCGTTTCGTGATCTCCGCTTTCAGATTGAATATAATGGCAAAGCCACCAATTTTAGTGCAGGCGGCAAGCCCGTTTACGATGAAAATGGCCGGTTTCAGGGCCATCGCGGAACGGTCCGGGATATCACGTCTGAAGTTCAGGCGGAGAATCAGTTGAAAGAGGCAAAAGAGCGCGCGGAAGAATCGTCGCGTTCAAAAAGTGATTTTCTGGCGCATATGAGCCATGAGTTGCGCACACCCCTGAATGCTATTTTGGGTTTTTCAGAAATGATGTCGCTTGGACTTCACGGCAAAATTGAACAGCCGGAATATCTCGATTATGTCGAGACTATCCACGAGAGCGGCGCGCATCTGCTGGCCGTTATCAACGACATTCTCGAAATATCCCAGATTGAGTCCGGCAAGGCGCAGATCCGCGAGACGGATATTGACGTAACCGCTTTGTTCGAAAGCTGCCGACGTCTTATTGAAGGCCGCGCCGCAGATGTGGGACACGTGGTCGTCACGCATGTGCCGGTACAGATGCCGGTACTATGTGCAGACGAGCGCCATATCAAGCAAATATTGATGAATCTTCTTGGTAATGCAGTGAAGTTTACGCCGTCCGGCGGCCGCATTTCACTCGCCGCCGAAGTAACCGCACAACAAACTATTCGCTTCCTGGTCAGCGACAACGGGCCGGGCATGTCCGATGCGGATCAGGCCAGGGTTCTGATCCCCTTTGACCGCGGCAGCGCCCTGACTAGAGGCGATGCTCAGGGATGCGGGCTTGGCCTGCCATTAAGCCGGATGCTGACCGAGCTGCACGGCGGCCAGCTTCACCTGGCCAGCGAGGTGGGCAAGGGCACAGCCATCACAGTCGAATTTCCCCCATACAGAACGGTCACGCGGCCGACCGCGGCCAGAAACTAGTCTGTCTACAGATTAACCGTTTCTACCGTACAATCCGGTACAGCACCGTGCCTTGCGCCACAAGGCCACTGCTGGCTTTCTCGGCCACGTCCACATGGGACCAGAATATTTCATTGTCGCGGTTGACCACGCGTGAATAAGCCACCAACTCGCCCTTTGGCTGCGGTTTGTGCAGTTGCGCCTGGATTGCGGCGGTGGAGGCCTTGTAGGGGCCCGGGCCGGTTTCGGCCCAGGCGGCCATTGCGCCGCAGGTGTCGAGTAGCGCCAGCACTGCGCCCTCGTGATGGCCGCCATTCAGATCGCGGTTGGCCTCGATGTCCGGCATGGTCATGCGCGCGCGGCTGTTTGCCATATATTCGGTCTTCAGGCCGCGTCCGGCGATGAAGCTGACGCCGCCCATCATCTTGCCCATGGGGCTGACCTCAGCGCCGCCTTCGTCCACAGGACACTCGACCATTTCTGCAGGTGGCATGCCCATGCGTCCGCGCATGGCCAGTGTGGCGTGGCCGGTGGGTTTGCCATCTTTGGTATGGGTTGTCACCTCGACAAAACACAGTTCCTTGCCCCGGCGCAGCAATCTGGCTTCGCCAAGCACATCTTCATTGATGGCGGCGGCCAGATAGTTGATCTGGAAGCCGATCGTGTGCCAGGGGCCGCTGGCCTCGCCCAATGCGGCGCGCGCCAGTGTGTGCCCGCCGATTGATGACAGCGAGGCGTAGACGCCGCCATGCAGCGCGCCGCCGGGATTGGCGTTGCTCTCACTGAACGGCAATAAAAACGCCGCGCCTTCTTCATTCAGGCTGGTCAGCTTGACGCCAAGCGCCAGCGCATAGGGTGACTTCTCCACCCAGTCACGTACAAAATCCATACTCTCTACTTTTCTATTTCATGTTGGGGATGAGGCAGGTGTGAATCGATTCATCGCCCGGCACCTGACGCGCCAGTGTCTTGATCGCCAGTTCCGCGTCGGTCAGATCGAAATCATGGGTGTGCATTTTCTCGAACGGCACGGTGCGGCTTTCCAGCAGTTCGATGGCGCTGGCATAGCCCGACCAGGTCACGCCCATGGCGCCCTTGATGGTGATTTCCTTCATCACGATAATGTCGGAAATAAAGCCTGGCACCGGCTTGTAGCCCTTGACGCCTGCCAGCACGATGGTGCCGCCGGGGCGCACAAAGCTGAGCGCATCGGTCACGGGTTCGGTTGCATAGGCGGACACGTCCACCACCACATCTGCGCCCTTGCCATTGGTATATTGCTTTACCTTGTCCTTGGCGTTTTCGTTCTGCACATCGATGGTGTGATCCGCGCCGAACAGTTTGGCGATTTCCATTTTCGGACGGTCGGCTTCCAGCCCGGTGACGATGACTTTTAATGCGCCCGCAGCTTTTACAGCAGCGACGCTGGACAGGCCGCGCTGCCCCGGTCCCATGATCACTACGGTGTCGCCAGGTTTGGTTTTGGGAATTTCCACGGCCCAGCGGAAACCCGCGCCCAGCGGATTGAACATCACCGCAAGTTCGGTTGGCAGGCTTTTGTCGAGCTTGTGCAGAATGGTGTTGGGATCGAGATACATATATTCCGCATAGCCGCCCCACAAGCCGCCGCCATCATTGATGGGAATATAGGAATAGATGCGGCGATTGTCGCACAGATGATATTGACCGCCAAGACAGGGCGGGCAGAAGCGGCAGGAAATCATGGTCTCGACCGCCACCCGGTCGCCCACATTCACGCCCCAGCGTTTCGCCGCGTTGTCGCCAATGGCCTCGATGAACCCGATTGGTTCGTGACCCGGGATCACGTTCATCGGCATATTCAAAAAGCCTTCATATTGTTCGTAATCGCTGCCGCAAATGCCGCAGGCTTCGACCCGCATGATGGCGGTGTCGGCGGTGACGGCGGGAACCGGCAGGTCCATGCGTTCAATTTTTTTCGCGCCCGTCAGCACCATGGCTAGAGATTTCTTCGGAGGCATATCCCTGTTTCCTTTTTTGTTAGCTGTTTGACAGAAGCTTATAATAGATTACGCGCATAACAAACAGAAAGCAGCAAGGGAGACATCCATGAAATCATCATCCGGGCATAAGCCCCGCATTGCCATGTTGTCCATCGAAGACGCCAAAAAGGCCGCGATTGCCGAAGGCATTCCTGAAGCGATGGCGCCGCTGAGCATTTTCCGCATTCTGCTGAAAAATCCGCCGCTGGCGCGCGAGATCGGCAATACGCTGAACATGCTGCTGTTCAAGGGCAATCAGCTTGACGGCCGGTTGCGCGAACTGATCATCATGCGTCTGGGCTGGGCCACGGGTTCGAACTATGAATGGACCCAGCATTGGCGGGTGGCCGTGGGCATGAAAATTCCCGAAGATGTGATTCTGGCGGTGAAGGACTGGAAGAATTCAAAAATTCTCACCGATGCCGACAAGGCCG
>JBMOMW010000041.1:0-10064 GCA_049325255.1 Pseudomonadota bacterium | reverse complement strand
GAAAGATCGCACTCAACCTTCTCAGAACTCATCCCGACAAAGCCTCCATACGCAGAAAAATCAAAAAAGCCGGGTGGGACGATAGCTTCCTCATATCCCTCATAACCCAAATGCGATAGCCCTGCCTGGAAGGGGGAGGGCCGGGGAGGGGGTCAGAGCCATGCGGCATAGCGCAGCGCCTGCATGATGTCCTCACGCTCCAGGTAGGGGTAATCAACGAGAATTTCATCGACGCTGTGCCCGGCGCCGATTTGCCCTACGATCATGCCGACTGTGACGCGCATTCCCCTGATGCAGGCCCGGCCGCCCATTACCTCGGGCTGCTGGGTAATACGGCCTAATTGTCCCATGCTTTATTCCTTTCGAAAGGCGTGTTCTATCTATATTTAATCACCTCGATTAACCAGCCTTGCGGCGGGCCTTGGCAGGCATGATAGCAGGTTTGACGATCTGTTTCAGGAATTGTCCGGTATAGCTTTCTTCCACCGCTGCGATTTCCGCCGGGGTGCCTTCGGCGACGATGCGGCCGCCGCCGTCGCCGCCTTCGGGGCCGAGATCGATGATCCAGTCGGCGGTTTTGATGACTTCCAGATTATGTTCTATCACGACCATGGTGTTTCCGGCGTCAACCAGTTCCTGCAAAACCTCCAACAGTTTTTTCACGTCCTCGAAATGCAAACCCGTCGTTGGTTCGTCCAGAATATAAAGTGTGCGCCCGGTGGCGCGGCGCGCCAGTTCCTTGGCCAGTTTTACCCGCTGCGCTTCGCCGCCGGAAAGCGTTGTCGCCTGCTGGCCGACCTTGATATAACCAAGACCCACACGTTGCAGTGTTACAAGTTTTTCGCGGATGGAGGGTACTGCCTTGAAAAATTCCGCCGCGGCATCGACGGTCATGTCCAGCACATCTGCGATGCTTTTATCACGGAAAGTGATTTCCAGCGTTTCGCGGTTATAGCGCCGCCCCTTGCAGATGCCGCACTGCACATACACATCCGGCAGAAAGTGCATCTCGATCTTGATCACCCCGTCGCCCTGACAGGCTTCGCAGCGGCCACCCTTGACGTTGAAGGAAAACCGGCCGGGTTTGTAGCCGCGTGTATTGGCTTCGGGCAGCCCGGCGAACCAGTCGCGGATCGGTGAAAACGCGCCGGTATAGGTGGCGGGGTTGGAGCGCGGCGTGCGGCCAATCGGCGACTGATCTATATCAATCACCTTGTCGAGCAGTTCCAGCCCGTCGATGCGCTTGTGCGCGCCGGCCAGTTCGCGGGCGCCGTTCAGTTTGCGCGCCGCCGCCTTGTACAGGGTTTCGATGATCAGCGTGGATTTGCCGCCGCCGGATACGCCGGTAATGCAGGTGAACGCGCCAAGCGGAATATGCGCATCGACATTTTTCAGATTATTGGCGCTGGCGCCGATAATGCTCAGCATGCGCTTGGGGTGCGCCGGCCGGGGGGTTTCGGGAACCGGAATTTGCCGCGCGCCGGTAAGATATTGCCCGGTCAGGCTGGCTGGATTATCCATGATTTCCTGCGGCACGCCTTGTGCCACAATATGGCCGCCATGCACGCCCGCGCCCGGTCCCATATCGACCACATAATCGGCGCTGCGGATGGCCTCGTCATCATGTTCCACGACGATCACGGTATTGCCGAGATCGCGCAGATTTTTGAGCGTGACCAGCAGGCGCGCATTGTCGCGCTGATGCAGGCCAATCGAGGGTTCGTCCAGCACATACAGCACACCCGTCAGCCCGGAACCGATCTGCGAGGCCAGCCGGATGCGTTGCGATTCCCCACCGGAAAGCGTGCCGGAATTGCGCGCCAGCGTCAGATATTCCAGTCCGACATCATTGAGAAAGCCCAGCCGCTCGTTGATTTCCTTTAATATGCGCGCGGCGATTTCGCATTGTTGCGCCGTCAGGGTTTTTGGCAAGGCGTCAAACCACGCTTTGGCCTTGCGGATCGACATTTCCGTGACCTGTGAAATGTGCAGACCATCAAGCTTTACCGCCAGCGCCTCGGGTTTCAGCCGGTTGCCATTGCATATTTCGCAATTGGTGATGCGCTGATATTTTTCGACTTCCTCGCGGGTCCAGTTGCTGTCGGTTTCGCGGTAGCGGCGCTCAAGATTTGTGATCACGCCTTCGAACGGTTTGGCGATCTGATATTTCCGGTCGCCATCCACATAGGACATTTTGATGATGTCTTCGCCCGAGCCATACAAAATCACATCGCGCGCCGCTTTGGGAATTTCTTTCCAGGGCAGGGTCATGGAAATTTTGAAATGCCGGGCAAGGCTGTCCAGGGTTTGCAGATAAAAGGCGGATGAGGAACGCGCCCAGGGGGCCACCGCGCCATTGCGCAGGCTGAGCGTTTCGTCGGGTATAATCAGTTCTGGATCGATCACCATTTCGGTGCCCAACCCGTCACAGGCGGGGCAGGCGCCAAACGGATTGTTGAACGAAAACAGACGCGGTTCGATTTCCGCAATGGTGAAACCCGACACCGGGCAGGCGAATTTCGCGGAAAAAATAATCCGCTCCGCGTTCTTGTCCGCCATCTCCGCAATCGCAATCCCATCGCCCAATCCCAGCGCCGTTTCGAAACTGTCGGCCAGCCGGCTTTGCATATCCGGGCGGATGACGATGCGGTCCACCACCACATCAATGTCATGCTTGATCTTTTTGTTCAGTTCGGGCGCCGCCTCAATTTCATAATAGGCGCCATCGATTTTGACGCGCTGAAAACCACGCTTCATCAGATCGGCCAGTTCCTTGCGATATTCGCCCTTGCGCCCGCGCACCAGCGGGGCCAGCAGAAACAGCCGCGCGCCTTCGGGCAGGGCGGTCAGTTTATCGACCATCTGGCTGACGGTCTGGCTTTCAATGGGCAGGCCCGTGGCAGGCGAATAGGGCACGCCCACCCGTGCAAACAGCAGCCGCATATAGTCGTAGATTTCCGTCACCGTGCCGACCGTGGAACGCGGATTGCGCGAGGTGGTTTTCTGTTCGATAGAAATGGCGGGGCTTAGCCCGTCAATATGGTCCACATCGGGCTTCTGCATCATTTCCAGAAATTGCCGCGCATAGGCCGACAGGCTTTCCACATAGCGCCGCTGGCCCTCGGCATAGATGGTGTCGAACGCCAGCGAGCTCTTTCCGGATCCGGAAAGACCGGTAATGACAATCAGCGCATCGCGGGGCAGGTCCACATCGATATTCGCGAGATTATGTTCGCGCGCGCCACGGACGGAAATGAATTTATGCATGGGTAAGGGGCTAGCCTGATCTGGTGTGAATCGGTAAGAACAAAATAAGAATATTTGACCGCTTCCGCAATGCTATCATAACAGGCCGGATACTGGCACATGGATTGCGAGCACAGGGGCTAAGGAGAACCCTATGCCCTATTCAATCACCAGTCTGAACCCGGCCCGCCATGCGGGCATTACCCGGATAATCCAGGAAGCCAGCACAAAAACGGGCGCCGGATTCGATCATCTGATTAATACCGCGATGCGCGAAAGTAGCTTGAATCCTGTGGCAAAAGCCGGCGCCAGCAGCGCTTCGGGCATGTTTCAATTCATCGAACAAACCTGGCTGGGAATGGTTAAGCAACATGGGGCCGGGCATGGTCTTGGGGAACAGGCCGCAAAGATTTTTCAGGATTCCAGAGGCCGGTATATCGTGCCGGATCCGGCCCAGAGGCAGGAAATTCTTGCCCTGCGCAAGGATACGAAACTGTCGGCCCTGATGGCAGGGGAATTGACCAATGATAACCGTAAAGTACTGGAACGCAAGCTGGGCCGGGAAGTTGACGGGGGTGAGCTGTACGCCGCCCATGTGCTGGGCGCGAGCGGCGCGGCCAGGTTGATTACGGCAACGGAACAAAGCCCATCCGCCAATGCCGCCAACCTGTTTCCATCGGCGGCGCGGGCCAATCACGGGATTTTCTACGAAAAAGGCCGGGCGCGTACGGTTGCCGAAGTAACAGAGTTCCTGACCGGCAAGGGAACCGCGCCATCGGTGACGCCGGGGCCGGTATATGCGGCGAATACGCCAAATCCCGCCCGGAATTATCCCGCCGGTTATACGCCGGGCTATTCGCCCTCCGGCGGCAACAGCCTGGCCGGTTTGGGCCATAACGCTCAAATCCTCTCTCCCGACATGATCGCCATCATGGCGTCGCTCGATGTGCCCGGCGGCAGCCGTCCGGAGCGTGGCGGCCAGTATAAATTCCAGGACAACCCATTTGGATTGACAGGGTAAGCCAGGCATGGGCCCAACCCGGGCGAAGGGCGATTTCATCCACGCGGGTTACACGCTTGCAGCGCCACCGGCGCCTGATATACCGTCAGCCTGTGAGCGCCAGTTTATTATCCCGCGGCAGGCCAACCTGCCCGCTATTGATCCGGACATTGTCCCGGCAACGCTGCGTTCCAACTAAGGGAGCCGGAGAAACTGTCATGTCAAGACCTGACCCCGATAATTTGACCCCGATAATTTTGACCCCGATAATTTGCGATTTTTTCTTGTGACCCCTATTTTTCCTTGACCCCGTTTGATTCAGTTACCTGCAGATTGCTCTCATGCATATTCCGGCGGCGGGACAAAGCCTCCGGTTATCTCGCGCAGCAATCCAGCCACCCGGATCGTGGTCAGATCGCCGTAATAGGGGCCGACGATCTGTACGCCAACCGGAAGGCCCGCCGGTGTGCGGCCAATGGGCGCGGCGGTTGAGGGCAGATAGGCCATGCCGATAATCCCGGCCCAGAATATTTGCTCCATATACGGGAAGGGTTTTCCATTCACTTCGATGTGACGCGCGGTTTGATTGGGGCTGTGATCATGCGGGAATGCGGCGGTTGGCGTAATGGGACATAGCAACACATCAAAATCTCTGAACAGTTCCATCCATTTGGCGCGGATGCGTTGACGCGCCTCGTTGGCGGACAGCCATTGCCGGTGGGTTTGGATTGCACCGAGCGCGGAACGCGCGGCATAGCTCATATCCTCGGGATCAAACGACTGGGCGATTTTACGAAATCTGTTGAGCGCGGACTCGGGAAATCCCGCCGCCATTACCCCCATCAGCAATTGTGCATAGACGCCAAAGGCGCGCCGGGCATCAATATCCGGGCGTGCCTTGTCATTAACGCATGCTCCTGCTCTGGCGAGGGCATCGAGCAGGGATTGCAACTGATCGCCAACGGCGCTATCTGCCGGGCAGACCGGATCATCAATCCATGCGGCAATGCGCAATCCTTTTAGAGGTTTATCATTTGCAGCAGGCAGGCTATCCAGGCGTGGCGGTCCCATTAACGGGTCAGGTCCTGCAATGATATTAAGCGCCAGCGCCAAATCTTCAGGCGCGCGCGCCATCGGACCGGTGACGCCAATATCGTCCATTGTGAGGCTGCCGGGAGGGCCAGGAATGTGGCCGCGCCCCGGAACAAGGCCCCAGCTGGATTTATGACCGTAAATCCCGCAAAATCCTGAAGGTGTGCGAATTGATCCGCCAATGTCGCTGCCTAGCTCCATGCCGCACAGCCCCGCCGCCACCGCCGCAGCGGCGCCCCCTGATGAACCACCTGGCGTGCGGGACACGTCCCAGGGATTATTCGTTGTTCCGTACACGGAATTATAGCTTTGCAGATCGCCGGCATAGAGTGGCAGATTGGTTTTTCCGAAAATGATTGCGCCCGCATCCATAAGGCGCTGCGCAGCGACCGCATTTTCTTTGGCGTGATATTCACGCAATTCCGGCGCGCCGCTAGTGGTGGGCATCCCGGTAATTTCAAAAGAATCCTTTATGGTTATCGGCAGGCCATGCAGCGGCCCCCAGGATTGCCCGGCGGCGCGCGCCTCATCGGCGGCGGCGGCGCGGGCCATCGCCGCTTCGGCGTCCATGTATATGATGGCGTTCAGCGCCGGATTAAGCCGCGCCACGCGGTCCAGATAATGCCGCAGCAATTCAACGCTGCTGATCTTGCCGTCACGCAGCATGGCGGACAGTTCGCCAGCAGAGCAAAAGGCGATTGCGTCCATGAGTTTTTCCTCGTTTGATAGAGATCAGTCTGCATGGAAGCGTTGCCGCTGGCAATATTTATTGATCAATGGATATACCGTCTGTTCCCAGCAATTCAGGACTGGTCTACCGGGAATTTTTCCCCCACACTCCTCTCTAGGAAAACCAGGCAAAGGGGGCGGTGAAGTCACCCACAAGATTGAAGCCGGCAAGCGCATGGCGATTGCCTGCACGCTGGGCGGCGCGAGATGGCCGCACATTTTATGGCTTGACCTGTGAGGGCGCGTTCAGGGACACTTCCAAAGGCCAGACGGACAGCCGCATCTAAACCGCGCGGGTGGCGCGCGGGTGGAGGTTGGCGCTTCTGGATCGCCATGAGGGGGAAACATACATAATGACTTATCCGCCATGACTTATCCGCTGCAAATCGCCGAGCGCGACGAACTGCTCGCCAAGGCGGAAGCGATCCGCGAGATCATTGAGGGCGACGCCGAAAAAAGCGAAGCCGGCCGCACCCTGGCGATGACTTCGGTCAATGCGCTGTATGATAGCGGCATATTGAATATGTGCGTGCCGCGCGAATTGGGCGGGCTGGAGGCGGACCCGATTACCCAGACCGAGGTCTATGAGGCGATCAGCGAGATGGACGGCGCGGCGGGCTGGTGCCTGGTCATCGGCGCCACGTCCGTCGGCATGCTGGGCGGCATGATCAGCGATGGCGCGCTGGGCGAAGTGTTCAAGAACGGGCGCATCCCGCGCGCATCGGGAACGGTGTTTCCCTCTGGCCTTGCCGAACGGGTCGATGGCGGATACCGGGTCACGGGCCGCTGGGCGTTCGGCAGCGCCATTCACCATGCCGATTGGGTGACGACCGGCGCGATGATCGCCAGGGATGGCGCGCCCGTCCGGTCCGCCAGCGGCGCGCCGCAACTGTGCTCGATCTGCGTACCCATCAAGGATGTGATCATTGAGGACAACTGGTTTTCCAGCGGCCTCAAGGGAACCGGCAGTTCGCATTACCGGATCGAGAATGTGTTTGTTCCCGACAATTTCCTGTTGGGCGGGAAACGTCCGCCGCGCGGCGGGCCGTTGTTCCAATTGCCGACCTATGGGTATGTGGCCGCCTGCCATGCGGGATTTGCCCTGGGCGTGGCCAAACGGGCGATGAAGGAAATCACCGCGATGGCGGCCGGCAAGAAACGCAAGCTGACGGGGGTCAGACTCGGAGACCGGGGCGCGTTCCACAAGGAACTGGGCGTCATGGCCTGCAAGCTGGCCGGCGCGCGGCTGTTCTCGCTGGATATTTTGAGCCGCATGTGGACAGCGCAGAACAAGGGCGAGCGCATGTCGCTGGTGGAATGGGGCGAGTGCCGCGCGGCGATGACCTATGTGACCGAGGTGGCGGCGGAAGTGGCCACCTTCGCCTACCGCTATGGAACGGGGGCCGCTCTCTATCAGTCGCATCCGCTGCAACGCTGCCTGCGCGATATTTATACCGCCACCCAGCACGGGGTGGTGAGTGACGAAAATTACGAAACACTGGGCCTCGCCCTGATCGGCAAGGGAAAATGGGAGCCCCTGATCGGCGGCCCTCCCGAAAAAGGGAGCCGCTGATCGGCGGCTCTCCCAGGGAACAGGATTTTGCCGCTGTTCTTTAGCGCTTGACAAAAAAGAACAAATCATGTACAAACAATCCGTGGAGAAGTTGCCAACTTGTCTTGCGTGTTGTGTGGCAAGTATCGCACCATTGGGGCGGAAAAAAATGATAGCAAGCATGAGGCGGGTAATGACGCGGGTTTTGGAGGGCATACGGGTTCTGGATTTTGGACGCTATATTGCGGGGCCGTTCTGTTCGGCGTTGCTGGGCGACCTGGGGGCGGATGTGATCCGGATTGAGCGGCCAGGCGGGGGTGAGGACAGGCCCGTATCGCCGGTGGGCAGCGATAAAACCGGCGCGGGGTTTTTGCAGGTTAATCGCAATAAGCGCTCATTGACGCTGAACCCGACCTCAAAGGAGGGGCGCGAGATTGTCAAAAAGCTGGTGGCGACCGCCGATGTGGTGGTGGCCAATATTCCGCCGCAGGCGCTTGGCACCATGGGGCTTGATCTGGATAGTTTGCATGCGGTCAATCCGCGCATTATTCTTACCACCGGGTCGGCGTTCGGGCGTGGCGGGCCGTATAGCGAGCGGCTGGGCTTTGACGGGATTGGTCAGGTGATGTCGGGCAACACCTATATGTCGGGCACGCCGGAAGGGGGGCCGCATCGCAGTATTTTTCCCTATGTGGATTTTGGCACGGCCACCAATCTGGCGTTCGGCACCCTAGCGGCGCTGATGGCGCGCGAAAAAACCGGGCGCGGGCAAATGGTTGAGGGATCGCTGTTGCGCACCGCGCTGACCATTTCCAACACCTGCCTGATTGAGGAAGACCAGCTCGGCATTGGGCGCAAACCACAGGGCAATCGCGGTTTTAATGCGGCGCCTTCGGATATTTTTAAAACCAGAGACGGCTGGATACTGGCGCAGGTAGTCAGCAATGGTTTGTTCAAACGCTGGGCCGGTCTGATGGGCGAGGAGATGTGGATGACCGATCCGCGTTTCGGGGATGACGAAGCGCGCGCCGCCAATGGGCATTTGGTCAGTGAACGGATGAATGAGTGGACGGCCAACTATACCAGCGCCGAGGCGCTTACACTGCTGGCCGAAGCGAAAATTCCGGCGGGGGAGGTGTTAAGCCCGGCCCAGGCGTTACAGGATCCGCATATCCAGACCATGTTTGTCGGGCAGGAATATCCGACCGTGAAAAAGCCTGCGAAACTGGTCGGGCCGTCCGCATTGCTGTCTGACACGCCTGCGGAATTTTATTTGCGCGCGCCCGTCGCGGGTGAACATACTGATGAAATTCTGGGAAGTATCGGCTATAGTCAGCATGAAATCGCAGAATTGCGCGAAAAGAACATTGTCTGAGGTGATCGGGCATAGGACCAACAGGGGATAGACCATGGCAGGCAGCGTAAATAAGGTGATTCTGGTGGGCAATCTGGGCGCCGATCCGGAAATTCGCCGTACCCAGGATGGCCGGCCCATTGCCAATCTGAGCATCGCCACTTCCGAATCCTGGAAGGATAAAAACAGCGGCGAGAAGCGCGAAAAAACCGAATGGCACCGGGTGGTGATTTTCAATGAAGGCCTGTGCCGTATCGCCGAGCAATATTTGCGCAAAGGGGCCAAGGTCTATGTTGAAGGTCAATTGCAGACGCGCAAATGGAAGGATCAGTCCGGGCAGGACAAATATTCAACCGAAGTCGTGTTGCAGGGCTTTAACAGCGTGCTAACCATGCTGGATTCGGCAGGCGCTGGCGCGGGTGGCGGGCGTGCGCAAGTCAGTGGCGGGCAGCAGGGCGGCTTTTCCGGTGGCGGCGGACGCGGTGATTACGAAGATATGGGCGCGGGCGGCGGCGACTTCGGTGATTTTGACGACAAGGTGCCGTTTTAGAGTGTGCGGCAAAAGCCGTGTTGGTGACTTAATATGAACGCATTGCGCCATAGATCGGCGCCCCCTTCACTTTGCGCGTGAGGTGCGCCGCCGCATCAGTTTGAAAATGCCTTGCGCGCTGATCAGCGGGCGGGCGTCGGCATGGAGGCCGATATGGGCTTCGGCTTCGACAAAGGCCACGCTGCGGGTGAGTTTTGTGACCCGGCTTTGACCCACGATCCAGTCGCCGGGGCGGGCAATCGACAAAAAATCTGTGGTCAGGCGAACCGTCAGGGCCGTTGATTTGGCGCTGTTCGCCACCGTCAGGCCCATCAGCGCATCGATGAAAGTCACCATCATGCCACCATGGACGATGCGTGCGGAATTACAGTGCATGCGCTGGGCGCGAAACGCCCGCCAGCATGTGCCGCCAGTCTCAATCTTCTGATACATTTCACCGTGCTGGGCGCTGAACGGGCTGTTGCTGACAAAGGACTCCCACCCCTGATTCAGCAATATGCCGGCGGACAGGCCAACAGGTAAATCCGGATTATTTTCTTCG
>JBMOMW010000040.1:0-10809 GCA_049325255.1 Pseudomonadota bacterium | reverse complement strand
GCACAATATGACTTTCGGATGGCATTACCGGCAGCGCCGCGTCGGTCAGCAGCTTCTTCAGCCGCGCCGCACGTTCCTGATGGCGTTCACGCAATGCATGATTTTGCTTCAGATGCCGCACACTGGCCAACGCGCCAGCGGCCAGTACGGGGGACAGCGAAGTTGTAAAAATAAAGCCCGGCGCGTAGGAACGCACAACATCCACCAGTGTGGCGCTGCTGGCGATATAGCCGCCCATAATTCCGAAAGCCTTGGCAAGGGTGCCTTCTATCACATCTATGCGTGACGCCGCGCCATCGCGTTCCGATACGCCGCCGCCATGGCGGCCATACATGCCGACCGCATGCACTTCATCAATATAGGTCAGCGCTTTGTATTTTTTTGCGACATCACAAATATCATTGATGGGCGCAATATCGCCATCCATTGAATAGACGGATTCGAAAGCGACAATCTTCGGCTGCTCCAGATCAAGCGCCCGCAGAATCGACTCAAGATGCGCCACATCATTATGGCGAAAGATTTCCTTGCGTCCCCCGCCCTGCCGGATGCCGGCAATCATTGAGGCATGATTAAGCGCATCAGAGACAATCACGGCGCCGGGCAACACTTTCGCCAGAGTGCTCAAGGTCGCTTCATTGGAGATATAACCCGACGTAAACAGCAGCGCCGCCTCTTTACCATGCAGGCTGGCCAGTTCCTGTTCCAGTTGCACATGGTAATGTGTGGTGCCGGAGATATTGCGGGTGCCGCCAGACCCCGCGCCACAGCTTTGCAGTGCCTGCTGCATGGCGGCGATTACTTCGGGGTTCTGCCCCATGCCAAGATAGTCGTTGCTGCACCAGACAATAATTTCCCGCTCGCCGCCATTGGCATGATGGATGGCATGGGGAAACTCGCCCCGGCGCCGGGATATGTCGGCAAACACGCGGTATCGGCCTTCGGCCTTCAGCTTGCCCAGCGCCTGCGCAAAAATCAGCTCGTAATTCATCTATGTGCTCGCCAGACGGTGCAACTCTAACAAATGATACCCCATTTGTCAGAAGTTAGCATCACTAATTCAATGGTTTAGTTGCTCTTTTTCCAAACTGGGCGAGAATCACCCTATAAAACCGGACCACCCGGTACTGCCTATGATTTGCCCTTGTAACCGATTTTAAGGGGCTAGATATACGTGGTTTTTTACCCCGCCGCAATTTCCATTGCGGCCAGGGGCGTCCGGGGGGTGCGGCCGTTACGCCGCGCGCGCACCTACCAGGAAACTGTCGACTGAGGCTTTCAGATTTTCGCGCTGCTCCGCAACTTCGCTGGAGGTTGTCTGCATCTGGCTTGCCGCTGCACCGGTTTCTCCCGGTCCTGACTGTCAGCCATAGGGGGATTGCCCGCCAGCGCCTGGCGCGGTAGAGCATAGTGCGGCGAATGCAGCCAATACCGGCGTAAAATTAAGGATAATCTCCCATGGCAAACGATAAAAAGACGCAGTTCAACTGGGATGATCCGTTTCAGATGGCTGACCAGTTCAGCGAAGAAGAGCGCATGATCCGCGATGCGGCGGCGGCCTTCGCCCAGGAGCGGCTGATGCCCGGGATTGTTCAGGCCAACCGGCATGAGACCTTTGATCGTGGCATTTTTCGCGATATGGGGGCCGCCGGGCTGCTTGGTTCAACGATTACCGGCTATGGCTGTGCGGGGGTCAATTATGTTTCCTACGGCATTGTAGCCCGCGAAATCGAGCGCGCCGACAGCGCCTATCGTTCCTGCATGAGCGTGCAGTCCAGCCTGGTGATGCATCCAATCCATGCGTATGGCACGGAAGAGCAGCGGGAAAAATATCTGCCGAAGCTGGCCACGGGGGAGTGGGTCGGATGTTTCGGTCTGACCGAACCCGACCATGGCTCTGATCCTGGTAGTATGATTACCCGCGCCAAAAAGGTTACGGGTGGATATACCCTCTCCGGCGCGAAAATGTGGATCACCAGCGCCCCCATCGCAGACGTCTTTGTCGTGTGGGCCAAATCCGACGCGCATAATAATGATATTAAGGGCTTTGTATTGGAACGTGGCATGAAGGGCCTGAGCACCGCTAAAATTGAAGGCAAGTTTGCATTGCGCGCCTCGCCCACCGGCTCGATCAGTATGGATGAGGTGTTTGTACCGGAAGAGAATCTGCTGCCCAACGTCGCTGGCCTAAAGGGTCCGTTTGGCTGTCTGAACAATGCCCGATATGGCATTGCCTGGGGCGCGCTGGGGGCGGCTGAATTCTGCTGGCACGCAGCGCGGCAATATACGCTGGACCGCAAACAGTTCGGCCGCCCTCTGGCGGCAAATCAGCTTATCCAGAAAAAGCTGGCCGATATGCAGACGGAAATCTTCATCGGCCTGCAAAGCTGTTTGCGCGTAGGCCGCCTGAAAGACGAAGGGCTGGCTTCGCCGGAAATGATCTCACTGATCAAGCGGAACAGTTGCGGCAAGGCGCTGGACATCGCCCGCACTGCGCGCGACATGCATGGCGGCAATGGCGTATCGGATGAATATCATGTCATCCGTCACGCCATGAATCTGGAGGCGGTGAACACCTATGAAGGCACGCACGACGTGCATGCGCTCATCCTTGGCCGGGCCATCACGGGAATCGCAGCATTTTCATAGCGTTTTTTCAGCAGCCTGCTAGGAGCGGCGCCGTTCCATCTGCGCCTGCCATAAGCCTTCCAGCATCAAAAGCGACTTATTAAGTTTAATTATGCCCTCATCGCCAAACATCCCGGATTCTTCCAGCAATCGGCTGTGGCGGGCATACATTTCACCCACCAGCGCCCGAATGCGCTGTCCTGCAGGCGTCAGCCGCACCCGTACAGAACGGCGATCCGAATCTGACCGTTCATGGTGAATAAATCCGCCCCGGACAAGCTTTTTCAGATTGTAGGTGACGTTTGATCCAAGATAATGCCTCCGTGATCGCAGCTCTCCTGCCGTCATTTCAGCGTCGCTGATATTGTACAGCAGTAAGGCCTGAACATTATTAACCTGTGTAATCCCGCATGAATCCAGTTCCCACTTCAGCAGATCCAGCAACAAGCGATGAAGCCGTTCCAGAAAAGAAACCGTATCGGTATATCCCTCAAATACCTTTATGTGTGCAGGTGAAGTCATATCTCTATTCATAAATTCATCAAACTTCATGCACGGCAAGATTAAACACTTTACTGAGTTTTTACTGTTTCTAACTGTAGAACTGATAAGTGGAAACCAAAATGTAGCAGGCGTCACAGATGTCGCTGATACTGCAGAAAACAGGCGAGACGCCGATGGCGGTTAGCCCAAAAACATTTAAACTCGACAGTGTGTGACAGCCAATGCGCATCCAGTATCTGCGCATCTAATATCAGTGAGATTGATTTTCAATGACAAATGGCAGAATTTTTGAAGGGCGTTACGAAGCCATTAACAGGCTGAGGGAGAATCAATCCCGGCCGCACCTTTATGACCGGACTGAAAAATTTATAGATTACTGGTTCAACCTGCCAAAAAAAGGGCTCGTGCCGAAAAAATCCAGTATTGCTCCGCGCAGCATGCTCAACCTGCTGCCTGGCGTCATCATGCTGGAAAAACGGCAAACGCCTGGTGGTTATCGCATCCGTTTGTTTGGAACGGGGAATGCGGCGCGCTGGGGTTTTGAAGCGACGAACGCCAATTATCTTAATTTTGCGCCGCCACAGCAGCACAATGTCATTTCAGAAAAATTTTCACAAATAATCGAATATCCATGCGGTCTTATTCTGAGAGGGGACGAACTCTACACCTCGGGACGGATGGTCCGAAATGAAATGGTCTTATTGCCGGTCAGCACGGATGACCCGGGGAATATCATCCTTTTTGGCCTGATCACTGCCGCCAGTGATCAGGGAATGGAATATGCCGGGGACATTCTCGCAAGCGTTTTCTACACGATTGCTGCAGCGCATTATGTAAATATCGGGGCCGGGATTCCTGGCTAACTTCCGCGCAGAAATTTTATAATGCCGGAAAAGTCCATGTCTCCGTACCCCGCCGCATTGAACAGGCTGTATATCGACTGCGCTTCGGCGCCGAGCGGCGTAGAGGCGCCCGATGCAAGGGCCGCCTGTTGCGCCAGTTTCAGATCCTTCAGCATCATCGCCGCAGTGAAGCCCGCCTTGTAATCATTATTGGCGGGTGATGTGGGCACCGGGCCAGGGACCGGGCAATAACTTGAGATCGTCCAGCACTGACCGGTAGCATTAGCAGTTACCTCGAACAGTTTGGCGTGATCCAGCCCGAGTTTTTCGCCCAGCACAAAAGCTTCGCACACGCCGATCATGGTGATGCCAAGTATCATATTGTTGCAGGCCTTCGCCGCCTGGCCGTTGCCCGAACCGCCCGTGTGGACCATAAGTCTGGAGAGGGGTTCCAGATAGGGTTTTGCACGTGCAAAAGCGGCATCCGTACCGCCCACCATGATTGTCAGGGTTCCCGCCGCCGCGCCCCCTACTCCACCAGATACCGGCGCATCGACCATTTCCACTCCTACATCCGTTGCCGCGTGCGCAACTTCGCGCGCCGCGCCAACATCAATCGTCGAACAATCGATAAATATGGGGCTGGTTTTGCATCTGGCCAGCAATCCATCCGTACCCAGATAAACGCCGCGCACATGCTCGCCCGCAGGCAGCATGGTAATCACCGCATCCGCGCCCTCAAGCACTCCAGCGGGTTCATTAACGGCGGAGGCGCCGTCCTGCGTTGCCGCTTCGCGCGAGGACGCCACAACGTCATAAGCGCGCACCCTGTGCCCCGCCTTCAGCAGATTGCGCAGCATGGGCCGCCCCATATTTCCCAATCCGATAAATCCGATATTCGCCATTTTTCCTGCCCCTTATTTTTCAAGTATCAGTTCACGCGGGCCTAGTGGCGCGAAATACGCATCCACATCAGCGTCACTAATCGCAGCCAGCGCATCGGGTGACCATTGCGGAGCTTCCCCCTTGTCTATCACTGTCGCGCGCACGCCTTCATAAAAATCACGTCCTTCGATAAAGCGGTTGGCCAGGCGATATTCCATTTGCATACAGGCGTTAAAATCCAGCCCGGCGCCTTCGCGCAATTGCCGGAACGCGACTTTACTGCTGATCGGCGACTTTCCAAGAATAGTTGTGCGGGTTTGCGAGGCCCAGCCATCGCCTTCCCACAGCAGCGCCTCCACAATTGCCTCAACGCTGTCATGGGAAAAAATGCGGTCAATGCGCGCGCGATGCTGCGCAAGAGAAGGTTCCTCGGGGGGCGTTTGCGCGAATTCCGCAATTACACTGTCTATCGTTGCAGCATTCGCCAATGCCGTTTGTAATTCGCCAAACTGCGCCGCTGGCACATAGGCCGTGGCGATACCACAATATAGCGCGTCCGCCGCGCCGATGCGTGTCCCCGTCAGGGCCAGAAACAAACCCAATTGCCCGGGACAGCGCGACAGGAAATAGGAGCCGCCCACATCGGGAAACAAACCAATGCCGGTTTCCGGCATGGCGAAGCGCAGATTTTCACTGACAATGCGGTGCGCCCCATGCACCGATACGCCAACACCGCCCCCCATGACAATCCCATTGATCAGCGCGATATATGGCTTCGGAAAATGCTTGATCAGTGTATTCAGCCGGTATTCGTCATGGTAAAAACGATAGGGATATTCATCCTTCGCCAATCCCAAATCATATAAAGCGCGAATATCGCCGCCCGCGCAAAAGGCGCGGCCCGCGCCCTTAATGGTAACGGCCTTTACCCCGGCGTCTTCGCGCCATACCCGCAACTGCGCTTCTATGGCGTGGCACATGCCCAGCGTCAGGGCGTTCAGCGCATCCGGCCGGTTCAGCGTAATGACGCCAAGACTGCCGATCCGTTCGAAAACTACTTCTGCTTCACTACTCAACGCCCTAATCCTTCAACAGTTCCCGGCTGATAATCACCCGCATGATCTCGTTTGTGCCTTCCAGTATCTGATGCACCCGCACATCGCGTAAAAAACGTTCCAGTGGAAAATCACTTAAATAGCCGTACCCGCCATGAATTTGCAGCGCTTCGTTTACTACATTAAAGCCCGTATCGGTGGCAAAGCGTTTGGCCATGGCCGCAAACAATGTTGCATCGGGTGCTTTGGCGTCAAGCTTGGTTGCGGCCTGGCGCAACAGCAACCGCGCCGCAGCCATTTCGGTCGCCATATCCGCAAGTTTGAATTGCAGCCCCTGGAAATCCGCAAGGCGTTTGCCGAACTGACGCCGTTCGCGCATATAATTTCTGGCAAGCTCCAGACAGGCCCCCGCCGCGCCAAGCGAACAGGCGGCGATATTCAGCCGCCCGCCATCCAGCCCCTGCATGGCAATCCTGAAACCCTCGCCTTCCGCGCCAATTCTGTTGGCAACCGGCACCCGGCAATTATCGAACAGCACCATGGCGGTTGGCTGACTGCGCCAGCCCATTTTTTCTTCCTGTTTGCCGAAGCTCAGGCCGGGGGCGCCTTTTTCAATAACCAGACAGGAAATGCCCCCCGGCCCTTCCCCGCCGGTTCGCACCATACAGACATAAATGTCCGAAACGCCGCCGCCCGAAATGAACGCCTTTCCACCATTGAGCACATAAGCGTCCCCATCCAGAACCGCCTTTGTGGAAAGGGAAGCCGCGTCCGAACCCGCCCCAGGTTCGGTCAGGCAGTAACTGGCGATCAGGTCCATCGAACAAAGACGTGGCAGCCATTTCTGGCGCTGCGTCTGATTCCCAAAGCCGTCAATCATCCACGACGCCATATTGTGGATCGACAAAAACGCCGCCGTAGAGGTGCAGCCAGCCGATAAAGCTTCAAAAATCAGGGTGGATTCAAGCCTGCCCAGTTCCGACCCCCCCACATCCTGGCGGACATAGATGCCGGCGAAGCCCAAAGCCGCCGCCTCGCGCAGCACATTTACCGGAAAATGCCCGGTTTTATCCCATTCCGCCGCCTTTGGCGCCAGTTTGCCCGCCGCGAAGCTCTGTGCCGCAGCCTGAAACGCGGCCTGTTCCTCATTTAACTCGAATTGCATGCGTTCTCCCTAAGGCCTGTCCGTTAATGGTTAATAAGCGACGAAACTGTGACGACGGTTACTTGTGTTGAAACAGAGAATACACCCTATTAACGGAAAATTAAGGAAACCAATTGGTAACTGTTTACCACGTATAAAGAGGTCGATGGGGCAAGGTTTTTTTGGTCAGCATGAAGCTGAGGCGGTGGATCAAGGGCGATGATTGATAATGAAACCAAAATCAGAATCGCCAATAACCGGCTGATCACAGCCGAGCGATATTACTGGGCTGCCGATATCGCCGCCTTGCTGGTCGTATGGACCATTTGGCCGTATGTTTCCCATGCGCAGGCGCTTCTTGCCGGATCTGGCCTCGTTCTGGCAAATCACCTTCTGTCCGTCATCGGCTATCTTTTCAATCGGGATAAGGCGCGAGATAGCCAGTCAGATTTCTGGGAAAAATGGCTGATCGCCGGCAATCTGATTGCCGGTTCTGCGTGGGGTCTCATCTCCGCCTTATTGTTCAAGCTTTTACCGCAGAATGTTACGCCGGCGCTGATGATGATCAGCACCCTGTTGATTGCAGCCTGGAGCATCGCCAATGTCCCTGCGACCAAATGCGTATATGCTTTTTCACTTCCCGCTGGCATATCCCTGCTGCTGGCCATGCTGCTATACGGGTCACCATGGGATTACGCGATCAGCCTGATTATTCCACTGTTCCTTATCTCCCTGCTCAAACACACGCGTCTGGTGGCTGCCGCCTATCGCGCATCGACCGAGCAATTGAGCGGGTTGCAAAAACTTGCAAAAACCGAGGCGCAACGCGGTGAACTGATCTCGCAGGATTATGCACGGCTGCGTCATTTGCTGGACGCAGTGCCGGTCCCGGTTATTGTCAGCAATATGGCCAGCGGCCTGCTGGTTTATCTGAACCAGGCGGCCCTCGATTTGATTGGCATAAAAGATTTATCGGAAAAGCCCGGCGCCCGTGGCGTGGATTTTTTTGCCACTCCCGAAGAACGCGATAAAGCAGTGGCCAAAATCGCTAACAACGACGTCATCCCCGTCGAATTTCAACTGAAACGCGCAGACGGGTCGTTGTTCTGGGCCTATTACACTGCAAGCCAATTGGTCTATGAAGGCGAACCTGCCATAATTGGCACGATCACAGACGTGACGACGCGGCGCAAGGCAGAGGAAGAGCTGCGTCAAAGCGAGGAAAGATACCGTCTGCTGGCGGATCATGCGCACGATATGATCAGCATCTATTCGCCGGCTTCGGTGTGCCTCTACGCATCTCCCTCGGTTGAACGCCTGTTCGGCTATCGCCAGGACGAGTTCATCGGGCAGCCACTGAGCAAATTTATTCACCCGGAAGATCTTGAAACCATAATTTCGATCAATGTCAGAAGCGCAAAGACAGGTGAAGCACACCCTGTATATTTGTCCCGCATGCGCCACAAAAGCGGCCATTGGGAGTGGGTGGAGACGACCAATACAGTTGAAGTGGATTCCGTCACCGGAAAAATCATGCAGGTTTCCTCCGTCTCGCGTCTGGTCACCGAACGTGTTCACAACGAACAGGAACTGAGGGAAGCGCGCGAACGCGCGGAATCAGCGGACCGGGCGAAATCCGATTTCCTGGCGCATATGAGCCACGAAATCCGCACCCCGCTAAATGCCGTGATCGGATTCTCCGAGGTGATGCGCGATCAATTATTCGGGCCACTGGGGTCAGAGCGTTATCTTGAATATACAAATGACATTTACAATAGCGGCACACACTTGCTCGCACTTATTAATGAAGTGCTCGATCTGTCGAAAATCGAGGCCGGTAAATTCGAATTGCAGGAAGATCGTGTGCCGCTGAACACGATTATAGAAGCGGCATTCCGTTTCGTGCGGGAGCGCGCGGAATCCAAACTGATTGCCTTGCAATGCAGCCTGCATGCGGCGCCGGACTTATGGTGCGACCGGCGCATTTTCACGCAAGTCATGCTCAATATTGTGGGCAACGCCATTAAATTTACGCCGGAGCGCGGCCGCATCACGGTTGAATCGATTCTGGATACCGGCGGAAATCTGATTTTGACCGTCACCGATACGGGCATCGGCATTGCGCAGGAAGACATCCCCATGGTCATGAAGCCGTTCGGCCAGACGCGGACCAGTCAACACATTGCCGCCGCAGAGCCTGGGACCGGATTGGGGCTGCCGCTTTCAAAATCTTTCATTGAAAAGCATGGTGGCACACTGTCT
This sequence comes from Pseudomonadota bacterium, assembly GCA_049325255.1. Classification (GTDB taxonomy): domain Bacteria; phylum Pseudomonadota; class Alphaproteobacteria; order UBA11222; family UBA11222; genus UBA11222. Next base: position 1,489 of record JBMOMW010000040.1, on the reverse strand, counting down.
ATCACCAGCGAAGTGGGCATTGGCACCCGCGTCATTATCATCATCCCGGCTGCGCGCGTGATGGATGATCATGACGATATTGGCGTTGCATCGACAGTGCTTTAAGCCCGCAAGGCGCCAGATAAAATATTTCAACCGGTAATCCCAACCGGTATATGATGCCCTTTGCAACTTTCAACGGGCCACTTTGATATGGACAAATTTTCCGCTGCCTTCCCCGCCATTCGCATGCGGCGTAACCGCAGCACGGACTGGGTGCGCCGCCTGGTGGCCGAAAACGCTCTCTCGGTGAACGATCTCATCTGGCCGGTATTTGTCTGTGAGGGCGCCAACCGGCGCGAAGCTATTGCCGCAATGCCTGGGGTTGAACGTATTTCGGTCGATCTGGTGCCCGCCGCCACTGAGCGGGCTGAGAAACTGGGTATTCCCGCGATCGCGTTGTTTCCCGCCACCAACCCTATGCGCAAGGATGCGCGCGGCACGGAAGCGCTGAACAAGGATAATCTGGTTAATGCGGCCATTCGCGCCATCAAGCAGCGTGGTTTCAATCTCGGTGTCATGTGTGATGTGGCGCTTGATCCCTATACGGACCATGGCCATGACGGCGTTCTGAACGGTGATATAATCGCCAATGATGAGACTGTGGAAATTCTGGTCGCCCAGGCCTTGGTGCAGGCCCAGTCAGGCTGCGATGTGATCGCGCCGTCCGACATGATGGATGGGCGCGTTGGCGCGATCCGTTCGGCGCTGGATAAAGGCGGTTTTGAACATGTTCAGATCATGGCCTATGCCGCAAAATACGCCTCCGCCTTTTACGGCCCGTTCCGGGAAGCTGTCGGCTCACAGTCTGTACTGAAAGGCGACAAGAAAACCTATCAGATGGACCCGGCCAATTCCGATGAGGCGCTACGCGAGGTCGCCCTCGATATCGCCGAGGGCGCCGATATGGTGATGGTAAAACCCGGCATGCCCTATCTGGATGTGCTGTACCGGGTGAAACAGCAATTTCAGATGCCGACCTTCGCCTATCAGGTGTCCGGCGAATATGCGATGCTGATGGCCGCCGCGCAAAATGGCTGGCTGGATCAGGAACGCGCCATGATCGAAAGCCTGCTGGCCTTCAAACGCGCCGGGGCAGATGGCGTTCTCAGTTATTTCGCGCCACTGGCCGCCGAATGGCTGAATGCGCGGAAATAGTCATCTTTCGCGCCGTCACACTCCCGCAGGAAAAATATCATTCAAATTTCGCGCCCCATGCAGAACACGGACAACATCGCCTACGCCTTCTAAGGGCGCTTTGTGAACGGATTGAAGCACATCCTTCGCATGCCTCTGACCCCCTCCCCGGCCCTCCCCCTTTCAGGCAGGGCTATCGCATATGAGTGTTGTTCTTTTCCTTCTCCCCTTGTGGGAGAAGGTCAGGATGAGGGGATGCGCATTTATGCGCGTAAAAAAGCTTTTACACACAGCCCCCTCACCCCAACCCTCT
>JBMOMW010000039.1:0-11154 GCA_049325255.1 Pseudomonadota bacterium | reverse complement strand
ACGGGTTCGAACTATGAATGGACCCAGCATTGGCGGGTGGCCGTGGGCATGAAAATTCCCGAAGATGTGATTCTGGCGGTGAAGGACTGGAAGAATTCAAAAATTCTCACCGATGCCGACAAGGCCGTGTTGCAGGCCACCGATGATATTCTGCAGCATGGCGCCATTTCCGATGCGGCCTGGAAGGAATGCGTCAAGCATGTTCCGAACGAAGCCGCGCAGTTGGAAATTGTCGCCTCCATCGGCAATTGGCGGATGATTTCACAAATTCTGTTGTCGTTGCAGGTGCCGCTGGAAGAAGGTGTGATGTCCTGGCCGCCGCATGGCGAAAAACCCGCCAATGCGCCAGCCGATTATTGATCTCAGGAGGCGATGAAAATGGCAAAAATACCCCTGAACGGAAAATTGCTTGGTCATGTGTTCGAAGCGGTCGAGGTAAGCTGGGACCACAAGGATACGATCCTGTATGCGCTGGGCGTCGGGGCAAAGCCTGCGGACCAGCTTGAATTTGTCTATGAAGGCAAAGGGCCTAAAGTACTGCCCAGCTTTGCCGTCATTCCCGGCGGTCGCGGCATGGCAGGCGCGATTGAGAATGTCGATCTGCGGCTGGAAATGCTGCTGCATGGCGAACAGTCGTTCACCCTGAAGCGTCCGATTCCGCCGCGCGCCAAGGCCAAAGTGTATGGCAAGATCGTCGAGGTCTGGGACAAGGGCAAGGCGGCGGTCATTGGCATTGAGAGTACGCTGGAAGACAAGGATGGCGTGCTGCTGACCACCTATGCCAGCCTGTTCGTGCGCGGCGCGGGCGGTTTTGGCGGGGAACGCGGGCCATCGACCGAGGGCAAGAACGCACCCCCCGAACGTGCGCCGGATGTGGTTATTTCAGAAACCCCGCTGCGGGAGCAGGGCGCCATTTACCGTCTTTCCGGTGACTGGAACCCCATTCATATCGACCCGGAATTCGCCAAACTGGGTGGTTTTGACGCGCCGTTCATGCACGGGCTGTGCACCTATGGCTTTGTGGGCCGCGCCGCGCTCAAGGCGCTGTGTGGGGGAGATCCGGCCAAATTCACCTCCATGACCGGGCGGTTCGCCGACCGGGTGGAGTTTGGCGACACGATCATCACCAAAATGTGGAAAACCGCGCCGGGCGAGGCCATTATCCAGGCCGAAACCCAAAAAGGGAATATTGTCCTGTCCCAGGGCAAAGTGACTTATAGCGCATGAAGTGAAGAAAAGTCCTGTTCGCGATAAATATCAGTTGCGAATGGCTCTGATTTAGCGAAATATGTTATAAGAGATTAGAAGATACACAGGAGGAGACCCAGTATGATCAAGAAACCCATCTCGGCTGATAGCCACATCACCGAACCGCCAAAATGCTATATCGATTATATCGAAGAAAAGTACAAGGCGACGGCGCCCCATGTTACTTACATGGAAGGCGTTGGCGATATCTATGTCATCGATGGCATGACCAATCCGATCCCGATGGCGCTGGTTGCCGCCGCCGGTAAGGCCCCGGAAGAACTGAGCATGACCGGCGCGCGTTTTGAGAGCCTTCACAAGGGTGGCTGGGATTCGAAATTCCGTATCGCCGATCAGGAACGCGACGGCGTTGCCGCAGAAATCATCTATCCCAGCGTTGGCATGGTGCTGTGCAACCATACGGACTTTGCCTATAAGCGCGCCTGCATGAAGGCCTATAACCGCTGGCTGCTGGATTACGCCTCGGAAGACCGCAAGCGCATCATTCCCCTGGCGCAGATCTCGATGGGATCCGTTGCCGAAGGCATCGAAGATCTGAAAGAGATCAAGAAGCAGGGCTTCGACGGCGTGATGATGAATGGCGTTCCGGCGGAACTGGATTATGATCACCCCGATTATGACAAATTCTGGCAGACCGCCATTGATCTGGAACTGCCGCTTTCGTTCCACATTCTAACCGCTGGCGACAGCGGCGGCGTACTGGGCGGCAAAATGCGCGGCCCGCGCATCAATGGCTTCCAGGCCATTATCCGTGGCTGTCAAGACATCATGGGCATGCTGGTGTTCTCCGGCGTATTCGAACGCAATCCCGATCTCAAGATCGTCTGCGTGGAAGCCGACGCCGGCTGGGCGCCGCACTTCATGTACCGGATGGATCACGCCTATAAGCGCCATCGTTTCTGGATGAAAGGCCAGGAACTGAAAAAGCTGCCGTCCGAATATTTCAAGGAAAACATCTATATGACCTTCCAGGATGACTGGGTGGCGTTCCAGATGGCGGACTTGGTCAACACCAAGCGTCTGATGTGGGCGAATGATTTTCCGCATTCCGACGCCACCTGGCCCTGGTCGCAGGAAGTGCTGAACGAGCATTCCAAACATCTGACCGAACAGCAGCGCAATGACATCTGCCACAATAATGTGGCCGAGCTGTACAAGCTTAAAGTCGCAGCCTGATTCGGAAGACAGACGGCAGAGGATGGAAGACAGAAGCCGTCCTCTGCCCTTCCGTCCTCTGATAATCCGTCCTCTGATAATCCGTCCTCTGATAACAGGAGAGCAACATATGGATTACGATATTAAAATAACCGGCGGCCTGATCGTCGATGGCACTGGCTCCAAAGGCTATCACGGCGATGTCGGGATCAGGGACGGCAAGGTTGTCGCACTGGGTAAAGCCCCGGGTGTTGCCGCCAAAACCATCAATGCGGATGGCAAGGTTGTGTGTCCGGGCTTTGTTGATATTCATACGCATTATGATGCGCAAATTATCTGGGACCGTATGCTGACGATTTCGCCCTGGCATGGGGTGACGACGGTCGTTATGGGCAATTGCGGTTTCAGCGTCGCGCCCACGCGTCCCGCGCACCGCGACCTGATCATGCGTACGCTCGAAAATGTCGAGGGCATGAGTGTCGCCGCCCTGCAAGAGGGCCTGGGCGAAAAATGGCCGTTTGAGACTTTCCCGGAATATCTCGACGCCATCGAAAACCGGGGCACAGCAATCAATGTCACCGCTCTGGTCGGCCATACTGCTGTGCGCCTCTATGTAATGGGCGAAGAATCAACCGAACGCGAAGCCACCCCGGATGAAATCGCACAGATGCGTAAAATCGTGTATGACGCGATTGAAGCTGGCGCGCTTGGCTTCGCCACCTCCAAGGCGTTCACCCATGTGGGCTATGATGGCCGCCCGGTGCCGAGCCGCCTTGCAAGCTTTGATGAAATTCGTTTCCTCGCGGGCGCGCTGGGCGATGCGGGCAAGGGTATGATCCAGGCGACGGCGGGCGCGGATTTTGCGTTTGACCAATTCGCCACCCTGTATCAGGAAACCGGGCGTCCGGTTAGCTGGACGGCGCTGCTGGCCGGTATCGGCGGCGGCGGTCTGGGCATCGGCACGGCGACCGAACAATTAAAGCGTTCGGACGAGCTGGTTGCGGCAGGCAATAAAGTCTATCCGCAGGTAACGCCGCGCTCGCTGAATTTCGAATTGCAGTTCAAGGCGCCGTTTATCTTTGAAAGCCATCCGGCGTTCAAACCGATCTCGCAGGCGGACTTTGAGGGCAAGAAAAAGATCTATGCCTCGCCGGAATTCCGCGAGGCATTCCGTGAAGTGATCAAGGGCGGCATCGGCAGCGCCTGGAGCCGTGCGACCATTACTTATTGTCCGCATGATCCAGCCCTTGAGGAACGCCTGCTGGCCGATGTCGCCAAGGAACGCGGCGTGCATCTGGCCGATCTCAGTCTGGAGCTGGCGCTGGCCGATAATCTGGAAACCCGTTTCCGCATGCCGGTCGCCAATGCTAACGAGGATGAAGTGCTTCCGTTGTTGCAGAACAAGAACACGGTTCTGGGCCTGTCGGATGCCGGTGCCCATGCCAGCCAGTTGTGCGACGCATGCGCCTCGACCTATCTGCTTGGCCACTGGGTGCGTGAGAAAAAAGCCATCGTACTTGAAGAAGCCGTCCGTATGCTGACGTCACGTCCCGCCGAGGTGTTTGGCATTACCGACCGTGGCACCCTGAAAATCGGCGTGCCCGCCGACGTGGTGGTGTTCGACCCGGAAACGGTGGGCACAACCAAACTGCGCCGCGTCTATGACCTGCCCGCAGGCGCAGACCGTCTGGTGGCCGACGCCTATGGCATCAATGCGGTGATCGTCAATGGCGTGCTGCTGCGCCAGGAAGGCGTTGACGCCTTTACCGATGCTTCCAAAAATCTGCCGGGCAAATTGCTGCGCAACGGCCGCGCCGCCTAAGCCTGATTAAAAACTTTCGATGCTAAAAAGCCCGCAAGCGTGATGCTTGCGGGCTTTTTATTTTCTACAGCGGGATGATTTTAGAATCCGTCCTGTTTTGATTGACGCGCAATCTTATTTTGTCACCCCGGGCTTGTCCCGGGGTCCAGGGTTACAAACTCAGGCTTTTACTTGTGATTACTGGATCCCGGAACAAGTCCGGGATGACAGCCGGGGGCTTGAACGTGCTTCAATCTAAACAGGATAGGCTCCAGATTCTGTCATATCTTTCATCGTCATTGCCACATCGCGTTGCACTCGCAACAAGAGGCCGGTCTACTCCACCCCAAAAATGCGCGGCGCTTCGCCTGTCTTTTCCGCCGCGATTTCCAGCACGGTGAACGGCTCACTTTTTTCCCCTGACATGCCGGGTGATCCCATGGGCATGCCTGGCAATGAAATGCCCTTGATGGCAGGGCGTTCACCCAGCAATTTGGCGATCATCACGACCGGCACATGCCCTTCGATCACATAGCCATCGATCAAGGTCATGTGGCAGCCCGCCAATTCTTCCGGCACACCCTGTTGTTGCCGCAAGTCCGCTAATTCTTCTGTGGGAATGACGCTAAGCACATACCCGTTCTGGCGCAGATATTCGGCATAATCCTGACAGCAGCCGCAATTGGGATCCTTGTACAGGGTTCCCGTTTTAGCCGCATCATCGGCCAGCGCGCGCAGCGGCAGGATAAAGGCGGCGAGAACGATCAGGGTTTTCATTATTTGCATGCTGCAAAGATAAGCAGTGCGCATAACCGCCGCAAGCCCAAAATATGCGCGAGCGCTTTGCAAGGGCGCGGGCATACCATAGTGTGCGCATGTGCTATTGGGTGCGGGCAGTTATTCTGATGTGATTTGATGAAGCAAAGCAGTTTTGGGCATTCCTTCCGGCTGGCCTTTTATTATTTCGCGATTTTTATTGTTGCGGGGGTGCATCTGCCGTTCTGGCCGGTGTGGCTGACGGCGCGCGGATTAAGTGCGGGGGATATCGGTCTGCTGACCGGGGCGGCGATGGTGCTGCGCGTGATCACCGGGCCGCTGATTGCATTTGCATCTGACCGGGTGGGGCGGCGGCGCGCGCAGATCATACTGTTTTCCATCTTGCTTGGGGGCAGCTTTGCGCTGTTTTCACTCGCCCATTCCTTTGGCGTCATCTTTCTGGTCACGCTGCTGACCAGTACGCTGATCCCGTCCATCATGCCGCTGATTGACACGCTCACACTTGCCCAGTCTGCGCAGGGACGCGCCGATTATGGCCGGGTGCGGCTGTGGGGATCGATCAGTTTTATTGCCGCCAGCATGGCGGGCGGCTTTGTGCTTTCGCGTGCGGGTGCGGGGATGATTTTGCCGATGATTCTGGCGGGCTGCGCCATCATGGTAGGGGCGGCGCTGCTGCTGCCAAAAGAAGCGCCGCACGGCCCCGGTGAAACGCCACGGCGCGCCGGTTGGCGCGAAGCGTTGCATTTGTGCCGTGACCGGCGGTTTTTATACTTCATGGCCGCAGGTTCGTTCATCCAAGCGGCGCATGCGGTATATTACACCTTCGGCACCCTGAACTGGCAGCGCCTTGGCCTTGGCAGTACGCTGATCGGCGTATTGTGGGCGCTGGGAGTGATTTCGGAAATTATTCTGTTTGCGTTTTCCGGCCGGGTAACGTCGCGTTTTGGTCCGGCAACATTATTGGCGCTCGGCGGTGCGGCGGGCATGTTGCGCTGGACCTTGACGGCGTTTAATCCGGGCGTCTGGCTACTGGTTCCGCTGCAATGCCTGCATGCCTTTACGTTCGGTGCAGCGCATCTGGCGGCGATGCAGTTTATTACGCGCGCCGCGCCCGCACATCTGGCGGTAACGGCGCAGGGGGTCTATGCCGCCATCTCCACCGGCATTGTGATCGGCGGCGTCACCTATGCGTCCGGCTTCGCCTATTCGGCGTTTGGCAGTCTTGCCTTTTTGGGTATGGCGGCGCTTTGCGCGCTGGGTGTTGTCTGCGCCCTGTGGCTGCGGCGCAACTGGGCGGGCGGGGTGCTGACATAATCAAGCCCCCAAAATTGGGGGCTTGATATTGCGTGGAATTAAAACGCTTTAAGCGCCCCATTTGCCACGCAGATATTCGCCGATGCGTTCCAGCGCCTTGACGCCTTCGGGCAGCATGGGATGGAAAAGCTGCCAGACATGGATCATTTCGTCCCAGACTTCCAGCGTCACATCCACGCCCGCCGCCCTGGCGTTTTTGTCCAGTGTGCGGCTGTCATCCAGCAGGGTTTCATGATCGCCGACCTGGATCAGCATGGGCGGCAGCCCGCGTAAATCCGCAAACAGTGGGGACGCCAGCGGGGTTTTCGCGTCCTTGCCACTCAGATACAGCGCCCCCATGGCCATCAGCCCGGCTTTCTGCACCATCGGATCCTGCGCCGCGCGCGTCGTCATGGTTTCGGAATTGCCGGTTAAATCCGTCCACGGACTAAGCATCGCCACTGCTTTTGGCAACGCCACGTTCGCGTCACGCAACGCAACCAATGCCGCCAGCGTCAACCCGCCGCCCGCACTGTCACCGGAAATGGCGAGCTTTGCAGGGGATAGGCCCTGCGCCAGCAGCCAGCGATAGGCCTTTACCGCATCATCGACGGCTGCGGGAAACGGGTTTTCCGGCGCCATACGGTAATCGATCACCAGAACCCGCGCCTTGCTGGTTTCCGACAATTTTCCCGCCAGCGAGCGGTGCGTGACGGGTGAGCCGATCACATACCCGCCGCCATGCAGATACAGAATAGCATGATCGGCGCGCGCAGCGGGGGCATCCACCCATTCCGCCGGAATGCCATCCACCTTGACAGGTGTGACCTTGGTATTGGGCGGCGTTGGCATCATGCCCATTGAGGCTTCGAATGAGGCGCGCTGTTCCTGGATGGTGGCGTTGGGATTGGCGACGATGCCGCGGATCATGTCCACAACGGCTTTCAGTTCATTTCCGGCCATGTGATTTTCCTTCTGTAATAAGTTTGTACACGGACATTAAATCACATGCCCCATTTGCCGCGCAGATATTCGCCGATGCGTTCAATCCCCTGTTTGCCTTCATCCAGCATCGGATGGAACGCATGCCAGACATGGATCATTTTGTCCCAGACCTCCAGGGTGCTGTCGACACCGCAGGCTTTGGCCTTGTCATGCAGCCGGATGGAATCATCCAGCAGCACTTCCGCGTCGCCCACATGAATGAGCAGCGGCGGCAGGCCGGTCAGATCGGCGAAATTGGGCGAGGCGTGCGGATGCACCACATTGGCGCCCTGCAGATAGAGGTTTGACATACCGGCCAGCCCATCATCGCCGCCAATCATCGGATCGGCCTCGGCGCGGGTCTTGTAGCTGGGATTGGTGCAGGTCAAATCCGACCAGGGGCTGATCAGAATGCCGGCGCCCGGCATAGGTGATTTTTCATCGCGCAGCGCCACCAATGTCGCTGCCGTCAGGCCGCCGCCTGCGCTGTCACCGCCAATGGCGGTTTTTGCGGGTGCGTAACCCTGCGCCAGCAGATATTTGAAACCGGCCACGCCGTCTTCAACAGCGGCGGGGAATTTATTTTCAGGCGCCAGCCGGTAATCCAGCAGCAGCACCGCAGCCTTTGAGGCGCGGGAAATTTCGCCCGCCAGCGAACGGTGGGTGTTGAGCGAACCCATCACATAACCGCCGCCATGCAGGTAAAGTATCGCATAACCGTCTTTCACGCCCGGGGCCTTGATCCATTCGGCGTCCCGTCCGGCGACGGTCAGTTTTTCCACTTTCACATCGTCAGCAACGGGGAATGAGGTTTTCTCCATTCCTGCGCGGCGCATGGCCAGTGTGACCTTCGTGCTGGTTGGCCCACCCTCGCCGCCTGCCGCATTTTTGCGCATAATTCCGACCAGTTTCTCGATTGGCATCGCCATCGGTTATTCCTTCCCTGTTGGTATTTTTCTTCTCCTATCTTTGACCAGACCGGGGCGGATATGCAACAGTGATCTGTTGAAGCAGCAAACAGGGATCAGGCAAAATATGGCGATTTACCGGTTGGGCAATTATGCCCTGGAGACGGAGAGCGAGGATTTCTGGGTTGCGCCCAGTGCGACATTGGTGGGCAGGGTTGTATTGAAAAACAATGCCAGCGTGTGGTTTGGCGCGGTATTGCGCGGTGATAATGAACCCATCACCATCGGTGAAAACTCCAATGTGCAGGACAACGCGGTGTTGCATACTGGCATGGGCGATCCGTGCACGATAGGGCGCAATGTCACTGTCGGGCATATGGCGATGCTGCATGGCTGCGTCATCGGCGATAATTGCCTGATCGGCATTGGCAGCGTCATTCTGGATGGCGCGCGCATCGGCAATAATTGTCTGATCGGCTCCGGGGCTCTGATCGGGCCGGGCAAGGTCATTGCCGATAATTCCGTTGTGCTGGGCGCGCCGGGCAAGGTGATCCGCACGGCGACACCGGCGGACATGGAGAGTTTTACCCGCTCCGCCCTGGGCTATGTCGAGAACTGGCGGCGCTTCAAGGCAGGGCTGGCGCCCGACGAACGTCACAGCTAAACTGGATTCACAAAAATAAACCTCACAGGGAGAAACTGATGCCTAGTTACGAATTCTGCAAGGTCGAACGCGAGGGCAAGCTGACCATCGTCACCATGAACCGCCCGGACGTGATGAATTCATTGCACCCGCCCGCAAATTTTGAACTGGAAAAAGTCTTTAATGATTTTTCCAATGATCCCACGCAATGGGTGGCGATCCTGACCGGGGCCGGGGACCGCGCCTTCAGCGCGGGCAATGATCTGAAATTCACCGCTTCCGGCGGCAAGATGGAAATTCCCGCCACCGGTTTTGCCGGGCTGACTGCGCGCTATCACATGAACAAGCCGCTGATCGCGGCGGTAAACGGCGTGGCCATGGGGGGCGGCATGGAAATCGCGCTGGCCTGCGATATTATCATTGCCTCGGACAAGGCGCGTTTCGCGCTGCCGGAACCCCGGGTTGGCCTTGCGGCGGGCGCGGGCGGGGTACACCGTCTGCCCCGCCAGATCGGCCTGAAGCACGCCATGGGCATGATCCTGACCGGCCGGCATGTTTCCGCCGAAGAAGGTTACCGGTTGGGCTTTATCAATGAAGTTGTGCCGCATGGCGAAGTAATGGCCGCAGCCAGACGCTGGGCCGCCGAAATCATGGAATGCTCGCCCATGTCGGTGCGCGCCTCAAAGGAAATGTCCATGCAGGGCCTCGCCCAGGCCGGCATCGAGGCCGCCGCCAACGGCAAATATGAAGCCATGACCGCATTGTTCAAAAGCGCCGACTCCACCGAAGGCCCCCGCGCCTTCGCCGAAAAACGCAAACCCAACTGGGCGGATTCGTAAGGCGGGATCGGGGGCGCGGGCATTGCGCATGACGGAGGGATGCCAGGGCAGATATGACGCACGATCTCTGGATATTGTTCTGGGCCGGTCTTCTGGGCCTTGTGCATCTTTCTGTTGCGAGCTTCGCCTTCAAAGCACAGGTGGGCAATGCCTATTCTGTCGGCGCACGTGATGAAAACATACAGCCAACCGGGATTGCGGCCCGGTTGCAGCGCGCGCAATGGAACTTTCTGGAAACCTTTCCGGTCTTTGCGGCGCTTGTGCTGATCGCGCATGTGTCGGGCGAGGCCGGATATTGGAGCCTGCTCGGCGGCCGGATTTATCTTGCCGGCCGTATTCTGTTTCTGCCTTTGTACGCATTGGGAATTCCCTGGCTGCGCACCTTTTCGTGGAACATCGCCACGGCCGGTCTGGTGATGGTGGGGGCGGAAATTCTGGTGTGAAGCACGCCGTTACGGTATTGCTTCCAATGCCCCTTCCTGCGGCGCTGATTTTCTTCGCGCAATCGTGCGTTTGATTTCGTCGCCGGATTGCTCTGTCGCAAGGTCAAGCTCATAGCTTTTTTGCAGGTTCAACCAGAATGCGGCTTCCACGCCCAGCCATTGTTCCAGCCGCAGGGCGGTGTCAGCGGTGATCGCCCGTTGGCCTGAAACAATCTGGTAAATCCTGTTGGAGGGAACACGCAACGCGCGCGCTAGTCCGGCTGGCGTCATTTCAAGTTCGGCCAGTTCATCGGCCAGTATCCGGCCGGGATGGATCGGATAGATTGGGCGTTTCGTGCGCATCGGTTTGCCTCGTTTAATCCGGATGATTTTAGAGCGTTTTGTGAACGGATTGAAGCGCATCACACACCCTCATTGTCATTGCCCGGTTTAGCCGGGCAACCCACACCCCAAAAACCCGGGCCATTGGATGTGGCATGGATTACCCGGACAAGCCGGGTAATGACATCGTGGGGTTAAAGTCGCTTCAATCCGTTCACAAAATTGTCTAGACTCTGGATCGCCGGAGCCTGTCCTCGGGCCGGCCAAGGCCGGTCCCGGGGGCCGCTGCGCGGCTCGCGATGACGGAGGAAATTTTACCGGTTCAGTTAATCACGGAATGACTCTGGCTTGGTGATAGCCGGTAATTTAAATATTGAATGGCCGTGTTGCGGCGTCGGGCGCGGCCTTTCATACACCCGCTTTGTCATTACCCGGCTTGACCGGGTAATCCAGATCACACGGTAAAGCCCCGGTTAATGTCACTGGATTGCCCGGTCAAGCCGGGCAATGACAGAAATTTTGTTTCCCGTCAGAGGTCATAAGGTTCCGGTAGGATCAGCCCGGCTGGCAGGTTTTTGGGTCGATTATCGCTATGATAGCGAATGCCGTCGATTTGATTTTGCGTCAGGTTTCGCACGTCGTATAGGTTCGCTCCACTCATGTCCGTCTTATTCAGGTCAGCCTCGCTCAGGGTCGCACCGCTCAGGTCCGTCCCGCTCAG
>JBMOMW010000038.1:60468-101973 GCA_049325255.1 Pseudomonadota bacterium | reverse complement strand
TACGAGCGCCTCATCGGCAACGGCAAAAAACCAATGCTGGCGCTTACCGCTATCATGCGAAAACTCATAACCATTCTGAACGCCAAACTACGCGATTATGCCAATGCATAAACATGGTAGATGACAGCGGAGGCGGGTCAGGCCGCCTTGCGCCTGCGGTTCAGATAGCCAAGGCCCAGCAGCCCGGCACCCAGCAGGGTCATCGAGGCGAAAAGCGAAAAAGGCAACGAAAAAGGGGTCTGACCCCTTTTTCCGGGTGACAAAACAAAACTGTCATTCTGAACGAAGTGAAGAATCCCCCTGCGGCGGAACTCGGGGTGGCCCAGGGTGACAACCAGAAAGCAAAAGCCCCGGAATTTCCGGGGCTTTTGGGTGCTTGTTACAAGGAACATTTGTTGGTCAGGCGGGCTTGCCGCGCCGAAGCTTTAGCGGAGGCGGGTCAGGCCGCCTTGCGCCTGCGGTTCAGATAGCCAAGGCCCAGCAGCCCGGCGCCCAGCAGGGTCATCGAGGCGGGTTCGGGAACCTCCGGCGGGGGTGGCAAGTTGTCAGGCGGCGGCCAGTAACCGGTCACGCCCGAGACGGCCTTGGGATTGCCATTATTATTCCCCACCATATTATTCCCCACCATGCAATTGGCGTTATACTCATTGGGACCGGAAAGGATGCAACTATCAGTAGCGAGCCCATCATAATTCAGATCGAGATAATTTTGCCCAACCATAAGCGTCCCGGGGCCTGCGCCGTCGGCATCGACCAGAGGACCTGGAGCCGTGTTGAGGAGAATATCCTCCCAGGAACTTGAGAGATAGCCAAAAACACCCCCGTTGCCGTAGGCGCCTGGATCAACTAAATCAAATCGGAAAACACTGACGTAAGTGGCATATTTGACGGCAATGTACAGATCGACCGGTAAATTTCCGGGCGAGGTGATATTACCAGTGACTGGGTCGTAGGTAGGATCGCCCGGAAACCCATAATAAACCCACTTAAAAGTATAATTATTCTCGGATTCTACTACGTTGAATCCCGTCTGGTTAGTAGGAGAACCTCCAGACAGCGCCCCATTATCGGCATTGACCCTGCCAGCTTCGTGGAATTGGTTAATGTCAAATAACGGCGGGTTCTCGTTATGTTGGGTGAGAATGGCGGTACCGACAAGGGGGGTACTGCCATTCGCATGCGGATTTGGCATGTCGCCAGTATCATTGGGGCTTTGGTCAAAGCCCCAAGTACCCATGAAGGTACCAAAACCGAGACCAGTATCAAGGACTGATACACCGGCATTACCTATATCAAGCGGAGTATAAGTGTTTGCCCTCGCGCCGGTGGCCATGGTCAGGCCAATTGCGGTGGCGCCCGCCAGTGTCAAAAGACGATTAATTGCCATTTTGTTTATTGTGTTTATTTTGTTCATTTTGTTCATTCCTTCCAATAAAGTTCTCGTCCGGAGCAACCGCCAACACGGAACAGGCTTTTCATATTTCCCCGCCACCGCAAAAACCCCGGCGGCCTTGTCAAACCCAGCGTCAAACCTAACGTCAAACCCAACCACAACTTATTGTTTTTTATAATCTTCCGGCCATTCCGCCACCGTTAATATCACGAAGACGAGGCCATCTCTTTTAGTAGAAGTTCTGTACTATGCCTGCCGCATACAAAGGGGTCAATAGAAAAAAATGCGGAAGGCGGTAAAAATGCATTTCTTGTGGCATCGGACACAGTTCAGCCCTGCGGCTTGCCCCTCTTTTTAGTCCCTGGTCTCCCCTTTTTGTCATTCTGAACGAAGTGAAGAATCTCCCTCGGTGGAACTCGGGCCGGAGCAAACGGCGGGAGACCCTTCGCTTCGCTCAGGGTGACAGTGAGAGCGCTTAGGATGACAGTGAGGGCGCTCAGGGTGACAGTGTGGGGTGGGGCGCGCTTAACTAAAACTGTCATTCTGAACGAAGTGAAGAATCCCCCTCAGTAGAGCACGATGCAGGGTGACAGGGGGGGGGCGGCTCAGGGTGACGGCGTGTGTAAAGCGGCGGCAAATTTTTCTTCGCAAGGCGCTTTCCATTATAAGGACCGGCGATTATAGTGCGGCCAGCGCAGCGCCAGTGATTCCTCACGCAATCGCCGGTGGGGAAACAGGCGGCGCAGTGATAAATGCCTAAGCAGGGCGGGGTTCATGCCGGAATTATTGTTGGAATATCTGCCAATCCTGCTCTTTGCGGGGATCGCTGTGGTCATGGCGGCAGCGCTGATTGTTGTAGCTTTCGTGCTGGCCGAGAACCGGCCCGATCCGGAAAAACTGTCGGCCTATGAATGCGGGTTTCCGGCGTTTGATGATTCGCGCATGCAGTTTGATGTGCGGTTTTATCTGGTGGCGATCCTGTTCATCATCTTCGATCTGGAAGTGGCGTTTTTGTTCCCGTGGGCGATATCCCTGGGGGATGTGGGGCTGTATGGCTTCTGGTCGATGATGGTGTTTCTGGGGGTTCTGACCATCGGTTTCGCCTATGAATGGAAAAAGGGTGCGCTGGAATGGGAGTGACGCCGGATAGTGTTGATGCGGGCGGGGGCTTTGGGGCGCTGTCGGATGAGCTGTCCGACAAGGGTTATATTCTGACCTCACTGGATGATGTGATCACCTGGGCGCGCACCGGCTCGCTGATGTGGATGACGTTCGGCCTGGCCTGCTGCGGTATAGAGATGATGCAGGCCGCCATGCCGCGCTATGACATGGAGCGCTTCGGTTTTGCGCCGCGCGCCAGCCCGCGGCAAAGCGATGTGATGATTGTGGCGGGCACACTGACCAATAAAATGGCCCCGGCCCTGCGCAAGGTCTATGACCAGATGCCGGAGCCGCGCTATGTGATTTCGATGGGCAGTTGCGCCAATGGCGGCGGCTATTATCATTATTCCTATTCGGTGGTGCGCGGTTGTGACTGCATCGTGCCGGTGGATATTTATGTGCCGGGATGCCCGCCCACCGCCGAGGCGCTGATGTATGGCATTCTGCAACTTCAGCGTAAAATCCGCCGCGAAGGAACCATTGCCCGCTAAAGCGTTTTCTGTTTAGACTGAATCACAACTTCTACTTCGTCATTGCGAGCGAAGCGCGGCAATGACGCCGGAGCGGGGCGCTTCGATCTAACCGGAGAATACGCTAGTAAAAATTTTTAGGCGCAGATTATTCCGGTGCGGGCCGGAAATGTTTGCGGGATCAGTAACAGGTCAGGCCGGTACGATGGACATAACAGCACTGCGTGAGTTGGGGGAGCAGATCGAGGGGGCGTTGCCACAGGCGGTAACCGCTGTCGCGATTGCGCATGGCGAACTTACCATCCACATCCACGCCAGCCATATTCTGGCGGTGCTGGGATATCTGCGCAAGGATCCCAATTGCCGGTTCAGCCAGCTGATCGATATTACCGCCGCCGATTATCCCGGCCGGGCGGAGCGTTTCGATCTGGTCTATCATTTGCTCAGCGTGCATCAAAACCAGCGTGTCCGGGTCAAGGCGCCAATTGCCGAAGACGCCGCCGCGCCCAGCGTGATCAGCCTGTTTCCCTGCGCCAACTGGTATGAACGCGAAGTGTTCGATATGTTCGGCATTGCCTTCACCGGTCATCCCGACCTGCGCCGCATTCTTACCGATTATGGTTTTGAGGGGCATCCGCTGCGCAAGGATTTTCCGCTTACGGGATTCGTTCAGGTGCGCTATGACGATGAACGCAAACGTGTGGTTAATGAACCGGTGATGCTCACCCAGGAATTTCGCGCGTTTGATTTTGTCAGTCCATGGGAAGGCGCGGAATATGTGTTGCCGGGCGATGAAAAAGCCGCCCCCATCGTCACCCCTACAGGCGTCAAACCGTGACTGAAAAATTCGATCCCGACAATCGCAAATTCCATCTGAATTTCGGACCGCAGCATCCCGCGGCGCACGGTGTGCTGCGCATGATTCTGGAGATGGATGGCGAGGTGGTGACCCGCGTCGATCCGCATATCGGCCTGCTGCATCGCGGCACCGAAAAACTGATCGAACATAAAACCTATCTACAGGCGGTGCCCTATTTCGACCGGCTGGATTATGTGGCGCCGATGAATCAGGAACATGCTTTCGCCCTGGCGGTGGAACGGCTGCTGGGCCTGGAAATTCCGATCCGCGCGCAATATATCCGGGTGCTGTTCTGTGAAATTGGCCGGCTGCTCAATCACCTGCTGAATGTCACAACCCAGGCGATGGATGTGGGCGCGCTGACGCCGCCTTTATGGGGCTTTGAAGAACGCGAAAAGCTGATGATTTTTTATGAACGGGTGTCCGGCTCGCGCATGCATGCGGCCTATTTCCGCCCCGGCGGCGTGCATCAGGACATGCCCGCAGGCCTGGCCGAGGATATTTATGCGTTCTGCGAACAGTTTCCCAAAGTGCTGGACGATATTGAAGGCCTGCTGACCCATAACCGGATTTTCAAGCAGCGCAACGTCAATATTGGCGTGGTCAGTTTGCAGGACGCGCTGGATTGGGGCTTTACCGGCGTCATGCTGCGCGGCAGTGGCGCTGCGTGGGATCTGCGCCGCGCGCAGCCTTATGAATGTTACAATGATCTGGAGTTTCAGGTGCCCATCGGCAAGAACGGCGATTGCTATGACCGCTATCTGTGCCGGGTCGAGGAAATGCGCCAGAGCACGAAAATAATGATGCAGTGCATTAAAAATATGCCCGCCGGGCCGGTGTCGGTGAATGACGGCAAGGTGACGCCGCCAAGCCGCGGTGAAATGAAACGCTCGATGGAGGCGCTCATTCATCACTTCAAGCTGTACACGGAAGGTTATCATGTGCCGGCCGGCGAAGTGTACGCCGCCGTCGAGGCGCCCAAGGGCGAATTCGGTGTCTATCTGATTTCGGATGGCTCCAACAAACCCTATCGCTGCAAACTGCGCGCGCCGGGCTTTGCGCATCTGCAGGCGATGGATTATCTGTGCACGGGACATATGCTGGCCGACGCGTCGGCCATTCTCGGCTCGCTCGATATCGTATTTGGAGAGGTGGACCGGTGAGTGTGCGGCGGCTATGTGCGGATCAACCTGCAAGCTTTGCGTTTACGCCAGAAAATCTTGACTGGTGCGCAAAGGAAATCAAAAAATATCCCGAGGGCCGTCAGGCCAGCGCGGTGATTGCGCTGCTGTGGCGCGGACAGGAACAGAATGGCGGCTGGGTGAGCGAACCCATGATCCGCACCGTCGGCGACATGCTGGGCATGCCCTATATCCGCGTGCTGGAGGTCGCCACTTTTTACACCATGTTCAATCTGGCGCCGCGCGGAAAATATTTGTTGCAGGTGTGCAAGACGACGCCGTGCTGGCTGCGCGGTTCCGATGATGTGACCGCTGTCGTCAAAAGCAAATTGGGTGTTGCGCCGGGCGAGATCACCAAGGACGGGCTGTTTTCCTGGATGGAAGTTGAATGTCTTGGCGGCTGCGCGAATGCGCCGGTGATACAGGTCAATGATGATTATTACGAAGATCTGGATGCGCACAAAACCGGCGCGCTGCTGGATGCGCTGGCGCGCGGCGAACAACCGGCGGTCGGGTCACAGGCCGGACGCCGCAGCTCTGAACCCGCAGGCGCTCGTACAAGCCTTATTGGCGGAGACCGCTAATGTTGCAGGATAAAGACCGCATCTTCACCAATCTCTACGGCTTTGACGATTGGGGCCTTGAAGGCGCGCGCAAGCGCGGCGACTGGGACAATACCAAAGCGCTTCTGGAAAAGGGCCGTGACTGGATCGTTGACGAGGTAAAAGCCTCGGGTCTGCGCGGGCGCGGGGGTGCGGGCTTTTCCACCGGCCTGAAATGGTCGTTCATGCCCAAGGTGAATGATGGCAGGCCGCATTATCTGATTGTGAATGCCGATGAATCCGAGCCCGGCACCTGCAAGGACCGCGAAATTCTGCGCAATGATCCGCACAAGCTGATCGAAGGGTGTCTGATCGCGGGCTTCGCCATGGGCGCGCATGTGGCCTATATTTATGTGCGCGGCGAATTCATTCTGGAACGCAAGCATTTGCAGGCCGCTGTTGATCAGGCCTATGCGGCGGGCCTGCTGGGCGACAATGCCTGCGGTTCGGGCTGGAAGTTCGATGTATATGTGCATCATGGCGCGGGCGCCTATATTTGCGGCGAGGAAACCGCCCTGCTGGAAAGTCTGGAAGGTAAAAAAGGCCAGCCGCGCCTGAAGCCGCCATTCCCGGCCAATATGGGCCTGTATGGCTGTCCATCTACGGTCAATAATGTGGAGAGCATCGCGGTTGCGCCCACCATTTTGCGCCGCGGCGCGTCCTGGTTCATGGGGTTCGGGCGGCCCAATAATTCAGGCACCAAGATTTTCAGCATTTCGGGGCATGTGAACAATCCGTGCAATGTCGAAGAATCCATGAGCATTCCGCTGCGCGAGCTGATTGAAAAGCATGCGGGCGGTGTGCGCGGCGGCTGGGATAATCTGCTGGCGGTCATTCCCGGCGGCGCCAGTGTGCCAATGATTCCAAAATCCATCTGCGATACGGTGCTGATGGATTTCGATGCGCTGAAAGAAGTGCGCTCCGGCCTCGGCACGGCGGCGGTGATCGTCATGGACAAATCCACCGATCTGATCAAGGCCATTGCGCGTCTCTCGGCGTTTTACAAACATGAAAGCTGCGGACAGTGCACGCCCTGCCGCGAAGGCGCCGGCTGGATGTGGCGGGTGATGGAACGCATGGTGACAGGCGATGCGGATGTATCGGAAATCGACATGCTGCTGGATGTCAGTACACGGATTGAAGGGCATACGATCTGTGCGCTCGGCGATGCGGCCGCCTGGCCGGTCCAGGGCCTGATCCGGCATTTCCGTCCTGTGCTGGAAGAGCGGATATTAAATCACCGGGTCAAGCGCACCGGCAAGATTGCGGCGGAGTAGGCATGCCAAAACTGACCATTGACGGTATTGAAGTGGAAGTTGAACCGGGCGCCAGCCTGTTGCAGGCGTGCGAGGCGGCCGGCAAGGAAATTCCGCGTTTTTGCTATCATGAACGTCTCTCAATAGCCGGCAATTGCCGCATGTGCCTGATTGAAGTGGAGGGCGGGCCGCCCAAGCCGGTGGCCAGTTGCGCCATGCCCGCCGCCGACAAGATGGTGGTGCATACCGACACGCCGATGGTGAAAAAGGCGCGCGAAGGGGTGATGGAGTTTCTGCTGGCCAATCATCCGCTGGATTGCCCGATCTGCGATCAGGGCGGCGAATGCGATCTGCAGGACCAGGCCATGGGCTATGGCGTTTCCGGTTCGCGCTACCATGAAAACAAGCGCGCCGTCGAAGACAAGAATATGGGGCCGCTGATCAAGACGGTGATGACCCGCTGCATTCATTGCACGCGCTGTGTGCGCTTCACGACCGAAATTGCGGGCGTGTCCGAACTGGGCGCAACCGGGCGCGGCGAAGATATGGAAATCACCACCTATCTGGAACAGGCGGTGCTATCGGAACTGTCGGGCAATGTGATTGATCTGTGCCCGGTGGGCGCGCTGACCTCCAAACCCTATGCGTTTTCGGCGCGGCCATGGGAATTGACCAAGACCGAAACCGTCGATGTGATGGATGCGGTTGGCAGCAATATTCGTGCCGATGCGCGCGGCGCGGAAGTGATGCGCATCCTGCCTGTCAATAATGATGATGTGAATGAAGAATGGATTTCCGATAAAACCCGCTTCATCTGGGACGGGCTGAAACGCCAGCGTCTGGACACACCCTATATTCGCGAAGGGGCCAAGCTGCGCCCCGCAAGCTGGAATGAAGCGCTGGCGCTGGCGGCGCAAAAACTGAAGGCGGCGGCGCCCACCAGCATGGCGGCGATTGCGGGCGATCTGGCCTGTGCCGAATCCATGATGGCGCTGAAAGATTTGTGGGACAGGTTCGGCAGCCCGCATATTGATTGCCGTCAGGATGGCGCAAAACTGGGCGCCGCAATGCGCGGCGACTATCTGTTCAATTCGACCTTTGCCGGGATTGAGGCGGCCGATGCGCTGTTGCTGATCGGCTGCAATCCGCGCTGGGAAGCGGCGGTTGTGAACGCGCGTATCGTACAGCGCGCGCGGCGCGGCAATTTTGCGGCGGCTAGCATCGGTGCGCCGTTCAATAATAATTTCCCGTGCCAGACGCTGGGGGCGGGTCCGCGCACCTTGCAGGATCTGGTTGATGGCAAGCATCCGTTCGCTGCCACCCTGCAACAGGCGAAACGTCCGATGCTGATCGTGGGCATGGGCGCACTGGCGCGCCCCGATGGCCATGCTGTTCTGGCCGCAGTGAAAAAGCTGGCGCACAAGGTGGGCGCGATCACCGCCGACTGGAACGGCTTTAACGTGCTGCACACGGCCGCGGCGCGGGTCGCGGGGCTTGATCTGGGATTGCTGCCGGGGGCGGGCGGCCTGGATGTGGCCGGTATTCTCGACGGCGCAAAATCCGGTGCGATCGATCTGGTCTATCTGCTCGGCGCGGACGAACTTGATCTGGGCCAGTTGGGCAAGGCCTTTGTGATCTATCAGGGTCATCACGGCGATGCGGGCGCGCACCGCGCCGATCTGGTGTTGCCGGGCGCGGCCTATACGGAAAAAAGCGGCACTTATGTGAACAGCGAAGGCCGGGTACAAGTGGGCGTGCGCGCTACCTTCGCGCCGGGCGAGGCGCGCGAGGACTGGACGATATTGCGCGCATTGTCGGAATCGGCTGGCCATAAATTGCCCTATGACAGTCTGGCGGCATTGCGGGCACGCATGATTGAGGCGGCGCCGCATATGCGTGAAGTTGGGCGTGTGCAGGCGGCTACCCCCAGCGCGCCGGATGCGGCGGCAGGCAGCATGACTGATGCGGTGTTTGCGCCCGCTATAAAGGATTTCTATCTGACCAACCCGATTGCGCGCGCATCCGCAATCATGGCGCAATGCAGCGCGCTTGCAGCGCGGTCAGTAAAACAGGCGGCAGGTTCGCATGGTTGATTGGGCGCTACTGTGGACCGGATATGGCTGGCCGCTGACCGTGATGGTCGGCCAGATTTTGCTGGTGCTGATGAGTGTATTGATATCGATAGCCTTCCTGCTGCTGGCGGATCGCAAAATCTGGGCGGCGGTGATGTTGCGCCGTGGCCCCAATGTGGTCGGTCCGTTCGGGCTGTTGCAGTCGTTTGCGGATTTCGGAAAGTTTATTCTGAAAGAAATCATCATTCCAGACGCCGCCAACAAGGGTGTGTTTCTGCTGGCGCCGGTGGTGACTGTGGTATTGGCGTTTATCGCATGGGCGGTTATTCCATTCGCCGACGGTTGGGTGATTTCCGATATCAATGTCGGCATGCTGTATATTTTTGCGATTTCCTCGCTGGGTGTCTATGGCATTATCATGGCCGGCTGGGCGTCAAACTCGAAATATCCGTTCCTGGGTGCGCTGCGTTCGGCGGCGCAAATGGTGTCCTACGAAGTTTCGATTGGCTTTGTCATCGTCACGGTGCTGCTGTGTGTGGGTTCGCTGAATTTAAGTGACATTGTGCGCGCGCAAAAAGACATCTGGTTCTTTATTCCACTATTTCCGATGTTCGTGATTTTTCTGATCTCGGCGCTGGCCGAAACCAACCGCCCGCCGTTCGATCTGGCGGAGGCGGAATCCGAACTGGTGGCCGGTTACATGACCGAATATTCGTCGGTGCCGTATCTGCTGCTGATGCTGGGCGAATATCTGAACATTGTGCTGATGTGCGCCATGACCACTATTTTGTTCCTGGGGGGCTGGTTGCCGCCATTTGATGTGGCGCCGTTCACCTGGGTGCCGGAAGTCATCTGGTTTGTGCTGAAAATTCTGGTTATTTTCTTCTTCTTTGCGATGGTGAAGGCGTTTGTGCCGCGTTATCGCTATGATCAGTTGATGCGGCTTGGCTGGAAGGTGTTTTTGCCCTTCTCGCTGGTGTGGGTGGTGCTGACGGCGGGGGTGCTGGTTGCCTTCGATCTGGCGCCATGAAAGGGATAAACAGATGGCATTTTTAGACCGCACCGCACGCTCCCTGATGCTGGGGGAATTTGTCTCCAGCTTTGTGCTGGCGATGAAATATTTCTTCAAGCCGAAGGCGACGTTGAACTATCCCTATGAAAAGGGCGCGCTGTCGCCACGCTTTCGCGGCGAACATGCGCTGCGCCGCTATCCTAATGGCGAAGAACGCTGCATCGCGTGCAAACTGTGCGAAGCGATCTGTCCGGCCCAGGCCATCACCATAGAGGCCGGCCCGCGCCAGGATGACGGCAGCCGCCGCACTATCCGCTATGACATTGACATGACCAAATGCATCTATTGCGGTTTCTGCCAGGAGGCCTGCCCGGTGGACGCCATCGTCGAAGGGCCGAATTTTGAATTTGCGGTGGAATCCCGCGAGGAACTTTTCTACGACAAGGACCGGCTGCTCGCCAATGGCGACCGCTGGGAATATGAAATATCGAAGAACATCGAATTGGACGCGCCGTATAGATAGGGGATGGTTGGTGAATAGATAGAATCGTCATTGTCATTGCGAGGAGCGCAGCGACGCGGCAATCCAGAGTCACACGGTATGGCCTGTGTTTGTGATTCTGGATTGCCGCGCTTCGCTCGCAATGACGAAACAAGGTGCATCAGAATGGATTACAGAAAGAGTTTGAGGGGAAGTAAGGAATGATCATTCAGGCGCTGGCCTTTTACCTGTTTGCCGCCGTGACAATCGCGGCGGCCTTCCTGGTGATCACCGTGCGCAATCCTGTGCATTCGGTGCTGTTTCTGATATTGGCGTTTTTCAATGCGGCCGGCCTGTTCGTGCTGCTGGGTGCAGAATTCCTGGCGATGATTTTGGTCATTGTCTATGTCGGCGCGGTGGCGGTGCTGTTCCTGTTTGTGGTGATGATGCTGGACATTGATTTTGTGGAACTGCGTCAGGGCTTTTTGAATTATCTGCCGATGGGCGGGCTTATTGGGTTTATTCTGGCGCTGGAACTGATTCTGGTCGTCGGCGCAAACTCTGTTACGCCAATAGAAGGCATGGCGGCGTCGCCCACGCCCGCATTGGGCGATGTGACCAATACCGAGGCGTTGGGCCGCATTCTCTATACGGATTATGTCTATCTGTTTCAGACGGCGGGGCTGGTGCTGCTGGTGGCGATGATCGGCGCGATTGTGCTGACGCTGCGCACCCGCGAAGGCGTGCGCAGACAGAATATCAGCGAACAGGTCGCGCGTACGCCCGCGCTGGGTATGGAACTGAAAGACGTGAAGCCGGGGCAGGGGATATAACAGCATGGAAATCGGCGTCACCCACTACCTCACTGTTTCGGCAATCCTGTTCGCCATCGGCGTGCTGGGCATTTTTGTGAACCGCAAGAACATCATTATTATTCTGATGTCGATTGAACTGATTTTGCTGTCGGTGAATATAAATCTGGTGGCGTTTTCTTCGTTCCTGAACGACCTGGCGGGACAGGTGTTTGCGCTGCTGGTGCTGACGGTTGCGGCGGGTGAAGCGGCCATCGGCCTGGCCATTCTGGTCGTATATTTCCGCAATCGCGGTTCAATCGCGGTTGAAGACATCAACCTGATGAAGGGCTAGGACAGACCGGAATGTATAGCGCGATTGTTTTCCTTCCCCTGATCGGCGCCCTTGTTGCGGGCCTGTTTGGCCGCCGCATTGGCGATACGGCGTCGCAGATCGTAACCTGTGGCGGGCTGGTGATTTCGGCGCTGCTGTCGGTGGTTGCGTTGTATCAGGTTGGCTTTCTGCATCAACCCGAGACGGTTCAGCTATTACGCTGGATCGATAGCGGCGCGTTCGAGGTTGACTGGGTATTGCGCATCGACACGCTGACGGCGGTGATGCTGGTGGTGGTCAACGGGGTCAGCGCGCTGGTGCATATTTATTCCATTGGCTATATGGCGCACGATCCGCACAAGCCGCGCTTCATGGCGTATCTTTCGCTGTTCACCTTCGCCATGCTGATGCTGGTGACGGCGGATAATTTCCTTCAGATATATTTCGGCTGGGAAGGTGTGGGCCTGGCGTCCTATCTGCTGATCGGTTTCTGGTACAAGCGTCCCTCGGCCAATGCGGCGGCGATCAAGGCGTTCGTAGTGAACCGGGTGGGCGATTTTGGTTTCGCGCTGGGCATCATGGCGATCTTCATGGTGTTTGGAACGCTGTCCTTCGATGCGGTGTTTGCACAGGCGCCCGCAATGGCTGGCAAGACGTTTAATTTCCTGAACTGGCAACCGGACATTCTGACCACCATCTGCCTGCTGCTGTTTGTTGGCGCGATGGGCAAGTCGGCGCAGTTCATGCTGCATACCTGGCTGCCCGATGCGATGGAAGGCCCGACGCCGGTGTCGGCGCTGATCCATGCCGCGACCATGGTGACGGCGGGCGTGTTTCTGGTGGCGCGCTGTTCGCCGCTGTTTGAATTTGCGCCTGATGCGCTGGCCTTTGTCACGGTGATTGGCGCAACGACTGCATTCTTTGCCGCGACCATCGGCCTGGTGCAGAACGACATCAAGCGGGTGATCGCCTATTCCACCTGTTCACAGCTTGGTTATATGTTCTTCGCCGCCGGGGTGTCGGCCTATAATGTCGCGATCTTCCATCTGTTCACGCATGCTTTTTTCAAGGCGCTGTTGTTCCTGGGGGCGGGTTCCGTCATTCATGCGATGTCCGATGAACAGGACATGCGTAAAATGGGGGGTATCTACAAATTCATTCCCGCAACCTGGGTTTTGATGCTGATCGGCACGCTGGCGCTGACGGGTTTTCCGCTGACGGCGGGCTATTTCTCCAAGGATGCGGTGATCGAGGCGGCCTATGCGGCGGGCACGGGCGTTGGGCAATATGCGTTTGCGATGGGCGTTGTCGCGGCGCTGATGACGGCGTTTTATTCCTGGCGTCTGATTTTCATGACTTTCCACGGCCCTTCCCGCGCCGATCATCATACGCTGGAGCATGTGCATGAAAGCCCGGCCGTGATGATCGTGCCGCTGGTGCTGCTGGCGGGTGGCGCGCTGTTTGCGGGGCTGGCGTTTGCAGGGCCGTTCATCGGCGAACATTCGGGCGAATTCTGGGGCAAGGCGCTGTTCGTAATGCCGGACAAGCATATTCTGGAAGCCATGCACCATGTGCCCACATGGGTGAAGTGGTCGCCGGTGGTGGTTGGCTTTGCCGGTCTGTTGCTGGCCTGGCATATGTATATCCGCAATCCCGAGGCGCCCGCGCGTCTGGCGCAGACCCATTACCCGCTCTATCAGTTCCTGCTCAACAAATGGTATTTTGATGAATTGTACGATCTGATTTTCGTGCGGCCGGCAAAAGCCATTGGCAGGTTCCTGTGGCTGCGCGGAGATGGCGGTGTGATTGACCGCTTTGGTCCCGATGGCCTTGCCGCCAGTGTGCAGATGCTGACGCGCCGCGCCGCGCAACTGCAAAGCGGCTATCTCTATCATTACGCGTTCGCCATGCTGATCGGCCTGTCGGCGATCACAACCTATTACATATTCAGCGGGGGGGCGCATTAATGAGCGATTGGCCGATATTATCGCTCGTCACCTTCCTGCCGGCGGTCGGGGCGTTGTTCATCCTGCTGGTGCGCGGCGAAGAAGAAATGGTGGCGCACAATGCCCGAATGGTGGCGCTGTGGACGACGCTGTTTACGTTCGCGCTGTCGCTATTGTTATGGACCGGTTTTGAGAACAGCACGGCGGCCTATCAGTTTGTCGAAAAGCATGACTGGCTGGGCGGCAACATCAATTATCATATGGGCATAGACGGCATTTCCATGCCGTTCATCATCCTGACCACCTTCCTGATGCCGCTGTGCATTCTGGCGTCATGGGAATCCATTACCGTCCGGGTAAAGGATTACATGATCGCGTTTCTGATTCTGGAAACGCTGATGATCGGCGTATTCAGTTCGCTGGACCTGATCCTGTTCTATCTGTTCTTTGAAGGCGGCCTGATTCCGATGTTCCTGATCATCGGCGTATGGGGGGGCAAGCGCCGCGTTTATGCCTCGTTCAAGTTTTTCCTCTATACGCTGGCGGGCTCGGTGCTGATGCTGCTGGCGATCATGGCCATGTACTGGTCGGCGGGCACGACCGACATCACCGCGCTGATGGCGCATCGCTTTGATCCTTCCATGCAGACATGGCTGTGGCTGGCCTTCTTTGCGTCTTTTGCGGTGAAGGTGCCGATGTGGCCGGTGCATACCTGGTTGCCGGATGCGCATGTTGAAGCGCCCACCGCAGGTTCGGTCATTCTGGCGGGCATATTGCTGAAGATGGGCGGTTACGGGTTTTTGCGTTTCTCGCTGCCGATGTTCCCGGTGGCCTCGGACATGTTCACGCCGCTGATGTTTGGCCTTAGCTTGGTGGCCATTGTTTATACCTCGCTGGTGGCGCTGGTGCAAAAGGACATGAAGAAACTCATCGCCTATAGTTCGGTCGCGCATATGGGGTTCGTCACCATCGGCATGTTCGCCATGAACCAGCAGGGCGTGCAGGGCGCGATGGTGCAGATGATCAGCCATGGCCTGGTGTCGGGCGCGCTGTTTCTATGCGTCGGCGTCATTTATGACCGTATTCATACGCGCGAGATTGACGCCTATGGAGGGCTGGTCGAACGCATGCCGGTCTATGCCTTTACCTTCATGCTGTTCACCATGGCGACGATTGGGCTGCCCGGAACCAGCGGCTTTGTCGGTGAATTTCTGATCCTGGTTGGCGCCTATCAGGCCAATAGCTGGGTGGCGTTCGTGGCGGCGACGGGCGTGGTGCTGGCGGCGGCCTATTCGCTGTGGCTGTATCGCCGGGTGGTGTTTGGTGAACTGACCAAGGACAATCTGAAAACCATTCTGGACATGAACCGGCGCGAGGTTTTGATTTTTGCGCCGCTGATTATCGCCACGCTGTGGTTTGGGATTTATCCGATGCCGCTGCTGGATGCGACCGCTGTCACCGTTGAAAATCTGATCGGGCATTATCAGGCGTCACTTGCCAGCTATGGCGCAGGCGATGCCGTTGCCCATGCTGCGCACTAATTTAGGAACTGTCTGAAGATGACCCCTGGCGCTTTCGTCCCACCGAGTTTGCTTCCTGCCCTGCCGGAAATTGTGATGGCGTGTGGCGCGATGGCGCTGTTGATGCTGGGCGTGTTTCGCGGGCAGGCGCAATCGCGGCTGGTGACGCGGGGGGCCTTGCTGGTCATACTGCTGACGGCGGCGCTGGTGCTGATGCAGGGCGGGGAACGTATTGAAACCTTTGCGGGCGGCTTTGTGACCGATGCGTTTTCACGTTACGCCAAGCTCCTGATCCTTTTGGGCTCCGGCGTCATGCTGGTCATGGCGCAGGGCTATCTGAAACGCGAACATATGGATCGCTTTGAATTTCCCGTGCTGGTGCTGCTGGCGACGCTGGGCATGATGATGATGGTGTCGGCGGGGGATCTGATTTCGCTCTATATGGGGCTGGAACTGCAAAGCCTGTCGCTTTATGTGCTGGCGGCGTTCAAGCGCGATTCCCAGCGCGCGACCGAGGCGGGCCTGAAATATTTTGTGCTGGGTGCGCTGGCGTCGGGCATGCTGCTCTACGGCGCATCGCTGATTTACGGTTTCACCGGCACGGTCAATTTTGTCAAGCTCGCGGCGCTGTTCGGGGATGATCATGGGCAGGCGGGACTTGGGCTGATTTTCGGCCTGGTGTTCCTGACCGCCGGGTTGGCGTTCAAGATTTCCGCTGTGCCGTTCCATATGTGGACGCCCGATGTCTATGAGGGCGCGCCCACGCCTGTAACCGCCCTACTGGCGTCCGCGCCCAAGGTAGCGGCGATGGCGCTGTTCGTGCGGGTGATGGCGCAGCCCCTGCTCGGTATGATTGATCAATGGCAGCAGATCATCGTGTTTATCTCTATTGCCTCCATGGTGCTGGGCGCGATTGCCGCCATTGGGCAGAACAATATCAAACGGCTGATGGCCTATAGCTCCATCGGCCATATGGGCTTTGCGCTGGTGGGTCTTGCGGCGGGCACCGAGGAAGGCGTGCAGGGGGTGCTTATTTACATGGCGATCTATATCGCCATGAATTTCGGCGTGTTCGGCATCATTCTGGCGATGCGCGACAGGGCAGGCCAGTTGGAAGCCATCGATGATCTGGCGGGCCTTGGGCGCACCAATCCGATGCTGGCGCTGGCGCTGGCGCTGCTGATGTTTTCGCTGGCGGGCATTCCGCCGCTGGCCGGGTTCTTTGCCAAATTCTATGTGTTCCTGGCGGCGGTGCATGCGGGCCTGTACCCGCTGGCGATTATCGGCGTATTGGCCAGCGTGATTGGGGCCTATTATTATCTGCGCATTATCAAGGTCATGTATTTTGACGAACCGGCCGAGACGCAGGACTGGCCGATGAATATGCCGCTGCGGCTTATTGTTACAGGGTCCAGCCTGTTCAGCCTGTTTTTCTTCGCCTATCCGATGCCGTTCCTGACTAGCGCCGCCAGGGCCGCATCCATCCTGTTCAAATAGTGGCGGCGGCCCATGTCGCCCCGCATGCCTCCGGGCTATGAAATCGCTATTTTCGACACAATTGACAGCACCATGGACGAAGCCCGCAGGCGGGCGGCTGGGGGCGTCTCCGGTCCGCTGTGGATTGTGGCGGCAAACCAGTCCAAAGGCCGTGGGCGGCGTAGCAGGGCCTGGGAATCGGGCGTTGGCAATCTGCTCTGCACCTTGCTGCTGAACCCCGGCGTGGTCCCCGCCGAGGCGGCGAAACTATCGTTTCTGGCGGCGCTGTGCGTGGGTGAAACCCTCGGCCATTTTCTCGGCAATTCGTTACGTATCCGGTATAAATGGCCGAATGATGTGCTTTTGGACAATCGCAAGGCGGCGGGCATCTTGCTGGAATCGGCGTCGGACGCGCAGGGTGGCGTCTCTTGGCTGTCCATCGGCATTGGCATAAACCTGGCCCAGTACCCGGAAGGTGCGGCCTGGCCCGCTACCAGCCTGGCTGCTGCCGGCGTGGATGCACCCAGCCCCCATGCGGCACTGGAGGTTCTGGCCGCCCGTTTTGCGGATTGGCTGACCCGCTGGCGCAACGAAGGATTTTCTCCCGTCAAGGCCGCCTGGCTGGCCCGCGCAGCGCGCATAGGCGAGGCTATCGAGGTGCGACTCGACAAAGAGACCCTTCCCGGGATATTCACCGCACTGGATGATAGCGGCGCGCTGGTTCTGACCCTTGCAGATGGGACCGTACGCCTGATTTCAGCCGGGGATGTGTTTTTCCCCGAAAATTGAGTTACACGCATGTTATTGGCCATAGATGTGGGAAACACCAATACGGTATTCGCCGTGCTGCAAGGCACGGAGATATTGGGTGAATGGCGCAGCGCCACCGATGGGGTGCGCACCGCCGATGAATATATGGTGTGGCTCAGCCAGTTGATGCAGCTAAAGGGCATTTCACCCGCGCAGATTGACGGCACCATTATCTCGACCGTTGTGCCGCAGGCGCTGTTCGATATCCGCACTTTGTGCCGCAAATATTTTAATGGCGAGCCGCTGGTGGTGGGCGAGGAAGGCGTGGATATCGGCCTGAAGGTCAATATCACTCGGCCCGAACAGGCAGGCGCCGACCGGCTGGTCAATGCGATTGCAGCCCACAGCGCCTATCCGGGCAATCTGATCATCATTGATTTCGGCACCGCCACCACTTTCGATATCGTCTCTGAAAATGGTGATTTTGAAGGCGGCATCATTACGCCGGGGGTAAATCTATCCTTGTCTGCGCTGCATGACGCAGCGGCGAAATTGCCGCATATCGCCGTGCGACGTCCCGACCGGGTGATCGGCAAGGATACGGAAACCGCCATGTTGTCTGGCATTTACTGGGGATATATTGGTTTGATCGAAGGATTGGTGGCGCGCATCAAGGAAGAATTTGGCGCGCCGATGACGGTTATTTCCACCGGCGGGCTGGGCCATTTGCTGCGCCACGGCACGCCGGTGATTGAACATTTCGATGCGGATCTGACCATCAAGGGGCTGGCCGAGATTTATTACCGCAACCGTCCCAAAAAGCGCGCGGCGAGGGTGAGCGTTTGAGCGACGGACTGTACTTTCTGTCTCTGGGCGGTGCGGGCGAGATTGGGATGAACCTCAATCTCTATGGCTATGGCCCCAGGGGAAAACAGAAATGGATCATCGTCGATATGGGCGTCACCTTCGGGGATGACACCGTGCCCGGCATTGATCTGATCATGGCCGACCCGGATTTCATCATCGAACGCCGCGAGGATTTGCTGGGCATCGTGCTGACCCATGCGCATGAAGATCATCTGGGCGCGGTCGGCCATTTGTGGCCGGATTTGCGCTGTCCGATTTATGCGACACCGTTCACCGCTAATATGCTGCGCTCCAAACTGGAAGAAGCGGGCATCGTGCGCGAGGCGAAGGTAACGATTGTGCCGTTGGAAGGCCGTCTGCAAATTGGGCCGTTTGACATTACCTATATCACGTTGACGCATTCGATACCCGAACCCAATGCGCTGGCGATCCGCACGCCCCTGGGCAATATTCTGCATACGGGTGACTGGAAGATAGATCCCGATCCGCTGCTCGGCGATCCCACCGATATTGCGGGCCTCACCCGCTTTGGCGATGAAGGCGTGCTGGCCATGGTGTGCGATAGCACCAATGTGTTCTCGCCTGGCCGTGCGGGGTCCGAGGCGGCGGTAAAGTCCAGCCTGTCAACCTTGCTCAGTGGCATGAAGGGCCGCGTCGCGGTGACGGCGTTCGCATCCAATGTGGCGCGGGTGGACACGATCGGCAAGGTGGCGGCGCTGCATGGGCGTCAGATCGCGCTGGTCGGCCGTTCCATGCACAAGGTTGTGGCTGCTGCGCGCGAGGCAGGCTATCTGAAAGATTTTCCCCCCGTGCTGCGCGAAGAAGAAGCCGCCAGTCTGCATCCCGATAATGTGCTGTATATCTGTACCGGCAGCCAGGGCGAGGCGCGCGCCGCGCTTTCGCGCATCGCGTATGGCGATCATCCGCGCATCGGCCTTGGTTCCGGCGATACGGTGATTTTTTCGTCGCGCATCATTCCGGGTAATGAACGCTCAATCTTCCGCCTGCAGAACAGACTGGCCGAACGCGGCGTTTCGGTGATCACTGAAAAAGATCATTTCGTGCATGTGTCGGGCCATCCGTGCCGCGACGAACTGGCGGATATGTACCGCTGGGTGCGCCCTGAAATTTCGGTGCCGGTGCACGGCGAAATCCGCCATATGATGGAACATGTCAAGCTGGCGCAGGACATTCAGATACCGCAAACCATTCTGGCGCCCAACGGCAATCTGGTGCAGCTTGCCCCAGGCAAGGCCCGTATTGTCGAGGAAGTGTATACAGGCCGCCTGTATCTGGACGGCGATGTGCTGACCCCGGTGGACGATGGCCAGGTGGATGAACGCCTGAAACTTTCCAGCGCCGGTCATCTTGGGGTTATGCTGGTGGTGGATGAGGACGGCAAGCTGGCGGTGCCCCCCCGCATAACCGCATTTGGCCTGCCCACCGAAGACGGACAGTTGATCAATCTGCGCGGGGCCGTGGCGGAGGCCGTGGAAGAAGCCGTGGGCAAACTGCGCGGCAAACAGGCCCGCGATGATAATGTGGTGAAAGAGGCCGCCCTGCGCGCTGCGCGCCGCGCGGTCAGGGATTCCATTGGTAAAAAGCCCGTGACCCAGGTTGAGGTTGTGCGGCTTTGAGATAAGGACGGAGACAAAAAATGATCGGTAAATTAAATCATGTCGCCATCGCGGTGCCGGACGCCGAAGCCGCGGGAAAAATCTACAGGGATACGCTGGGCGCAAAAGTCACCGGCAAGGTTGCGCAGCCTGATCATGGCGTGTGGACGGTGTTTGTGGAACTGCCCAACACCAAGATCGAACTGATCGAACCGCTGGGCGACAATTCCCCGATTGCCGCCTTCCTGGCGAAAAATCCCAAAGGCGGCATGCACCATGTCTGCTATGAGGTTGAGGATATCAACGCCGCCTGCGCCCGGATGAAAAAAATGGGCGCCACCATCACCGGCGCCGGCGAGCCGCGCATCGGCGCGCATGGCAAACCCGTGGTGTTCATGCACCCCAAGGATTTTAGCGGCACATTGATCGAACTCGAACAGGTATAGGAATACGCCCATGGGCCCCGTTGGCGGTACTGTTGCATTTGTCTGCATCTGGATGGTGAGCCTGTTTCTCGTGCTGCCATGGGGTATCAGCAATCCGCACGAGGCCGGTGTGGATATTGTGAAAGGCACCGACCCCGGCGCGCCGGTCGCCCCGCGCATGCTGCTGAAAGTGGGCATCACCACCATCGTGGCGATTATATTGTGGACGGCGCTGTTCGTGGTGATGGAATATAGACTGATCTCAATAGACGATTTTCCAATCTGAAAAGAAGTCTTCAAAAAAACAGGCAGACGGGGAACACTGAATGACCAAATGGGTTGAGGCGTCTGAGGTTCCTGCATTGCTGAAGCCCGGCATGCATGTATTTGTCGGCGGCAGCGTGATGGAGCCGCTGGCGTTGCTGGCGGCGCTGAAGGAAGCGCCGGAGGCGAGCCGGGGCGTTACCTATATTACCAATCCGGTGCCGGGGCTGAGCCGGATTGATTACGCAACGTTTCATCCTGAGGCGCGGCTGATCACCAATTTTATTTCCGACCGGATGAGCGGCTCGTTTGCGGCGGGCAAGGTGGATTTCATTCCAATGCAATATCATCAGCGGCACTTTTTTGTCAGCGGCCCGCTGCAAATCGATGTGGCGCTGGTGCAATATGGGCCGCCGGACAGCGATGGCATGTGCAGCCCCGGTTATGGTATTGATTTTGTGCCAGCCGTAGTGGAGCGTGCGAAAATTGTGATTGCCGAAATCAATGCGGCCTTGCCTGCGCCGCCGGGTCTGCCGAAAACCCATATTTCGAAATTCCATTACGCAGTGCGCTCCAACACCGAATTGCAATTGCTGCGCATCGTGCCCATCGACGATGTGGCGCGCCAGATCGGCGCCAATGTGGCCAGCCTGGTGCGCGATGGCGATTGCATCGAAATGGGGGTGGGGGCGATTCCCAACGCGGCGCTGGATGCGCTGAAGGACCGTAACGATCTGGGCATTCATTCCGGCCTGATATCGGATGGGGTGATGCATCTTGCCAATGCCGGCGTGATTACCGGCAGGATGAAGAGCATCGACAGGGGCAAGATTGTCACCGGCATAGTCGCGGGCAGTAATGCGGTCATGCAATGGGCGGGAACCTGTCCGGACATTTCCTATAAGACCGTGGACTATACGCATGATGTGGCGCTGCTGGGGCGGATCGATAATTTTGTCGCCATCAATGGGGCGGTCGAGGTGGATCTGCTGGGCCAGCTCAATTCGGAAATGGTCGGCGGCAAGCAGATCAGCGGCACTGGCGGTTCGGTGGACTTCATGCGCGGCGCGCTGCGCTCCAAAGGCGGGCGGGGCATTGTGGCCTTCACGGCCACCGCGGGGGGTGGTAAGCTGTCACGCATCGTGCCCGCCATCAGCGGCGATGCGGTGGTGACGGCGTTGCGCACCGACGCGGATTATTTCGTGACCGAATATGGGGTTGCGAAGGTACGCGGCCAGCCCTTGCAGGCGGCAGCCGAAGCGCTGATCGCCATTGCCGCGCCGCAGTTTCGCGATGGGCTGCGCGGTGCGTGGAAAGAAAGACTGAAACGGATTACCGGAGCCTAAAACAGGAGAGGAAAGCCCATGGGCATGCAGCAGACAATTGGATATGACGGCCTGGTGCAGCGCGACCGGGTGCATGGCAGCCTGTATACCGACCCGGCGGTGTTTTCCGATGAAATGGACAGGATTTTTCACAAGGGCTGGTCGTTTGTGGGGCACACCAGCGAAGTTCCCAATATTGGCGATTTCAGACGCCGCCAGATCGGCCTTCAGCCGGTCATCATCACCCGCAATCCCGACAATGAGGTGAAGCTGCTGTTCAACCGCTGCACCCATCGCGGCAATATGATCTGCGCCAGAGAAAGCGGCAACACCGCGACCTTTGTCTGCCCCTATCACGGCTGGACCTTCGGCGTTGGCGGCGAATTGCGCGGGGTGCCGCAGCAGGGCGGCATGGGCAAGGATTTTGACAAATCGGCCATGGGGCTGGCCAATGTGCCGAGGCTGCAGATTTATCGTGGCTTTATCTTCGCCAGTCTTGCCGCCGAAGGCCCGTCTTTTGACAACTATCTGGGAAAGGCGCGGAAATTGCTGGACCGCGCCTGCGATATGTCGCCGGAAGGTGAAATTGACCTCAGTGCGGGCTGGCTGAAGCATCGCTTTCACGCCAACTGGAAAATGCTGCCGGAAAATAATACCGATGGCTATCATGTGAATGCGGCGCACGCCTCTTTGATGCGCGCGGTCAACGCTTTTTCCTCTCAGGCCTTTGATGAAGAAAAAGGCGATAATTCCGTTACCCGCGATTGGGACGGCGGGCACACGGAACTTGATTTCGCCGCGCGCTATCACCAGACCGGCAGGCCGTTCCAGTGGTTTGGCGGTGTCCCGGCGGCAAAGCTGCCGGATTATGTGGCGCGGATGGAACAGACCTATGGCAAGGATCTGGCGCAAAAACACATGATAGAAGGGCCGCCCCATGCGATCATTTTTCCCAATCTGTTCCTGGCCGAACTGAACATCTCGTTCCTGATACCGGTAAGCGCCAATGAGGTGATCCAATATTATACGCCGATGCTGCTGAAGGGCGCGCCGGAAGTGAACGCCCGCGCGCTGCGCCAGACCGAAGGGGCGATGGGGCCGGGCTCGTTCCTGCTGCCCGATGACGCCTGCATGGCGGAACGCAATCAGATGGGCCTGGCGGCGCAATCGCCGGAATGGCTGGACCTTCGGCGCGGTCTGGAACGTGAATATACCGATCCCGAAACCGGCCTGCTGAGTTCGGCGGTATCGGATGAAATCACCAACCGGTCATTCTGGAAGGAATATCTGCAACTGATGTCCAGGGCGGCCTGATCATGACTTTACCGGAAAGTGAAGTCCGCGAAATCGAGGCGTTTCTGTTTTTGGAAGCGCGGCTGGCGGATGAAGCGCTGTATGATGCATGGGAAGCACTGTGGACGCAGGATGCATTATATTGGGTTCCGCGCCGTCCCGATCTTGATCCGGCAAAAGAGGTTTCCCATATCTATGATAACCGGCAACGCATCGCCACCCGCATCCGGCAGTTGAAATCCGGTTTCCGCTATAGCCAGACGCCTGCATCGCCCATGCGGCGGGTGCTGTCCAACATTGAAATCGCCCGTGCGGGCGCGGATGAATATGAAGTGGGCGCCAATTTCATGCTGATGGAGCTGGCCATACAATCCACCCGCAATATGAATTTCTGGGGCGGGCGCACATTGTATCGCCTGCGCCGGGTTGATGGGAAATTGCGCATGGTGGTGAAAAAAATTCTGCTGATCGATGCCGACGAGCCGATC
Organism: Pseudomonadota bacterium; assembly: GCA_049325255.1. Classification (GTDB taxonomy): domain Bacteria; phylum Pseudomonadota; class Alphaproteobacteria; order UBA11222; family UBA11222; genus UBA11222. The sequence goes on along the minus strand of JBMOMW010000038.1, from coordinate 78,391 downwards.
GCCAATTTGGCGTTTTTGATTTAGCCTATTTTTGAACGGATTGAAGTGCTTCACATTCTCTCATTGTCATTGCCCGGTTTATCCGGGCAATCCAGAACCCCAAACACTGGCCTTTGGGCTTGGCATGGATTACCCGGATAAACCGGGCAATGACACCGTGGGAAGTTGAAGCCGTTTCGGTCAGGTCAGAAAAAGTCTGCCCTGTTTCGGGAGAAAAAATTTTAATGCATCCACTTACAAAATTGGGCCTCGATCTTGGGCCGCTGGTCGTGTTCTTTGGCGTGAACGCCACCTATGGAATTTTTCCGGCAACCGCCGCCTTCATGGTGGCGATTGTGGCGTCGCTTGGTGCGACCTGGATGATGGCGCGTGAAATTCCGCCCATGCCCTTGATTACGGCGGTGTTCGTCCTGGTGTTCGGCGGGCTGACGCTATATCTGAACAATGATATGTTCATCAAGCTGAAGCCAACCATTGTGAACAGCCTGTTTGCGGCGATTTTGTTTACCGGCCTGGCGCGCCAGCAATCATTGTTGAAACCGCTGCTGCAAACGGTGATGGAATTAACCGCTGAGGGCTGGCGGCTGCTAACCTGGCGCTGGGCGTGGTTTTTTGTTGTGCTGGCGATTTTGAACGAAATTGTGTGGCGGAATTTTTCCACCGATTTCTGGATCAGTTTCAAACTGTTTGGAACGCTGCCGCTGACGATTATGTTTGGCGCCGCACAGATCGGCCTGATGCGCCGGTATGCATCGTCCACGGATGAAATTTTGGCAGATGGCGCGGACTGATCCTTATTACAGACTTCAAGCGATAAGCTGGTTGCGAATCGCCGCCGTAAATGGATTGCTTGCGGTTGCCGCCGGGGCGTTCGGGGCGCATGGGCTGGAAGGAAAAGTGCCGGTGATGGACCTGGCCGCCTTCCGCACCGCTGCGCAATATCACATGTATCATGCCCTGGCGTTGCTGGCGGTTGCCTGGCTGGCGGACAAAAACCCTGATTCCCTCGCGCAAAATTTTTCCGGCTGGTTCTTCCTTGTGGGTATTATTTTCTTTTGCGGCTCGCTGTATGTGCTCGCGGCAACCGGTTCGCGAAGCCTTGTCATGCTGACGCCGCTGGGGGGCCTGGCTTTCATGCTGGGCTGGGGGGCAATGGCCTTGTCGGCTTTAACGCGACGAGGAACGTGACGAGGAACATAGGGGAAACTTCAACTATATCGTTGACCGGCCGGGAGATGCGCCCCACACACAGCCGATTTCGGCTGAGCCGGAACCCGTCCGTCGGCGCATCACATCCGTGGCCTGAGCCTTATCCGCCCTGTTGCTTGTACAGGCGCTCGGTCTTCCACAGGCGGTCAGTGATAACCGGGTCTTTGGGATCCAGGGCTTTGGCCTGGCGCAGGTCGGCCAGGGACTTTTCCTTATTCCCAAGCAGATGATAGGCCATGCTGCGGTTCAGGTAGATTTTCGCCGCCGGTTGATAGTTCAGCGCCAGAAGACGGTCAAAATCCGCAATGGCGTCTTCATATTGTTTTAACTGCCGATGCGCAATGCCTCGGGTAAACAGCGCTTGCTTATCATCCGGGGCCAGTTTCAGGATCGCGTCAAAATCTTCCAGCGCCTTATCCGGCTTTTCAGAGGCCAGGGCTGCCTGGCCCCGGTTAAACAGCGCCACAATCATCTGTTCGTTCGAAAGGCCGCCCATGCGGATGGCAATGTCGCAATTGGCGGCCCGGATGACGGCATTTTCCGATGTCCCCTGACATAATTCAAATTCGGCCTCGCCTGCGAAGGCAGTTGTTGCAAAGAACAACAGGCCGATAAGGACACGATAGGAACCCGATTTCATGCTTGGCCCCACGAATTAAAACTGTACCCGTTGCGTTGTGCCGCCATCGACAATCAGATTGACGCCGGTGATGAAGCTTGCCGCCGGGCTGGCCAGAAACACCGCCGCATTCGCCACCTCTTCGGGCGTCGCCATGCGGCCCATGGGATTGCGCGCCACGGTTTCGTCAAAGCGTTTTGGGGCCGCCTGTTTCACCTGGTCCCACACACCGCCTTCGAAAAATACCGCACCGGGCGAGACCGTATTGGCGCGAATATTTTGTGGCCCCAGCGAATGCGCCAGACCGCTGACATAATGCACCAGCGCCGCCTTGAGCGCGCCATAGGGCTGCGGCCCCCCATTACCGGAAACGGCGGCGATGGACCCGATCACCACAATGGATCCGGCGATCGATTTTTGCAGCCAGGGCATGGCGGCGTCCACCGTGCGCAGGGTGCCCAGAATATCCACCTGATAGCCGGCGTCCCAGTCTTTCTGGCGCATCTGCACGGCCATGGCGCTGACATTCTGTACCAGAATATCCAGCCCACCGAACGCCCGTGCCGCGCCATCAATGGCGGCTTTGAGATCGGCGCCGTCGCCTTTCAGGTCCGCGGGCGCGCCAAAAGCCCTAGCCCCCAGTCCCTTCAATTCCGCGACAGTTTCCTGGACGGCCCCCGCATCACGGGCGCAAATCCCGACATCTGCACCCTCGGCCGCCAGAAGACGGGCGATGCGCAGGCCAATACCCCGGCTGGCCCCGGTCACGAAAGCCTTTTTTCCCTTCAACCCCAGATCCATCACTGCCTCCCTTTTTTTACTTGCATATTAACCATTTTGGAATAAACCGCACTACATAGTAACAGTAATCTATATGAGGTTAATCTTTTTTAACATTTATCGATTCGGTATGGATTAGGTCATGTCCCCAATTAATCTGCTGCATATATTCCCAAGTTTTGCCGTAGGAGGCGCACAAGCCAGAACAGTCGCACTCGCCAATCATTGGGGTAAGAAGTACCGCCATACCATCATCGCCATGGATGGCGTGCATGATTGCGCAGAAAAATTCGATTCTGGTGTCGAATATGATCTGCACAGGCTGGAATTTACCAAGGGCGCCACACGGGAAAATATTTTTCTGTTCTGGAAAAAACTGAAAGAGTGGCGTCCCGATCTGTTGCTAACCTATAATTTTGGTTCCATCGAATGGTTGCTGGCCAATTTTTTTGGACAGCATCCGCATATTCATATCGAGGATGGCTTTGGTCCCGATGAGGCGGACGGCAGGCAATTGGCCCGGCGGGTATGGCTGCGGCGGGCCGGATTGCTGTTTGGAAAGCATCTGGTTGTGCCGTCCAGCACATTGTACGAACTTGCTACCCAGAACTGGCTGCTGCCAGAACGCAAGGTCAGCTTCATTCCCAATGGCATTGATTGCGAACGCTTTGCGCAGGATCGCACGGATCCCGAAGGGCCGTTATTTCCGCGGCGTGATGATGAAATTATCATTGGCACGTTGGGCGCATTGCGGCCTGAGAAAAATCTTCCACGATTGGTGCGCGCCTTTGCGATGCTGGAAGGCTATCCAAACGCACGTCTGGTGATCGCGGGATCGGGGGCAGCAGAAGAAGACGCAAAACGTCAGGCGCAGGAGCTTGGGATCAGCGGCCGGGTTACATTCACCGGGCATGTCGCCAGGCCGGAACGCGCCTACAGGCTGTTTGATATTTTTGCGCTGTCATCGGATACGGAACAGATGCCGCTTGGCATGCTGGAGGCCATGGCCGCCGGGCTTCCGGTCGCGGCTGTCGATGTTGGCGATGTAAAGCGCATGCTGCCTCTGGAAAGCACACCCTATGTGTATGGATGTTTCGATGATGAACTTGCAAATTCGATGATGCAGTTTTGCGCAAATGCTGCATTACGTAAAAAACTTGGCGCTGCAAACGCCAGTCATGCGCGCAAGCATTACAGCCTGGCGCGCATGTGCGACGCCTATGATGCGCTATTTACACGATCTGCGCGTGATAGCATGCTGGGGCAGCATGAAATGGGCTGGGGCCGCCTCATGCAAACCGTGAAACGGATAAAACCGACTTAATTCGCACTCATATCCAGCGCATACCCTGCACCGCGCACGGTGCGGATAATATCCGGCGCGCCTTCCACGTCCAGCGCCATGCGCAGGCGGCGAATATGCACATCCACCGTCCGGGATTCGACATACACGTCGCGGCCCCACACCTGGTCCAGCAATTGTTCGCGGCTGTATACGCGCCCGGGACGCTCCATCAGAAAGCGCAACATGCGAAATTCCGTGGGGCCCAGTTGCACCGGCATATTATCGCGGCTGACCCGGTGACTGGCGATATCCATGATAATGCCGCCATAACTTAATTGTTCGTCAGTTAATGCAGGCCGCGAGCGGCGCAAAAGGGCGCGAATGCGCGCGATCAGCTCCGCCTGTGAAAAGGGCTTGACCAGATAATCATCTGCGCCGGTTTCCAGGCCACGCACCCGGTCATTTTCCTCGCCGCGCGCGGTCAGCATGATGACGGGTAAAGATCTGGATTCGGGGCGCCCGCGAATACGGCGGCACACTTCGATACCGGACATTTCCGGCAGCATCCAGTCCAGCACCACGATATCGGGAGTTTCTTCTTCCACGAGCGCCAGGGCGGATGCCCCATCAGTCGCCACAACAGTTCTGAAATCCGCAGATTCCATATTATAGCGCAGGAGTTCCATCTGCGCGGGTTCATCCTCGGCGATCAGAATGAGCGGTTTCATGATGCGTTGTTCTCCAGATTGACGATGGTTGAGCTTGAGAAGTCGCTTTTGGGCCGGTCATGCCCGGGAATTTGACCCGCGACCAGAAAATGCACATTCTCGGCAATATTGGTTACATGATCGCCGATGCGTTCTATGTTCTTGGCAATGAACAATAAATGCGTGCAGGCGGTGATGTTGCGGGGATCCTCCATCATATAGGTCAGCAATTCCCGGAACAGGCTGGTATGCATCTGATCGACGTCATGATCGCGCGCCCTCACCTCCTCGGCCTTGATGATATCCGCGTTCAGATAGGCGTCAATGACATTGCTGATCATGCTGCCAGCAATCGCTCCCATGCGGACAATTGTATTGGATGCCGTCCCTACCGCCGCTGCCTGCATCAGGGTAAGTGTACGCTTGGCGACGTTTTTGGCATAGTCGCCGATGCGTTCAAGCTCGGCGGAAATTTTTAGCGCCACTATAACAGCGCGCAGATCCAGCGCCTGGGGCTGGCGCAAGGCCAGCATGCGTATGACCTGCGCGTCAATATCTGTTTCCAGCGTATCAAGGCGCACATCCTGGACAATGACGTTGGACGCCAGTGTCTCGTCGCGCCTGGACAGCGCAGAAATGGCGTCGGCAAGCTGGCTTTCTGCATGGCCGCCCATTTCCGCAATCATGTTGGTCAGCCTGTTAAGCTCGTCATCGAATGACTTTACGATATGCTCAGAAACCATGTGCGCATTTCCTTTCCAGTCTGTGTGACATCAACCAATACGCCCGGTGATATAGGCCTGCGTCCTTGTATCTTTCGGGTTGGTGAATATTTGTTCGGTGGCGCCAGCTTCGACCAGTTCTCCCATATGAAAAAACGCGGTCCGCTGCGAAACCCGCGCGGCCTGTTGCATGGAATGGGTGACGATCACGATCGTGAAGTGCTCGTGCAGTTCGTCGATCAATTCCTCTACCTTGGCGGTGGCGATCGGATCAAGCGCCGAGCACGGCTCGTCCATCAATATCACTTCCGGTTTTACGGCAATGGCGCGCGCAATGCACAGACGCTGCTGCTGTCCGCCGGACAGGCCCGTACCCGGCGAATCCAGGCGGTCTTTAACCTCATTGATCAAGCCCGCGCGCGTTAAACTGTCAATCACAATATCATCAAGTTGTTTTTTGTTGGCCGCCATGCCGTGGATGCGCGGACCATAGGCGACATTTTCATAGATGGATTTAGGAAATGGATTGGGTTTTTGAAACACCATGCCGACGCGCGCGCGCAGTTGCACCACGTCTTGGTCCTTTGCGTAAATATCGGCGCCGTCAATGGTGATTGCGCCCTCGACCCGGCATCCGTCAATAATGTCATTCATACGGTTGATGCAGCGCAAAAATGTCGTCTTGCCGCAACCGGACGGGCCAATAAGCGAGGTAACGTGATGCTCCGGGATGTCGATGTCAATGCCCGTCAATGCCTGTTTGGCGCCATAGAAAACTGAGACACCGCGCGCTTGCACCTTGATTGGCGCGGTTGCCAGCGTTTCGGATAGTTTCAATGCCTGACTCATATAGGGCTCCTTTGCGGGCGTTACCATTTTTGTTCAAATCTGCGGCGTAAAATTACTGCGATCAAATTCATGGCTATCAGAAATGCCAGCAGCACCATAATGCCTGCCGCCATCTTGGCTACAAAGGCGCGCTCGGGACTGTCCGCCCACAGAAATATCTGCACCGGCAATACGGTTGCGGCGTCAAAGACGCCCTCTGGAATATCAACAATAAACGCGACCATGCCTATCATCAGCAGTGGCGCGGTTTCACCCAGCGCGCGCGCCATACCAATTATGGCGCCGGTCAGCATGCCTGGGACTGCAAGCGGCGCCACATGATGAAACGCTGTCTGCATGGGAGACGCCCCAACGGCAAGCGCAGCCTCGCGGATTGACGGCGGCACCGCAAGCATGGCTGCGCGCGCCGCTATGATGATGGTCGGCAGGGTCATCAGCGCCAGCACGATGCCGCCAACCAGAGGCGCCGAACGCGGCATCTGCAGGAAGTTGAGAAACACCGCGAGCCCCAATAATCCGAAAACAATCGAAGGTACGGCGGCCAGATTGTTGATGTTCACCTCAATCATCTCGGTGATACGGTTTTTGGGCGCAAATTCCTGCAGATATACCGCCGCCATCACACCGATGGGAAACGACAACAGCATCGTCACTATCAGGGTATAGAACGAACCAGCGACCGCCCCCCAAATTCCCGCTGTTTCCGGCTCACGCGAATCCCCGGTAGTGAAAAATGCGGTATTGAAACGCAATTCCGCGGCACCCTGCGCAACGATATGTTCTGCCCAGTCAAGCTGCAAATCCGTCAGCTGACGCTCACTTTCAGGTGTGTTGCGGCTGATCTCGCCTTTAACGAACAGATCCAGATCATCCGAAGACAGCAGCCATAAACTTGCCCTTGACCCGATCAGGGCCGGGTTTGCCACCACCTGTTCCCGCAGGCTGTCCGGCGCACCCCGGCTGATCAGATCGTATAGCTGGCGCAGCTCCCGCCGTCCGGAAACACCAGGAAACATTTCCCGCAGCGATGTCCTGACAAGCGCTGGATAATCCGCGCGCCGCAGGCTATCCGTATCGGTTTTGCCGTCAGCGGCAAGAATTTGCGGATCGAAAAAAATGTCCAGCTTTACAAATGTCTGACGAAACGCGCTATGGCCAATGATGACAATGCTGGTCAGCATCGCCCCCAGAAAAAACAATGCCAGCGCCGTTGCTGAAATCCCATACCAGCGAAAGCGGGTTTCAGCCTGGTAGCGCCGTTGCAACAGGGCCGCCGCCGCAACGGCTTTGGGAATTTCCGTACCGTCAGTCATATTTTTCATGATATTTTTTTACAACCCGCATGGCCGTGATGTTGAGGCACAGTGTGACGATGAACAGCACAAGACCCAGGGCGAATGCGGCCAGTGTCTTGGGGCTATCAAATTCCTGATCGCCCGTAAGCAGGCCAACAATCTGCACCGTAACTGTCGTCACGGCTGCAAAAGGGTTGGCGGTCAAATTCGCCGCAAGGCCTGCCGCCATTACCACGATCATGGTTTCACCAATGGCCCGCGAGGCCGCAAGCAACATCGCCGATACAATGCCGGGCAGGGCTGCGGGCAGAACAATCTGCCGGATGGTTTCCGACTGTGTCGCCCCAAGACTGTAGGACGCCTCGCGCAACGCATTGGGAACCGATGCAATCACATCGTCCGACAGGGATGAAATAATGGGAATAATCATCACCCCCATGACCAGGCCTGCCGCAAGCGCGCTTTCGGATGAAATCCCTACTCCCATAAAGCCGCCCGCATCGCGCAGCAGGGGAGAAACAATCAGTGCTGCAAAAAATCCATATATTACGGTGGGTACACCCGCCAGAATTTCCAGTAGCGGTTTGACGGCGTCGCGTGTCTTCTTGCCAGCGTATTCAGCAAGATAAACAGCGGAAAAAAGTCCGATGGGGCCCGCCGTAACCAGGGAAATGAGGCTGATTAATAGGGTGCCGGTAAATAGCGGCACAGCCCCAAAACTGCCTGATGATCCCACCTGATCGGCGCGCAGGGCTGTTTGCGGACTCCATTCCAGGCCAAATAAAAACTCGGTTAATGGAACCTGTTCAAAAAAGCGCAAAGATTCAAATAATAAAGAAAGTACGATCCCGATCGTCGTCAGGATGGCCAGCAGGGAACTGAGCACCAGTAACAGATATGCCGGACGCTCCCACAGCGATCGCAACCAGCGCCGCCGTGCAAAAGCAGCATCGGAAAAGCCAGCGGGCGCACTTGCCCGGTCCTTTAAAAGGACCGGGGCCGCCAGTGCGATTTGATCAGAGTTTGGCATTTGCCGCTACGTTACTACGGACTTTGGCGCGTTCTTCATCCGGCATCGGGATCAGGCCCTTTCCGGCAAGATAGCCTTCCGGCCCCCAGGCTTTTTCGCTGATGAATTCAGCGAGATAGGGTTTCAGCCCCGGCACTGTATCAAGATGCGCGGCTTTCACGTAAAAGAACAGCGGGCGCGAGACCTTATAGGCGCCACTGGCGATATTGTCGAAGCTGGGCTCTACATTTTCGACAATGCTGCCTTGCACCTTGTCGGTGTTCTGGTCGAGAAAGCTGAAACCGAAAACGCCCATGGCGTTCGGGTTGGCCACCAGTTTCTGGATAATCAGATTGTCATTTTCGCCCGCTTCTATAAAGGCGCCATCCTCGCGGATGCTGTGGCAGATTTTGGTGAAGGCGTCTTTATAGTCATTCGCCAGGGCTTTAACCCAGGGAAAGCTCTTGCAGCCACCCTCCATCGCCAGCTCTACAAAAGCATCGCGGGTGCCAGATGTCGGCGGCGGGCCCAGCACTTCGATCTTGGCGTCCGGCAGGCTGGGATTTACATCCTTCCACGTCTTGTGGGGGTTGGGTTTGGTCTTGCCGTCGGCATCGGGAATCTCCTTGGCCAAGGCCAGGAAAATGTCCTTCAAGGTCAGGCTAATCTGCGGCGCGCTGCGGGAATTGGCCACCACGATGCCATCATACCCGATTTTAACCTCAATGATGTCGCCCGCCTTGTTGCTGGCGCATTGTTCTGTTTCCGAGCTTTTAATGGCGCGCGAGGCATTGGCGACATCGGGGGTATTGTCACCGCCGCCAGAGCAGAAAAGCTTGAAACCGCCGCCAGTGCCGGTGCTTTCCACAATCGGGGTTTTCCCGCCCGAGGACTTGCCGACTTCTTCGGCAACCGCCGTGGCGAATGGAAACACGGTTGAAGAACCAACAATTTGCACTTGATCACGCGCTTGTGCACCGCATGCAAAAGCACTTGCTGCAATGGCTGATACCAGGAATGTCTTTTTAATCATCTCAGGGCCATCTCCCAAATAAGTGACGGGCCAGAACCCTTTTGTCCTCGCCTCCAGGGTCAATCTATGGATGACGCAAAACCGTTCTATGACAATCAGGTTACAATTATGTGACAGTGGCCGGATCCTTTCGGTATTCTGATAAATAGACACTGAAATTGGTGCCATTTTCTGCGTTGCTTTCGATGATTAGGCGGCCACGATGGCGGCTGATGATATGTTTAACAATGGCTAGCCCCAGTCCGGTGCCGCCAATATCGCGCGAACGCGCCTTGTCGATGCGATAAAAACGCTCTGTCAGGCGCGGCAGATGCTCCGGGGCGATAGGCTCGCCCATATTATGAACACAGACGCGCACCCCTTTGCCCCCTATTTCCGGGATGCGGTCAACCGTTTGCGCCGTGATTTTTACAGGATGGCCGGATGGCCCGTATTTCAGGGCATTATCGAGCAGGTTGTGAAACACCTCGTTTAATTGATCATAATCGCCTGCAACGGATGGCAGGTTGCCGGGGCACAGCAGTTCGATTTCTATGCCCCGGCTGGCGGCCCGGGGCCCCAGCGCCGCCTTTGAGCCCGCCAGTAATTCTGCGATCCTGACCTCGCCCTTGGGGCGCATATGTTCGTTGGCTTCCACCCGGGACAGGGACAACAGATCATCAATCAGCCGCGCCATGCGCTTCGCTTCGCCCTCCATGATATCAAGAAATCGTTCCCGCGCAGCCACATCATCTTTTGCCGGTCCTTTCAGGGTTTCGATGAAGCCAGTTAGCGCCGCCAGTGGCGAACGTAATTCATGGCTGACATTGGCGACAAAATCCGCGCGCATTTGCTCAACATTATGCGCAGCAGTGACATCCAGCAGCACCAGGGCGGCGCGCACTTTTGCATCATGGTTCTGATTTACCGGCATGGCGTGTAATTCATAATGCCGCGCCACGGGTGTCTGTAATATGATTTGCGCCCTGATATGTTTGTCATCCGCGAGAACCGCAGTCGCGGCGTCAAGGGCGGCGGGATGCCGCAGAGACTGCGCCAGATCATGGTTTTTCAGGCGTGTCCCGAAAATTTCGTGCGCGGCCTGATTTGCCTCTATCACGGTGCGCCGCGCGTCCAGTAGCAAAACGGGGGCTGGAAAGGCGTTAAGTATTGCGGGAAGCGAGAAGTTCTCCGGCGCTGCCTCGGCGGCGGGCGGGGACGCAGGACGCCTGCCGTGCGGCCAGCCAACCACTTGATTGAGCAGAGTTTTTATACGAAAAGAATCCAGCAAATGCTTTTCCCCATCAGTTTGGCCCATAATAGAACTAATCATGATGTTGACAGTAATTCCATCCGAATCGAAAAATAATTAAATGAATCAATCACCCCTAAAAAACATACCGGTCGCGGGGCCTAGCATTACGGCGCGCGAGGTGGCGTATGTGCGCGATGCCGCCCAAAATGCCTGGGGTGAAAACGCCAGCCATTATCTTGTGCGTTTTGAAGAAACATTCGCCCGCGCGGTAAACCGGCGTTACGCCATGGCGCTGCCGTCCTGCACTGCGGGCCTGCATCTGGCATTGGCGGGACTTGGCATTGGTGCAGGCGATGAAGTGATCGTGCCGGACGTGACCTGGATCGCCACCGCGGCGCCTGTCAGCTATGTCGGCGCAACGCCGGTGTTTGCGGATATGGACGCAACAAGCTGGTGCGTCACCGCTGAATCCCTTGCCGCCTGCATCACGCCGCGCACCCGCGCCATGATTGTGGTCGATCTCTATGGCGCCATGCCGCCGATGGATGAGATTTTGGCGCTGGCGGCCAGACATAATATTCCCGTCATCGAAGATGCGGCAGAGGCGGCGGGATCGGACTATCACGGACGGCGCGCGGGCAGTTTTGGCCATGCCAGCGTTTTCAGTTTTCACGGCTCCAAAACCCTGACCACCGGCGAGGGCGGTATGCTGCTGACCGATGATGCGGCCTTTTTCGCGCGCTGCCAGTTTTTGCGTGATCATGGCCGTGCGCCCGGTGATGTGTCGTTCCGCAGCACCGAAGTGGCCTTCAAATATAAAATGTCTGCGATGCAGGCGGCGATGGGCCTGGCGCAGGTGGAACGGCTGGATGAGCTGTTTGCGCGCAAGCGGGAAATTTTTGCATGGTATCGGGAATGCCTTGCAGGCGTCCCTGGCATTACGCTGAATGGCGAGGGTGCGGGGGTGCGTAGTTCCTACTGGATGGTGACGGTGATTTTTCCAGAACAGTTTCGCCTGGATAAGCCTGCGCTGATGGCGGCGTTCCGGGAATATGGCGTCGCTACCCGGCCCATGTTCGATCCGCTCAGTGATATCCCGGCTTTTTCCGCCACGCCACAGGCAGCGGCGGCGCGCGCGCGCAATCTGGTGTCCTATGATATAGCGCCGCGCGGCATTAATCTGCCCAGCGGTTTTAATTTATCGCGCGAGGATGTGGTGCGCGTTTGCACGGCACTGAAGGAAATTCTGCGCGCGAACATTTAACCCGCCTTGCGCAATACCGCCAACCGGATCGGGCTGAAATTTTCTTTCATGGGGGGCAATTGCACCGCCAGCCGGTGAATTTCGTGATCATAATCCGGCTCCACGCCCTGCATCCTGCATAGTGCGGAATAGATGACGCGCGTGGCATAATAATAGGCGCTGGAAAATTCGTGAAATTCAAGATTGCTGAAATGTATAGCCGTCCGTACACGGAATTCCGTTTCAGTGAAAAAATGATTGTGCCAGCGTATCGGAATTTCCGGAAGCCCCATGGCGGCGCGCGCCGCGTTCATGGCGTTCTGGCCCTCAACAAAATTCTCGATCGCCAGATAGATGCCGCCGGGCTTCACACATTCACTGATGCGCCCAATGGCTGCATATTGCGCATCACTGGTTTCCAGATTGATCAGGCAGCGGTCTGTCATCGCCACATCCAGTTGCCCGGCGCCTGCACTGGCCACCGGATCATTTACATCGCCCACCCGAAACTGCACCCTGCCATCCAGTCCGCCAGCCGCCGCCAGTTGCGCCTGTGCGGTTTCGATCATCTGCGGCGCATAATCAAAGCCCACAAACTGAAAATCAGGGAACTGGCGGGCCAAATGCAGGATGGTATTGCCGTCACCACAGCCCATATCGGCGATGTGCGCACCGGGCGGCAGGTTCAGCTTCTCAAGCCAGCCAATCAGGCAGGCCACCTCCAGCCGCCGCATCCAGATATCCTGGGTGGTTGCGCTCAGGCGGCCGCTGTTTTCACCGGCACGCTGGTTCCAATAGTCTTTAATGCGTTCGCTCATAGATACCGGTTAGCAAGCCCCCGCCATATACGCAAGCAATCAAAAGTGGCATGCTGAAAGCAGCAGATAATCCGCGAATCGGAACCCAGCGCCATCATGCCGGCCACGCATCCTGTTATTTCTCCCGTCATTTCAATTGGCATGCCGGTGTTTAACGGCGCGGCGCATCTGGCGCAGGCGCTGGAGTCGCTGCTGGCGCAAAGCTTTACCGATTTTGAAATCATCCTTTCCGATAATTGCTCCACCGATGAAACGCCCCGGATCATTGCGGAATATGCCGCGCGCGATGCGCGGATTCGTCCCAGAAGGCAGCCCGAAAATATCGGGGGCCTGGCGAATTTCCGCTATGTGCTGGAGGCGGCGAGGGGTGAATTTTACATGTGGGCGGCCTATGATGACTGGCATGATCCCAATTATCTGGAAGCCCTGCATGGTGCGCTTGTTGCCGATGCAGGTCTGCAAATGGCCGTGCCGCGCATCGTGCGCACCCGTATGGACGGAACTATTGCGGGCGTCACAGAGATGCCGCCGATGCGCAATCTCACGCGCCTGCGCCGCATCCTCGCAATGTTATCTTTAAGTGCGGGCGGCATGTTTTACGGTCTGTATCGCACGGAAGCGATCCGTGCAGCCTATGACCGGGCGGAACGCGATTTTCCCTATGTCTGGGCGGCGGACCATCTGACCCTGTTGCCGTTTTTCATCAATGACCGTGTGGTAGGGGTGCCGCAAACCAGTTTCTATAATCGCGAGACAGGGCTTTCTGAAGGGCGCTACCGGCCGCAGACGGCGGCGCAATTATGGCCATTCCTGCGGTTATTCCTGCGCTTTTATATTCGGGAGGTCCGGCAAAGCCGCCTGCCGGTATGGGAAAAAGCCGTTTGCCTGGCCTATCTTCCCGTCTATAGCAATTACAAGGCGGTCAAATGGCGGCGTCTGATAGTGCGCGTATTGTCCGGGAGCAAAGAGGCGGGCTGAATGTCAACTTTTAACAAAATTCGTACAGCCATGGGGTTCCCGCGCCACCGCGCCACGCTGCCCGATCATGTGAGCGTGGGCCGTTACACCTATGGGGTTACCCGCAATATTTTTGTGCGCGCCAGTGCGCTGGCGCCGTGCAGCATCGGCGCGTTCTGCGCCATCGGCCCGGAAGTGCTGATCTACGGGCAGGCGGAACATCCGCTGGACAGCCCGTCCAGCTATCCGTTCCGGTCGCAATATTTCATGGCGGATGCAAAGCCCGCCCAGGCCCTGACGCGCGGGCCGGTGCGCATCGGCAATGATGTGTGGATCGGCAGCCGGGCGATCATTCTGTCCGGTGTCAGTATTGGCGATGGGGCCGTGGTCGGCGCGGGCGCCGTGGTGGCGCGCGATATTCCGGCCTATGCGATTGCAGCGGGCAATCCCGCGCGCGTGGTGCGGCGGCGTTTTGCGCCAGAGGTGGTGGCGCGGCTGCTGGAAATCCGCTGGTGGGAGTGGCCGGACGAAAAAATCCGGCGTTTTGAACCGTTATTGTACGGCGATATGGACGCCTTCCTGAAAGCTGCTGAGGATGAAAATGACTGAGCACCGCAGCGCAACGCGGTTGCTGTTTCTCATCAATGACGCACGGTTTTTTGTCACGCATATTCTGCCGCTGGCGCGCGCCGCAGTGGCGGCGGGATATGACACCCATGTGGCGCTGCCGTTCCAGGGGGCGGCGCTGGATATGGCGGATGATCTGGCGGCCATTCGGGGCTGCGGCGCGCAACTGCATGATTTGCCCATTCGCCGGGGCGGCATGGCGTGGTTCGGTGAATTGGCGGCGCTGCTTGCCATTGGCCGATTGGTTGTGCGTCTGAAACCGGATATTCTGCATTGCATCACCATCAAGCCGGTACTGTATGGCGGGCTGGCGGCGCGGCTGTTGCGGGTGCGGCGGGTGATTTTTTTCATCACCGGGCTGGGGCATGTGTTTATTGCGCAAGGAAGCAAGGCGCATCTGTTGCGCCGTCTGGTGATGCTGGCCTATCGCATGATTTTACCCTACCGGCGGGGCGTGACGATTTTCGAGAATGAGGACGACCGCAGCCTGTTTGTGAACGCACATCTGACGCCACGCGACCAGAGCGTGCTGATCCCGGGTTGCGGTGTGGATAGCGCGGTTTTTTATCCAGCCCACATTGCGCCGCCCGAACCGCTGATCGTGTTGCTGCCCGCGCGGTTGCAGCAGGAAAAGGGGGTGCGGGAATTTGTCGCCGCTGCAACATTATTGCGCGAACGCGGGATCGCCGTGCGCATGGTTCTGGCCGGTTATGCGGATTTTGACCGGCCCGGCGGAATAAGCGAGGTGGAGCTGCGCAACTGGTGCGATAGCGGCGTTATCGAATGGTGGGGCCATTCCACCACCATGCCGGATACTTTGCGTCAGGTGCACATTGTATGCCTGCCAAGTTATCGCGAAGGGTTTTCCAAAACGCTGATCGAGGCGGCGGCAACCGGCCTGCCTGTCGTAACCTGTGATGTGCCGGGTTGCCGGGATGCGGTGCGGGCCGGTGAAACGGCGCTGCTGATCCCGCCGCAAAATGCGCTGGCGCTTGCCAATGCCATCGAACATTTGCTGCGCGACCCGGCGCTGCGCGCGTCAATGGGTATCCGGGGCCGCGATCTGGCGGTGAAGGAATATTCGGTGGCGCGTTTTGTCACAGCCAATCTGGCCCTGTATGCGCGGCCATGCGAATGAACAGTCTGTTGCTGATCTCTATAATTATCCTTGCGGGTGGCCCGCTGTCTTTCGCGCTGGCGCGGATCGCCATACGGTTGCAACAGGAACCCAGCCTGGCGGTGCTGGCCAGTGTGCTGATCCTGTGGCACCTGATTGCGCTGTCAGTGGGCCGTGCGCCTCTGGCCAGCGCCGTGATGCTGCTGATCGGAATCAGCGCGCTGCTTATTCTGATCCAGTGGCTGCAAAGCGAGGCGGCGCTGGGTCCGCGGGCGCATTGGGCGCTATTAATTCTGGCCGGGCTTGCCCTGGTGATCGCTGCGGCATATCCGCTATTATCACTGGATCAGGTGCTGGCTTTTGCCAGCGGTCTTATGGCCGCCGCCGCGGGCGCATGGTGTGCGCTGCACTGGGCGCGAAGCCCGGTTTCATTGGGAAAATCAGGCCTTCCCGCACTGGGTTTGATGGCGCTTTGGCTGATTGTGCGTGGTGTTGCCTCTTTCATTGCCGGTATGGAATGAATCATGCTATGCCCCGGTCATCATGACGATACTCCCCATCAAGCGCGCGCTTATTTCCGTTTCCGACAAGACCGGGTTGATTGAATTCGCCACGGCGCTGGCAGGCTACGGCATAGAAATCCTGTCGACCGGCGGCACGGCAAGGGCGCTGCGCGATGCGCGTTTGCCGGTGCGCGATGTATCTGAATTTACCGGCTTTCCCGAAATGATGGATGGGCGGGTGAAAACCCTGCATCCCCGCGTGCATGGCGGCCTGCTGGCGCTGCGTGAAGATGCCGCGCATGTTGAGGCGATGCGGGCGCATGGTATTGGCGCCATTGATCTGCTGGTGGTGAACCTGTACCCGTTTGCGTCTGCTGTGGCGGCGGGTGCGGGCTTTGCGGAATGTATCGAAAATATTGATATTGGCGGCCCCGCGATGATCCGTTCGGCGGCGAAAAATCATGCCTATGTCACGATTGCCACCGATGCGCAGGATTACGCCCCAATCCTGGCCGAAATGGCCGCGCATCAGGGCGCCACGAGCCTTGATCTGCGCAGGCGCCAGGCGGCCAGGGCGTTCGCGCATACCGCCACCTATGATGCGGCGATCAGCGAATGGTTTGCCGCCCGGATTGGTGATGAATTTCCGCCCCGTATCGCCATTGGCGCGACTTTGCAGCAAACCCTGCGCTATGGCGAAAACCCGCACCAGAGTGCGGCGTTTTATGTCAGCGGGGAAAAGCGTCCCGGCGTGGCGACTGCCACACAGGTGCAGGGCAAGGAGCTTTCCTACAATAATCTGAATGACACCGACGCGGCGTTTGAACTGGTGGCGGAATTTGATGGTCCGGCGGTGGCGATTATCAAGCACGCCAATCCGTGCGGGGTGGCGGCGGGTACGGATTTGCGTAACGCCTATCTGCGCGCGCTGTCCTGCGATCCGGTTAGCGCATTCGGCGGCATCATCGCCTGCAACCGTCCCCTGGATGCGCTGGCAGCAGAAGAGATGGTGAAAATTTTTACCGAGGTGATCATCGCACCGGATGCCGATCAGGCGGCAAAGGATATCATTGCGGCGAAGAAAAATCTGCGTCTGTTGCTGACGGGCGGGCTGCCCGATCCGCTGTCGCCGGGCCGCATGATTAAATCCGTTGCTGGCGGTTATCTGCTGCAGGGCCGGGACAATGGCGCGGTTGCCGCCGCCGATCTGCAAATCGTCAGCAAGCGCGCGCCGGCCGCACAGGAACTGGCCGACATGCTGTTCGCCTTCAAGGTCTGCAAACATGTAAAATCAAACGCCATTGTCTATGTCAAAGATGGCGCAACAGTGGGCATTGGCGCGGGGCAGATGAACCGGCTGGACAGTGCGCGCATCGCCGCCCGCAAGGCCGAAGATGTTGCGGCGGCAGAAGGGCTGAGCGCGCCGCGCACACGCGGATGCGTCGTCGCCTCGGACGCCTTCTTCCCGTTTGCCGATGGATTGCTGGCCGCCGCCGAAGCGGGCGCCACGGCGGTTATTCAGCCGGGGGGATCAATACGCGATGCCGAGGTTATCGCCGCCGCCGACGATGCAGGCCTCGCCATGGTGTTTACCGGCATGCGGCATTTCCGGCATTAACCATCACGGGTGTTAAAACGGGCCTGCAAAATATGTGACGGCGGTCACTTGGCGAAGGGCGCTGGCGTCACCATATCCCATCCGTGACTTCGACTTGAAGACCCCCTCTTTTGAATTGAAGGACACCCTCCTGGTCCGTGCCTCGGACTCTGAGTGATCAGAACCAAACTACCCCATACGTGAGTGTGGGGTTTTTTTGGTCACGAGGATGTTGGGTTAACCACGTTTCGGGTTGAAGTATGCCCCCCTACGACGTCATTGCGAGGGTAGAGTGGGCATACAGGTGCAAAATAGAAAG
>JBMOMW010000038.1:0-60458 GCA_049325255.1 Pseudomonadota bacterium | reverse complement strand
CACAAACTCAGGCCTTTGCGTGGGGCTCCTGGATTGCCACGCTTCGCTCGCAATGACGTCGGAGTGTATTGACCTAAAACAGAAAGACTCTAGATCAAATCCTTGCGAACTACTGCTTCGATCTTGGTGTCATCAGGATCGAACACAAATGCGCCATAAAATCCCGATGAATATTGCGGCCGCGGGCCGGGCTGGCCCGCGTCGCGGCCGCCGTGGGCAAGCGCCGCAGCATGAAACGCATGCACCTGTGCGCGATCAAAAGCACTGAAACTTATATGCAGGCCTAATCCAGGCATTGCGGCGTTGGCGCCCGTCTGTTCGAGTATCCAGAAGCTGCATGGAACATCAGGATCGGTTCCATAGCCTATGGCATCGCCGCCACCGCCAGTGCGGTACAGGCCCAGTACCGCTAAAACCGCATCATAAAACGCACCCGACCGTTTGATGTCGCGTACCGGGATGGATACATGGTCCAACACCCCAATGCTCATGTTCGTTCCTTAGTTAATCACCGCGTTGGCACGGGCGTTTCACCGCGATAATCGTAAAATCCGCGCTGGGTTTTCTGGCCCAGCCAGCCCGCCTCGACATATTTCACCAGCAGCGGGCAGGGGCGGTATTTGCTGTCCGCCAGGCCGTCATGCAGCACCTGCATCACCGCAAGGCAGGTATCCAGTCCGATAAAATCCGCCAGTTGCAGCGGCCCCATCGGATGGTTGGCGCCAAGCCGCATGGCGACATCGATCGCTTCTACATTACCGACGCCCTCATATAGCGTATAGACCGCTTCATTGATCATCGGCATCAGAATGCGGTTGACCATGAAGGCGGGAAAATCTTCGGCGTTGGCCGTGGTCTTGCCCAGCCTGTTGGTGAACTCGCGCGCCTGCTTGAAGGTTTCTTCGCCCGTGGCGATGCCCCGGATCAGCTCGACCAGTTTCATGACCGGCACCGGGTTCATGAAATGCAGACCGATAAATTGTTCGGGCCGGTCTGTTGACGCCGCAAGGCGCGTAATGGAAATGGACGAGGTGTTGGAGGCGATGATGGCGTCTGGCCGCAGCATCGGACAGAGCCGGGCGAAGATGCTGCGTTTCACATCTTCCTTTTCCGCCGCTGCTTCTATTACCAGATCAACTTCCTTGAAGCGATCAAGATCGGCGACGGGGGTGATGCGGGCCATGGCGGCCTGCTTGGCCTCATCGGTCATCAGACCGCGCTGGATCTGGCGCGACATGTTGAACGAAATAGTCGCCAGCGCCTTGTCCAGCGCCTCCTTGTTGACATCTTCCAGCAGCACATCAAAGCCGGCGGCTGCGCACACATGCGCGATGCCGTTGCCCATTTGACCGGCGCCAATTACGCCAACCTTGTTTATCGTCACCATTCGGGGATCATCCTTTGTTGAACCAGGTCCAATCCCTGCTGCGTTTCCCGTCCATTTTTTTCTCCTGGCTCCTAGCAGTTTTTCCGCAAACTGCTAGAGGCCAAGCTTTGCCAATTCCGCTTCCAGTTCCGGTACCGCCTTGAACAAATCCGCCACCAGGCCATAATCGGATACCTGAAAAATCGGCGCTTCTTCATCCTTGTTGATGGCGACGATGATCTTGGAATCTTTCATGCCGGCCAGATGCTGAATGGCGCCCGAAATACCCACGGCAATGTACAGATCGGGCGCCACAACCTTGCCGGTCTGTCCGACCTGCATGTCGTTCGCCGCATAGCCTGCATCGACGGCTGCGCGCGATGCGCCAACGGCTGCCTTGAGCTTGTCCGCAACCGCTTCAATCATTTTGAAATTATCGCCCGATTGCATGCCGCGGCCGCCAGAGATAATGATCTTGGCCGAGGTCAATTGTGGCCGCGCCGAATCCGACAGGCGATCGCCGACATATTCCGACAGGCCGGGATTTTTCGCCGCCGCGATTTTCTCGACAGTGGCCGAACCGCCCTGGCCAACGGCCTGGAATGTTGTGGTGCGCACAGTGATGACCTTTTTGGCATCTGTGGATTGCACGGTCTGCATCGCATTGCCCGCATAGATCGGGCGCACAAATGTATCCGGCGCTTCGACTTTCACGATTTCGGAAATCTGCGCGACGTCCAGCATGGCGGCGACGCGCGGCATGAAATTTTTCGACACGGTGGTGGCGCTGCTCAGCACCGATGTGTAATTACCCATCAGGCCAACCACCAGTTCCGCCACATTTTCGGCAAGCCGCGCCGAATAAATCGCGTCATCGGCCAGCAGAACTTTTGTCACGCCGTCCAGCTTGGCGCTGGCTTCTGCCACCGCACCGCAATTTTGTCCAGCCACCAGAATGTGCACATCGCCGCCCAGTTGTTTGGCGGCGCTAACGACCTTTGCGGTGGCGTCGGACAGGTTTGTATTGTCGTGGTCAGCTACTACAAGCGCACTCATACTCAAATTACTCCTGCTTCATTGCGCAGCTTGGCGACAAGATCTTGTACGGATTCTACTTTTACACCAGCGGAACGCGTGGGCGGCTCAGTGGTTTTCAGAACTTTCAGGCGCGGCGTGATGTCCACGCCATAATCTTCCGGCGTCTTTTCATCAATGGGTTTCTTGCGCGCCTTCATGATGTTGGGCAGCGACGCATAGCGCGGCTCATTCAGCCGCAGATCAACCGTGATGATGGTGGGCAGGTTCACGCGGATGGTTTGCAGGCCGCCATCCACTTCGCGGGTCACTTCGGCCTTGTCGCCATCAATTTTGACTTCGCTGGCAAAGGTGGCCTGCGAACGGCCCAGCAATGCGGCCAGCATCTGTCCGGTCTGATTGCTGTCATCATCAATCGCCTGCTTGCCCAGAATGACGATATCCGCGCCTTCCTGTTCGGTAATGGTCTTGAGGATTTTGGCGACGGCAAGGGGTTCAACGGTGGCGTCGGTTTTTACCAGAATGCCGCGATCCCCGCCCATGGCCAGCGCGGTGCGGATGGTTTCCTGCGCCGCTGCCGGTCCGATAGAGACAATAATGACCTCGGTGGCGGTTCCGGCTTCTTTCATGCGCACGGCCTGTTCGACGCTGATTTCGTCAAACGGGTTCATCGACATTTTGACATTCGCCAGATCGACGCCCGACCCATCGGCCTTGACCCGCGCTTTTACGTTATAATCAATCACCCGTTTGACGGGCACCAGAACCTTCATTGCCACACTCTCCAAATCAAAATATTTGCTAATTTATCCCGGTTTGGGAAAACCGGTTATCTCGCAGGTGCGAAAACTAGTATTCGCAACCGCCGCTGTCAACGAATCGTAACGTTCAAAGCCATGATTTTAGGTAAAAAATACAATTACCGGTTCTGGCCCGGCTGCCATAAAACATCTGTATTACCGTCATTGTTCACATGGCGGCCAATCACAAACAGAAAATCCGACAGCCGGTTGATATAGCGTAGCGCCACCGGGTTAACTTTTTCACTATCCGCCAGCTCCACCATCAGCCGCTCGGCGCGTCGGCTGACCGTGCGCGCCAGATGCAGATAGGCCGCCGCCGGGCTTCCCCCTGGCAATATGAAGGAGTTCAGCGGGCTTAACCGGGCGTTCAGGGCGTCTATTTCGCGTTCCAGACGATCCACCTGGGCGTCGGCGACGCGCAGCGCCGCACCCGGCTTCTCGCCGGGCGCTTCGGGTGTGCAAAGATCGGCCCCCAGATCGAACAGATCATTCTGAATGCGTCCCAGGGCTGCGTCCGCGTCACCGGTCGTGTGCAGGCGCGCCAGGCCGATGGTGGCATTGGCCTCGTCCACCGTGCCATAGGCGGCGACCCTCAGGTCATATTTGCGCACCCGTTTGCCATCGCCAAGACCGGTGTCGCCTTTGTCGCCGGTGCGGGTGTATATTTTATTCAGCTTTACCAATCGATCAGCTCCCGGCGAAATAGAGTGCGCCCATAATGATGAGCACGGCAACGAACTGCGTCGCCACGCGCAGGCGCATCAATTTGTTGCTCCAGTTGCGGTTGAATTCACCGCCCCGGAACATGGCGAAGACACCGGCGCAAAGCACCGCAAAGGTGGCGCCAATGAAAACCGGCACCAGTGTATGTAAAAAACTTCCCATACCGCCTGTTTATCCCATTCGATAGACACGGCTGGCGCAGCCTGCAAACAGCGCCGCCTTGTCGCTTGCTGAAAATCCCGCCGCGATGCGCTTGAATGCATTCCACAGCACGCCATAGGAGACGGACCGTTTATCCACCGGAAAATTGCTCTCGAACATGCAGCGTGCCGGTCCGAACACGTCAATGGTATGCAGATAATAGTCGCGGGTGGCCGCCGCCAGTTCTTCCGATGTGGGCGGCAGCGCATTTTTGTGCCAGCCAAAACCGTTCATCGGCATGTTGATGCCGCCGATTTTCACATTGACGTTCGGGCATTTCGCCAGCTCGGCCATGTCTTTTTTCCACTGCACGAAAATTTCCGCCCTTTTGCCCTCATAGGGGCCAATAGCAATCGGGCCGCCGAAATGATCCAGAATGATCGTCAGATCAGGCAAGGCGCGGGCAAATTCCGTCAGATCGGGAATTTGCGGATGATAGAAAAACGAATCAAATGACATGCCGCGCTTGACCAGTTCTGCTGCGCCCTGACGAAATTTCGTCTCACCCAGCATGCCTTTTGTCAGGTGCGAAAATGTTCCCTGAAGCTGGGGATTTGGATCCCAGGCTGTAATATGACGGATGCCGCGAAACCGGCTTGGCGCCGCGATCATATGGGCGTCCAGCACCTCGCCGACAGGCGAACCCAGAGTCAGATCAGCATGTCCGACAATGGCGGAACAGGCCCGCATCGGCCCGTACAGGCCGCTGGCGCTTTGCGCCGCCACCCAATTGACGAATTCGGTTTCCCCAACCGGGCGCAGATGTTCGGGCCCGGAAGCGCGGTACATAGCCCCGCAATCGACGAAAACCGTCGCCACAACATTATGACCGCTATTGGTGTCAGCGCATAACTCATCCAGAAAATACCGGCTGCCGGGGTGGTCCCATAAATGATGGTGGGGATCGATGATGGGCAGGCCGGGTTCCAGCGCGACTTCTGCAACCTGGGCCAGCCAAGCGTTCTGATCAGATATCTGTCGCATTTGCCTTACTCCCCTTATTTTATGAAAATGCACTGGATAAACTATAAAAGCTATGCCAGATAGCTTGCATCATATATGTGCATGGCTGTTTAAGCCACTTAACATAAGAGCGAAGAAGATAGCTGTGCGCCGTCGTGACGTCCTGGCCGGTATGGCCCTTTCCCCATTCTTTGGCGTTCTGCCCGTAACCGGGCAAGAAACGGCGGCCCCTGTTTACACAACCAGGTTGGGGGATCCGGTTCCTTTTAATGCGGGATATGTACGTAAACTGGCGCAAAGGCTGGCGTCGAAGAAATATGCGCCACCGGTCCTGACCCTGCCTAAAGAACTGGAAAATCTGACCTACGACCAATACCGGGATATTCGGTTTCGTCCCGATCAGGCGGTCTGGCGCGATGAAAAGCTGCCGTTTCAGATGCACATGTTTCATACAGGCTTCTTCTTTACGCAGCCGGTGACGATCTTTTTGGTGGAAAAGGACGAATCCCGCAAGCTGCTGTATTCAAGCGACTTTTATTCGTTTGGACCCAGTGTGTCGCCGCCGCCGCCGGAATATGATCTGGGATTTGCCGGCCTGCGGCTGCATACGCCGATCAACAGGCCGGATTATTTCGATGAAATGGCGGTGTTTCAGGGGGCCAGCTATTTCCGCGCGGTGGCCAAGGACCAGGTCTATGGCCTGTCGGCGCGTGGCCTGGCCATCGATACGGCCGAGCCAGGCGGCGAGGAATTCCCGCTTTTCCGGTCTTTCTGGGTTGAAAAGCCACTGCCGGGGTCAAGCGCGATCGTTGTGCATGCGTTGCTGGATAGCCCGCGGACAACTGGCGCCTACCGTTTTACCATGCGTCCAGGCGTCAGCACCGAAATGGATGTGGAAGTCACCCTGTACCCCCGCACCAATCTGGAGCGTGCCGGCTTTGCGCCGCTGACCAGCATGTTCCTGTTTAGCCCGCTGGACCGGGTTGGCGTGGATGATTTCCGTCCTGCGGTGCATGATTCCAGCGGTCTGTCGATTCGCAATGGTCAGGGAGAATGGCTGTGGCGGCCGTTGTCGAACCCGGCCAGCCTGCAATATAGTGTTTTCATGGACCATAGTCCGCGTGGGTTTGGCCTGTTGCAGCGCGAGCGCCGGTTCGAAAATTATGAAGACCTGGAAGCGCGCTATGAACGCCGTCCCAGCGTGTGGATTGAACCTATCGGTGATTGGGGCCCTGGCGGGGTGCATCTGGTTGAAATTCCTTCGAAATCAGAAGTAAACGACAATATCGTCGCCTATTGGCGGCCTTCCGATCCGATACCGGGCGGTTCGGAATATGTCCTGAATTACCGGATGCAATGGTCCAACGCCCCAGCGCCGGCGCCTGAAGTCGCACAGGTTGTGGCAACCCGCATGGGTACAGGCTGGGATGCGCCGACCCGTCTGTTTGTGATTGATTTCGTGGGCGACGCCCTGAACCAGCTTGCGCCGGAAACAAGCCCAAAGCCCATCATTGAGGCGTCGGAAGGCAGAATACTAAACCCCGTCGTGCAACCCAATCCAGAAACAAAGGGCTGGCGGTTCAGTTTTGAACTTGAAACCGGCGGGGCGCAGGTAGTTGAATTGCGCTGTCATCTTGCCAACGAAACGACACGATTGTCGGAGGTCTGGGTTTACCGATGGACGATTTAGGGGCGCAATCAGACGCGCCCTCCAGCACTACTGATAGCATGCCGGAATTTATCATGGCGCCGCCGATGCCGCCGGAGATGCCCGCTGACATGCCCGCGCAGTCTTTGCGGCAATGGAGCGATGATAACACCCGGATTTTTCCTGCTGCATCGCGATCACAGGCGCTGTACCGGCGCGGGATTTTGTTTGCGGGCACATTAACGCTGACCCTTTGGGCCGCATTCGGTATGTACCAGGTGATGGCGGTCAATGATCTGACCAATATCCAGATTCTGATCATGGTTCTGTTTGTTCCGAACTTCGCCTGGATTTCCTTCTGGTTTATCAGCGCGCTGATGGGCTATTTGCTGGTGCTGTGGCCGCAGCCATTATTGCGCGTGCCAAAGCTTGCCCTGGGCAGCACGATGATCCTCAGTAAACGGACGGCTTTGGTAATGCCGACCTATAATGAGCCGCCTCACCGTATCTATGCCAACCTGCAGGCCATGTATGAAGCGCTACGCGAAATGGGCGCACTGCGCTCTTTTGATATTTTCATCCTGAGCGACACCACCGAGGCGGCGATCTGGCTGGAAGAAGAAGAAGGCTTTCGCGATCTGCGCGCCCGCACCGGCGGCGATGCAAATCTGTTCTACCGGCGGCGGCCAAAAAACATCGCGCGCAAATCCGGAAATGTGGAAGATTTCTGTTCCCGCTGGGGCATGAATTACGAACATATGATCGTGCTGGATGCAGACAGCCTGATGACGGCGGAGGCGCTGGTGCGGCTGGCGGCGGTCATGGAAGTGCACCCGGAAGCGGGCATTATTCAGACCGCGCCGCAGATCATCAATGGCGGCACCTTATTCGCGCGCCTGCAACAGTTTGCCGGACGCGCCTATGGTTCAGTTGTGGCGGCGGGCCTTGCCTACTGGCATATGGGCGACGGAAATTACTGGGGCCATAATGCAATCATCCGTACACGGGCGTTTCTTGAAAATGCCGGCCTGCCGGTTCTGCCCGGCCGTGCGCCCTTTGGCGGTCACATCCTGAGCCATGATTTTGTCGAAGCCGCGCTGATCCGCCGGGGCGGCTGGAAAGTGTATATGGCGACGGAGATCGAGGGCAGCTTTGAAGAAAGCCCCCCGGGGCTGATTGATTATGCGGCGCGTGACCGGCGCTGGTGCCAGGGAAACATGCAGCATATGGCCATATTACGCACACGCGGCCTGCACTGGCTCAGCCGTCTGCATCTTGGGCTTGGCGTCTTTGGGTATCTGGCTTCGCCATTCTGGTTGAGTTTTCTTCTGGTCGGCATGTTGCTCAGCTTGCAGGCGCATTACATCCGCCCGGAATATTTCACCGATGAATTTCAGATTTTCCCTACCTGGCCGGTGATCAATCCGCAACTTGCCGCATGGCTGTATGCGGGCACGATGGCCGTGCTGCTGGGCCCGAAAATTCTTGGTGTCATGCTGCTGATGCGGGATCGTGTTCAGGCGGCGCGGTTTGGCGGGCGGTTGGCGATAATTTGCGGGCTGCTGGTGGAAACCATCCTGTCTTCCATGACAGCGCCCGTGATGATGCTGATCCAGACATCGGCTGTATTTGGCTCTCTGGCCGGGCGTGATGTTGGCTGGCGCACCCAGCGGCGCGGCGATGACCGCGTGCCGTTCCGCGAGATTGCGGCTCGCCATCGTGGACATACTATTCTTGGCGTAATCATTGGCGTATCCGCCTATGCCGTGTCACCCATGCTTCTGGCGTGGATGTCGCCGGTGGTGCTTGGGCTTGTGCTCGCTATTCCGCTGTCCGCATTGGGGGCAAGCCGGCGTTGTGGCCAGGCACTGGCCCGTGCAGGATTATTGCTGACGCCGGAAGAAGCAGCCCCGCACCCGATTATCGTCCGCTCCCGGATCATTCAGGAAGAATTGGGCCGCAAGGGCATGCCGGTAACGGATCCGGTATTGCGCATCGCGATGGACGCAGATTTGCGCGCCCTGCATCTGGCCATGCTGCTGCCGCCGCGCGGCAGCGTCAGAGGTGATGTGGATGTGGACTTCGTGGTGGCGATGGCGAAGCTGCAACAGGCAGACAATATCGAAGACGCCGTGCGCTTTCTGTCCGCGCGTGAAAAACTGGCCGTATTGGGCAACGCGGAAGGCGTTGCGCGGCTGGTAACCCTTGCCCAGCCGCGCATGGACGTGGCGACGGCGGCCGAGTAAACCCAGGCCGCCGCCGTGTTTATTCCGCCGCTTTTTTCAGCGCTGCGTTATACTGTTCGCCTACGCTGGTGCGCCAGATGTCGCCGGGGCGCGCATTGGTGCATTCGCCGTTCTCGAACGTCGGCACGCCATTGACCAGAATGGCGCGATAGCCGGTGGCCTTTTGAATGAGACGCCGCCCGCCGCCAATGATGGTTTCATACACCGGCTTTTCCGGCGTTACCGCCAGCCTGTCCAGATCATAGATCATGATGTCCGCAGGCAGGCCCGGCAGCAGCATGCCGCGCCCGCTCATGCCAATGCTGGCCGCCGCCATGTGCGACAGGCGCCAATGCGCCTCTTCCAGCGACAGAACTTTTTTATCACGCACCCATTTGGCCAGCAGGATGGTGGGGTATTTGCCCAGGCTGAGAAACTGCGTATGCGCCCCGCCGTCCGACAGGCCGGGGATCACATAAGGATGCAGCAGCATTTCCTGATTGGCGTCATCATCCATATTGGCGAAATCTTCGATGATGAAATTGGTTTCCAGACGCTCGGCCACATTGATGTCACAGAACACATCCAGCGGGTCTTGCCCGCGCTCAGCGGCAATCTGCGAGATATATTTGCCGGCCAGTTTGGGATCTTTCGATTCCATCACCATCAGCCGCGCCCAGTTGCCTGACCATAGCCGTTCCACATGATGATCCAGATCATGCTGCAAGGTTTTACGCACGGCCGGATTGGCCAGATTGGCGATGCGCTGTTCCAGCGGGCAGGCCAGCGCCTTGTTCCATGCGGGCATTTCATCGAACAGATTATATTCGATCAGATTGAACAGCGATTCCAGCTCATGGGTCAGCCCCAGGCCGTTCACCTGCACCCGCGTGTTCATGTCCTCGAGCAGCGCCAGCGCTTCCTTATAGGCGCCGGGGCGGTGGCCTTCCTGAATCAGCGCATTGTAATAGACCGGGCGACCGGAAATATTGGCCCAGCGCTCAAGCATTTCGGCTTCATTGGGTCCGATCTTCAACTGCTTGGGCGTGACTTCGATGGAGCCAACATTGAATTCGCGCGCCACAGCGATCAGCGCTTCGGTTTCTTCCATCGGGGCGATCAGGCTGGGAAGCACAGACCCGTCAAAATCCCGGTCGATCAGATTAAGATCGGTGGACAGCCCCATGGCGCCCGCGCGATAGCCGTCGCGCACCACTTCTTTCATGGCTTCCAGTTCTGCGGGCGTCACATGCTCGCGCTTGCTGTCATCCGTACCCAGAACATATCCACGCACCGGGGACTGCGGAATATAACTGGCCACATTGATACCCAGCCCGGCGGCTTTCATGGAATTAAGATATTCGGCCTGCGTCACCCAGTCCCAGCGCATGCCTTCTTTCATTGCGGAATAGGGAATAGCCTCGACGCGGGTCATGCGCTGCATGGCGCGTTCGCGGTCATGCGGGTGGCAAGGCGCAAAGCCAAAACCACAGGCGCTGATCACGATAGAGGTAATGCCATGCCAGCACGACTGGCTGGCATAGGGATCCCATTGCAGTTGCGCGTCATAATGCGTGTGCACGTCAATCGCGCCGGGCGCCACAATCAGATTGGTGGCGTCGATTTCCTTTTTGCCCTTGCCGGTCACGCGCCCGATTTCGGCGATCTTGCCGTCCTTGATCGCAATGTCCGCCTTGAAACGCGGCATGCGGGTGCCATCCACCACCGTGCCGTTGCGAATTACCATGTCAAACCGTGTATCAGCCATAACGCCACCTCCTCCAAAAGTTTATTTTTTAAGAAGCCATACTGGACGGCGCAGGCCGGAAAACATGTTGACAACATTGTATGCCAGACCAAACGGCTCCCGTAATGAGACAATGCTCAGTAAGGCTTGTCAAGCGGGAATGGGGGGTGTGTGAACAGGTTCCGTGGGAGATAATATCCCCGGCAAATCCCCTCAGCCGATCTGAACCCATACAGCAAGAAAATCCCGATGCGCCTGTCATGGAACGAGAGTTGACGCACGAGGCTGTGCTTGCGCGGCTGGATGCGGCGCGGCGACATTTCCGCTGCAAACGCCAAAGCCGCATTGGCGCACCCGCTCTATCGCGCTTCGGTCCGTATGCTTCAGCGTCCGTCCTGTTTGGATTGAAGCGCAATCTTATTTTGTCACCCCGGGCTTGTCCCGGGCCTGAGTTCACGAATCAAGTGCAACACCCTACAAAGGTGTTGCAATGGGAACAAGCTATGGCCAGCTCAGCCTACTGGCCCTTGCTGGCGGCAGAGGCAAAGCGTACGGCTTCTTCGGCTGCGCGCACCATGGCCTTGGCCTTGGTAATGGTTTCCTGATATTCCGCTTCCGGGTCGCTGTCGGCGACAACGCCGCCGCCCGCCTGAATATAAACCACCTTGTCCTTGACGACCGCCGTGCGCAGCGCGATGCAATTATCCATTGATCCGTTGGCGGAGAAATATCCAACGCACCCGGCATAGACGCCGCGCTTTTCCTTTTCCAGTTCGTCAATGATTTCCATCGCCCGGATTTTCGGCGCGCCACTGACCGTGCCCGCCGGGAACCCCGCGCACAGGGCTGTAATCGCATCAAATTCAGGGTCGATCAGCCCTTCGACATTCGACACCAGATGAATGATATGCGAATAATATTCGGTCATGAACTGGCCGGTGACCCTGACGCTGCCGATTTGTGACACGCGCCCCACATCATTGCGGCCCAGATCCAGCAGCATCAGATGTTCGGCGCGTTCTTTTTCATCCGTGATCAGATCATGCGCCATCACGGCGTCCTGTTCGGGCGTTGCGCCGCGCGGACGCGATCCCGCGATGGGGCGAATGGTCACCACATCATCGCGCAGGCGCACCAGCAATTCCGGGCTAGACCCGACAATGGCGAAATCGCCAAAATCAAGAAAGTTCATATAGGGCGACGGGTTAATCCGCCGCAGCGCGCGGTACAGCGCAAAGGGCGGCAATTCAAACGGCATGCGAAAACGCTGGCTTGGCACGACCTGAAAAATATCCCCGGCGGCGATATATTCCTTCGCCCGCGCCACCATCGCATGATATTCCGCCCGCGTCGTATTGGATTGTGGCTCAGGCAGGGGTGTCAGGCTATCCAGGCGATAATTTGCGCCATGCGGCAGCGGCTTTTCAAAATCCGTCACCACATCATTCAGCCGCTCGTTTGCCTGATTATAGGCCGCGCGCGCGCTTACGCCGTTCTGCGGCCATACCGGGGTGACAACACTGAGAATGTCCTTCACGCTGTCAAAAATCACCATGATCGACGGGCGAATGAAAATACTGTCGGCCAGGCCAAGCGGATCAGGGTTGGGGCTGGGCAATTTTTCCATCAGCCGCACCATGTCATATCCCATATACCCGAACAGGCCAGTCGCCATGGGCGGCAGGCTGGCAGGCAGATCAACGCGCATCTCGCGCACCAGCCTGCGCAGTGATTCCAGCGCGCCTTCCGCGCATGGCTCCCACGCATTTTGATCCGTGCGCGCCCCGCGGTTGATCTCGGCGCGCTCACCATAACAGCGCCAGATCAGGTCTGGCTTCATGCCAATGAACGAATAGCGTCCGCGCGCCGCGCCACCTTCAACCGACTCGAACAGAAAACTGTATGGTTGACCATGGGCAAGCTTCAACATCACCGATACGGGCGTATCCAGATCGGCAACCAGATTGGTCCACACCACCTGTGGCGCACCGGCGTCATAGGTTTTGGCAAAAGCAGTAAAATCGGGATCAACCTGCATCATTATTGCTCTTCAAACAGGCTGTTCAACCGGTCCTGGTTTATTTCCACGTCATATCGCCGTTCCAGTACTGACTGATATTGCGCCAGCACATCCTCGGAGAAGTTCCTGGATAAATCCCGGCCCACTTTTGCGACAGCGTCACTTTTACCGGTCAGCGATGGCGGCCTGATTTCACTCAAACGCGCAATGACATAGCCCCCGCCGGGGGCCGGTTCGGCAAAGCTGTCGCCTGGTTTTCCGGTAAACAGTTTGGCGGCAAGCGCCGCACTCATCTGTTCATCCGTAAAACTGCGGCCAAAGGGGGCGCTTTGAGTAACCTTGAGATTCAGGGGCTTGGCAATTTCCGGCAATGGTTTGCCTGCCTGGGCGGCTTTCAGCATTTCACCGGAAAGCTGTTCCAGCTTTTCACCAGTCTTTTGGGCGCGCCATGCGGCGGCGACCTCGTTGCGCACATCGGCCAGCGGGCGCACGGCCGATGGCGTGACATTATCCACCCGCAACACGTAATAACCACCATCCTTGTTTTCCCGCAGATCACTTTCCGATCCTGCATCCGTATCAAAAACATCGGCGATGAATTGCGGATCCATGGGCATATTCTGAACGGGCCTGCCATCGGGGCCGTTGCCCTGACGGTCAACACCCGCGATGGTGTGCAGCTTCAGGCCGAATTCCTTCGCGGTTTCTTCCAGCGACGCCCCCCCGGCGCGCGCATCTTCCAGCTGGTTCGCCCGCTCGACGGCCAGGTCAGTGGCGCGGGTAAGCGCCAGATCTTCGGAAATGGTTTTGCGCACTTCCTCAAATGGTTGAATCCGCTCCTGACGCGCGGCGGTAATCTTGACCAGATGCCAACCCAGCGGGCTTTTTAAGGGCGCACTGACTTCGCGTTCCTTCAGGGCAAACACCGCCTCGGCAATTTCCACAGGCAACATGTCTTTGGTGACTTCCACAAGCTCCAATTCTTTTTCACGCATTCCGGACGCCTGTCTGGCCACTGCCGCAAAATCCTTGCCTGCCTTGAGCTTGTCGTGGGCGGCTTTTGCCGCTGCTTCGTCGGGCAGTACAAACTGCTGCAGATTGCGCATCCCCGTAACCGTAAATTCCGCCAGCCGGGCGTCATAGTGTTCACGCAGGTCCTTTTCATCGGGCGTAATCCCTTCCGCCAGATCATCGGGCCGCAGGGTGACATAGGTGACGCTGCGGGTTTCCGGCGCCGTGAACAGGGATTCATTGGCCTTGTGAAACGCTTCCAGTTCCATCTCGGTTGGATCAGGAATTTTTCCGATGGCGTTTTGTGGAATGTACAGCAGTTCCGCTGTGCGCTGTTCTTCCCGCAGGGAATACAATGTCGCGGCAAGCTTTTGCGGCGCAACGGTCCCCGCTGTGATGGCTGCGATCAATTGGCGCCGGGTCATGTCCATGCGGGCGCGGCGCGTAAATTCTTTCTCGGTAAAGCCATTCTCATTCAATGCGCGCAGAAAAATATTTTTGTCAAACTCCCCGAGCGAATCCCGGTAGCTGGCATTTTCACGAATATTCTGCGCGATGGTCTGGTCGGCTGTGGTCAGCGACAGGCTTTCCGATTCGCGGTCAAACATAATCCCAACCAGCTTTTGCCGCAGCACTTCCCGGTCAAATCCCATTTCGCGGGCTTTGGCGGTGCTGAATTCCGGGCCATATTGCTGTTGCAGGCGGAACAATTCGCGGCGAAAATCATTATCGAATTCCTGCGCCGAAATGGTGGCGCCCGCCACCTTGGCTAACGGCGGCTCGACCGTATTACCAAGAAAATCCGCAACGCCCCAAACAGCGAAACTGATCACCAGGATGAACAAAAAAATCCGGGTAAACCAGTTGCCGGTGGTTTTGCGAAGTGATGTAAGCATTGAACTGTCCAGTTAATTAGTTGTTTTGTTCGCCATAGGTAGCACGATTACGTACCGCAAGTTAGCCTATCCTGACAACGTCACCCGCTGGGCCACCCGCTTGGGGTTTCGGTCGTCCCTCTAAATCAGGCTCCAGAAATAAAATTGCAACAGCAGCCAGTGAAGGCCGCATATGTACACTATTTGTTCTTATGCGTCAAGCCCTGATTTTTCGCGGAGCATCTATCCTGTCAACGCCACCCGCTGCCCCGGATGGCGCTCCAGCCGCCCCGCTAAATCCAGTTCCAGCAATATGACCGCTATTGCCGCGGCGCTCAGCCCGGATTGACGCACCAGTTCGTCGATCTCCACCGGCGTCGGCCCCAGCATTTCCAGAATTTCGGACCGCGCCTTGTCGATCAGGCGCATATCCAGCACCGGCGGGGAATAAGGCTGCATCCGATCCGGTTCCGCAAACGGTTTGCGCAGCAGGGGGTGCAGGGTTTCCAGCACATCTTCGGCGGTTTGCACCAATGTCGCGCCCTGGCGGATCAAGGCGTTGCCGCCACGCGATCGGGGGTCCAGCGGCGATCCCGGCACCACAAATACTTCGCGGCCCTGCTCGCCCGCATAACGCGCGGTGATCAGCGATCCGGACTGGGGCGCGGCCTCAATCACAATCACCCCCAGGCTGATTCCGGAGATAATGCGGTTGCGCTGTGGAAAGTGCCGCGCCTGGGGCTGGGCGCCCGGCGGCAACTCACACACCAATACGCCAATTTCACCAATATGATTATGCAGTTGTTCGTTCTGGGGTGGATAGATCACATCGACGCCACCCGCCAGCACGGCCGCTGTGCCGCTTTCCAGCGCACCATGATGCGCGGCGGCGTCAATGCCGCGCGCCAGGCCAGAGGCAATCAGAAACTCATGGCTCCCCAGCGCATGCGAAAGCTCGCGTGCGATGCGGATCCCCGCAGCGGACGCATTGCGCGCGCCGACAATGGCGATGGTGGGACGCTGTAATAAATGCACCGCGCCTTTGACGCACAGCAACGGTGGCGGGGCGTCACTGGCGGCCAGCGCGGGCGGATATTCCGGCTCGCACGATGCAATATAGCGCGCACCCAGCCGCGCGGCGGCGGCCAGTTCGGCTTCGGCCTCGGCTTTTCCCGCAATGCTGATCGCGCCACGCCCGCCGCCACGCCGCGCCAGATCGGGCAGCGCCTCGATGGCGCGGGTCGCCGTGCCGAATTGCGCAATCAGACTGGTGAATGTGGCGGGGCCCACATTGCGGGTCCGGATCAGCCGCAGCCAGTCCACCCGTTCCCGATCAGAAAGTATCGCCACCTGGCCCCCTTATTCGGGGCTGGAGGCCCCAATACGCGGTTCTTCACCCGCTATCAGGCGGCGAATATTATCATAATGCTTCAGCCAGATCACAACCGCAAGCAGCAGCGACAGTTGCATCAACTGGTCCTGACCGAACCACCAGAAATAGAGCGGGCCAAGCGCCGCCGCCGCCAGCGCCGCCGCCGATGAAATACGAAAAATGGCGGCAATCGCGATCCAGGTCGCACAGATCAATGCGCCCGCCAGCGGGTTCAGCGCCAACGCGATCCCCAGAAATGTCGCCACACCCTTGCCGCCCCGAAAGCGCAGCCAAACCGGAAACAGATGCCCGAAAAACGCCCCCGCCGCAGCACAAACCGTTACATCCGGCCCATAATTTTGGGCGATCAGCACCGCTGCCGCCCCCTTGCCGCCATCCAGCAGCAAAGTCAGCAGCGCCAGAAATTTATTCCCGGTGCGCAATACATTGGTCGCGCCGATATTGCCGGAACCGATGGCGCGAATATCTCCTATCCCCGCCAGCCGGGTCAGAATCAGGCCAAACGGAATGCTGCCCAGCACATAGCCGCCAAACAACGCCGCCAGCAAATAAGGGCCGGACAGGCCCCAATCCATCGGGTTTGGCATGGCTAGGCTTCTTCCCGGATGAATACGGCTTCACCGGCAACCACGGTGCGCAGGACGACACCCTGCAAATGGCGGTCTTCAAACGGCGTGTTTTTGGATTTTGAGCGCAATCGGTTTCCCGTCACGATCCAGGTTTTTCCCGGATTAAACAGCGTCAGATCGGCGGGCTGTCCCTTGGCCAGTTTACCACCCGGCAGGCCCAGCAATCGCGCCGGATTGATCGTCATGCGCGCCAGCAGACCGCACAGTGAAATATGGCCATTATGAAAACAGGTCAACGCCACGGACAGAAGCGTCTCCAACCCGATGCCGCCGGTCGCCGCCTGCGCAAAGGGCAGGCGCTTGCTTTCCTGATCCTGCGGATTATGGCCGCTGACAATGACGTCAATCGTGCCATCCGCAACGCCTGCCACCAGGGCGGCGCGGTCTTCTTCGCGGCGCAGCGGCGGCGACAGTTTGAAAAAGGTGCGGTAGTTGCCGACATCATTTTCATTCAGCGCCAGATGCGCCGCCGACACGCCGCAACTTACCGGCAGGCCCTGGCGTTTCGCCTGACGCATGATTTCCACCGAAGTGGCGCAGGAAAGCTGATCCGCATGATAGCGTGCGCCGGTCAACTCCACCAAACGCAGATCGCGTTCCAGCATGATGGTCTCGGCGGCGTCCGGAATGCCCGACAGTCCCAGCCGCGTGGCGATCTCGCCTTCATTCATGCAGCCGCCTTCGGCCAGCATCGGTTCTTCCGCATGCTGTACGATCAGCGCGCCATAGCGGCTGGCGTAACTCAGAATGCGGCGCATCAGCACGGCATTCGCCACCGCCTGCACACCGTCCGTAAAGGCGACGGCCCCCGCCTGACGCATCAGGCCTATTTCCGACATGCCGAGGCCCTTCAGGCCCTGGGTCGCGGCGGCCATCGGATGCACATTGACCAGCGCGCCAAAACGCGCGCGGCGTTTCAGAAATTCAACCAGTGAAATATCATCAATCACCGGATCGGTGTTGGGCATGGTGATAATGGTGGTGATGCCGCCCGCCGCCGCGGCCAGGCTTGCGCTTTCCAGCGTTTCCTTATGTTCGGCCCCCGGTTCGCCCACAAACACTTTCATATCGATCAGGCCGGGGCACAGCACATGCCCCCCACAATCGATCACGTCGCATTCCGCCGGTATGCCGTCCGCAAATAATTTTTGCCCCGAATCCACAATCAGCCCGCCCTGCGTCAGCAGTTCGCCCGGCCCATCCTGACCTGTGCCCGGATCAACCAGGCGCGCATTGACATAGGCCGTCAGTTGCGTTCCCGGGATGGATTTATAGTCAGGGCTTGTGGGGGTCATTTCGCCCCCGCTACAGGCGAATTGGCGGGCAGATTGCGGCTGAGCAGATCCAGTATGGCCAGCCGCACGGCGACCCCCATCTCGACCTGTTCGCGAATGACGCTGCGGTCAATATCGTCGGCCACTTCGCTGTCAATTTCAACGCCGCGATTCATCGGGCCGGGATGCATGATCAGCGCATCGGGTTTGGCGCGCGACAGTTTTTCATAATCCAGACCATGGAAATGATAATATTCGCGCAGGCTGGGCACAAAGGCGCCGTGCATGCGTTCCTGTTGCAGCCGCAGCATCATCACAATGTCGACATCCTGCAACCCCGCGCGCATGTCATGAAACACCTCAACGCCAAGCCGGCCGATATGGGCGGGCAGCAGCGTCGGCGGGGCGACGACGCGCACCCGCGCACCCATCCGGTTCAGCAGATAAATGTTCGATCGCGCCACCCGGCTGTGCAGAATGTCGCCGCATATGGCGACCAGCAGCCCCTGCAAACGGCCGCGCCGCCGCCGGATGGTCAGCGCATCCAGCAGCGCCTGGGTCGGATGTTCATTGCTGCCGTCACCGGCATTGATAACCGCGCAATCCACCTTTTGCGACAGCAGCTCCACAGCGCCCGAATCCGGATGGCGCACCACCAGCAGATCCGGGCGCAGCGCGTTCAGCGTCATGGCGGTGTCGATCAGGGTTTCGCCTTTTTTCAGGGCCGAATTGCTCACCGCCATATTGAGGACGTCCGCCCCCAGCCGCTTGCCCGCCAGTTCAAACGAACTTTGCGTCCGGGTCGAGGCTTCAAAAAACAGGTTGATCTGGGTGCGCCCGCGCAGCAAATTCTGCTTTTTATCGGCCTGGCGGTTAAGTTCGACATAGGAATCCGCCAGATCGAGGATTTGATCAATGTCCAAAGCGGACAGATCCTTGATTCCCAATAGATGTTTGTGTGGGAATCGCATGGCCTGGAGTGTGTGGGGTTTGCTCATTAAAGCGATTCATATAAAGCCGAAGCCCCGCCGCTGCAAGCGGCAATTGCCTGCTTCTGTCATAGCCATTGGCTGCAAGCTCTGCTAACACGGTGGCATATCAAGCCAAGGGGGTAATCAGAATGAACAAGACCGAAATCCAGATCGTGCAGAAATATCTGCGGGATACCCTGGGCAATCAAAAAATCACCCTGGACCCTAAAACCGCGACCAAGGATTCGGTCGAAGTTTTTTTGAGTGGTGAATTCATTGCCGTGGTCAGCCGTGACCAGGAAGACGGCGATCTGTGCTACAACTTCCACATGGCGATCCTGGAAGAAGACCTGCCGGACGAGGACGATCTCTAAAGCAGCAGCGTCAGAATCAGCGGCATGGTGAACAGCGCCATGACGGTGGTCGCGGTGATCATGCCCGCCATCATGCGGGCGTCGCCGCCCAGTTGCCGCGCCAGTATATAGGCCGATGTCGCGCCGGGAACCGATGCGCACAGAATGGCGATGTCGCGGGTGATGCCCTCCACGCCAAAAGCCCAGGTGGTGAGCGCCACCAATAGCGGCATGCCCAGCATTTTCAGCCCGGTTCCCAGCGCTATCGTGCCGCCGAATTGCCGCATGTGTGAGAGATCAAGGGCTGCCCCCACCGCCAGCAGCCCCAGCGGCAGCGCCGCACTGCCCATAACTTTCAGGGTGGTGTCCAGCATGGGGGCGAGGCCAACCCCCGCAACATTCAGCACGACGCCAACCAGACAGGCCATGATCAGCGGATTGCGCACAACGGCAATCAGCGCTGCGCGCAGGCTGGCGGGCTCCGCACTGGCATGGCGGGTCAGCACATAGATGCTTAATAAATTCACCGCCGGCACCATAAAGGCGATGGCGATCGCCATCAGCGCCAGCCCGGCCGAACCGAACAGGCTGGAGGCGGCGGCAATTCCCACAAAGCCATTCCAGCGCACCGCCCCCTGAAACAGGCTGGAATATTCCGGGCCGTTCAGCCTGAGCCGCGTGCGCGCCACGCTCAGCCCGCCCGTCATGATAAAGATGGCGCTCAGCAGCGCCGCCCCCATCGGCGCAATATCAATCCCCGCCAGATCCGCCGTCGCCAGATTCTGCACCAGCAGGCACGGAAACAGAATGAAATAAATCAGCCGCTCCAGTGGCGGCCAAATTCCGGCATCCAGAAACCCCACCCGCCGGAATATCCAGCCCAGCGCGATAATCAGAAATACCGGCAGCAGCGCGCTTATAATCATGAGCATGGGGTGTGTGGCCGTGTCATGTGGCGTGTCGAATCGTCATTTAATTTTCGCCGCCAGCGGATGCGCAACAAGCGCGCGGTCAAGCGTCACCAGCCGCAAATCCTCGATCTGGCATTGCGCCAGCAGCAGCCGGTCAAACGGATCGCGCGTCAAGGGTTCGGGCGTGACGACCGTAATCACATGGCTGATTTCGACTGGCAGGATCGCCAACCCAATGGCCTCAAGATATCCGGCGACATCTTTAAGCGGCATACCTGGATCGAGTTTGCCCAGACGTGTCTTGATTGCCGTTTCCCATAGGCTGACCACGCTGACAAACGCAACCGTCGCAGGATCGGAAAGAAACCGCGCTATTTCCGGGCGCTGTTCGGTCAGCGTCCGCCGGAGAATATCCAGCACGACATGGGTGTCGATCAGAACTCTCATGCGTCTGGCGGCAATGGGTGCAGCAGGAAATCCTCGGGCAGCGGCGCGTCGAAATCATCGGCGATAAAGGGAACCGGATTGGTGATTCCCTTCGACAAAAGATAAGCCTTTCCAGCGGCAAGATTCACCCCGCCGCGTTCGCGATGCGGCACAAGATCAAACACCGGCCGCCCATTGCGCGTAACGGTAATGGTCTCTCCCTTCTCGACCTGCCGGGCGAGTTCAGTAAGGCGGTTTTTGGCGTCGCGGATGGATACGGTTGTCATGAAGGAATTGTGGCTACAAGTGGCGCTTTTGTCAAGGAGGCAGGCTTCGTTGGATCCTTGGCTCTAATGTAGCATATTGCTACATATATCCCCGCGAAAGTCATCTATACCAGTACCACGTTAAAGCAGCTATCTATCATCCAGGACTTCCCCCTCTCACTTCACCTCTACCGCAATGCGGACATTAAGGGCGCGCAGGACGGCGGCGATGGTCTCGAAGCGGGGTTTTGAGCCGTGCCGGAGCGCCTTGTAGAGGCTTTCCCGGCCAAGGCCTGCATCCTTTGCCACCTGCGCCATGCCGCGCGCCTTGGCCACGTCGGACAGGGCCTTGAGCAGCACATCACTGTCCTTGTCCTGCGCGGCGGCGGAAAGATATTCGGCAATCACCTCTTCATCGTCGAGATAATCGGCAATCTCGAAGGGCGCATAGGTTACTTTTGAGTTCGATTTTTTCTTCATCGCCGGTCTTTCCTCAAACTGCGCGTTTCAAGCTGCGCGCCATCCGCTTTGCCAGTGCAATGTCCCGCCGCTGTGCCCCCTCGTCACCGCCGCACAGAAGCACATAAACCGCCGCGCCATCGCGCACGAAATAGACGCGGTATCCCGGCCCATGATGGATGCGCATTTCCGAAACACCTTCGCCCACGGCTGCACAATCACCAAAATTACCAAGCGCTGCATTCGCCAGCCGGTTCAGGACAAGCGCCTTGCCCTTATGGTCCCGCAACGCATCCAGCCAGGCGGAAAATACAGAGGACCGGACAAGCGTCAGCATGAATGCAATGTATCCGAATGATTACAAAAAGTCAATACCAGGGTTTTTCAAACTGTGGATGAAAGCAGGCGCTTCTCATTTCACTCTTTCTCAATCAACCGCTGCATGAACACCAGGTCCAGCCAGCGGTTGAATTTGAAGCCTACCTCATGGAAATGCGCGACGGTCGAAAATCCCAGTTTTTCGTGAAAGCGGATTGAGGCGGCGTTGCCGGCGTCTATGGCCCCGATCATCACATGCAGGCCCGCCGTTTGCGCCGCATCTATCAGGTGCTGCATCAACAGGCGGCCGATGCCGGTTCCGCGCATGCCCGCTTTGACATGCACCGAATGCTCGACCGTGAATTTATATCCGGCCCACGCACCGCGCCATTCGCCGTAGGAGGCAAAGCCCAGCACCTCATCCCCCTCAACGGCGGCAAAAACCGGAAAGCCCCGCGCCTGTTTCGCCGCCAGCCATTGGGTGCGATCTTCAAGGCTCACCGGCGCCAGCGCATAGACCGCCGTTGATGTGGCGATTACGTCGTTATAGATGGCGAGGATGCCGGGCAGGTCTTTCGCCGTGGCGTTACGGATGATCATTTTGCGTCTCGCAGTTTCGGCAGCTCGGCGGTCACAACGCCGCCAAACAATATCACGGCCCAGGACAGATAGGTCCAGATCAGAAATACCGGCAGCAGCGCGCTTATGATTATGAGCATGGGGTGTGTGGCCGTGTCATGTGGCGTGTCGAAGCGTCATTTGACTTTGGCCGCCAGCGGATGCGCAACAAGCGCGCGGTCAAGCGTCACCAGCCGCAAATCCTCGATCTGGCATTGCGCCAGCAGCAGCCGGTCAAACGGATCGCGCGTCAAGGGTTCTGGATCAATGGTAACCAGCACATGGCGCGCAGTGATCGTGATCAGTTCAATTCCCATGTCATGCAGCAAATCCGGCAGCGTGTTGATGTCGGGGGCTATCCGGATTTTTCCCAACCGCCATTTGATGGCAATTTCCCAAAGTGTCGCGACACTCACATAGAGATCACCTGCGGACTGTTCAATCAGAACTTTCAATTTCTGAGCGAAGCGAAGAATCCAGAATTTTCACTGCCCCCAGAGATCCCTCGCTTCGCTCAGTATGACAAAAAACGGTTTTTTCAGCATCCTGCTAACGCAATCCGAACAGTTTCTTCGCATTGCCGCCCAGCACCGCGTGCTTGCGGGCGTCGGACAGGCCCGCGACGCTGTGGCGCACCTGGGAAACCGCGGCCAGATCGCTGTCGATATGCGGATAGTCCGATCCCCACAGGATGCGGTCTTCGCCCACCAGATCCAGCATGGCGCCGATGGTGCGTTCTTCCGGTTCGGCGACGAACCACAGATTGCGGCGGAAATAATCGCTGGGCAGGTCCAGCTTCAGCGGTGCCTGCCATTTGAAGCGTTTGTACTTTTCATCCAGCCGGTCCATGGCGTAGGCGGCCCATCCTGCGCCCGCTTCGACGCTGGCGACCTTCAGGCGCGGGAATTTATCGAACAGGCCGTCCAGCACCATGGCCACAATTGCGGGCATCAGTTGCGATGCGCCGCCCATTGCGAATGAAAATGTCAGATTGAGTTTTCCGGGGCTGTACCAGTCGCCAGCAAAGCCCGTCACAATACGCCGTGTACGGACGATAACGTGGGGCAGCAGCGGCATGCCTGATTCTTCAATGCGCGCCCACAGCGGATCGAAATGCGGATCAGCGAAACCCTTTTCATCCAGCCGTTCCGGCGGCAGGAAGACGCCGCGAAACCCCTTGTCCAGGCAGCGCTCAAATTCCCTGATGGCATTGGGAATATCGCGCAGGTTCAGGTGCGCGGCGATGATGATGCGGTTACGATCCGCCGCCTGAAAATCATACACCCAGTCATTGTAGGCGCGGCAATAGGCGTTGGCCAGCGGCGCATCGTCCTTGTCCCACAGAATGCCGACCGTGGGCAGCACCAGACCCGCGCTCAATCCCCATTCGTCAAACAGCTTGACGCGTTCGGGCCCGGACATGCTGGCGGGCGGCGCGCCGTCCATATAGCTCAGCTTGCCGCGCGGATCGAACAGCTTGGACGTGTCCATGTCCACGCCGCCAATCGCGGCCAGCCGGTTGGGCATGATCACTTCGCCATCGCACCAGAGCTGATCCACGCCCTGTTCATTGGGCGTAATGCGAATGCCGCGATGTCTGAATTTGGGGTCAAGATAATTATCCCACATATCGGGCGGCTCCAGCACATGGCTGTCCGCGTCGAATAGATACTCATCCTGTTTTTGCGCCAGCGCCATGACGGCCTTCCTCCGTTGGATATTTTCGCAAGCCTAGCATGGAATAAGCGCCATGCAAGACCCGCCGTTCATCAGGGCGCCCAGAATGGCGCGCATGTTTTTTATCAGGCTGATATAGTTGCGCAGTACAAATCCGAAGGAGAATCGCCTTGCTGCCATTATTCGCACCCGCCGGAGCAACACCATTTATTCCGATCTGGCCGGTGACCAAAGCCGGGCTTGAAAGCTGGCTGGCGGGGCAACCGGCAAATGTGTCCGCATGGGCGCAGGCCAACCAGTTCAAGGCGCAGGCCGGGCGCATACTGAGAATTCCCGCAGTTGATGGAGGACTTGCAGCCGTCGCATTTGGCCTGGGGGACGGTGACGATGCGCTGATCTGGCGCGCGCTGCCGGATGCTCTGAACCCCGGCACGTTTCAGATTGAAGGGGCGCTTCCCGCGGGGACCGGTCGGCATGCCGCGCTTGGCTGGGCGCTTGGCTCCTATCGGTTTGAGCGGTATAAAAAATCTCCTGATATCAGTGAACGCCCCTCTCTGGTGCTGCCCGATGGGGTAGATGGCGTTGAAGTAAGCCGCATAGCGCGCGGTGTATTCTTCGCCCGTGATCTGATCAATACCCCCGCTAACGATATGGGGCCGCAGGAATTGACCGATGCGGCGCAAAAGATGGCGGCGGCGCAGGGCGCGACGCTGAAGGTCTTGACCGGTGACGAATTGCTGAGCCACAATTACCCGATGATTTATGCGGTCGGCAAGGCCAGCACCCGGCCGCCGCGCCTGCTGGACCTGCACTGGGGCGATGCGGATGCGCCAAAGGTGACGCTGGTGGGCAAGGGCGTGGTGTTTGACAGCGGCGGGCTGGACCTCAAGCCCAGCTCCGGCATGCGGCTGATGAAAAAGGATATGGGGGGCGCGGCCAATGTGCTGGGCCTTGCCCACATGATCATGGATGCGGGGTTGAAGCTGCGCCTGCGGGTGCTGATCCCCATCGCGGAAAATTCTGTGTCCGGCGACAGCTTCCGCCCGGGCGATATTCTGACCAGCCGCAAGGGGCTGACGGTTGAAATCGGCAATACAGACGCCGAAGGCCGGCTGATTCTGGCCGACGCGCTGGCAGAAGCGGGGACAGAGAAACCCGAACTGCTGTTTGATCTGGCTACCCTGACGGGGGCGGCGCGCACGGCGCTGGGGACAGAAATTCCACCCTTCTTCACGCCCGATGACGCGCTGGCGGCGCAGCTTGCCGCCTATGCGCAGTCGGAGGCCGATCCGCTATGGCGGCTGCCGCTGTGGAAACCCTATGACAAGGGGCTGGAAAGCAGCATTGCCGATCTCGGCAATGTCACCGAAGGCGGCATGGCGGGCGCCATCACGGCGGCGCTGTTTTTACAGCGCTTTGTGGGCGAGGCGCAGAGCTGGGCGCATTTCGATATTTATGGCTGGAACGCCAAAAGCGGCCCCGGACAGAAAGCAGGCGGTGAGGCGATGGCGATCCGCGCGCTATATGCGCTGTTGCGTGATCGTTTCTGATCAGGAATAATCCCTGCAATCCAGGGCGTGTCCTTAATTGCTGTCCGGAATCCATGTGCCTGCCCTCGGGCCGGCAAAGCCGGTCCCGGGGGAGCCACAAATGAGGGCGCTCAATATGGGATTCCTGGATTCCGGATCGTAAGGCTCGCCACCCGAAAACCTGCGGTTTTCGGGCTCGCCTAACGTCCGGAATGACAAGTTTGGGTTAATTGAGGACACGCCCTAACGCTGGGGAGTAAAATGGCTGTCGAATTTTCCATGAAAAAGGCGCTGGAATTATGGCGCAACGCATTGATCGATTCGGTGCGCGCCGATGGCCCGGATCTGAGCGCGCGGCAAATGGCGATTTTGCTGATCGTCTATGGCGAGGAGCCGCCACATACGGTGCGCGGCCTGGCGGCGCATTTGAACATTTCCAAACCGGCGGTTACCCGCGCGCTGGATACGATGGGGCGGCTTGATTTTATACGCCGCAAACGCGATGAAACCGACCGGCGCAATGTGCTGGTGCAACGCACGCTCAAGGGATCGCTGTATCTGAGCGAATTTGCCGATCTGATCAGGGCGCGGGCGGCTGCGCTGTGAGCGGACCCCTTAAACGCGTTGTTACCGGTTCGGCAGCGTTGCGCCGTGCGCCCATGGATGATGCGCCGCTGGATACGCAGATGCTGTTCGGTGAAATTTTTAGCATCGAGGAAGAAAAAGACGGCTGGGCAAAAGGCCAGGCGGTGCTGGATCATTATCCGGGCTATGTGCGGCTGGATGCGCTGGGCCCCATTGGGCCGCTGCCGACGCATCGCGTTTGCGTCCCACGCACCTTTGTGTACCGCGATGCGGATATGAAATCT
Organism: Pseudomonadota bacterium; assembly: GCA_049325255.1. Classification (GTDB taxonomy): domain Bacteria; phylum Pseudomonadota; class Alphaproteobacteria; order UBA11222; family UBA11222; genus UBA11222. The sequence continues at coordinate 34,148 of JBMOMW010000038.1, read as the reverse complement.
CCGCCGCTGCTATGGCTTGGGATGAACGCCAAGCTGGCGCTGGGTGGGCATTCCGGCGGGTATAGCCGGATTGAAAATCTGGGCTGGATTTATTCTGAACATATTGTTCCCGTTGGTATGTATACGGAAGATTTTGCCGCCCTCGCGGAAAATTTTCTGGGGACACCCTATTTATGGGGTGGCAGGGATGGCCTGGGTCTGGATTGTTCCGGCCTGCTGCAAACCGCCATGCAGGGCGCGGGGCTTGAATGCCCGCGCGACACCTGGCAGCAGGTGGAGCTGGGCGAGGCGCTTACCCTGGATTTGCGCGCGCTGCGGCGTGGCGATCTGATTTTCTGGAAAGGCCATGTGGGCATTATGCGGGATGCCGCCACACTTTTGCACGCCAACGCCTATCACATGCAGGTCGCCAGCGAACCGCTTGCGGACGCAGTGGCCCGCATTGCCCAATCCGGCAGCCAGATCACCGCCATCCGCCGCCTGCCGAAACTGGGCGGATAAAGGAATTATTATGATGCTGAGCGCTATCATCATCTACGCATGGATCGGAAAATGGGCTAAGGTCCGGCCCTCCCCGCCACAGGAAGGATGAAATGAGCCCGTACCGTTTTTGTGTTGCGCCGATGATGGACTGGACGGACCGGTTTGACCGGTACTTTCTGCGCCTGCTGTCGCGCCATGCGCGGCTGTATACCGAAATGGTGACGGCCAATGCGGTGCTGCATGGCGACCGGGCGCGGCTGCTGGGTTTCGACGGGACGGAACATCCCGTGGCGTTGCAGCTTGGCGGCAGCGAACCGGCGGCGCTGGCCGAGGCTGCAAAAATTGGCGCGGATTTTGGCTATGACGAAATCAATCTGAATGTCGGTTGCCCCAGTGACCGGGTGCAGTCCGGGCGCTTCGGGGCCTGTCTGATGGCGGAACCGGAACTGGTTGCGCGCTGTGTCGCCGCCATGCGCGCCGCCGTGCCGCATCTGCCGGTGACGGTGAAATGCCGCATCGGGATTGATAAGCAGATACCTGAAGAAATTCTGCCACGCTTTATCGCCATTGTGCGCGATGCGGGCTGTGAAGTGTTTATCATTCATGCGCGCATGGCGTGGCTGGAGGGATTGAGCCCGAAACAGAACCGCGATGTGCCGCCGCTGGATTATGCCCTTGCGCATCGCATGAAGGCGGAATTTCCGCAACTCACCTTTGTGCTGAATGGCGGGCTGCATTCGCTGGATGATGCTGGCCCGCATCTGGCGCGGATGGATGGCGTTATGCTGGGCCGTGCGGTCTATCACAATCCCTATCTGCTGGCGCAAGTGGATGGCCGCCTGTTTGGCGATACTGCACCGCCGCCCTCGCGCATGGAAGTGATCGAACGCCTGTTGCCGTGGGCCGAAGCACAGGTCGGGCAGGGCGTGCCGCTGCACTGTATCACCCGGCATATACTCGGCCTGTTCCAGGGGCAGCCGGGTGCGAAATCCTGGCGGTGCTACATTAGCGAGAATGCGCACCGGCGCGATGCAGGTATTGAAATTATTCGCGATGCGCTGGCGCGCGTGCTTGATCCAGACATTGCGCGGGCGGCGGCGTAAGTGGATTTACTCGCCGGTTACAGCCTCATTCAATTGGCTTTGCTCGTCGCCGGGTTGGCGCTGACGGGCGTCGTTGCGGGCATTCTGGCGGGTCTGCTTGGGGTTGGCGGCGGCATTGTGATTGTACCGGTGCTGTATCATGTGTTTTCGGGGCTGGGCATTGACGAGGCGGTGCGCATGCATCTTGCGGTTGGCACATCGCTGGCCACCATCGTTGCAACCTCGATGCGGTCCATTCGCGCGCATCGGGCAAAAGGCGCGGTGGATACGAAGTTGCTCCGGCAACTCGCCACACCCATTATCATAGGCGTTCTGCTGGGATCACTGATTGCGGGTGGCGTCAATGGCGGTGCGCTGATGCTGGTGTTTGCAACGGTCGCGCTGATCGTCGCCATCCATATGGCGTTCGGGCGGGAGGAATGGCGCATCGCCGGTCAGTTTCCCACTGGAGTCATCCGCGCGGTAATTGGCGCCATTATCGGATTAATCAGTGTACTGATGGGTATTGGCGGCGGAACGTTGGGGGTTCCGATCCTTAATCTCTACAATATTCCCATTCACCGCGCGGTCGGCACGGCCGCCGGCTTCGGGCTGATTATCGCCGTGCCCGGCACGCTCGCCATGATGATGAATGGCTGGGGCGCGCCCGGGCTGCCGCCTTTCTCTCTGGGTTATGTCAATCTGATTGGATTCGCGCTGATTGTACCCACCACAATTCTGGCTGCCCCCTGGGGTGCGCAGATTGCCCATGCCATCAGCCGCCCGGCCCTGCGCCGCGCTTTTGCGGCGTTTCTGGCGCTTACCAGCCTGCGAATGTTTCTTGATCTGATGTGATCAAATAGCCCTTTTTTGTGTAAGGAAATGCTTGCGTTGGCATTCGTTTCCTGTTCATAATTATGATCATAGATTGTGAAAAACCAGCAACGGAGGGAAACGCCATGAAAGCTTTGATCGGGCCCGGCGCCATTTCGGCGGATAGCCATATTGTCGAACCGCCAAATTGCTATATTGATTATATTGATCCTAAATATCGCGATGTCGCGCCCCATATCGCCACCGGCGCAAATGGCCAGGACATCATCGTCATTAAGGACATCAAGGTAAACGTGCCGATGGGCTTTCTGGCCGGCTGCGGCATGACGCCCAATGACCGCGCCAAGTTTGCCGCGACCACCAAGTTCGACGGCATCCGCCGCGGCGCCTGGGATCCAAAGGCGCGCGCCGCCGACATGGACCTGGACGGCATCGCCGCCGAGATCATCTATGCCTCGGTTGGCATGATACTTTGCACCCACCCGGATGCGGAATACAAGAATGCCTGCATGCAGGCCTATAACCGCTGGCTGCAGGAATTTTGCGGCGGGTTGCCGAACCGTTTGTTCGGTCTGGCGCAAACCGCTGTATTGTCGGTGGACAGCGCGATCGCGGATTTCCGCCGCGCCAAGGAAATGGGCTTTGTCGGCATGATGATGCCGGGTCACCCGGTACAGGGCGATTATGACAAGCCGGAATATGATGCGCTATGGGAATGCGCGGTGGATCTGGATCTGCCGCTGGCGTTTCATATTCTGACTTCCTCGGACGGCAGTATCGATAGCGTGCTGGCGCCCAAGCGTGGACATCCGCTGGGCGGATTTCTGAACATCATCCGCGCGGTGCAGGATGTTGTGTGCCTGTTCACGCTGACCGGCATTTTTGAGCGGTTCCCGAAACTGAAAATGGTTTGCGCCGAAGGCGATGCGGGCTGGATGCCGCATTACATGTACCGCATGGATCATGCAGCGACCTTCAATCTTCAGACCGGCATTATCCCCGGTCTTTCCAAGCTGCCCAGCGAATATCTGCGCAGCAATGTGTGGATGACGTTCCAGGACGACTGGATCGCCTACCAGACCGCGCATCTGATGAATCACAAGCGCCTGATCTGGGCGAATGATTTTCCGCATACGGATTCAACCTGGCCGACATCGCAGGCGCTGGTGGCCAAACAGGCCGCAAGTTTGACCGAAGCGCAGCGCCAGGACATTTTCCGCAACAATGTGGCGGAACTGTTCAACCTGCCCGCAGGCAATGAATCCTGGCACATGCAGAAAATGGCGGCGGAATAGCGTAGCCCCCGCATCCGCCTTCTGACAAAACCGCCCGGATTGCGCACAAAGCGCGCAATCCGGGCAAAGGCGTTAAACCAGAATGTCATCCCAAACCAGAATGTCATCCTGAGCGAAGCGAAGGATCTCCCCAAGGCGGAGTTCAGGGCGGGAGATCCTTCGCTTCGCTCAGGATGACAATTTTGAGTTTTTTCAGCATACCATCAAAGTGGCGTTACGCCGGATCAAAGCTGATATGCAGCTCCTTCAGGCCGCGCAGCACAATGCTGGGTTCATGATGCGGGTCAGCGTGGCCTGGCGCCAGGCATATGTTTTTCATCCGTGTCAGGATGGTTTTGAACGCCACATTCATTTCCTTGCGCGCCAGCATGGCGCCCAGGCAGTGGTGCGTGCCCTGGCCAAACGCCAAATGGCGGGCCGCGTTCTCACGGCGCACATCGAAGGTGTCCGCGCCCGCAAACTGCGTCTCGTCGCGATTGGCGCTGGCGAACATGATCATCACCGCGGATCCCTTGGGCATGAATGTGCCGCCAAGCGTGGTGTCGCGGGTGGTGACGCGGAACAGGCCCTGCACCGGGCCATCGAAACGCAATATTTCCTCGGTCAGGTTTTCGGCCAGCGACATATCGTCCAGCACCAGCTGCATCTGATCCGGGTGTTGCAGCAACAGCATCATGCCCTTGGACAGTGAATTTGTGGTGGTTTCATTGCCCGCGGCCAGCAATTGATTGAGGACCGAAAGCAGTTCCGCCGTGCTCATCGGCTCGCCGTTTTCCATGCGGGCGCGCACCAGATCGGAAATAATGTCATCGGTGGGATTGGCGCGTTTTTCCTCGATCACTTTGGCGAAATATAACTGAAACTCCAGCATCAGCTTTGATGCGGCAATACGCTGTTCGCGGCTGGACACGCCACTGATCTGTTGGGTCAGCGCATCCGACCATTGTTTGAAAATGCCGATGTCGCTGCGCGGCACGCCAAGCTGATCGGCAATGATGATCATCGGCAGCGGCACCGTAAATTGCGAAACAAATTCGCATTTGCCGTCCTTGATGAACTTATCAATCAATTCATCGACAAGCTGCTGGATATAGGGTTCCAACTGGTTGACGCGGGTCTGGGAAAACACCTTGTTGATTGGATTGCGGTAAAATTTGTGCTTGGGCGGATCAACCGTAATCAGCGTGGGAACCGAAGGGTAGCCGCCATAATCTTCGAACCGGGTGCGCATTTCCGGCGGCGCCATTAAATCGATGACATCACTGGAAAAGGTCGTGGTGTCCTTTAGCGCCTTCACGGCATCCGCATAGCAGGTGACGGTAAAGAAGCCGGCTACCGGGTCTTTGTTCACCGGCGCTTCTTCTCGCAGCTTCTTATGGGTGTGATAGGGGCATTCGATGACGTCCATATCGACCAGTGTCGTCTGATCCAGGGGCTTTTGCGCCGCAAGGCGGCCCTTTTCTTCTGCTTCCTGACGGATCATGGCTGCTTCCTTCCGTAATTTGCTGGATGCGATGAGGATTGTGGCTCATCTACAATATTATCAGTAGTATGGCTGATTTTTGGTTAACTGGCAAATCCCTTGTCAGAGTTTTTTCAAAAACAAGTCAGGGACCTCTTGCCTTCTGTCCTGAGGAACCGCAAGATCGGGCTGTGAGTGACACCATACCCATACAATTGGCCCGCGTGCAGCGGGCGCCAGAAAAGGTCTTCTTCGACCGGCAGGAATTGCAGGTAATCCTGCATCTGTATGGCCGCATGGTGCAGGCGGGCGAATGGCGTGATTACGCCATTGACGGGCTAAAAGACCAGGCGATTTTCTCGGCCTTCCGGCGCGCCAGCGAAATGCCCGCCTATTGCGTCGTAAAACAGCCAAAACTGGCGGGCCGTCAGGGCCAATATGCGGTCACCGGCAGCGGCGGGCAAATCCTCAAGCGCGGGCGCGAATTGCCGCAGGTGCTGCGGGTGCTGGAGCGCAAGCTGCTGAAACTGGTGGAATAAAAAACCCCGCAGATTGCGCTGCGGGGTTTTCGGTAACCGGAACAGGCTTACTCGCGATTGCCGCCCATCAGGCGCAGCATCATCAGGAACAGGTTCAGGAAGTCGAGATACAGCGCCAGCGCGCCCATGATCGACTTTTTGCCCGCCACTTCATGGCCATCGGATTCGGCGTAGATTTCCTTGATTTTCTGCGTGTCATAGGCGGTCAGGCCGGTGAATACCAGCACGCCGATCACTGAAATCGCAAAGTGCAGGGCAGAGGAGGCCAGGAAGATATTCACCACCGACGCAATCACCACGCCGATAAGTCCCATAAACAGGAACGAGCCAAAACCGGTCAAATCCCGCCTGGTCGTGTAGCCATACAGGCTGACCGCGCCGAACATGCCCGACGTGATAAAGAACACGCGGGTAATGCTGACCCCGGAATAGACATAGAAGATGCCCGAAAGCGACAGGCCCACCAGCCCCGCATAGACCCAGAACCAGGTTTGCGCCGAACTGAAACTCATGGAATGGATTCTGGCGCTGAGATAGAACACCACGCCCAGCGGCGCCAGCATCACCACCCAGATCAAAGGTGACCCGGCGATAGAGGCATAGAAATCAGAACGATAGCCCAGATAGGCAACAATGCCCGTCAACGCCAGGCCAGAGGCCATGTAATTATAGACCCGCAGCATATAATCCCGCAGGCCCTGATCGATTATCTGCGCGCGCGCGCCAATTCCGCCCTGCGCCGCAATATTCCGGTCAAATTCAGCCATTTGGTCCATCTCTCCCTGAAAAGAATCCTCTGACCTCTATATTGGCAGGATCGCCGACAAATTCAAGCCAGTACATTTTTTTCAGCCCCGATAATCCATTATCAACCATTTTCTCTTGCGCCAGCATGGGTTTCTGCCGCCGTCAAATATCGCCTTTGCCAAGGCGTAACGCACGTCACACACCCGGCAGGGCGCCAACTTCACGCATGAACCCATCTCCTCTAATAGGCTGGCCTACAGGATAAATTGCTGAAAAAATCAAGCCTGGCCCCCACGCAGCACCGTCGCCGCCTTTTGCCCCAGCACACGCCAGGTCATGGCAAGGCCCAGAAAAATCGTCAGGAAAACCGTGCCTGCCAGGGTTATGATCAGGGTTGCGGGCAGGAAAACAAACGCCGCATGCATCAGATAGGTGACGGTCAGATAGGCGGCGGCCGTGCCGGTCAGGCTGGCCAGGCCTGCTGCGCACAGGCCGAGCAGGGCGTATTCCGCCGCATAGGCCACAACGATCCGCGCCCGCGATGCGCCCAGCACCTTCAGCAGCACCGCATCATACAGGCGTTGCCCGTGGCCCGCCGCCAGCGCGCCCGCAAGCACAAGAATACCGGTTACAAGCGTTACCCCGCCCGCCGAGCGCACCGCCATGGCGAGATTGTTCAGCAGACCGTTTACCGTTTCCAGGGTTTCGCGCACCCGCACCACCGACACGCCGGGAAATTTATCCGTCACCGAATTATGCAAGGGTGTTTCAGCGGGCTCCGTCGCGCGCGCGGTGGCCAGATGGCTGTGCGGCGCGCTGGAAATCAGTCCCGGCGAAAATATCAGCGCGAAATTCACGCCCATGGTGGACCAGTCAATGCTGCGCAGATTGGCGATGCGCGCCTCAATATCCCGGCCCAGCACATTCACCGTCATGGTGTCGCCTACGCCAAGCCCCATATCCGTGGCAAGCCGGGCGTCGAGTGACAATAATGGCGGTCCGGCATATCCGGGCGGCCACCATTCGCCCGCTGCAAATACGGTATTCTCCGGCGGGGATACCGCAAAGCTCAGGTTCCTGTCTCCGCGCAGCGCCCAGCGCGCTTCCGGCGGAACAGATTCGACAGTGGCGGGCCTGTCCTTGATACGGACAATCCGGCCGCGCAATGTTGGCACACTCTCCATGTCTGAAACGCCATCAATGCCGTTGGCCAATTTCCGGAACGCATCAATGTCCGTAGACTGAATATCAAGAAAGAAAAATGATGGCGCCTCGTTTGACGCGCGATCCGTCACCTGGCGGTGAATATTACCTTCAACCATGGCGATGGTGACCAGCAATGATAGCCCAAGCCCCAGCGACAACAAGACCGTAGGCGCAGGGCTGCCGGGGCGGTGCAGATTGGCCAGCGCCAGCCGCAATTCAGGCCGTGGCGGAGCGGGCAGGCTGCGCGCCAGCGCCATGATCGCGGCCCCAAGCAGGCGCAACACGGCAAAACTCGCGCCAATGCCGGTCACGAACCAGAATGCAAATCGCGCATCGCCTGCAATCAGAAAGGCCAGCCCGGCCAGCCCGCCAGTCAGCGCCACAGTGGCGGCAATATAAACCGGGCGCGGCCAGCGGCGTACCGGCGCAACAAGTTCGCGAAATAGCGCCGCAGCCGAAATTTCCCGCGCCCGCGCCAGCGGCCAGATGGCGAACAGCACAGCCGTTATCATTCCGAAAACGCTGGCATACAGCAAGGGCAGGGGATAAACCGAAAAATGCGCGGGCACGGGCAGCAGGTCCGTCAATATCGCCGACAGCAAAAACGGGATCGCCGCGCCAATCCCCAGCCCGATGGCGATGCCCAGACAGGCGAGCAGAAAAATCTGTGTCAGATAGATGCGAAAAATCAGACCGCCTCCCGCCCCCAGGCATTTCAGCGTGGCGATGGCCGCGCGCTTGCGCTGCAAATATCCGTGCACGGCATTCCCCGCACCCACGCCCCCCACCACCAGCGCCGTCAGTCCGGTCAGGGTCAGGAACATCGCCATCTGATCCAGAAATTGCCGGGTGCTGGGCGCGCTGTTATCCCGGTCGCGCACCCGCCATGCGGCGTCCGGAAATTGTGCGCTCAACCGCTCCAGCCAGATTTCAAGATCGGTCCCCGGGTGCAGTTTGATGCGGTAATGCCGCACTTGCAGGCTGCCGGGCTGCACAAGCTGCGTCGCGTCCAGGGCGTCGATTGAGATCATTACCCGTGGCCCCAGCGCCAACCCGCCGGATGCGCGGTCCGGTTCACGCACAATAATCCCGCGCACTTCAAAATCCTGCACCCCGATGCGCAGCAGGGTTCCAACTTGTGCATTCAGCCGCAACGCCAGCGGTCCCTCGATCACGGCGCCCCAGACGCCATCACGCTGCGCCAGCGCGGACTGCAATTCCACATTTTCGCGCAAGCTTACCGCCCCGAACAGCGGATAGGCGGCATCCACCGCCTTCAGTTCGATCAGGGTGCGCACATCATTGACGTGACTTTTCGCCATGGCCCGCATATCGCGGCTCAGCGACATCGCGCCGCTCGCCTGCATATGCGCAAGCTCGTCTGCAGTGGCGTCACGATAGTTCAGTTCCAGCGCCACATCGCCGCCCAGAATAGCCTGTCCCTCGGCGCGCATGCCCCCTGTAATCGCCGCGCCCAGCGATCCCGCCCCCGCAATGGCCGCCACGCCAACAGTCAGGCAGGCCAGAAATATATAAAACCCATGCAGCCCGCTGCGCAGCTCGCGTAGCGCGAAACGCAGGGACAAGGGAATGTAATGATTGACAGGGGCCATAATTTTCTCTATTTTATGTACACAATAATGAGGCATATATAGCCATGAAAACCCATGTTGACATTGACGATCAACTGCTTGCGGACGCGATGCAGCTTGGCGAATGGCCAACCAAAAAGGAAGCTGTCAATGAGGCGTTAGCCGCGTATGTGCGATCCCTGAAACGTGCACGCCTGCTGGCGCTGAAGGGCAAAGTGTCCTGGAGCGGCAATCTTGACGAAATGCGGGCAATGCGGCCAGATTCGGAACGCCAATGATATTGGCTGATACGCCGGTATGGATCGATCATTTCAATGGTCACACATCGCGGGAAGCCATTCGATTGGCGGATGCATTGGCAGATGGCAGCGATACGGGCATCTGGGTGCCGGGAATTGTGCTTGCGGAAATACTCAGTGGACTGCGCACCGCCAACGAAGCGCGGCGCATTATGGCATTGCTTGAGGGGCTTGATCGATTGCCGGAATTTGACACAAGTGATTACATCGCAGCGGCGGACATCTTTCGCACTTGCCGCAGTAAAGGTGAAACCATCCGATCGCTTATTGATTGTCTTATAGCGCAATCGTGTTTGCGTTATGGCTGCCGTCTTCTCAGCCGGGACCGTGACTTCACAAAAATAGCGCGATATTTTCCGCTCATTATCGAGGTTGGCTGAGAAAAAAACCGTCAATAATATCATGCTCTGGCGCTAACTGTCGCCGCAGCGCCATTCGTCACCCGCGCGATTTTTCCGTCTGCGAGGTGCACCACCCGGCCACAGCGCGCGGCCAAGCTCGCGTCATGTGTGATCAGCAGCAAGGTGGCGCCGGTATCGGCCTGCAAGGCGAACATCAGCTGAATGATCTGTTCACCGGTCGCGCCATCCAGATTTCCTGTGGGTTCATCGGCCAGCAGAATGCGCGGTTTTGCGGCAACGGCGCGGGCCAGCGCGACCCGTTGCTGCTCGCCGCCCGATAGCTGTCCTGGATAGTGACGGACACGATGTGAAAGGCCAACGGACTCCAGCGCCTCGCGCGCCCGCGCAAAGGCGTCGCGCCGTCCGGCCAATTCCAGGGGCACGGCGACATTTTCCAGCGCCGTCATGGTGGCGATCAGATGAAACGACTGAAACACAATCCCGGTATGATCGCGGCGAAACGCCGCCAGTTGATCTTCGCTCATGGCGCCAAGTTCATGACCGGCGACGCGCACCATGCCTGAATTGGCGCGTTCCAGCCCCGCCATCACCATCAGCATGGTGGACTTTCCCGAACCGCTGGGGCCGATCAGGCCTACCGCTTCGCCTTCATCTACGCTAAGATCAATGCCGCGCAGGATATCGACCGTGCCCGCGCCGCTGTTCAATGATAAATGCACATTGTCAAAATGAATTACCGGATTGCTCAACCGCACCACCTGTTATCGTGTGAAGCACATGTTTGAACATAGCGTTATAAGGGCCATGATCAATGGCGCATTTCACATTTCTGTTCTGGCGTGGATGCTTTTCATCAGTCCGGTGCAGGCAAAGGAGCCCCCGGTTCTGGTCGTGCTGGGAGACAGCCTGACTGCGGGCGCGGGTTTGGCCGCCGAAGATGCGTTTCCGGCCCGGCTGCAACAGCATCTGGCGTCGCTGGGGATTGTGGTGAAAGTGGAAAATGCGGGCGTCTCGGGTGACACCACGGCGGATGGCCTGGCGCGGCTGGACTGGTCGGTGGGCGCGGACGCGGACGCCGTGATTATTGAACTGGGCGCCAATGACGGGTTGCGCGGGCTTTCTCCCGAACAGGCTTACGCTAATCTTGAAATGATTATCCAGCGTTTGCAGCAAAGAAAACTGCCGGTAATGCTTGCAGGCATGAAGGCGCTGCGCAATCTTGGGGCGGACTATGCGTCCGCCTTTGACGCAATTTATCCCCGGCTTGCAGAAAAATATCATGTGCCGCTATATCCGTTTTTTCTGGAAGGCGTGGTGAGCGATGCAAAATATAACCAGCCCGATATGCTGCACCCCAATGAGGCAGGCGTTGACGTGATCGTCCGCTCTATCACGCCCCAGGTGATTGAGTTTCTCAACCGCATGTAGAGTTTAATCCGTGTACAGACTATTTTCGGCCATCACCCTGCCGGATCAAATTGCCCAGCGGCTTGCGCTGATGGGTGGCGGCATACCGGGCGCGCGCTGGGTTTCTGCGGAAAATCTGCATGTGACATTGCGATTTATCGGTGACGTTGATACGCGCACCGCTGATCAGGCCCATGCGTCGCTGCAAGAGGTGACGTTTGCGCCTTTTGATCTGCAACTGCGCGGCGTTGCAACATTCGGTGAACGAAAGCCGCGTCTTTTATATGTGGGCGTTGAACCAGACGCGGAACTGAATGCGCTTTATGCGCGGATCAATGCGGCGCATGCCCGCGCCGGGTTGGAAGCGCCCACAGAGCGGCGTTATGTTCCCCATGTAACGCTGGCCTGGCTGAAAAATCCGCCGCGCGACCGTCTTGGCGCATTTATCGCCGCCCATAATATTCTGGCCTTGCCGGTGATCAGGGTGGAAAATTTCGTGCTGATGTCCAGCCACCGCACGGCCAATGGCGCCAGTTATCAGGTCGAGGCGCGTTATCCGGTGGCTTAAAGCAGCCCGCCTCCCCCGCTTTGTCATTACCCGGCTTGTCCGGGTAACCCAGACACAGGCTCGGGCCTTGCCTGTGGCATGGATTACCCGCATGAAGCGGGTAATGACAGCAATTGAGGACACCCCCTAGTTCAGTGTATTGGCCTGCGACAGTGCGGCGTCTTCCAGTAATTCCATGGCTTCATCCGACATGCCAAAATGATGGCCGATCTCATGCACCAGAACATGGGTAATGATATCGGCCAGACTGTCCTCGCCTTCGCACCAGCAATCCAGAATCGGGCGGCGATACAGAAAAATCACATCGGGGCCGGAGGGCTGATCCATAACGCTTTTGCTGGTCAGATCAATGCCGGAATATAGCCCCAATATTTCAAATGGGCTGTCCACTTCCAGATCGCGGCAGGTTTCCTCATCCGCGAAATCCACCACCTGAATGATGACTTCGGAAATATTTTCCAGAAACTGCTGCGGCAACCGGGCAAGCACGGCGCTGCCAATCTCGGCAATATCATCAAGGCTCGGGGCGAGCATATGTGCGGACCAGTTGCTATATGTCATAAGCGCACCATAGACGAACTTGCCGCCGCTGCAAAGCGGGCGCATTATCGGGCGGGTTAAGCAGAAAGGAAAAGGCAGATGATCGAAAAACTAGGCGGTGACGACCGGCAAAAGGCGCTGGCGGGGCTTGAAGGCTGGCAGGAGGCTGACGGGCGCGACGCCATCATCAGGCAATTCCAGTTTAAGGATTTCAATGCGGCCTTTGGCTGGATGACCCGTGTCGCCCTGCTGGCCGAAAAGATGGACCATCACCCGGAATGGTTTAATGTTTACAACAAGGTGAATGTCACCCTCGCCACGCATGAGGCGAATGGGGTGACTTCACGGGACATCAAAATGGCGCAGGCCATGAATAGCTATGCGGCCGGCAAATAATCCTTCAATCGGACCACGACTTGCGCCTATAATTATGATCACAGATTAAAATCCAGAACAAAGAACAAGGGGAACGCGCCATGTTTTTCAAAGGCATCATTTCCGCCGATAGCCATATAGTTGAGCCGCCAAACTGCTATGTGGATTTTATCGAGCCGAAATATCGCGCCGACGCGCCGCATGTGGTGCGCCAGGCCAATGGCAAGGACATCTATGTCATCAAGGATCTGAAGCAAAGCGTGCCTTTGGGGCTGCTGGATAGTGCGGGCATGAAGCCCGCCGCCCGCAAGCACCATGCGGACACCACCAAGTTCGAGGAAACCCGCAGGGGTGGCTATGACGCCAAAGCCCGGCTACTGGATATGGACCTGGAAGGCACGGCGGCGGAAATCATCTATGCCTCGGTCGGCATGGTGCTGTGCACGCACCCTGATCCGGCCTACAAGGATGCGGCCATGCAGGCCTATAACCGCTGGCTGCAAACATTTTGCGCCGATGCGCCCAACCGGCTGTTCGGCCTGGCGCAAACTGCGATCCTGTCGGTTGATAGCGCCATTGCGGATTTCCGCCGCGCAAAGGAAATGGGCATGGTCGGCATGATGATGCCAGGCGACCCGGTGCATGGCGATTATGACCGCCCGGAATATGACGCCCTGTGGGAATGCGCCACCGATCTTGATTTGCCGATCTGTTTTCATATTCTGACCGCCAAGGATGGTGATTTATCCTCTGTTTTCGCGGGCGGGCGTGGCCACAGGCTGAATGGCGGCATGAGAATCCTGCGCGCGATCCAGGATATTATGGGCATGATGGTGCTGGGCGGCGTGTTTGAACGGCACCCGAAACTGAAACTGGTCACGGCCGAAGGCGATGCCGGCTGGATGCCGCATTATATGCGCCGCATGGACCATACCGTGTTCCGCGAGGCCGATGATGGCATCATAAAAGGTCTGAGCAAATTGCCCAGCGACTATATCAAGTCCAACGTCTATATGACGTTCCAGGATGATTACATGGCCTGGCGCAACATTGATTACATGAACTACAAACAGCTTTTGTGGGCCAATGATTATCCGCATTCGGATTCGACCTGGCCAAACTCGCAGGCCCTGCTGGCCGAACATGCCAGCGGCGTCGCGCCGGAGAAAGTCCGCGCCATCCTGCGCGAAAACACCGCAAACCTGTTCAGCCTGCCGCTCGAAAAAATCCCCACCATGCAGATGGCGGCAGAATAAGCTTAATATCTCTGGCAAAGGGACCGGCTAAATCCCCGGCCCTTTGCCGTCACCGCGCCCTGTGATCCGCGTCACGCAAAATTCCCTTCATTTCCTTGCGCGATTGCGCCTATAATTATGATCACAGATTCAAATTCACAGCCAGGGAGCGTATCATGTTCTTCAAAGGGGTCATTTCCGCCGACAGCCACATTGTCGAGCCGCCAAATTGCTATGTGGACTTTATTGATCCCAAGTTCCGTGCGGACGCGCCGCGCGTCGAGCGGCTGCCTAATGGCAATGACACCTATGTGATCAAGGATATGAAACGCACCATCCCGATGGGCTTTCTGGATGGCGCGGGCATGAAGGTTGCCGAGCGCAAGAAACATGCCGAAAATATCAAGTTTGGCGATATCCGCGTTGGCGGCTATGACGCCAAGGCGCGGCTGGCGGACATGGACGTCGAAGGCACCGCTGCTGAAATCATTTACGCCTCGGTCGGCATGGTGCTGTGCACCCATCCTGACCCGGTGTACAAGGGCGCGGCGATGATGGCCTATAATCGCTGGCTGCAAAGCTTTTGCGAAGGTGCGCCGAACCGGCTGTTCGGGCTTGCGATGACGCCGATCCTGAGCGTCGATAGCGCCATTGCGGATTTCCGCCGCGCCAAGGAAATGGGCATGGTCGGCATCATGATGCCCGGCAATCCGGCTGAGGGCGAGTATGACCAGCCGCAATATGACGCCCTGTGGGAATGCGCGGTCGATCTGGACCTGCCGATCTGTTTTCACATTCTGACCGCCAAGGGTGATGGTGTAGACGAAGCGCTGCGTGGCAAACGCGGCCATCCGCTTAATGGCTTCATGGGCATTATCCGCGCGGTGCAGGACATCATGGGCATGATGGTGCTGGGCGGCGTGTTTGAGCGTCATCCAAAGCTGAAGCTGGTCACCGCCGAGGGCGACGCCGGCTGGATGCCGCATTACATGTACCGCATGGACCATGCGGCGTACACGGCCGCCGACGATGGCATCATCAAGGGGCTGAGCAAACATCCCAGCGAATATATCAAATCCAACGTCTATATGACGTTCCAGGATGATTACACCGCGTTCCGCAACGCCAATGAAGAAAATTACAAACAGCTTCTGTGGGCCAATGATTATCCGCATACGGATTCCACCTGGCCAAATTCACAGGCCCTGCTGGCCAAACACGCCAGCAAACTGCCCGCGCATATGGTGCAGGCGATCCTGCGCGAAAACACCGCGCGGCTGTTCAACCTGCCGCTCGACAAGATACCCGCCATGCAGATGGCGGCTGAATAACGCGGCTAATGTCACGTCTTTGATCAGGTCCGGGGCAATCCGGGCCTGAGCTTTGCCTGAAAACTCTTTGCAAAATTACGTTTCATGTGATACCTATTTTAAGTTCACATGAGATAGGAGAATGGCATGTCGATGGCGGCGGCGGATTTATCCGCAATACTCGGCCTCAAGGAAGGCATGGGTGGCGCGGATTTAATGGTTAGTCTTGAACAAGGCTTTCCTGTCAGCGCGCTCGAGCGGGTGTCACACCTAATCAGCCCGGCGGAGCCCAATTTCAAATATCAGATTGTCAGCAAAGCGACCCTGGCGCGGCGTAAAAGTTCTCACCGTCCGCTTACCACGGAGGAAAGCGACCGGGTGGCGCGGGTGGCGCGGATTTGGGAATTGGCGCTTGATCTTTGGGGCAACGAGGCGGACACGCGCGAATTTTTGTTTAAACCGCATGCGATGCTGGGCGGGAAATCACCAATCGACGCCACGCTGCAATCTAGTGTCGGCACCGGGATAGTTGACGGGATTATAGGCCGGGCGAAATACGGATCGGCGCCTTGAGCGCCCAGAAGCTTAATCGTGTCCTGAAGTGCTTTCGCATCGGTGATCCCAACGGGACTTATCCGATTTTTGACGCCGAAGGCTCAAAACTTTATCCCGGACGTTGGAATACTCCCGATAGCCCCGTAATATATGCTAGCGAGCATTATTCGACCGCAATGCTCGAAAAGCTGGTCCACCTTAACGGCAAGATCCCCGCCAATCAGCATTTCATCGAGGTCACGCTGCCCAACGACCTGTCTTATGAAATGGTGACGCCGCACACGCTTTCCGGCTGGGAAGCGGCGGATATGAAAGTTGCAAAGGCTTTCGGGACGAACTGGCAAAAACAAAATCGTTCAGCAATCCTGATTGTCCCAAGTTTGGTCGCCCGTATGGAAAGTAATATCGTGATTAATCCGTCCCACCCCGAGTTCAACAAAATTAAGGCTAGTTGGCATATGCCCATTTGGTGGGACACAAGGCTATTTACAAAATAAATGCCGCCGGATTTTTCATTCGAGCGCAGGCATTTGCAGCGCAATCCCGGCGTAAGGATCGCCGGGATTGACGAGGCCGGGCGTGGGCCGTGGGCGGGGCCGGTGGTTGCCGCGGCGGTGGTGCTTGATCCGCGCAACATTCCCCCGGGCCTGGATGATTCCAAAAAGCTATCCGTGCTTAAACGCGAGGCGCTGTATGCGCGTTTGCTAAACTGCGCACAGATTGGTGTCGGGCAGGCAAGCGTTGTAGAGATTGATGATCTGAACATTCTCAACGCCAGCCTTCTGGCCATGACGCGCGCCGTTGCGGCCCTGCCGGTGGCGCCCACATTTGCGCTGGTCGATGGCAACCGGGCGCCTGGACTTTCCTGCCCGCTGGAAACGATAATCGGGGGTGACGCGCGCTGCCTTTCCATCGCCGCCGCATCGATCATCGCCAAGGTAACGCGCGACGCGATCATGAATGATCTGGACACGGAATTTCCGGGTTACGGATGGAAAACCAGCCAGGGATACGGAACCAGGGCGCACAGGGATGCGTTGGCGCGTCTGGGCGTAACACCACATCATCGGCGCAGCTTCAGGCCGATACACAAGATGTTGTGTAAGGATGCATCCATAACCCATTGATTCTAAAAAGCTATTGACGGAATTCGCCGGGAGTAGCAAACATGGGGTGCGAATCACAAGGGGGACGCAGTCATGGAATTAGGTGTCAGCGCGGCTCACGCGCGTACGGTAAAGACCACACCCGCATTGCCACTGGACAAGGTGCTGATCGGCGATTGCGCGAGTCTGATGAACAGCCTGCCGGCAAATTCCGTGGATGTTATCTTTGCCGATCCGCCATACAATCTTCAGCTCTCGAATGAATTGCTGCGGCCCAACCACAGCCGCGTTGATGGCGTTGTCGAAGCCTGGGATAAATTTTCCAGCTTTGCCGCCTATGATGAATTCACCCTGCAATGGTTGAGCGCCGCCAAACGGATACTGAAAAAAACCGGCACCATCTGGCTGATCGGTTCGTATCACAATATTTTTCGTGTCGGCGCCATTTTGCAGGATCTGGATTTCTGGATCCTGAACGATATCATGTGGCGCAAAACCAATCCGATGCCAAACTTTCGCGGGCGCCGTTTCACCAATGCCCATGAAACCCTAATCTGGGCGGCGCGCGCGCCAGGCGTCACAAACTACACTTTCAATTACGACGCCATGAAAGCGTTGAACGAAGGCCTGCAAATGCGCTCCGACTGGCTGCTGCCGATTTGCAGCGGCGAAGAACGCCTGAAAGATGACGCCGGGGACAAGGCGCATCCCACGCAAAAGCCCGAAGCCCTGCTGCACCGGGTGATCCTTGCGTCAACCAAAGAAGGCGACGTGATCCTGGACCCGTTTTTTGGCACCGGCACAACGGGCGCCGTGGCGAAACGCCTGGGCCGTTACTTCATTGGCATTGAACGCGAACATGAATATGCCAGCAAGGCCATTGCCCGCATTTCCAAAATCATGCCTTTATCACCAGACGCCATGGAGGTGACAACCAGCAAGCGCCAGGAAGCCCGCATTCCATTTGGCTGGCTGGTGGAGCGCGGTCTGCTTTCTCCCGGCACAATGCTGTGTGATATTTCGCGGCGTCATGCCGCCAAGGTGCGCGCGGACGGCACACTGATTTCCGCGGATGCGAAAGGCTCCATCCATCAGGTTGGCGCTTTGGTGCAGGGTGCGCCCGCCTGCAATGGCTGGACCTTCTGGCATGTGGAAATAAATGGCGCGCTGACGCCCATCGACGTTCTGCGGCAAAAACTGCGCAAGGAATTACATTAAAGCCAGCTCATTCCGGGCCGGGGAAAAGCGCGCTTGTTCGTCCGAGCATATAATACGCAACCAGCCCCATCCATTCCTTGACTGTGGCGTCAAATCCTTCGAGCCGCCCGGCAAAATCCAGGCCGGTCAAGGGATCCAGATAGGGCTCCATAAATGGCAGGGTGGTAAATCCGGCGGGATAAGGCGTTACCTGCCAGCCATTTTTCCGGAACAGGCCAACGGAGCGCGGAATGTGCGCAGCCGAAGTGACCAGAACCCAGTGCTCACCCGGCTGCGGCTGCGCAAGCTGTTTGCTGAATATGATATTCTCGTGCGTGTTGCGGGATTTATCCTCAAACAGGATGCGGCTGGCATCCAGCCCCTGTTCCGCGAAAAACCACCTGGCAATTTCGGATTCCGTCACATTATTGTGCAACGGGAAAACCGCCCCGCCACTGAACACAAGTTTTGCCTGCGGATATTTCCGCGCCAGTTCAATAAATTTGGTAAAGCGTGTTGCATATCGATTGAGTATTGGCTCCTCGCGGTAGGCGCTGTTTCTGGCGCGAAAGGCGCCACCCAGGACAATAATCCCGTCAACCTTTCCCAGATCAGCCGGAACAGGAAAACGTTTTTCGATAGGATATAGCATCCAGCCAGACAGTGGCGTGATGGTTACAATAACAAAAAACCCCAGCACCGCTATGAGGATCATCTTGCCAAGCCGGACCCTTGCGGTGAACAATAGTACGACGCCGGCGCAGGCTATTATCAGCAGCAGATTACTGGGTTGAAGAAACGGCCATAGAATTTTTGAAAGATAAAAAATCACGCAACGATTTCCCTTGTTGACGCATTTACATGGCTGACCACCTTTTGCATCACTGTTGGCAAGGCAAAATCACGCAACTTTTCCTGTTGCGACCAAATTCCGTCTACGGATGATGGACTGGTGCAGACGCCAGTATACACTTTCAGTTCCAGTTTGAAATGCGTAAACACATGCCGCACTGTTCCCGGCAGCTCACGCCACGCGCAGTTTGCCGGCATGTATGCGGTCAGATTTTCCATCTCATCACGCCACGGCGTGCCTGGAAATTCCATCATGCCGCCAAGCAGCCCCTGTTCCGGGCGGCGGCGCAGCAGCACCGCGCCATCCTTGCGGGCCAGCCAGAATACTGCGCCGGTGCGTTTTGGGATTGGCGGCTTTTTTTTCTTTACGGGCAAAGTCTCTACAATATTCTGCGCCCGCGCCTTACATGCATTGCGCCATGGACAGCGCCCGCAATCAGGCCCGCGCGGTGAACAAATTTCCGCCCCCAGATCCATCATCGCCTGCGCAGCATCGCCAGGCCGTCCGCAATCAATTAACGCCATGCTCAGGTTGCGCAATTCAGCCTTGCTGCCGGGCAGGGGCGATGTCACCGCATATAGCCGCGATATAACCCGTTCAATATTGCCATCCAGAACCGGGCTGGCTTCATTATATGCAATGGCTGTAATGGCTGCGGCGGTATAGGGGCCGATTCCGGGCAATTTTTGCAACGCGGTAAAACTACCCGGAAATTTACCGTTCATCTGCGTACTGATAATCTGCGCACAGCGATGCAGATTACGGGCGCGCGCATAATAGCCAAGCCCGGCCCACGCGGTCAGGACTTCATCCAGTTGCGCTTTGGCTAATGCCTGCACTGTGGGCCAGCGCGTGGTGAATTTATTGAAGTAGGAAATTACTGTTGCCGTTCCGGTTTGCTGCAACATGATTTCGCTCAACCATATCCTGTATGGATCGGGCGTTTCGCCCTGCATCGCGCGCCATGGAAATGCACGCCGCGCGCCATCGTACCAGTCCAGCAATAGATCGGAAAGTTGCTGCATCCTTTATTACACCTTGCCTCTTATTTTGATGCGGGCTGAAATATGACGTTGATAAACAGCAGATGTCCGGGCAGATTGTCCGCATGCAATGCGGGGCCGGCCCTGCCAGCGTCAAGCGCATGGCAATGATACCCCTGTTGCGCCATCCAGCGGACAAATTCGCCAGCCGAGACGCCAGAAATTTTTGGCAGCAGCGAAAAATTCATTTCCGACATAATGACAGGCCGGGATTGCGCCAGGGTTTGCGTGGCGCCGCGCAGCGCCAAGCCCTCAGCGCCCTCTATATCGATTTTGATTACATCGATCTTGCGATTGGCCACGATGCTGTCCAGCGTTCTGACTTCGACACTTTCCACGCAGTGTCCGATGTCGCGAAAATCCTGCGCCATTTTTTCATCTGGAAGAGACCAGGTGCCCCCCGGATTTCCTGCTTTGCCATCCCATGCAATATTAAAGCGCCCAGCTTCAGCGCCAACAGCGCAGTGATGCACTTCGGCACGGTCAGTAAATCCATTTGCCTGAAGTGAGCGCGCCAGATAATTGCCTGTCTGTGTGCGGGGTTCAATGGCGATCACCCTGCCGCCCGGCCCTGCATTTTTTGCAGCCTGCACCGCAAACCATCCAATGTTGGCGCCTATATCGACAAAGGTCTGCCCCTGCTTCACTGTATTCAGAATGAACGCGGTCTCATCTCTCTCATATGCGCCGGCAAGGCATCCCAGGGAGACATACTTATCCCCAAGATCTATCCACAGTTTCAGGCCGCCGGGTAATTCAATCATGGCCCAGGTTTCGGGTGGGAAGGCGCTGTCCGATGACGCCAATGCGCCATTTAGCCAGGACCGCCGGACCAGTTGCACATCAAAAAATTTGAGCAGGTTTTCATTCAGCAGATTAAGTACGGAACTGGACACGTAAACCTCTTAAATAGTGATATGCTTGACGGGCGCACCATAATAAAGGCGCATTTTATGGCATAATTATGCAGCAATTTTTTCAGCAGGGTGATCCAGCGGCCTAATGTCTGATAGCACAAAACACAACAAACAGGCAGTGCGCCGTTATGGCCTGCGTCCGCTGGCCAAAGCCGCCGACGCCATAACGCGCCCCGCATTCGGGCGGCGCGGTTTTGCCTTGGGCGCGCTTTTGACCCACTGGCCGCAGATTGCAGGCGAAAGGCTTGGCGATCACTGCCAGCCGGAAAAGCTGCATTTCGCGCAGGGCAAGGGCGATAATGGCACCCTGTGGGTGCGTGTGGACGGGGCGGCGGCGCTGGAATTTCAGCATATGGAACCGGTTCTGATCGCGCGAATTAATGCCCAATGCGGGTTTCGTGCGGTGGCGGCCCTGCGTATTGTTCAGGGGCCTATTGCCGCCCGCCCGGCCCGGATTACCCTGCCCCGTGAACTGGAACCCACAGAAAAGCAGGAGGTGGCGCAGGAAGTGGCGCAGATCGGCGATCCTGACTTGCGCGCCGCACTGGAACGGCTGGGTAACGGAATTTACCGCCGTAAAAAACCTTGTTGAGTCCCCCCAAAGGCACGTATAATCCACCAGATGTTGTAGCAGGAGGTCTGTTTTGGGAAAATTATCACGATATTTTGTAGGTATTATAGGATTTCTCGTGCTGGCCGGCTGGCTCGCCATTGGCGTAATGGGCGGCTTCAGTTCGGTATCGGCGGAAGAACCGGCCGCCACACCTGCTGCATCCGGCGTCTTTACGGGCGAAATCGTGCTGGGAAAAGCTGAGGCCCCGGTCACGATCATCGAATATGCGTCGATGACCTGTCCGCATTGCGCGGCGTTTCACAATAATGTGCTGCCCGCGCTCAAGGAAAAATACATCGATACCGGCAAGGTAAAACTGTTCTTCCGTGAATTCCCGCTGGACGGGGTGGCGCTACGCGCTTCCATGCTGGCGCGTTGCGGCGGTGAAGCCAAAGCCCATCCGCTCATTGATATCCTGTTCAAACAACAGGCGGTCTGGGCCACATCTGAGGATCCTCTGGCGGCGCTGGCCCGGGTCGCCAGGCTGGGCGGCATGGGCCAGGCGGCCTTTGACGCCTGTATGGCGGATGAAGCGCTGATGAAGCAGCTGGTCCAAAGCCGGCAGGATGGTTCGGAAAAATACGACATCAAGGGAACACCCAGCTTCATCATCGACGGTAAAACCCATGATGGTGATATGGAAATCGAAGACTTCGACAAGATCCTGCAACCCCTGCTGCCTGACGCTTAATTCACACTGTAAATAGGGAACATCACGTGCGGTTTACCCGGCTTCGCCTATCGGGCTTCAAAAGCTTCGTCGAACCTGTGGAATTGCGAATCGAGCCTGGTCTGACCGGCATCGTTGGCCCCAATGGCTGCGGCAAATCCAATCTGGTGGAAGCCCTTGGCTGGGTGATGGGCGAGGGTTCCGCCAAGCAGATGCGCGCCAGCGGCATGGATGATGTGATTTTCGCAGGCAGCGCCGGGCGTCCGGCCCGCAACATGGCCGAAGTAGGACTGGTCGTCGATAATAGCAGCCGCACCGCGCCCGCGCATCTGAATGACGCCGATCAGCTTGAAATTACGCGGCGTATCGAACGCGAGGCAGGCTCCATCTATCGTATCAATGGGCGCGACGCGCGCCAGCGCGATGTATCCTTGTTGTTCGCCGACGCCGCCAGTGGGCCGCGCTCCACCGCCATCGTCCGGCAGGGCCGCATCGGTGCGCTGATCAACGCGAAACCCAGGGAACGCCGCGCGATTCTCGAAGAAGCGGCCGGCATCAGCGGATTGCATTCGCGCCGGCATGAAGCGGAGCTGCGCCTGCGCGCGGCCGAAACCAATCTGACGCGCCTCGATGACATCATGGCGCAACTTGAAACGCAGATCGCCGCATTGAAACGCCAGGCGCGCCAGGCGTCACGCTATCGCAATCTGTCGGAACATATTCGCCACGGCGAAGCCCTGCTGTTTCATCTGCGCTGGCAGGAGGCCGTGCATGCGGTGTCGCAGGCCGCTGAATTGCTGGAACAGGCCGAAGCCCGTGTTGCCGCCGCCACAAGCGCCGCCGCCAGCGCTTCGACCGCGCAACTGGAAGCCGCCGAAGCCGTGCCGCCCCTGCGCCAGATCGAAGCCGAGGCCGCCGCCGCCCTGCATCGCCTGTCGGTGGCCCGCGACAGTCTGGAGGCCGAAGGCGCGCGCATTGCGCAACAGACCGCGCGCAGCGAAGCCAGCCTGTTGCAATTGCAACTGGATCAGGTTCGCGAAACCGCGCATGTCAGCGATTCGGACCATGCCCTGCAACAGCTTGCTCTGGAACGCCACGATCTCGAAGCCGCCGAGGCGGCGCAGCATGGCCGGGGCGACGCCATGCGTGATGAGGTAACCCAGGCGGCGGCCGCATTAAAAACCAGCGAAGCGGCGCTGGATGCGGCCATGCGCCGTCTTTCCGATCTGATTGCCCAACGCGAAAGCCTGAACCGTGAAGTAACCCAGACCCGGCAGCGCTTTGACCGGCTGACCCAGCAATTGGCGACCGTCACGAATGAGCGCACCCGGTTGCAGGCCGAAATGCCCGCAGCAAAGCAGACGGAAGAAATGGAGCAGCGCACCCTTGAAGCCCGTCAGGCGGTTGCCGCGGGCCGCGAGGCCGTAACCCTTGCGGAAACCCGGCGCGAGGAAACCCAGAAGGCCGAAGCCGCCCTGCGCGAGGTGTATCAATCCGCCCGCACCGTAACCGACAGGCTGGCGGCGGAAGAAAAAGCCCTGAGCGAAGTGCTGAATGATCGCGCTAGCGATCTGTGGCCGCCGCTGGTCGATGCGCTGCGCGTGACGCCGGGATATGAAACCGCGCTGGGCGCAGCGCTGGGCGATGATCTGGAATATCCCAGCGATGATTCGGCCCCGGTGCATTGGGCGCTGCTGGCAGGCGATGGGCCATTACCGGCGCTGCCCGCAGGCGCGGAGCCGCTGGACCGCTATGTTGCCGGTGCGCCCGCGTTGGCGCGCCGCCTGTCGCAGATTGGCGTGGTGGCGGCATCCGACGGCATTTTTCTGCGCGCGCAACTCAAACCCGGTCAGCGTCTGGTCAGCATTGAGGGCGCATTGTGGCGCTGGGACGGCTTTACCGCCGCCGCCGATGCGCCTACCGCCGCAGCGCGGCGTCTGGAGATGCGCAACCGGCTGGCGGAGGTAACGCTGCGCCGTCAGCAGGCGGATGCGCAAATGCAAACCGCGCGCGAAACTTTCGAACAGGCGGCCCATGCCGCCGCAACTGCGCGCACAGCCGAGGCGGACAATCGCCGCTATGTCCGGCAAAAGGAAGAAGCGCTTTCCCAGGCGCTGGATGCACAGGCGAAAACCGAGCGTGAAATGCTCAACCGCACCGCCCGACTGGCCGCCTTGGTTGAGGCGCAGGCGCGCATCGAAAATGAATGCGCTGAAGCTGACCGCCATCAGCAGGAAACCGCACAGGCAATGGGCCTGCTGGAACCCGAAGAACAGCCCCGCGCACTGGTGGCGGGCCTGCGCAGTGAGGTTGATCTGGGCCGCTCCGCGTTAAGCCAGGCGCATGGCGCGCTGGACGCCTTTGCCCGCGAGGCCAGTGCGCGTGCGCAGCGGCTGGAGGTTATTGCGCGCGATCATGGCGCATGGGCCGCGCGCAAACAAGGGGCGTCCCGGCAGTTGGAAGTTCTGGCGGCGCGCGAATCTGAACTGAGCCGTGAGCTGGAAAATCTGCGCGCCCAGCCGCACGAAATTGCCCGGCGCATGCAAGCCCTGCTGAGCGAAATTGCCGGCGCCGCGCAACGCCGCGACGAAGCGGCAAGCAGTCTTGCTGAAGCCGAGACTTTGCAGGCCACATGCGACAAGGCGGCGCGCGCCAGCCAGGACCATCTGGGCGCCATGCGCGAGGCGCGGGTGCGCTGCGAGGCGGCGGCGGGCGCCGCGCTGGAACGCGCGAAAGATCTGGCGGATCAAATTATGGAACGCCTGGAATGCGCGCCGGAAGACTGTCTGCGCCTGGCCAATCTTGAAGAAGGCGCGGCAGTGCCCGATGTGGACACGGTTGAACGTAACCTTGCGCGCTTCAAACGCGAGCGTGAAAATATGGGCGCGGTCAATCTGCGCGCCGAGGAAGAATCGCGCGAACTGAACGAACGCCTGGAAGGCATGACGCGCGAACGCGCCGATCTGGAGGCCGCCATCGCGCGCCTGCGCCAGGCGATCGGCAGCCTGAACCGTGAGGGCCGCGAACGGCTGCTGAAAGCCTTCACGACGGTCAACGAACAATTTTCGCGCCTGTTCGTGCATCTGTTTGGCGGCGGCAGCGCGCGCCTTGAACTGATCGAATCCGACGATCCGCTGGAAGCGGGCCTCGAAATTCTCGCCAGCCCGCCGGGCAAGCGCCTGCAATCCATGACCCTGCTGTCGGGCGGCGAACAGGCGCTGACCGCGATGGCGCTGATCTTTGCGGTGTTCCTCACCAACCCGTCGCCGCTATGCGTACTGGACGAAGTGGACGCGCCGCTGGACGACGCCAATGTGGAGCGCTTCTGCAATCTGCTCGATGAAATGACGCGCTCCACTGAGACCCGCTTCCTGGTCATCACCCACAACAATGTCACCATGTCGCGCATGGACCGTCTGTTCGGCGTGACCATGGCCGAACGCGGCGTCAGCCAGCTTGTGTCGGTCGATCTGGAACGCGCGGAGAAACTGCGCGCGGTGGGGTGAGGGGGTGGAGGTTGATAAGGGGGGCGGTAGAACTGTCGTGTCAAGACTTGACCCCGGATTTTACGCTTGTCAAGACTTGACCCCGGATTTTACGCTTAATAACAAGCATTAACCGGAGACGAAATGCCTAAAGGCCCCAGAGGACAAAAGCGCCCAGCCGATATGACCGGCAATGCCGTGCAGGTTATGCGCATTGCCACCGGGGAAGAGTCCGAAACAGTGATTGACGATGGCAAGAATAAAGCTGCACAGGAATTAGGCCGTAAGCATAAAAGTTCATATACCTCATGTGCGGACAAATTGTCCATTAAAGCCCGTTCCCAAATCCTCAGCCTGCTGTACGAAGGCATGTCTATGCGGGCTGTCGCGCGCATTGCAGACGTGAGCTTTAACACGGTTGCCAAGGCCCTGATCGACGCGGGGACAGCCTGCGCGAAAATGGTTCCACCCCCTTCGCCCGCGCATCAACTGGTGCGCCAGTTCGTGTATGGATAGTGGGTAGCTTTAGCTGTTGAAAAGTTGACTGTGCGAGCCAGGGCGGGCAAGACGGAGGGTGTTTGTATCCGGCTTGCGATAGATCAGAAGCAGGTCCGGCTTGATATGGCATTCCCGGTATCCAATCCAGTTGCCGGTTAAAGCATGGTCTCTATTGTGAAGGGGCAAAACCTCATCCATCAGGAGCGCCGTCAGGACATCGGGCAAAAGCATATCAATGTCCCGGGCATGGCGCGGCGAGGCCTTGACGCGCCTGTAATCGCGTTTGAACGCGGATGCGCGTTCAATCGTCCGCATTCAAATCCTTCATCAGGGCCTTTAAGCTTTTGAATTTTTTACCCTTGCCGGTTTCCAGCTCGGCAATGGCCTTTCGCGTGGCGGCGTTCGGCGCTTTTACCTCGAAAGGCAGGCGGCGTTCATCCGCCACCCGCATCATCAGCAGGCGGATTGCGTCTGATACGGACAGGCCCATGGCCTCCAGCGCCTCGGCGGCGCGTTCCTTGGTTGCGGTGTCAATGCGCGCCCGGACATAGGTGTCGGCGTTCGTCATGGAGCTTTTCCCCTGGGTGGTGTAT
The DNA here is from genome assembly GCA_049325255.1 of Pseudomonadota bacterium. Taxonomy (GTDB): domain Bacteria; phylum Pseudomonadota; class Alphaproteobacteria; order UBA11222; family UBA11222; genus UBA11222. Next base: position 7,282 of record JBMOMW010000038.1, on the reverse strand, counting down.
GAACTTGACATGTAGTCTGATTGTGACTACATGTCAAGCAGATGCGGCCTTAGATGCGAACCCCCCGCGCGGTTTGCGGCGGCCACCGGGTGCAGGCTTAAAATCCCGCTGGAGCCGTTGCGGCGGCGTGGTCTCAGGGTACGCCGATTTTTCAATACGAGGGTGAACGATGCTTGACTGGGGAATACCGCCCACTTTTATTCAGTACGCGGCCGACATACTCGCTGACACGAATTCAGGTCTGAGTGGCAGCGCTATAGTCAGGGAAACTGCCAACTATGCGGAAGAGTATCATGTAAATATACCGCATCCAATTTACCCATACGATGCGCCCAACAAGCGCACTGCGCTATATGAAAACCTGAAAGTGTTTAGTCCGGAACAACAATATCGGATTATCAAGGAGTTGTGCGACCACCGCTCCTTTCCAGCAATTCCGAGCAAGAAACGCAAGGAACTGAAGATCCGGCTTGTTACGCGCTACAAACATCTGGCACAGAACCATGGCACATCCGAGGTCAACGAGACGCTGATCGAGGAAACGCGGCACTGGCTGGATGGCTATCCGGACGCACAGTCCCTTTATAACAATGCCCTTGAAAAATATGAGCATGGCGTCTACTTCCGCAATCTGCTGGATGACCTCCGGCTTGCGTTGGAGAGACTTCTCCGTGCTGTATTATCGAACAGTAAATCGCTTGAAAACCAGATCAGTCTTGTCGGTATCTATATCAAGGACCGTGGCGGGTCACAGGAACTCGCGAACATGTTCGTCAAACTGATCGATTATTACGGAAAATATCAAAACAACTACGTGAAGCACAACGATGCGGTCATTGAAACCGAGATCGAGTTCATTTTAGAGATCACTTCTTCTTTTATGAAGCACCTGATTAGGCTGGGTAGCGCAGAGTAGAGGAAGGGGTTAAGTAGAGGAAGCAAAAATCGGGGGCTCGGCATGACAGTTTTTGTATCCTTGCCATTCAACAATAGCATTATTAGAGCCCCGCCTACGCCACCCTTCTGAACTCATATTTTATGCCGAGTTTTTCGAGATAGCGGAGCAGGCGATCGATGGTGAATTCGGTGAACTGATAGCGCAGAATTTTGCTAACCAGCGCCTCGCTGATTTCAAGTTTCTGGGCCAGTTCGCGCTGGTTCAGATTGTTTTCGCGCTTGTAGATAATGAATTCGGCGCAGACATCATATTTGATCCGGTCGGCAACGGTTTCGGCGATGCCGGGACCAAGGCTCCATTTATCACCGCTCTCAGCGTCGCGCGTCACGGCATTAATGTCTTTGGGCTTGGGCCATTTTGGCATTGCGTTCATTCCTTTACCCGGAACAAGAGTAACGCTTCCTCTATGATCCTCTTTAAGTCTAACCCGCTGTGTCATTGCAAGCGACCCGCTGCGCCAGCGCCTGCGCGGCGAGAGCGTGGCAATCCAGAGTCACAAACGAAAGCCTTTGCGTGTAACTCTGGATCGCCGGAGCTTGTCCTCGGGCCGGCCAAGGCCGGTCCCGGGGGCCGCTTCGCGGCTCGCGATGACGCGGTATTGGCGGCGGCGCGCCAACAGGATCACAGTGTCCCCCTATGTCGCACTCCTGAGCACCGAACTCACTATGCGCTCCAGATGCGTGAGCGAATTGCACACCTGCACCTGGTGGCAGTAGGGCTGGAATTTGCGCATCACGGAGTCGGCGTAGTTCCAGGTGTTTTTTTCTTCCGGGTTCAGCCACATCACCCATTTGGCGCGTTCATAAATCTTCTTCATGATCTCGGAACCGGGGTCGCCATAATTACTGCGCGCATCGCCGAGGATGATGACAGTGGTGCGGCTGTCAATATCGTTCAGCGCCAGTTCGGCGAAATCCTTTAGCGAGCGGCCATAATCCGTTGAACCCTGACCCCATTCATGCAGGGTTTTGGACATGGCTTCCTCGACGCCGCTGCTCTTGAACAGATCGGTCACCTCGCCCAAGCGGCCGGAAAAGGCGAAGGAACGCACCTTTGGCATCACTTCGTTCAGGCTGTAGAGGAACATCAGCATGAAATGCGCGACCTTGGCGACGGAGCCCGACACATCGCAAATCGCCACGACCTTCGGGCGGTCGATCTTGACCGACTTCCAGCGAATGTCGAACGGCACGCCGTCATAAGCGTGGTTCTTCGCCATGGTCTTGCGGATGTCGAGCGCGCCGCGATCATAGACCTTGCGGCGGCGGGAATGAATGGCGATCAGGCGCTTGGCCATTTTGCGCACCATTTCCTGCACCATGCGGTAATCGCGCTTCTCGATATTGGTCAGGCGAGATTTGGACAAAATATCCTCGCGCAGATGGCTGCCGTCGGCGTCGGCATGCAGCAGGAATTGTTGCTCGACATAATCGCGCACCTGCGACAGCAGATATTCACGGCCCTTGCGCAGGCGTTCAGCGAGTTCGGCGGCGGTTGGGTTGTCGCGCTTGCGCAGTTCCGTAATGTCGTTGTTCAGCGCCTTCAGGCCCATATGCTCCAGAATGCGCCGGGAATAGAGGCCCTTTTGCGTAAAAATATGAATGTTGCGCAGACCCACCGCCTCGCCCGCTTCGGCCATGGCGACGGAAAGACCCGCGCGGTCGCCGGACAGCACCATCTGCGACAGCGGCGACAGGTTTTCACGCATTCCGGCCTGCTGCACGGCGCCGGTAATATCGGGCGCGCCTTCGCCGCCTTCGCCGCCGCGCGCGGCGCAGCCCTTGCCGCCGCCTTCGCCCTGACCCTCGCCCTGCTGGCCGGCGGTATCATCCAATTGCGGCACGATGCTGGCGTCACCCGCCGCCTCATTGCGGTCGGCCATTTCCATTTCGTCCAGTTCGTCAAATTTGAAAAACCGGTCGAAGGTATAATCGAAAATGCCTTTTTCATCGGCGGTCTTGGGCAGAACCAGCGCGAGGGCGTTTTTCAGCATCTCGCGGTCCGTATAGCCGACCAGATCGATAACCTCATGCGCATCCACCACTTCCGTGCTGGACACGCGCACATCGGCGTTGCGCAACGCCTTGATGAAATCGCCGAGTGTCTGGTCCATCGCCGCTTCCTTGTTTTAGACCCTGCCCAGGGGTCGTTCCGCCGCCTTCAGCGCTTCGTCGGTCAGGCTGGTCAGTTGCGCGCCCACCGCCTCAATATCGTCCTGGAATTTCAGAATGACATTCAGCGTCGTGCGCACCATTTCCGCATCCAGCGTATTGGCGTGCAGCAGCAACAAAGTGCGCGCCCAGTCGATGGTTTCGCTGACAGCAGGCAGCTTTTTCAGATCCAGCGCGCGCAGCCCCTGAATGAACGCAACCAGTTCATTGCGCAGCCTGACGGACACATCCGGCACCCTTGCTGCAATAATCTTGCGTTCCAGCGCCGCATCGGGAAACGGAATATACAGATGCAGGCAGCGGCGTTTCAGCGCATCGCTCAATTCGCGGGTATTGTTGCTGGTCAGGAACACGATGGGTTTGATGGTCGCCTTGATGGTGCCGATTTCGGGAATGCTGATCTGATATTCCGACAGCAGTTCCAGCAGGAACGACTCGAACTCCTGATCCGCCTTGTCCAGCTCGTCGATCAGCAGCACGGCGCCTGCGGGCGCGCGCATCGCTTTCATCAGCGGGCGTTCTTCCAGAAACTGTTCGGAAAAGAACACGTCGGAAAACTGATGCAGCCGCGCCATCGATTCCGACAGACCCCTGGCGCCCTGCAACACCTCGCCCAGGGTCTCGCGCAGGATCTGCGTATACAGCAACTGCTTGCCATATTTCCATTCATACAGCGCCTTGGATTCATCCAGCCCTTCGTAGCACTGCAAGCGCACCAGCGGCAGGCCAAGATATTTCGCGGTGGCGATAGCCAGTTCCGTCTTGCCGACGCCGGGAGGGCCTTCGACCAGCAGGGGCTTTTCCAGATTCTGCGCCAGGTAGATCGACGTCGCGATTTGCGGATTGGTGATATAGCCCAACTCTTCAAATCCCGCCGTAATGGATGGGATTGAATCCATCTTGCCGGGGCTTTTTATCGGTTTTACCAGTGTCACGTTAACCTGCTTTCCTTATCAGAGATTTTCCAAGTTTCTCCTGTTTAGCGCGGTCTACGTTGGACGCCAAGCCTCCAGATTTGGTTAAATCCCGAAAAAGCCGCAAAAGTTCGATATTTTCCGGCAAAGGCAGGCTTTTCAGGCAATTTTCGAAATCCGTCAGGAATTGCCGCGACAGCCTGCGGGCTGCGAGAAGCGGGCCGGTGGGGTCATATTCTGGCGCCTGATCGAGACCTTCCGACAGAACGGTGGTCAGGATATGCAGGGCCGATTGTGCAGCATCCAGGCCCCCCAGCAGGCCAGACTGCTCCTCAGACGGGGTAATGTCCGCATCCCGGATCGCGGCTGTCAGCAGGTCCAGCAGCGCCGCCCGTCCGCCCTGCGCCATGCCAAGGCCCAGCACGTCTTCGACCTCGCGCAGGGGTTTTGAAATGGTCTCGAACGCCTGCCCCAGATCACCCAGCAGGCCGGAGGCCGGAACCCGCACATCGCGCAGGGCCAGCCCGCCATGCCGCGTGGGGCGCAGGAAATCCACCGATCCCGCATCGGTCTGGGTCAGGCCCGGCGTATCGCGCGGAACCAGCCAGGCGCTGAACTGTTTGCGCTCGCCCATTTGTTCGCTGATCGCCAGCACGATATACAGTCCGGCAATCGGCCCATTGGTCAACCAGGCCTTTTCGCCGTTCAGCACCCATTCGGCCCCATCGCGCCGCGCCGTGGCAGCCAGCCGTTTGGGATGCGCCCCCGCATTGGGTTCGGAAATCGCCACCGCCGCCGTCAGTTCGCCGGACGCCAGCCGTGGCAGATAGTCACGCTTTTGCGCCGGGGCGCCGCTTTGCCCCAGGATCAGCCGCCCGATCAGCGTATGGCTAAGCCAGGCCGACGCCAGCCCCGGATTGCGCCCCGCCCGCACAAAGGCGCTGCACGCCGCCACCAGCCCGGCATAGCCGCCACCGCCCCCGCCATATTCGCGCGGCAGCCCAAGCCCCAGCATGCCTGCCTTGCCCATCTTGTCCCAGATATCGAACGGAAAGGGCTGCGCCGGATCATACAGTTCCGTCCGTCCGGCAATATGGGTGCGGGCGAGAGCTGTGATTTTTTGTAAAACTTGATCTATATCGCCCGGGTCCATGAAGCGCTCGCCTTTCGCGTGATTTGCTTTCCGGTACTGTAACCCGCCACGCCCTTGCAACGAATAGTCTGATTGAGCGCATTGCACGAATTTACGCATCAAAAGAAGGCATTTCCATTGCGGGAACGCTACCCTATATTCTGGATATTCTGGCTGCTCAGTCAGGACAGCCGGGGGTTTGATGCCGAACGAGGGCAAATTAGCCTATGATACGGAGACTGACCGGCAATGGTCGGGCTGGATGGCGGCGGCGCAAACCGGCGACAGCCAGGCCTATGACAGTCTGCTGCGCGGCTGTTTGCCGTTTATCGCCCAGGTGGCGCGGGGCCAGCGGGTGCCTGCGGACAGGGTTGATGATGTGGTTCAGGATGTCCTCATGACCGTGCACCGGGCGCGCCATACCTATGATCCCAGCCGCTCATTTACGGCGTGGCTGCGGGTCATCGCGCAACGCCGCGCCATTGATGTGTTGCGCCGGTCCGGCCGGCAAAACAGCCGCGAGGTGCATGCCCCGCTGGCGTTTGAGATATATGCCGATCCGGGGGCGCAAACCTCGGATGCGTGGGAAAAAACGGGTCTTTCCGCACATATCGGCAAGGCCATAGCGAGTCTTTCACCAGGCCAAAAGGAAGCGGTGGAGCGGCTTGTCCTGCGCGAGCAGTCGCTGCAAGAGGCGGCCACGGCGACAGGAAGGAGCAAAGGCGCGTTGAAAGTAAACCTGCATCGCGCGCTGATTGCGCTGCGCAGGCAGTTGGATAGCAAGGAGTAATGGCGGTGCCAATCGCGATCTCTCACGAAAAGCTGATCGGGGCGCTCGCGGGTGATCTCAAACCAGTGAAACCGCTGCGCAAATTTGCCCGGCAGGCATTGGTCTGGTTTGGCGTTGTAGCGGTACTGGCCGGCCTTTTGGCGTTGTTGGCGGATTTACCGGATATGGCGGCGCGCCTGACGGCGGCGCCCGATATGTGGCTGGCCATGACAGGGGCCGCGCTTACCGCCATACTCGGCGCTATTGCGGCGTTTCAGCTTGCACTGCCGGATCGAAAACCCTGGTGGGCGCTGTTGCCGCTGCCGGGACTGGCGCTATGGCTTGGCGCCAGTGGGCTGGGCTGTTTGCGGACCGTCATCGAGATGGGGACGTATGAGGAGATAATTGGCGAGTCGAAAGACTGCCTGGTGTTTATTCTGGCGGTGTCAGTTCCACTTTCGGCTGCGCTTATTATTCTTCTGCGCCGGGGTTATTCGTTGGCGCCCAGCTTGACCGCGCTGACGGCGGGCATTGCGGCGGCGGGAGCGGCGGTTGCGCTGCTTAATTTCATTCATCCCCATGACCCGAGCGTGATCGGTATTGCTGTCCATGGCGTGGGGGTGGCGATAGTGGTGATAGCTAACCGGATTATGGGCGGAAGAATTTTTAGCGCGGGCGCGTAACATGCGTGAACACCGCATCGAAAGAGTGCTGGATGTGGCGGTTAGCGCCCCTCCTTGAACCAGCATAACTCAGATGAGGATACCGCCATGACATTGCGTAACACATTCACTGTCGCCATTTGCGCCGCCACTTTGTCCCTGGGCCTGTTGCCTGTCACCGCCGCGCAGGCGGATGAAGCCATGAAGAAGAAAATAATGTCCAACTGCGAGATGATGATGAAGGGCGATATGACGATGAAAGACGCCATGATGAAAGACGATATGATGAAGAAATGCGACATGATGATGAAAGGCGAGGCCATATCCGACGCCGACATGATGAAGATGGATGACATGATGATGAAAGACGGTATGAAAAAATAATCTTCCGGGACGGCATCCACGGCCATAGGATTGGATCGCGGTTCATCCAGCGTTTCCTTCGGCCGCAGCGCCGCCGTTCCCAGGCTGCGCAGCGATTGTCCGATTTTATTTACGCTCATACAGCAACCGTCCTTCAGTAATTTTACGGTAAACTTGTCATAATCAATAGAGTATCCGTGATGGTCAAGCATGATTTGGCTGCCACAATCGATCCGCTTTGAGCAAGGCGTTAGCCAAGACGATGAGCTTTCGCATGATGGCTGTGATTGCGACTTTAGCGGGTTTTCCGGCT
>JBMOMW010000037.1:0-12331 GCA_049325255.1 Pseudomonadota bacterium | reverse complement strand
GCTCCCGCCGCTTATCGCGGCACGCGCGGGGCCTCACATCACGCATGCACCCTGCCGCCTATCCACCCCGGATCATCTCTGCTCCGTACCAGCGGCGCCGGCAATTCAATTCATACCGTCTCCTTTGTTTTAAAGCTGTGCCGACGCTTCAGTTAAAAATGACGTTAACTATAAGAACAAATCCCGTCACAATTAATAAAAACTGCGGCCAATTCGAATTCTTATTAATACATATTTTACCAATTCTTTGAAGTGACCGCAATCACTTTAAACATGAAAATATATCGTTAACTATATTATTTTTCAAAGCAATTTTCTCTTTGGCGGTTCATGGGTTGACAGTAATTCCAGCAGATTACCGTCTGGATCGCGGAAATATACTGACTGGCCCCAAACCCCGTCAGCGGCGGGGCGCGGCGCGGGCCCTTCAATCACTGCGACGCCATTTTTCTCCAGCATCGCGGCGGCATCGGCAATTGGCCCCTCCCACCGGAAACACAAATCCGCCGATCCCGGTGTCGGCTGGCGCGCATGCGGGGCGGCGGGCGCTGTGTCCTGATGCACATTCATGCGGTTGGCGCCCAACTGCATCGAGATGACCGGAACCTTGCCCTCGCGCCACTGCTTTTCCCACAATATTTCCGCCCCCAGCACATTACGGTAAAACGCAATCGTCGCCTCCATATCGGCAACAGTGATAGCGTAATGGTCAAAGCCCTTGATCATGTTTGTATCCTCTCTCTCAGGAGTTCCCTGGTCAGGAGCGTTCCTTGAAGTTCGTATTATGCGTCAGGAACCATTCGTGCCCCTTCAGCATGTAGCGCCAGTACATGATTGGCAGGGCGGTCACCTTGATCCACCAGTTGACCCAACGTTCCCTGGCCGGGTCGAGCAGCGGAAGCGTTGGCGTTACTTTCCCGCCATAGATAAACTCGGCAAGGATCGTCTTGCCTATGGCCGTAGTGAGCGGGCAGGACGCATAGCCGTCATAGCCGGCTTCCACCGGCCTGGCGTTCACGAGGTTGGTGATATTGCGCACCACGACTGGCGCCTGCTTGCGCACCGCCGCCGCGGTCTTGGAATTGGGCGCCGAGCAAACGTCGCCCAGTGAAAAAACATTCGGAAATCTGACATGCTGCAACGAGAACTGATCGACCTCGACCCAGCCGGCGGCGTTCGCCAGAGGGCTGGATGCGATCTCGTCATGCGGGCTTTGCGGGGGCACTACGTGCAGCATGTCGAACGGCGCGTCGATGCGCGTGCCGTGACCGTCGCCGCCCACTGTCTCGAATGTGGCGATCCGGCCGGGCCCGTCGACGGCAACCAGATTGTGCTGATATTTTACATCGATGCCATAGCGTTCAACAACCTTCGCCAGCGCGCGGGCGAAATAGGGCACGCCGAAAATAACCGGCGCATGTACGAAATAGCGCAGACTGACATCCTTCAGCATGCCGGATTTGCGCAATCGATCCGCCACGAGATAGACGATTTTCTGCGGGGCGCCCGGGCATTTGAACGGAAGCGGGGGCTGCGTGAACACGGCCTTGCTGCCGGGCTTCAACAGTTTCAGGCATTCGGCCGTATAGTTGACGTAATCCGGCGAGTAGTTGCTGCAGACGCCATTCCTGCCAAGCGTGGCGGCAAGGCCGTCAATTTTGTCCCAGTCCAGTTTCACGCCTGTACATACCACCAGGTAATCATAGTCGAGCGTCTCGCCTGTCGAAATCTGCACCTTACTGGAAGCCGGATCGAAGGATTTCGCCCTTGCGTTGATGCGCCTGACGCCGCGCGGGACCAGGCTTTCTTCGGCCCGCCTGATATCCGCAAGTCTGCACACGCCAGCGCCAACCAATGTGAGCGCCGGCTGATAGAAATGCTCGTTTGAGGGTTCGACTATCACCACATCGATGTTGCGCGGTCCACGCCGCTTCAGGCTCGCAGCTACGGTAATTCCCGCAGCGCCGCCGCCGATTATCAGAACCTTCGGATTAGCTTTCCTGTTCATAAGCCAGTCCTCCCGCAAGCCGGCATTATCCCAAGGGATCGAAGGGATCGCCGAAAAAGTTGCCACCCTTAATGACTATCTTACAACAGCTTTTCGCAGTCCGCTGTGAAATTTGAGGCTGGCCGCGACACCAGAAATTTTTCTGCCCGGACAATCCCGGCTGAATGCAAAGGCCGCCTCCATACCGGCAAAAGTGACGGCGTAATGGCCAAGGCCCTTGATCATGTTTGTGTCCTGTCAAATATACGCTACTGTTGCGCTATCAGGGGGAGAAAGGCACAGCATGATTGCCCGCGTCTATACGGTTGCGTTCGAAGGGGTCGATACGCGTGAGGTGGATGTGCAGGTGCAGATCGCCTCGGGCCTGCCTGCGTTCACTGTGGTCGGTCTGCCCGATAAGGCTGTGGCGGAAAGCCGCGAACGGGTGCGCGCGGCGCTGGGGGCCATTGGTCTGGCATTGCCGGCCAAGCGCATTACCGTTAATCTGGCGCCTGCCGATCTGCCCAAGGAAGGCAGCCATTTTGATCTGCCGATCGCCATTGCGATTCTGGTGGCGCTGGACGTGCTGCCGCGTGATGAAATGGCGGGCTATACCGCACTGGGCGAATTGTCGCTGGATGGCAAGATCAGTTTTGTACCCGGCGTGCTGGCGGCCAGCATTGGTGCGGCGGCGGCAGGGCGCGGCCTGATCTGCCCCGCCGAATGCGGACCGGAGGCGGCCTTTGCGAGCAGTGGCGAAATTCTGGCGCCCCAAAGCCTGCTGAGCCTGGTCAATCATTTCAAGGGTACACAGGTGCTTAGTCCGCCAAAGCCGCTGATTGTGATGCCCCTGGCGGCGGGTGGCGGACGGTTTGATCTGCGCGACATCAAGGGCCAGGAAACCGCCAAGCGCGCATTGGAAGTCGCCGCGTCCGGTGGGCATAATTTATTGATGCTCGGCCCGCCCGGTTCCGGAAAATCCATGCTGGCCGCGCGCCTGCCCGGCCTGTTGCCGCCGCTTGATCCCGGCGAGGCGCTGGAGGTCAGTATGGTCGCCAGCGTGGCGGGCGAGTTGCGCGGCGGGGCGATCAGCCGCCAGCGCCCGTTTCGCGATCCGCATCATTCGGCCAGCCAGGCCGCGATGGTCGGCGGCGGCATCCGCGCCAAACCCGGCGAAATATCGCTGGCGCATCTGGGGGTGCTGTTCCTGGATGAGCTGCCGGAATTTTCCCGCACGGTGCTGGACAGTTTGCGCCAGCCGCTGGAAACAGGCGAAGCCGTGGTGGCGCGCGCCAATGCCCATGTGCGCTATCCTTCACGGGTGCAACTGGTGGCGGCAATGAACCCGTGCAGATGCGGATATTTGTCGGATGCGGAACGCGCCTGTTCGCGTGCGCCGCGCTGTGCGCGCGATTATCAAAGCCGGATTTCCGGACCGATGTTTGACCGCATCGACATGCATATCGAAGTGCCCGCAGTATCCGCCAGCGATCTGCGCCTGCCGCCGCCCGCCGAAGGCAGCGCCGAGGTCGCGGCGCGTGTCCTGCGGACACGCAATATTCAGTCCGAACGCTATCGCGGACTGGCCCCGAATGGCCAGCCTATCCGCACCAATGCCCAGGCCGATGGCGAACTGCTACAAAGAGTGGCCGGGCCGGATGCTGCTGGCGAAGCGCTGCTGGCCCAGGCCACCGAACGCATGAAGCTTTCTGCGCGCTCCTACCATCGTATGCTGCGTGTGGCGCGCACACTGGCGGACATGGAGGGCGTGGAACAAGTCAACCGCCTGCATATTGCAGAAGCGCTGAGTTACCGCCGCCTTGATCTCGGGCAGTAGAAGAGGGGCTAGAATCAGGCGTATAATTACCAGACCGCGCAGTTCGCTATTTTGACGTTTTTTGCCAAACACCGTCCCAGTCTGGTGGTGGTGCATCGTGATGCAGTTGGCGCGCGCGCGCCGCCATGACAGATGACGGGCGGTCACCCGCCTCCGCCAGTTTTTCCCATAGAGAAGCGGCGGTTTCGAAGTCGCGGTTTCGATACAGGGCCAATGCTCTGGAATAATCTGCAACAGCGCCGGGCGCGGCGGCGGCCCCCTCGACCGGCTCGAAAATACGCAGCGGCGTTGCCCGTCCCTTGACAGCGATGCGGTCAAGTTCGCGCAATGCAAAATCGGCGCCCAGCAACGCGGCCGTCTGTTCACCGATAATCAGCATACATCCATAATCACCGGGTACGGATTCAAGCCGTGCGGCGACATTAACCGTATCGCCAACGGCTGTATAATTCAGCCGCTTTTGCGCGCCGACATTGCCCGCGATAACCGGGCCTGAATTTACGCCGATCTTCACACTGAAGCCATCCACACCGTGCTGCACTGCTTCGGCGTGCATCTGTGCGATGCGCTGTGAGATACGCTGCGCGCATCGCACAGCATGTGTTGCGTGGTTCGGGTCCGTGATCGGCGCGCCCCAGATCGCCATTACCGCATCGCCAATATATTTATCGATATAGCCATTACTGGCATCGATCTCTTCCGCCATCAGGCCAAGATATTTATTGGTCAGCGCAACGACCTGGTCCGCCGGCAGGCGGCTGGACAAGGCTGTGAAACCGGAAAGATCTGCGAACATGATGCTTGCTTCGCGCAGTTCGCCGCCAAGGGTTGGCATATTACCGGATTCGCTCAGGCGCCGTACAAGTTCTGGCGCAAGGTAATGGCCAAAGGCGCTCTGCATACGCAGGCGGTGGCGTTCCTCGAACAGAAAGCGAAAAACAAAAGCGCCCCCGCCGGATAGCAAGCTTAGCAGAGACGGATATCCCATCGCGGCATACTTGTCCGCATCAAGCGCCGCCAGCTCACCAGACCATAGCACAAGGCAGGTTCCTGTTATTGTGAACATCGCCCACAGCGGGCGGAAATTAAGAACCCCGGCCATGGCAACTGCAACCGCCACTCCATATATAAGCGCCGCCAGCCAGATATTCAGATCACTGAGCAAACGCTTTCCCAGTACCTGATCCGCCGCCTGGGCATGCAGATAGACGCCAGGAATATTGTCTTTGCCCTGAGAATTTCGGACAGGATAACAGATTGTCGTATCTGCCTGCTTTACCGCTTGCTGCCCGGCGGCGCCGTCGCGTTGTGTATCGGAGAAAAAAAATCGCGATGGACCTGGCTTGCGATCTTCCTCCTCCAGGACAGTGCCGATAAAGACAATCTTGCCGTTAACGGTTCTGGTTAGCGCGGCAGGATCAGATTGCGCGCAGGCCAGCACCTGCGACAGGGATAAAGCCGGCAAACTATCGACCGGCTGGCGCGGCGCCAGACGGACATTTTCCGGAATGTGCGTAACACCCGCCATATTCAGCGCCGCCGCCGCCAGAACCGGAACATTTCCATCGTCCCCCAGCATCAGCGGAATGTTTCTGAAAACACCGTCACCGTCCGGTGTGATTTCCGATAGGCCAAGTGACATGGGCGCAAAACCAAGCGCTGCACTATAGCTTCGGGCGGGCAGCAGATGTTGCGATCTTCCCAAAACCACATGATCCCGATTTTCATACAGCGCGCGCAGGAAGGTACGGTCATAACCCGGTGCGATTTTTTCGCCGCTGAACGCCAGGATAAAATCGAACACGACCACTTTGGCGCCTGCTGCGCGCAGCGCTGTCAGGGTTTGCGCCCATACAGGCGCAAATAACGCGCGCGGGCGCTGTGATAAATCGGGGTGCGATAAACTGGCTTCGTCTAACCCGACAACCAGCACAGCGGCGTCATATGCCGTATCCGGTTGCAGATACGCACGAATGGCTAGGGCCGTATCATAATATATTCCTTCCAGCCATGCAGGGCCTTTTGTCATCTGAGAAAGAATAACAGCCAGCATCACGGACACAATAATCAGCAGCCTCTTGCGCCACACCGCACTCATTGGCGCTGACTATCCAGCGTATGGGCTAAATGTGGGAGTGCCGCGTAAAGCTGCGTTTGAATATCTGGCCAAACTTCCTGCCAGCAGCAGTCATGATCAATGTCCGCAAAAATCACAGGCGGGACGTTTTGCCGGTTCAGGGTTTTCTGCGCCAGAGAGGCAGGCACATTCGCATCATTCGCTCCAAAATAATGTAACTGAAAAATCGAGCGCGGCAATGGCGCCATGTCCGCCGGATCAAGCGAGCCCGACAAGGGGGGGGAATTATGATAGGTTGCCAATGCAGCATTATCCAGATTGCCCGCCAAGGTAACCAGTGCAACGGCCCCAGAATATTGCGCCGCCATCAGAAACGCCACTGTGCCGCCGCCACTATAGCCAAAAAAAACCACTTGCTTCGTCCCTGAATGTTCCAGTTCGGTCTGCAGGGCCCTGATCATGCTTTCAACAATTTCCGCAGAATAGCGCTCTGGCCCAAGATGCCGGATTTCGCAATTATCCGTTGCGAACATCCCATGATAGCACGGCCTTCCCAGCAGGATAGCCCCGGCTTTATCCTCCTGCATCAGGCGCAACATCAGGGGATGGCGGGGCGTGGGATCTGGCGGCGCGCTGCGCAGCGCCTGCCTGACACTTGCATCGCCCTCTATAAAGACGTGCAGCGCGCCGCCGCGCAAAGCCTGGTTGTTGCGGTATATTTTATGGTGAAACCGCGCGCCCTGAACAGTGTGTTCAGAGATATTGGCGCTTTGCGCGGCGCGGTCATATTTTTGGGCAGGGGATGCGCAGCCGGTTGCAACGCCTGCCGCCAAAAGCGCGGCAAGCGCTGCGCGCGGGCGCCCGTTGCGCAGCACCTTAATTCAGGCGTGTTGGAACAAGAAAAAAGTCACCGGATTCGTGCCCGGCATATTTGATGGGCGCATATTGCGGCACCTGTTCAAAATCGGCTGTCGCGGATGAGTTGGCAACTTCAGATGACACTGTCTGGAACAGTTTTTGTCCCTCAAGCACCCCCTGATTGGCCTCAAGCGCATTCAAAAACGCCCTGGCGAAAACCGAATGCCCGCCACCGCCGCCATCCAGCACCGGTGCGACGCCACCCGATGTTAGAACCACGCGGGAACGTTTTTCGGCCATCTTCTCAATCCATTTGCCGCGCGTCGCGGGGCTCATGCCGCTATCAAGCCGGGCGAGGCCCGTGCGGGTCAAGGTGCCCGAGTAACACGAATCCACCACCAGCATGATTTGGCGCGCAGACATGGCGTTAAGAACGTCCGTGATCTGAATATTCGAAATCCAGTTGGCGGTGCTGTCCGGTTCGGCGTCAACAGGCAGCCAGTTGCCACGCTGGTTTACCCGGTCCAGATCGCCATGCCCCGCGTAATAGATCAGCAGGTTCTGATCCTCGGTCAGTTCTTCGCGCATCTTGTTCAATATGGACAGAATGTCATAGCGCGACGCATCCAGCAGGGTCGTAACCTTGAACCCATAATTTTCTTTCAGCATTTTTGAAACCTGCTGCGCATCGTTTTTAGCGGTCTTCAGTTCGGGCAAAAACTGATATTTGCTGTTGCCGATCACCAGCGCATGGTATTCGCCGAATTTAACATTGAGTTGTTTTGGATCGATGACATCCGGGTTGGCGGAGACGGGCGCCACCGCAGCAAGCTCTTTGCCCTTGATCATATTGAATGTCAGGGTGCGCCGTTGTCCCTTGACATCGATCGCCACCACATTGACGGGTGTTTCCTTTGTGGTGACAGGAACGCTGACGCGAAACATGGCGTTTTCGTCAACCGGAACCTCCGCGCCATTGACCTTCAACATCATCAAATTGGCTTTGGATGTCACTTTGCCAACCACCACATGGCTGGCGGGTGAATTGACCGGCGCGGTAAGATCCTGCGCGCCGCGCGTCACGACCAGCGGTGGATCGATAATTACGATTTCGGGTCCGGCGCCGACACCGGCCACTTGAACCGGTTGCGCCTGCGCTGCCGCCGCTTGCAGCTTTTTCTCCAGTTGCGCCAGGTTTTGCGCCATTTCTGATGATTTTGCCGTACTGGCGGCGGCGGCGTTTCGGGCGTCCGCCAACGCCGCTTCAAGCGCTGCTTTTTCAGCCGCCATTTTTTTCTCTAGGTCTGTGCGGCCCGTTTGCAGCGTGGCGCTTTCCTGTTTGGCTTGCGTCAATTCAGCCTGATGCGCGGCCTCCCGCGCGGCAAGCGTTTTTGCGAGTTCGGCAACCCGTTGCTCTTTTTCCATAGCGTTGTTCTGTTGCGCCTCAAAAGACTCGCGAAGGCCGTTTATTTCGGCGCGATATTCGGCAAGCTGCTGGTCTTTGCTGCTTGTGGTGGTTTGCAACTGTGACGCCAGTTGCGAAGATTGTTTTTCCAGATTGGCGATTGCAGCTTTCAGTTTGGCTTCGTTCGCGCGCTGGGCCTCAAGCTCGGCTGCCAGCGCGCGGGCGCGTCCGTCATCCGCACCTTGCGGCGTCTGCGCGGCGGCCTGCTGGCTACGGGCTTTTTGCAGCTCATCTGATAGACCGGACGATTTTTTCGACTGATTTTTTAGCTGGCGCTGGGTGTCGTCCAGTTGTTTACGGAGCCTCTCCAACTCGCCTTTTAGGCTGTTGCGGTCTGTCTCCGCGGCATTACGTTCGCGGCGTAATTGCTGCACTTCTTCATCCTTCAGACCGGGGACAAATTCAATGTTCGCGGTGTCAAGCCCGGACGCCTTGCGGTACCAGAACGCCGCCTTTTCCTTGTTGGCTTCGACGCCATTTCCGCGCTCATACAACTCGCCCAGATTCACCTGGGCAGCACTCAGGCCCTGTTCGGCTGCCTTGAGATACCATTCAGCCGCCTGTTTATATTGTGGCGTCCCGCCGATGCCTTTTTCATAAATTTCGCCGACATAATTTTGCGCCTTGGCGTCGCCTTCCTGGGCAAGCGGCAACCAGATTTGCAGCGACGTGCTGTAATCGGAGCGGTCATAAGCGGTGTATTCGCCGCCGCGAATTTCACAATCCGACTGGCTGGTGCGCAGCGCCCTGCGCGCGGTCACAAAGCTTACCTTCTTGCCAAGTTTGCGCATTTTCCCCGGCAGCAAACAATCGACGACAAGAAAATCTTCGGCCACGGCGGCCTGGGCGCTGTTGATCGTCACGCTGAAAACCATGCTGGCGGCGGCGACCGCCACCAGCACCGTCAACGCAATCAACCGGATTAACAGCAGCCTGGCATGTAAACTTTCATGATCATTGCGCATGTGACAACCTCTTGAAAGCGCCATAGGGAACCAGGATAATATTGCACATCCCCAGCGTGAAGTGAACTATAACAATGCCTGCGATTTAATGCCCCGGTAAACTTGCAACTACCACTTATGGACAAGCCGCAATGGACAAAATTTTACATTTCTGGCGCAATTATAGCTGCGGCTTATACGTAATAATGACTATATTTTCCACAGCAACCGCAACCGGTGCCGCAGCGGAACCGGTCGCGCTGGTGCTTGATATTGTGGGCGAGGTGACCCCGCCGCTTGAGGCCTTCAGTGAAATCCAGGCCGGGCAATCCTTCGATCTGGGGGGTGGCGCTCACATGGATTTTTTGCATTATCCGACCTGTCAGAAAGTTGTAGTGGAAGGCGGAAAGTTAAGTCTTTCTGCGGAAAACTTCCGCGTCAGCAAGGGCAAGGTCATTGACATGTCGCGTGCGCAATGCCCGCAGCGGGTCCAATTGGCGTCGGATGAGGGCGGCGCCGGGATTGCTGGCGTGGTGCTGCGCAGCGCCGCTGATGGCGTCTTAAAGGTGTCGCAACGGCCGAGTTTCTTGCTGCTGGGCGCGTCTGCCGGCCAATTCAAGCGGTTACAGGTCATGCAGGGGAAGACTTCATTGTTTGACGCAGCTCTGGACAGTAAGCCGCTGGTTTGGCCCGAATCACAGGCTTCTTTGCAGGCGGATGGCGAATATTCCGTCGTGCTGTCCGGCGCCGGCGCGCTCACCCGCCAGATTCCCCTGTCGGTCACCACACAGAACAAGCAGCAGGCCCCGGCGATAATTCAGTTGCAATAACGCCAAGCCAGGGCGGTGTTTTTCTGACACAGTTTTTGTGTTATACTTACTTCAAAGCCTGTAAACCGCTTAAAAGCTTGACTGGTGGATTATATTTCGTAGTCTACCAATTCACTAGGGTATTGTAATTTTTCCGGGGGTCTTAATGCGCATTTGTATTCCATTTGGGGGGAAAGGCATCCAGCTTGGCCTGGTTTCATTTTTTCTGGCTGGGTTCACACTAGGCGCCAGCACCGCCGCTATCGCGCAAAATCTGGCCAATGTGCCGGGAACCACGACCCTGCAATCACGCACCGGCGCGGCTGTTGCTGCGGTCTGTGGCCAGTTCATTACCGCCAACGCGGCCAATCCCGCGGCTGCGGTGGGCCGCGATAATGGGACTGCCCAGGGTGACCTGTTTGGCCGTTGCGGGGATATGGTCCACAATGCGAATGCCCTCCTGGGTAATGGTCCCACCGCCTTTTCGCTGGGTTTGACGGCAGCCGATCTGAACGGCGCGCTAAGCGACATCGCGCATGACGAAGCCGCCGCGCAGGGGGCCAATTCCACCCAGGATACCGAAGTGCAGATCGATAACCTCACGGGGCGGCTTTCCGCCTTGCGCGGCGGGGCCAAAAGCGTCTCGACGGCGGGCCTCACGGTGCGCGACAGCTCCGGGCAGTTGCTCGCTGCAAATTCTGACTGGCTTGGCAGTGCGCTCGCAGCCGGCGGGGAAGATGCCGGCAACAGCAAATTTGGCGTGTTCGTCACCGGAGACTACAGCTTTGGCGAAGACGACGGCAGCAACGAAGAAGCCGGATATGATCTCGACGGCTATGGGATTACCGCAGGCGCGGACTACAAGCTTTCGGAAAACATGATCGCGGGCGCGGCGTTTGGCTATACAAACACCAATAATGATTTTGATCAGAATGGTGGCGAACTGGATCAGGACACCTACAGCCTATCGCTCTATGCCAGTGTCTATTCCGGGCCAGCCTATCTCGACGGCGTGGTCAGTTACGCCTTCAGTGATATGAATACCGACCGCAATCTCTCCTATGGCGGTCTGGTGCGGCCCGTAAACCGGGTTGCAAATGGCGATACCGAAGGGGACGAATGGTCATTCAGCATTGGCGCAGGGTATGAATTCAGCAGCGGCGGCTGGTCACTGACCCCGATGGCGCGGGCCACTTATTCGGATGCGGACATTGACGCCTATTCCGAAACCGGTGCGCTTGGGCTTAACCTCGCGGTTGCTGATCAGAATATTAAGTCGTTCGAAACGGCGTTGGGCGCCGATGTGAGCTATGCCCACTCCACTAATTTTGGCGTGGTGATGCCGCAGTTGCGGCTGGAATGGGCGCATGAATTTGACAATGACAGCCGTCAGATCACGGCCCAATATGTCAACGATCCGCGCAATAACCGTTTCTTCGTGCGCACGGATTCGCCGGATCGCAATTATTTCGTTCTGGGAGGCGGCCTGAGCGCTCTTATGGTTGGTGGCATGACGACTTTTGCCGAAGTCGAAACCATACTGGGCAAGGAAGACTATAATAAACACACGCTTAGAATCGGCGGCCGCTTCGAGCTATAGCGGACTGGACCAAATCCAGGGGTGCGTAATTTCTTGAAGGCAGGCTAATCGTCCCCCAGGCTTGCGGTGGCCGGGGTATCGTCCTTGCTTAACATTCATACTCACCAATGTAATGCTGCGCACCTGCGTGTGGTTGCGCTTAATCGTCGCGTCCGGGCTGTTAATGCGCATGCATGCCGCCAGGGGATCAGTTATCGCAGATTCGACCTTGGGCAGTGAGATCTGTGAAAAAACCGATGTGGCGGCAAAGGGATTATTCTTGCAAAGTGCCGAACCCAACGGTTATCTTGCGCCCACAATGGCCGGAGACGTCACCTAGCGGCGAAATGCCGGCCTGAACATAATCAAAAACAGCAAGCAGGAAGAATAAACACCATGACACAAGCAATCCGAATTGACCCGGCCACGGGCTTAAAGTTCTTCAACACTGTCGCCGCCAAGGCCTCCGACAAGATCGTCGGCACGGGCTATTCAACGATTTCAGACGATTCCCTGAAAGTATTTCCCGACGCCCCTCCAGGCGCGGTGTTCAATGCCGAGGAACAGGCCAAATATCGCGAATTCAAGGAAAAGCGGCGCGGTGCGGCCGATTACATCCCCATGGAAGGGGAGTTCGCCAGATATCTCGAGGATGTCTATTCCGGCCCCCGTGTCGAGCGCGAAGCCTTGACCGATACGTGCGAAGTTCTTGTCGTCGGCGCCGGCTTTGCGGGTCTGCTGCTTTGGCACAAGCTGAAACAGGCTGGCTTTACCG
>JBMOMW010000036.1:0-105983 GCA_049325255.1 Pseudomonadota bacterium | reverse complement strand
TCTTCGACACCGGCAAAAATATCAGTGAATCGCTTCATTGCTCACCTCCTGAATCATGGAGATGCCTCAAGAATCAATTTCCTGATTCAGTTCAAGCTTTTAATCGCCATATGCGATTCCCCTGCCTCGTGGGAGAAGGCCAGGATGAGGGGGCGCGCGCATTCATGCGCGTAAAAAAGTTTTACACAAGGCCCCCTCACCCCGGCCCTCTCCCACAGGGGGAGAGGGAGAAAGTGCATGCGGAACATCAGCAGAACACCCTCCGCCCTCCGCTCTCCGTCCTCCGTCCTCCGTTTTCCGCCCTCCGGCCCTACGTAAAAACCGTCTGGTAATCAAGCAGACAAAATTGGCTTTTCCTGTACTACCGCGAAAATTCACGAAGGATATTTCACTAAGGCTCGAAACTTCGAACCAGGCTGCTGGTGACCAGGCCCCAGCCGTCGACAAGCACGAAAAATATCAGCTTGAAGGGCAGTGAGATCATGATGGGCGGCAGCATCATCATGCCCATCGACATCAATACGGACGACACCACCATGTCGATGACGATAAACGGGATGAACAGCAGAAAGCCCATCTCGAAAGCGCGCTTTAATTCCGAAATGATGAATGCGGGGATCAGGGCTTGAAGGGGGGTCGCTTCCGGGGTAGCGGGCTGTTCCGACTTGGAAAGTCCTAGAAACAGCCGCAAATCCGCCTCGCGCACTTGGCTTAGCATAAACATGCGCAACGGCGCAACGGTGCGTTCAAATGCGACGGGGGCCTCAATCCGCTCTTCCATCAGGGGCAGGATCCCGTCTTCGTAGGATTTCTGAAAGGTCGGGGCCATCACAAATGCTGTCAAAAACAGTGCCAGCGATATCATCACCGTATTTGGTGGTGATGTTTGCGTGCCGATGGCGCTGCGCATTAGTGACAGAACAACCACGATGCGGGTAAATGATGTCACAGTGACCAGAATGCCCGGGGCAATGCTAAGGACGCTGATGACGGCGATCAGTTGAAGGATGCGTCCGGTTACTGAATTTGCCCCGCCCAGGGGCGCATCCTCATCTGCGTCCGCGGCGGCGCCCGCAACTCCGCCCAGATCAATGGAAATCGACTGGGCGCCTGCCGGCGCCAGACTCATAAATAACACAACCAGCAAACACGCAATGAAAAATGGGCGCGTCAGCAACATAAAATGACGGCTGCTCTTACGCATGCGGGAACTTTCCACTGAAGGGCAGTATGCGGGACAGGCTTGCCGTTCCGCGTGGCGTTGGCGTGACATTATCCCGAATATCTACGCTGGACTCGATGCCGCTTTCTATGAGCAGGTCGCGCTCACCATTCAGCATGATCAGATGTTCAACATTGTCGCGGCGGATCAGCAGCAGCTTGCGTTTGGCATCCACGGATTGCACTTCCATGACCGACAGGCGGCTCTGCCCGGCGGCGCCCGTGATGCGGGGCGTCAGCCCCATGCGCTTGCCAAACCAGGAGCAGGCGCCAATCAGCCCAAGCACAAATATTAACGCCAGGCCGAAGCGCAGATATTCCATCATTTCCAAGAGCTGATATCCTTAAAGATGCGCGCATGCATTGTTCTTGAAACAGAATGTGCCGGTTTATGCTTAACGCCGGGTTAAAAATTAAATTTCAGGCTGGGCGGTCCATTAAAGTTTTCTTAAGCGCAAAGGTGGAAAATGCCGGGGTCGGTGGTTTTATAACCGCATTAGATGCATCGCATGATGCACTGGGATTCAAAATGGAAGCTAAGGGCGCACCCCTGTTTGCGGCACTTCGGGTCAGAATGGAATGGTTGTCCGAACGGCAGAAATTGCTTTCGGAAAACATCGCCAATGCGGACACGCCGGGCTATCAGGCCCGTGATCTGAAGCCGGTGGATTTTCATAAACTGTTGAAGCGTGGCTCAACATCGCAATTAGCCATGACAAATCCGCTACATTTGAAAGGCGCTGCGGATGCCCAGCGCTTCAATTTCAAACCTGAAAAGGTTTCCACGGAAGAAGTCAATCCTTCGGGAAATTCGGTTTCAATCGAGGAGCAAATGGTCAAGCTTGGCGAAACCCAGATGGAATATGAAACAGCAACCAGCATCTACCGCAAACAGGCGCAACTTCTGAAACTTGCGCTTGGCAGCCGAAATTAATTCACGGCAAACAGTTTATGAAGGAACAGGCAGATGGATCTTAAATCAGCAATCGAAACCTCGATTTCCGGCATGAACAGTCAGGGAACGCGGATGCGGATTATCGCGGAAAATATCGCCAATGCGCAATCCACGGCAAGGGGGCCTGATGGCGAACCCTACCGCCGGCGTGTGGTGAGTTTTACCAACGAGCTGGACAGGGCCAGCGGCGCGAAACTGGTAAAAGTAAAGGGCTTCGAAAACGATAAGGCTGAATTTGAAACGATATATGATCCATCCCATCCAGCGGCGGACAGCAGTGGTTATGTGAAAATGCCCAACGTCAATCCCTTGATTGAAACCATGGATATGCAACAGGCGCAGCGCAGCTACGAAGCCAATCTGGCGGCTATCAAGGCCTCGCAGAATATGATGGTGCGCACAATCGATCTGCTGAATACCCGCTAACCGTTCATAGAAGGAATAATTTCTGATGGCTGTCAACGTAACCAACGCTGCGGGCGCAGCAAACGCCTATGCCCAGACGGCAAGCCGCATTCTGGAAGGCGGAACAGATGTGGGTTCCGCTGGCGCCACAAACACCGGGCCAAGCTTTGCTGACCTTGTGAAAGATTCCATTGGCGACGCCGTCAACACCACAAGGACGTCTGAAACCGCGTCGTTAAATGCGATAAGCGGAAAGGCCGATGTGGTTGATCTGGTTACGGCTGTCAATGATGCGGAAATGACATTGCAGACAGTGGTTGCTGTGCGGGACCGCGTAATCCAGGCCTATCAGGAAATCATGCGGATGCCGATCTAGCCGGTCTTTGATTTTTTTTACACCTGAATTTTATCGTTAATTTTATTTGCAGAAGGCAATGAACCGATGGAAGCCAATGATGTTCTGGACGTCGCCCGCGACGCCATTATTGTCATGTTGCAGGTGTCAACGCCCGTGATGATGGTTGGCCTGATCGTCGGCCTGATCATCGCCCTGTTTCAGGCCCTGACGCAAATTCAGGAAATGACTCTGACCTTTGTACCGAAGATCATAGCGATTTTTGCATCGCTTCTGCTGTTCATGCCGTTTATGGGCCGCGTGATGGACGATCTAATGGTCCGGATTGCGGAAAGGATCGCAAATTTATAGATGTCTCCAATGCATAAGGCCTGGACATGCTGGGTGAATTAATTCCCGCGCAGATTTTTGCTTTCATGCTGGTCTTTGCCAGGATTGGCGGCATGGTGATGCTGATGCCGGGGTTTGGTGAAATGGCGGTCCCGCCCTGGATCAGGCTTGGGCTTGCGGTCGCTATTAGCGCTGTCATTTATCCGCTTGTTGGGGCGTCATTGCCCGTGATGCCTCCTGTCGCTGTGGGGCTTGCGTTTGCCGTTGGCACGGAAGCGATGACCGGGGTGTTTATCGGCGGCATGACGCGCTTGCTGTTAAGCGCGCTGCATGTCGGGGGGACGGTAATCGCCTTTCAAACGGGGCTGGCCGCCGCGCAGGGGTTTGATCCAGCCCAGCAAAGCCAGTCTGCCATCGTGGCGACATTTTTGACTTTGATCGGCGTCAATCTGATCTTCGCCACCAATCTGCACCATCTTTTGTTACAGGCGATGGTGGATAGTTATAGTATTTTCACACCGGGCAATCTGCCGCCCGTTGCGCAATTCAGTGAGCTTGCCATTGCAACCACCACCAAATCTTTTGCGATGGGCATCCAGCTTGCCAGCCCGTTTCTGGTATTCGGCCTGATATTCAATGTGGGATTGGGGCTGATTGCCCGTCTGATGCCGCAACTTCAGGTTTTCTTTATCGCCGCGCCCGCGCAAATTATGCTTGGCTTCGCTATTTTAGCTGCTGTGCTATCCAGCACCATGATGTGGTTTCTGGATTATTTTGAATCCGGGATGTCACCGTTCCTGAACGCGCCATGAGATTTATGATTGATGGCTGATCAGGACGATTCAGAAAAAACAGAAGAGCCTTCCCAGAAGAGGCTGGATGACGCGCTGGAAAAAGGTGATGTGCCCCGCAGCCAGGAACTGAAGCATTTCTTTATGCTGGGCGGCGGCGCCATTATGATTGGGATGTATGGCAGTTCGCTCGCCGGTTCGCTGTACAAAGATATGCAGAAATATCTGGAACAGGGTTATGCATTCCGCATGGATAGTGGCCAGGTATTGCAGATCTGGCGTGAGGCGGCGGAGCAGACCCTTGGCGCTTTACTCCTTCCGCTGCTGGTTTTGATGATTGCCGCTGCGGCCGGCACCCTGATGCAGCAGCGCCCGGTCTGGGCGCTGGAAAAGATCAAGCCAAGCTTTAGTAAGCTGTCGCCCATGAAGGGGTTGAAGCGGATATTCTCGCTGCAGTCTGCTGCGGAGCTTGGAAAGAATATTTTCAAGCTGATTATTGTCAGCGCCATTGTAATCTATGTCGTTTGGCCGGACCGGGATCGCCTTGACACATTGATGCAGGTTGATCAGATGGCGATTCTGGCCTATCTGCAATCACTTGTGCTGAAGATGTTTGGTGCGGTAGCGGCGGTTATGGCCTTGCTGGGCGGGGCTGATTTTGTTTTTCAGCGTTTTGAATTCATGAAGAAGCAGCGGATGACGCGCCAGGAAGTAAGGGACGAGCATAAGCAAAGTGACGGTGATCCGATGATCAAGGCGCGGCTGCGTCAGATCCGGGCCGAGCGGTCACGTAATAGAATGATGGCGGCGGTGCCGGAGGCGACAGTGGTCATCGTCAACCCGCAACACTATGCTGTGGCGCTTAAATATGAGCACCAGAAGATGGCCGCGCCGGTTTGCGTCGCCAAAGGTCTGGATAATATTGCGCTGCGCATTCGTGCCGTTGCAGAAGAAAACAAGGTGCCGGTTGTCGAAAATCCGCTGCTGGCCCGGGCATTATATGCCTCGGCCGAGATTGACCGGGAAATTTCCCCGGATAATTATAAGGCTGTGGCCGAAGTGATCAGCTTTGTCATGGGGATCAAAAACAGGAAGAGACAGTCTGCGCGTTTATAATGTGCTAGTTCAGATGTGGTAGGCAACAAAGGGCAAGAGGGGCTATGGCAGGATTATTGCGCGGCCTTATCGGCGTGGTGCGGCTGCGCGGGGGATCAAAATATCATGGGCTGGGTGCAGCGGGGCTTGGTGTCGAGGCGCTGATCGCGGTCGTGGAAAACGCTGCTGATCCGATCCTGATTGGTAACGATTCCGGACATGTATATTACGCGAATACCGCCTATTTTGTTTTGGCCGGATTGCCAAATGACTGTTTTCCCATACCGGGCATTGCTTCGTTATTGCATGGCGTGGATGCGCAGGCGGACCGTCTGTACCGGTTGCAAAAGGCAGCCCGCGATGGACAGGTCGCGCAGGAAGAGCTTAATTTTTCTGATCCGCAGGGCGCAAGGTTGCGGTTTGACGTGCGCGTCGCTCCCATGCAGAACATGAAAGGCGTGTCTGTCTGGACATTGCGGCGGATTGAATCCGCGCCTCTAAATGCCAATTTTTCGGCAATCCAGAAAATCAAGGATATGCTGTTTGGCATTATCGTAAATGCGCCTGTTGGTTTGGCGGCGATAAAGCGGGATGGGCGCCTGCTTGCCGCCAATCCCCGGTTTGCCGGCTGGATTGGTACGGATTCTCTAAGCCTGATGGCGCAGGAGAGGAACATACGCGATCTGGTTGACGGGCCTTTGTCCCTGTGGTCCTCTGGCGAGACTTTTCCTGCGCCATCAATCAGATTTGACCGGGCAATCTTGCTGGGTGCGGAAGGCGTGCGTATCCCGGTTTCAATTACTTATCTTATCAATCAGGGGGAAAATAACGGCGATAACGACGTGCAACTCGTCATTCGCGACCTGCGTGATGAAGCTGCCATTGATATGATTTCGCATGAGGAAGACGAGTCCCGTTTTCTGCATTTGTTTGATATTGCGCCGGTTGGCATCCTGATTGTGGATCCCGATGCAAAAATACTGGAAGTGAATACGGCGTTCCGCCAGCGCTTTCATGAAAGCGCATCTCGTGGCGGAAATTTTGTTGATCTGGTGGCCCAGGACTATCGCAATGATGTGCGCCGCAAGATTGCGGAAGCGCTGGTGCAGAACAGGCATGAGAGCCATATCGAAATTCAAATTGGCAGCGGTGAAAATATCCGTTCGGCGCAACTTTATGTAACCCGCTTGCTTGAGGCGGACACAGCCTCTGTTGTGCTGTATCTGGTTGATATTACCGAACAGAAAAATCTGGAGCTGCAATTTGCCCAGTCGCAAAAAATGCAGGCGGTGGGGCAATTGGCGGGCGGTATCGCGCATGACTTTAATAATCTTCTGACCGCCATCATCGGGTATAGCGATCTGCTGCTTGGCCGCCACCATGCGGGTGATCCATCCTTTAGCGATATTCACCAGATCAAACAGAATGCCAGCCGCGCAGCCAATCTTGTGCGTCAGCTTCTGGCTTTTTCGCGTCAGCAAACCCTGAAACCAAAAGTGGTTTCCCTGACCGATATGCTTGCGGAACTGAACAATCTGTTGCGCCGCCTGCTGGGCGACAGGGTTGAATTGACAATGACCCATGGCCGCAATCTTGGCATGATCAAGGCCGATCAGGGGCAATTGGAGAATGTTATTATCAATCTGGCGGTAAATGCCCGCGACGCCATGGGGCCAAATGGCGGGGCCATCCGCATACGAACGGAAAATGTTTCCGCCAGCGAGGCGCGCGCGCTGGATCATGCCTGGATGCCGCCGGGTGATTGCGTGCTGATCGAGGTTGCAGATAATGGCCCCGGAATTCCCAAGGAAATCGTGGGCAAGATATTTGAACCGTTTTTTACCACCAAGGAAGTGGGCAAGGGGACAGGACTCGGCCTGTCCACCGCTTATGGCATTATCAAACAGCAGGGCGGCAATATTTATGTCGTAAGCGAGCCGGAGCATGGAGCGGTGTTCAAAATCTATCTGCCGCGTTTTGATGAAGATGAAACCGATGCGGTTGCTGCGCCTATTGCCGACAGCGAGCCGGTGGACCTGACCGGAAAGGGCCTGATCCTGCTGGTCGAGGATGAAGAGCCGGTGCGCGCCTTCGTATCCAGGGCGCTGGCGGGCAAGGGCTATACGGTGCTGGAAGCCAGCAGTGGCGAAATGGCGCTGGAACTGATGCGCGCCAATGTGGGGTGTATTGATCTGATGATTTCCGATGTGATGATGCCGAATATGGATGGGGCGTCTTTGCTGAAGGAGATTCGTGCGCTGGCCCCAAAGACCCGCGTGATCTTCATCTCCGGCTATGCCGAGGATGCGTTCCGGAACAATGATGAGAATCTGGGTGATTTCGCCTTCCTGCCCAAGCCTTTCACCCTGCGCCAGCTCGCCTCGCGCGTGAAGGAAGTCATGGGCAATAATTAAGCAATTCCGCGCTTTTCCCGGCAAAGAACATATTTCGAACAAATCTGTAAAATCAAATAAAAA
The DNA here is from genome assembly GCA_049325255.1 of Pseudomonadota bacterium. Lineage (GTDB taxonomy): Bacteria > Pseudomonadota > Alphaproteobacteria > UBA11222 > UBA11222 > UBA11222. The sequence continues at coordinate 98,354 of JBMOMW010000036.1, read as the reverse complement.
TATATGCTTGACAGAATCTCCGCATTGAGAACAAACTGCGTACACGAACAGGGCCCCTTATGCTGTTCGGTTGTACGGGGCCGCCGCGTGTGAAATAACAAGGAGAGACACTCATGTCTGCAAGCCCGCTTCGTGTCGTTGGTGAGGATAAAATGGATAAGCGTAAGGCCCTGGATGCGGCGCTCGGTCAGATTGAGCGGGCCTTCGGCAAGGGTTCGGTCATGAAGCTGGGCGGGGCGGAAGCCATTGCGCCCATTGCTTCCATTTCAACCGGTTCGCTGGGCCTGGATATTGCCCTTGGCATTGGCGGCCTGCCGCGCGGCCGGGTGATTGAAATTTATGGGCCGGAATCTTCCGGCAAAACGACCCTGACCCTGCATGTTATTGCCGAGGCCCAGAAGAAGGGTGGTATTTGCGCCTTTGTTGACGCCGAACATGCGCTTGACCCGGCCTATGCGCGCAAGCTGGGCGTCAATCTTGACGAATTGCTGATTTCGCAGCCTGACACAGGCGAACAGGCTCTGGAAATTGCTGATACGCTGGTGCGTTCGGGGGCCGTGGATGTGGTGGTGATCGATTCGGTTGCGGCCCTTACGCCGCGCGCCGAACTGGAAGGCGAAATGGGCGATGCCCATGTCGGCCTCCAGGCGCGTCTGATGAGCCAGGCGCTGCGCAAGCTGACCGGGTCCATTTCAAAATCCAACTGCATGATCATTTTCATCAATCAGATTCGCATGAAAATCGGCGTCATGTTCGGCAGCCCGGAAACCACGTCCGGCGGCAACGCCCTTAAATTTTACGCCTCGGTCCGGCTGGATATCCGCCGCATCGGCGCCATCAAGGATCGCGAAGAAGTGATTGGCAACCAGACCCGCGTCAAAGTGGTCAAGAACAAGGTCGCGCCGCCCTTCAAACAGGTGGAGTTTGATATTCTGTACGGCGAGGGCATTTCCAAGGTTGGTGAACTGATTGATCTTGGCGTTACCGGCAATGTGGTCGAAAAATCCGGCTCCTGGTTTTCTTATAACGGAACGCGCATTGGCCAGGGACGCGAAAACGCCCGTAAATTCCTGCTCGAAAACCCGCATATGGCCGATGAAATAGAAGCAGCCATCCGTGGCAAGGCCGGGTTGATCTCCGGTTTGATTCTGGCTGGGCCGGAAACCGATAGCGAAGGCGCCCGCGCCGCCGCCAGCGAGTAGCGCACATTGGCCATTTCCTCAGGCCGGACTGCAACCCGGTCCCGCCTGAGGAAATAATGTTAGGTCTCGTGATTGCGGAAATAGGTTTCGATCGCCTGTTTCAATGCCTCGGCAAGCCGTTGACGTCCGGAATTTGAGGTCAGAACCCTTGCGTCTGTATTGTTTGACAGCAATCCCAGTTCAACCAGAACCGAGGGCACGTCGGGGGCCTTCAGCACCCTGAAACCGGCATAGCGATGCGAATTTTTCAGCAGGGCGCCGGCTTCGCTGAGTTCCGGCAACAATAATTTGGCAAAATGCACGGATTTATTTGTGGTTTCGCGTTGCGCCAGATCGATAAGAATGGATTTTACCAGTTCATCGGTTTCGTCACCAATACCGATACCGGCGATCATGTCGGAATTATTTTCCTTTGCCGCCAGTAATTCGGCCTCCTTGTCGGACGCCTGTTCGGAAAGGGTGTACACCGATGCGCCGCGCACCTTGCGGGTGACCAGGGCATCCGCGTGGATAGAGACGAACAGGTCGGCTTCTGCATTGCGGGCAATCTGCACCCTGTCACCCAGCCGCACAAACACATCGCTGTCGCGCGTCATCACCACTTTATAGCGCCTGTCACGGCTTATCAGCGCCTGCAAACGCCGGGCGGTATCCAGCACGATGGTTTTTTCATAAACGCCGTTGGCCGTAATCGCACCGGGGTCAACCCCGCCATGCCCCGCATCAATCACAATGATGCGCGGACGTTTTTCTGATCGTTTTACAGGCGATAAGGGTTTTACTGCGGGGGAGACCGGCGCTGCATCCTCAATCACCGGCGCATGCAAGCGGTGGGGCTTTGGCGGAGGAAGTAATGTGGCGATATTGGTTTCAGGGGCTACCTGCGGCACCTTCGGCATGGAAGCCGGCAGAGGCGGTTCAGCCGCCGGCACGGATGGCGCCGGCAATGACAATGCAGCGGACGGTTTTGCGGCAAGGGATGGGGTGGTTCGGCTTTTGAAACCAGCCGTTTTCAAAAAACCATCACGATCCGTTTGCACCAGATCAATGACCAATTGACTGGTGCGCGATTTGGCCCCGCCAGCGCCCTTCGCCGCTTCCTGATAAAAGGCGTTTGTAATTTTTGCAGGCTGCTGCAAATCCAGAACGAAACGCGAATTGCCCGGTTGAAACAGCCCGAAACGATAGCCGGATACGAGACCGGCATTTGAATTGGCGCTGCGGGTCCTGGCGGACCATTCGACCTCAGGCAGATCGATCACGACCCGGTACGGATCGGCGAGTGTAAAAAACGAATAGGGAAGCCTGTCCGAAAGATCCAGAATTATGCGCGTCTTCGTGGAACTCTCATCAAGCCGCAGTCTCTGAATGCTTTCTCCGGCCATGACGCTGCTATTTAAAAGCAGGCACAGACCAGCCGCCCATAGCGTCAACCAGGGTGATACAAGGATCAGCGGCCTCATCCAATAGCTGTTATTTTTGCCTTCTGGCGAACTCAATGGCGCATGCCTTCGAATCAGTTGAAGATGCAGTTTCCTTGCAGGCGTTTAAAATATCAAGAATCCTGAGCTTTTTCTTGATTTTAACTGTTGCCCTGCCAACTGCATGTTCTCTTGCTCTCTGCCGGTCAGGTGTTTAAGGTGGAGCGGTAGCGCCCGTTTTTGAGAATCGAAATCGACGAAACCGGCAGTGCGCTGAGAGCCATACAGGGAAACCTAAGTGCTTGTTGTGCAATAGCTATTGCGAATAATTATGGCGGGCGGCCCATGGCTGGCCCGATGAGAAATGAAACCCGGAAGCAAAGCCAGTAAAAGCCGGTCCAGCCAGTTATGGCGGGTAATGCGCGTCAGCCGATACCGGCTGGCGGAGCGCAGGCTCTTTACTGTGTCTGGAGGGGAGCGGATGAGCCGATCCCCCGCCGGCCGCTTCCAAACATCAGCCATACTGGCCAGCGCCCGCAGGATGGAGCGCCTTTGCGCCCGATGGCTTGGAGACACATTTGATGACCAAGAAAATGCTAGTAGACGCGACCCACCCGGAAGAAACCCGGGTCGTTGTCGTGCAGGGTACCAGGCTTGAGGATTTTGACTTTGAATCCGCCGCTCGCAAACAGCTGATCGGAAATATCTACCTCGCGAAAGTTACCCGGATCGAACCTTCCTTGCAGGCGGCCTTCGTCGATTATGGCGGAAACCGGCATGGTTTTCTGGCCTTCAGCGAAATTCACCCGGATTATTACCAGATTCCCGTGGCCGACCGGCAGGCCCTGCTGGAAGCGGATGCGGCGGAAGAACAGCGGGCGGAAGAAGCGGATGAAGACGTTGATTTCAAAGTTGAAATAAGCGATTCGGATGATTCTGAGGCGGATGATCGCGACACAGACGATGCTTCCGATGTGGATGAAGGTGCATCTGATAATCCGGACATGGACGGCGAAGCTTCCGGTCCTGGTTCGGGTTCAATGTTGATGGCCGCGAACGAGCGGGACGCCATCAGCTCCGGCCCTCTGGAAGACCCAGGCGAGATAGCGGCGGAATCATCAGATGCGCCGCATGAAATTGAGGGCGTTCAGCCTGTTCATGCGACCGGCGACGCACCTGATACGCATTCTCCCGAGGTAGAAATTCCTGCCGCCACCGATAGCGGGACGATGCAATCCGACTCTGGGCAATTCGACTCTGGGCAATCCTTTGCGGGCGATCAACCGGTTGAAGAACAAACCGGCACGCCACAACGTGTCCGGCGTTCCGGCCGGCGGCGGCGCAATGAACGGGCGGATGGTGCGGCCGAAGCGCGTCAGGAAGGTGATTGGGAAGAAGGCCCAAGCAAGCGCATCGAGTCCGTAGGCGGTGAAGACGCGCTCGACGAAGTATCACGCCCGCGTGCGCGCAGGCGGCAATACAAGATTCAGGAAGTCATCAAGAAACGCCAGATTATGCTGGTGCAGATTCTGAAAGATGAGCGTGGCTCAAAAGGCGCGGCGCTCACCACCTATCTGTCAATTCCGGGCCGGTATTGCGTATTGATGCCCAATACGGCGCGCGGTGGCGGGATTTCGCGTAAAATCACCAATGCGGTGGACCGCAAGCGGTTAAAGGCCGTCGCGGCGGAGCTGGAGGTGCCAGAAGGAATGGGCCTGATCATCCGCACCGCCGGGGCGAACCGGACCAAGGCGGAAATCAAGCGCGACTTTGATTATTTGTTGCGGCAATGGGAAACGATCCGTGAATTGACTCTGCGTTCAACAGCCCCCTGCCTGATCAACGAGGAGGGCAGCATCGTCAAGCGCGCCGTGCGCGATCTGTACGACAAGGACATCGAAATCATTCAGGTCGAAGGCGAGGCCAGTTACCGCGAAGCCAAAGATTTCATGCGCATGCTGATGCCAAGCCATGCCAGGCGGGTGCAACTCTATCGCGAGCCGGTGCCGCTGTTCCAGCGTTATCAGGTGGAAGCGCAACTGGATTCGATGTTTGACCCGACGGTCCGGCTGAAATCCGGTGGTTATATCGTCATCAATCCAACCGAGGCGCTGGTTTCAATCGACGTGAATTCCGGCAAGTCAACCCGTGAAGCCAATATCGAAGCGACCGCCTTAAGAACAAACCTGGAGGCTGCCGAGGAAGTGGCGCGGCAATTGCGCCTGCGCGATCTGGCCGGGTTGATCGTGATCGATTTTATCGACATGGAAAATATGCGCAACAACAAGGCGGTTGAGCGTAAAATAAAGGATTGCCTGGCAACAGACCGCGCCAATATCCAGATCGGGCGCATCAGCCCGTTTGGGTTGCTGGAAATGTCGCGTCAAAGGCTGCGCCAGGGCGTGGTGGAAACCACAACGCGCCCCTGTTCAAATTGTCATGGCACCGGCCTGGTGCGTTCGGTCGACTCATTGGCGCTGCGTGTACTGCGCGGCATCGAAGAGGAATGCATGCGCCGCCATACCCCCGTACTGGATGTATATGTTCCGGGTGATGTAGCGATTTATATTCTCAATCAGAAACGCCAATGGCTGCATCAGATTGAGGCCCGCACGGCCAGCTCGATTTTCATCATTGCGTCGGACGCCGTTCAGTCGCCGAATTTTGAAATCAAGCAGTCAGACCGGATCGCCGTCATTCCACCCCTCTTAATCACTGCGCCGGTTGCGCCGGAGATTGTGGAAGAAGATGAGGTGGATGATCTGGAAGAAACTGCGGATGAACCCATTGTCAAGGAAGCTGGAGAAAAGCGGGACACAGAACGCAGGCGCGGGCGTGGCCGGGGGCGTGGTGATGATGCGCGCAAACCCCGGACGGAAGACGATACAGATGTTCAGAAAATATCTGATGTCAATGAGTTGCAGGAAGAACCTATTGTAAGACTGGAAGGCGAGACGGCGGAAGAAGAAGCCGTACGCCGCAAATCGCGCCGCCGCCGGCGTGGCCGGGGGCGTAATCGCGACCGGGATGGGACGCAACCCTTACCGGGGGACGAGGGCGCATTTCCGCTCCAGGACGGTGATGCCGGGTTATCTGGCAATGTGCTAATCATCCCAATCCATGCAGGTGATGAAGCGACAGCCGACACGCCAATGCAGGAAATGTGGCGTCCGGCAGCGGCGCAGGCCGAATCCGCTGTTGCGGAGGAGGTTCCGGCGATAGAGGAGCCGCGTCCAGCAGAGCAGGAGGCCATTGCTGTGGCGTCAATTTCCGAGGTTGCCGAAATGGCGCATGCGCCCGAACCTGAACCCACACCCCAACAAGCGCTGCCGGAAGCTCCAGCAGGGCCAAAACGCGGCGGCTGGTGGCAACGCCAGTTCGGGAATAAAACGTAACCTGCGGCGAAAACAACAGACCAATTGCATGAATATGGGAGATAGCTCATGGATATGATGCCGCTGGATACGGAAAAAGAAGTTCTGCTGCGTTACGGGGCAGCATCGCAGGAGCGTGAAGACGCGTTGTGCTGCCCGGTGGATTATGATCCGCAATATCTGAAAATCATCCCGCAGGAGATTATTGATCGCGATTATGGCTGCGGCGATCCGTCGAAATTTGTCCGAGCGGGCGAAACTGTACTGGATCTGGGCAGCGGCGGCGGCAAGATATGTTACATTATCTCGCAGATTGTTGGTGCGACGGGCAAGGTTACGGGGGTCGATTTTAATCCGCCCATGCTGGAATTGGCCGAAAAACACCGCAGCCAGATTGCGCGCAGCACCGGCTTTGACAATGTGGTGTTCAAGCGTGGCAAGATTCAGGATTTGCGCACGGATATCACCGCCGTCGAAGCCTGGCTGGCGGCCCATCCCGTATCGTCCTATGCCGATTTAGAGGCGCTGGAAGCATTCAAAAAACAGCAGGCCCTCGACGCACCGCTTATACCGGACGCCAGTGTGGACGTGATTGTTTCCAACTGCGTACTGAATCTGGTGGCGGCTGAAGACAAGGCGGCGCTGTTTGCCGAAATGTTCCGGGTTCTGAAAGTGGGCGGCCGGGTCGCCATTTCCGACATTGTTTCGGATGAAATGGCGCCGCAGCATATGCGCAATGATCCGGAATTATGGTCCGGCTGTATCTCCGGCGCGTTTCAGGAACGTGAATTTCTGCGCGCGTTTGAAGATGCCGGCTTTTATGGCATTACCATCGCCAAACGGGATCAGGCGCCCTGGCGCACGGTTGAAGGCATCGAGTTCCGCTCGATCACGGTCACGGCTTATAAGGGCAAGCAGGGCGCATGTCTGGAACGCAAGCAGGCGGTCATCTATGCCGGCCCCTGGCGCAAGGTCGAAGATGATGACGGCCATGTGCTGGAACGTGGCGTCCCGGTGGCGGTCTGTGACAAAACCTATCGCATCTACAACCGCGATCCCTATAGCGCGCAGATTATTCCGGTACCGCCACTGATTGACATACCACTGGAAGAAGCCGGGTTATTCGATTGCATGCGTTCGGTTTTACGCCATCCGAAAGAAACCAAGGGGGAGGACTATGTGGCGACCACCGAGGCTTCCGCCAGTGTGTGCGGGCCTGAGGGCTGCTGCTGAAGCTAAAGCAGTCCCTTGCGGCCCATATCCAGAAACTTTTCTTGCCGCGCTTTGCGGACTTCGACGCCATCCTTGCCATCCAGCTCAATCAGCGCCTGCTCGATAACCAACCCGGTCTGACGAATTGTCTGCATCGGTTCGCGGTGCGCGCCCCCAATGGGTTCGGGGATGATAGTGTCGATAATGCCCAGTCCCAGTAATTCCTGCGCCGTCAGTTTCATAGCGGAGGCGGCTTCTTTCGCCTTGTCGGCGGCGCGCCATAGGATGGACGAACAGCCTTCCGGACTGATCACCGAATAAATCGCATGCTCCAGCATGATCACACGGTTGCCCGCCGCCAGCGCAATCGCCCCGCCGGACATGCCTTCACCGATAATAACAGCGATAAGCGGTACGCGCAGAGACAGGCAGCGGTCGGTTGAGCGGGCAATGGCTTCCGCCTGGCCGCGTTCCTCGGCCCCGACACCGGGATAGGCGCCCGGCGTGTCGATCAGGGTGACGACAGGCAGTTTGAATTTTTCCGCCATGTCCATCAGGCGGATGGCCTTGCGATAGCCCTCGGGGCGCGCCATGCCGAAATTATGCCGCACCCGGCCATCCGTATCGGCGCCTTTTTCCTGCCCGATCAGCATGATGGGCCGCCCGTTCAACCGCCCCAGGCCACCAATGATGGCGCTATCCTCGGCAAATCCCCGGTCCCCGGCCAGGGGCGTAAATTCCGTAATCAACTGGCCGATATAATCCAGGCAATGCGGGCGGTTGGGGTGGCGCGCCACCAGGGTTTTCTGCCAGGGCGTCAGCCGCGTATAGCTTTGGCGCAGCAAGGTGGCCGCCTTGGTTTCCAGCCTGGCGACCTCATCGCTGATGGTCATGGAGGCGTCTTTGGCCGCTAATTGGCGCAATTCCTCGATTTTATCTTCGAGTTCGGCGACAGGCTTTTCAAAATCCAGATAGGTCCGCATAGGCCCCTGACCATTGTGACAACGACCCGCTTTGTGGCCCGGACATGGGGCGGTGTCAACAGGCGGCGGATTTGGCGGCTATGGGATTTTGTTATTACCCGTCAGTGGATGGTGCTGTTTGACCAGCGCCTGCATTTTCACACCAGGTCTTTCAGCAGCTCCGGATGCTTGTCCAAAAGCCGGAACAGATTGATAATGGCGGGCAATGGGGCCGCTTCTCCGCGTTCATAGCGGGAGAATGCATTATGGCCGCCGCCGGTAAGACGCGCGGCGGCAACCTGACTTAGCCCAAGTTTGCGGCGGATACGGCGAATTTCCCTGCTCTGCTGTGCGCGGCTTCGCAACACCAGCTTGTCGCCTGCCGCCGCATAAAGCCGGGCGCTTGCGGCGTCAAACTCTGTTTCTCCACAGCCGCCACAGCGCCAGCCAGACAATCCTTCCACGGTTGCCGCCATTCCCGTGTGTGAGATGCTGAAGGTCTCTTCTTCAAAACGCTTCATGCCCTTGCGGGTTTCACAATTCAGACATTTCCGGGCCATGTTCATTTTTCCTTGAAAATGCCTTTGAGATCGTAATGGGGAGTGCGTTTTTCCACAAAAAGAAAATTACCCTATAAGGGTAATGCAAGCAAGAGGCTTTCTTATATTAACCCCGCGCCAGCGGATGGTGCTGCCTGACCAGCGCCTGCATGCGGGCGGTCAGGACGTGGGTGTAGATTTCGGTGGTGGAAATATCGGCATGACCCAGCATTTGCTGTACGGCGCGCAGATCGGCGCCGTGGGCCAGGAGATGGGTGGCGAAGGCGTGGCGCAGGCTGTGCGGTGAAATGGTGCGCGCGGGCAATCCGGCCTCCGCCGCCAGTTCACCCAGTAATTGCGCAAAGCGGTGGCGGGTGAGATGGCCGCTGCCGCCACGAGACGGAAACAGAAATTTTGACTGCTGTTCCTCACCCAGAAAATGCGCGCGTACCGCAAGATATTTTTCAATCGCGATGCGTGCCGGATCGCCCAGCGGCACCAGCCGTTCGCGTCCGCCCTTGCCGCGCACAAGTAATAGTTGGGGATCATTGCGCACCGCCCCCAGCGGCAGGCTGACCAGTTCGCTGACCCGCAAGCCGGTGGCGTACAGAATTTCCAGCAGGCAGCACAGCCGCGCGGTCTGCGGTGTCGCCTCACGCGCCTTCGCACTGGCGATCAGCCGGTCAACCTCACTCTCGCCCATCAGTTTGGGTAGGGGGCGGCGGCGGCGCGGGCCGTCAACCGTGTTGGACGGGTCTTGCTGGCGCATGCCATCGGAAAGCAGAAAGCGGTAAAATTGCCGGATGGCGGATAATTGCCGCGCAGCGGTGGCCGCACTCAATCCGGCGGAAGAAAGCCCATCCAGATAGCGCCGGATGCTGTCCGCATCGGCGTCTTTCAGACTGATTTTACGGCGCGTCAGAAAATCCCTGAACCCGGTCAGGTCGCGGCCATAGGCGGCCAGCGTGTTGGCGGCGGCCCCGCGCTCCGCCGAAAGCATTTCCAGAAATGCCTCGATCAGCGGATCAAAATGCGCCTTGGTCATTTCCCAATCCCGGCGTTAAATTCCAGCCAGCAATGCCGCCTCCAGCGCCAGCGCGCGGGCCTCGGCCTGAAGGCCAACGGTGTTGAGCGCCCGCACGGTGATTCCAAGCAGGAACGGGTCTGTCAGCCCCGCGCCATTTTCGCCCAGGCAGGCCAGACTCAGTAAAACGGTTTGCCCGACGCGCCCGCTCTGGCTGGCTTCCATGAGCAAATGCAACAACGCCGCAGGCGGCATCGCGGCTGCTCCGGTTTTTCCTGTGTCCTGCACCATATTGACCCATTCGGCTTCCGGCGTGGCCATATCAAGCGCCGACATGGCGGATAGCAGGAGTGGCCCTTTGCGGTTTTTATCTTCCGGCGATAATTGCGCCAGCCAGGCTGTCACTTCGATCGGGTCGTCAGGCGCGCCCGCAACCGGCTGCGCCAGCCACAGCAAGGGCGACAGATCATTTTTGGCGCGGGTTGCGCCGGGATTGTTGCCGGACAGGCTTAACGCACGGGCCAGCTCATACCAGCGGCTTGCAGACATGGGGTCGCCCGCCGCAAGCAGGGCGCGACCGGCATTGGCGGCGATTTCGATCATTTCCGGTGCGGGAACCAGATCGCGTATGGGGGTCAGATTGACGCGGGAAACGGTGGCAAAACTGTTGCTGGCGCGGGCAAGCGACCATGCAGAAGATAGCGCCAGCATCAGGCTGGCCGGTGAATCCTGTCCACGCACAGACTGATACAGCAACGCATTGGCCTGGGCGGGCGGCAGTTTCTTCGCCAGTTCGGCGGCGCTGGCGCGATCTTCTACAGTGAATGGCATTTCCGCATAAAGCTGGGCCACTTCTTCCGGGCCGATTGCCCCGGCGGCCTCGGCGCGTTCGGCGGCGGGCAGGCGTTGCTGCACCGATGCGCCGGGCATGCGCGCCATCAATTTCAGAACGGCGGCGGAGGCATGATCGTCGATTTTACCGGGCAGGGGCAGCGACGCAAAACGGATCATCGCCAATTGTAGAATATCCAGATGCGGCAATTTTTCCGGCAGCCTGCCGGATTTTCTGATCAGCGCAGTCAGCAGGCTCTGATATCCCGTATCATCGGGATCCTGTTCGGCCACCAGCGACGCGGTTAATTGCGCTGCGGCCTCATCGCCATTCATGATTTGGCAAAAGCCGGTAAGTTTCAACCAGAAGACAGCTTCGCTCGTGCGGACCTGCGCGGCGGCCATATCGCAGGCGGTCTTGAATTCACTCGACGCCAGCGCTATTTCAGCGCGCGCCAGTAACAGGGCCTCATCCTTGCTGGGGCCACCCGCAAGTGCGGCCATCTGTCCGGCCAGTTCAAACTGACCTGCCTCGATCAACCGTTCAAGCCGCAAGCCAATGAAAGATGCGCCGCTGCTTTCTCCCTGCGGCGGTTCGGCGGCGCTCAATAAAAGTCTCTGCACCAGCTTTTGCAGGGTGGGGGAATGTGTAGTGACGGGTAATTTCGGCAGCAGGCGCTCTACCAGCGCCCGGTCAGCCCCCTGCCAGGTACCGGGCCCAAAGCCGCCATTTTCAAGTGTCAGAAGTCCGGCCGCCGCGAAATCCAACTGCCCAAGTTCACCGGTGCTGACGCCATCGCCTGCAGGTTCGGCGGGATATTCCTCTGCTGCCGGGGGCAGGGGTGCGGCGGGGGCCAGTTCAGAGGGGGGGCGAAGCGGCACCGGCGCCTGCGCCATGGCTGGCGCGGCAATCAAAGCAACACAGCAGAAACCTGAAAAAAACGCTAAATGCCGGTCGCGTTTACTTGCCCAGCATATCATCCGGCAGAACTTTCTCGACTGTGCGCACCGGAGGCGGCACGTCCCAGATGGAAATATAAATTGCTCCGCCGGTAGATACGGCGATAAGCAAAACCAGAATGGAAACCAGTAGCTTTGGCATTGTCCGGCACTGCGCCTTTCATTTGTCAGTCTGATGGGCTGGGCGAATCCCTGTTCAGGGGAATCTCTTTGCAGGGACATTATCCGGTGCATTGCGGCCTTTCAATGGCGCTAAATGCCACCAGAAAATCGGGCTTAGAAAATAAGGCCGTTTTCGGATAGTCTGGGGCCATGGAAGATGAATCAGAAGAGGGCGAAGCCCCCCCCGTTACGGCCCAGATAGATAACCCGGCAGGAGACAGGGTTATTGTCCTGATCGGCCTGATGGGGGCGGGAAAAAGCACCGTTGGACGGCGGCTTGCGGCGCGTCTTGGGATGAACTTTTTGGATGCAGACGCCGAGATCGAAACGGCTGCGGGCATGACGATTCCTGAAATATTCGAAAAACACGGCGAACCGGCATTTCGCAGGGGCGAAAACAAGGTGATTGAGCGGTTGTTACAGGATATGAGCAAGGGAACTCCGCCGGGCGGTGTTCTGGCGACCGGTGGCGGCGCCTATATGGATCCGCAGACGCGGGAAAATATTGCGCATTATGGCGTTTCTGTGTGGCTGCGTGCAGATGTGGAACTGCTGCTCAGGCGCGTGGCGCGGCGCAATAACCGGCCGCTGCTCAAACAGGGCGATGCGCGCGAGACGATGTTGCGCCTGCGCGATGAACGCTATCCGGTCTATGCCCTGGCGGACATTATAGTAGACAGTGTGGAAGCCCCGCATGAAGAAGTTGTGGATATGATTATCGAAAAACTTGGTGTGTATTTTGCGCATCCTCAAGGGCAGGCGCAATGAGCGCGCCTGTTTCACAATTGGTGCATGTCGCATTAGGGGAGCGCGCCTATGACATTCATGTGGGCGTTGGCCTGCTTGGGCAGACCGGTAATATTATCGGATCCATGCTGCGGCGCAAACGGGTGGCCATTGTCACGGACAGCAATGTTGCCCTGAAACATCTTCCCGCATTGCTGGAGGCGTTGGATCGTGCAGGAATTTCTCATTGCCACCGGATTGTTGCAGCAGGCGAACACAGCAAAAATTTCAATGAGTTGGAATCACTTCTTGACTGGATGCTGGAGGAAAAAATTGAGCGCGGCGATTTGCTGCTGGCGTTTGGCGGCGGGGTCATTGGCGATCTTACGGGCTTTGCGGCTGCGGTGTTACGCCGGGGCGTGGACTTTGCGCAAATTCCGACGACATTGCTGGCGCAGGTGGATTCATCCGTGGGTGGAAAAACCGGCATCAATAACCGCTTTGGCAAAAATCTGATCGGCGCATTTCATCAGCCGCGCATCGTGATTGCGGACGTGGCGCTGCTGGATACGCTGCCCAAACGCGAATTGCTGGCGGGTTATGCCGAAGTTGTGAAATATGGCCTGATCGGCGATGCTGGTTTTTTCAACTGGCTTGAAGGGGCAGGGGCCGCCATCCGCGACGGGGATCAGGCGGCGCGTATCCGTGCGGTAATGACCAGTTGCGCCGCCAAGGCGGCACTGGTGGTGCAGGATGAACGCGAAGCCGGACCGCGCGCACTCCTGAATCTGGGGCATACATTCGGACATGCGCTGGAGGCGGAAACCGGTTACAGCGACAGGCTGCTGCACGGCGAAGGCGTGGCGATCGGCATGTGCCTTGCCTTTGAACTGGCTGCAAAAATTGGTCTGGCGCCAGGGCAGGATGCGGTGCGCGTGATGCGGCACCTGTCAGGCATGGGAATGCCAACCCGGATAAAAGATATTGCCGGTGGCGCACTGAACCCGGAAAAATTGCTGGCGCACATGGCGCAGGACAAGAAAGTGGCGGACGGCCGGATAAATTTCGTGCTGCCCCGGCATATTGGCGCATGTTTCATGACCAGCGAAGTGGATACGCAGATCGTGTTGCAATTGCTGAAGGCATCAGCTGAATAACCAAACAAGGAGACAAAACCGAAAATGGAGATGCAGGTTGACATCGATCTGCCGTTAGAGATTCTGATCGGCGCGATTCTGGTCCTGTTAGTACTTTCTGCGTTCTTTTCTGCGTCGGAAACCGCGCTGACTGCGGCGCAGCGTGTGCGCATTCACCGGCTGGCCGAACACGGTTCGCGCCGTGCAGAAGCGACGGAACGTCTGATCATTGATCGTGAAAGCGTGCTTGGCACGGTGCTTCTGGGTAATAATCTGGTCAACATTCTTGCCTCGGCGCTGGCGACGAGCATGCTGATCGGTCTGTTTGGGGATGCGGGCGTTGCCTATGCAACAATCCTGATGACGGTGCTGGTGGTGGTGTTTACGGAAGTTTTGCCAAAGACCTATGCCATCACCCAGCCGGAACGCACAGCGCTTGCGGTTTCACTAATCATGCAGGGCGTGATCTGGGTGCTGCGGCCATTGGTTGCGATGGTGCGTTTTACGGTGCGCGGGATTTTTCATGTATTCGGCTATGACCCCGACCGGCCGTTCGACGTGATATCAGCGCATGAGGAATTACGCGGCGCGGTTGATCTGCACCACCGTGAAGGCGCGGTTAAAAAGCGTGAACGGGATATGATCGGCGGCATTCTTGATCTGGACGAGGTTGTCGTCGATGACATCATGGTGCATCGCAAGAATATTCATATGATCGATGCGGCCCTGCCGGCGGAAGAGATTGTCGGACAGGTGCTCTCAAGCCCCCATACGCGGGTTCCACTCTGGTCAGGCGATCCGGAAAATATTGTCGGCGTGGTGCATGCCAAGGATCTGCTGCGGCTGATGACAACACGCCAACGCGACAATATTCCCGGTGATCAGGCCATTGATGTGATGTCGCTGGCGACGGCGCCATGGTTTGTACCGGAAGGCACGACATTACGGGCGCAACTGGTGGCGTTTCTTGCGCGGCGCAGTCATTTTGCGCTGGTGGTGGACGAATATGGCGTGCTGATGGGGCTTGTGACGCTGGAAGATATTCTGGAAGAAATTGTCGGTGAAATTTCCGATGAACATGACGCGCCGGTGCGTGGGGTGCGGTTGCAGCCGGATGGCAGCTTTATTTCCGATGGCACGGTTGCAATCCGCGATCTGAACCGGGAATTTTACTGGAACCTTCCGGATGACGAGGCCAACACCATCGCCGGGCTGGTCATTCATGAAGCACAGGCAATCCCCGACGCTGGTCAGGTTTTCACATTCTACGGTTTCAAATTCCAGATTTTGCGCCGCAGCCGCAATGCGATCAGTTCCATCCGTATCACGCCGCCAGCAGAAAACAGCCCCCAGAAACCGGTCCGCCACACGTGATCGGAGAACTGGTCGGGATTCTTGCACCTGTTTTTATCACGGCGGGCATCGGGTTTATATGGTCCAAGAGGGGCTATAATTTTGATTCTGAAATGGTCAGCCGTCTGGTTATCAATATCGGCATGCCCTGCATGGTATTTGCAACGCTTAGCACATTGCAGGTCGAACTGGCGGCGCTGGGTCAGATCGTGCAGGCCGCAATGCTGTCGATTTGTGTCTACCTAATTATAGGCAGCGTGATCCTGCGCGGGGCCGGCATGAAGGTAAGCCATTATCTGCCCTCCCTGAGTTTTTCCAATGGCGGTAATATGGGCCTGCCGATTTGCCTGTTTGCGTTTGGTGAAAAGGGGCTGGCGCTGGGCACGGGATTTTTTCTGGTCAATGCGGTGGCGCAACCGACATTGGGTGTGTGGATTAACAGCGGCAAGTTTTCGCCTGCCGAGATGTTGCGTACTCCGGTAATCTACGCGATACCGCTGGCGATGCTATTTCGATTTGGCGGTTACGGCGTGCCGGAATGGCTTGGCAATACAACAAAGCTGGTTGGCGGGATCACGATTCCCCTCATGCTGCTGTTGCTTGGCGTTAGCCTTTCGCGGATCGGCTGGGGCACGGCCCGGCGCAGCGGCGCACTGGCCGCGCTGCGCATTATGATGGGGCTGGGCGCGGGGTGGGGCGTCGCCAGCCTGCTGGGTCTTTCCGATACGGTGCGGGGCGTATTGCTGCTACAGGCGGCGATGCCGGCGGCGGTGATCAACTATGTCTTCGCGGTACGTTACGAGACGGATCCTGAAACAGTTGCGGGCATCGTCATGCAATCGACGCTGATGTCTATTGTCGTGCTGCCACTGTTGCTGGCCGCCATATTACCATGAGGCATGTTCTTTGGGCGTAAGGGTGGTAAGCGCGAGGGCATGAATGGGGGCATCCATTTGCTCCTTCAGCAGATCAAACACCATCCGGTGTCGCGCAACCCGGGTTTTGCCCTCAAACGCCGCTGACACGATTGTCACATTAAAATGCGTTTCGCCGGAAGGTTTTGACCCGCCATGGCCTTCGTGGCGATGTGATTCGTCACTAATATCAAGCAATGCTGGCGCAAGGCCTTGTTCAAGTTTAGTGCGAATTATCTCTGAAACGCGCATTTAGGTTTCCGTCCCCGCAGAAAAAAATGTATATTTACAGGCTTTTTTCAGAAGAAGCAGTACAGGATTACGCATAGAAAAGTGATGAAATTTACGCGCGACATAGACAAAATCAGGATCCGCTCCCGTTCGGCGCGTCAGGCGGAGCCGGTTACCCATGTCTGCAACTGGGATGGCTGCAAGGATCCGGCCCCCCACCGCGCCCCAAAATCACCGGAGGCGTTGCGCGAATATTACTGGTTTTGCGGGGATCATGTCCGGGAATATAACCGCACCTGGAACTTTTTCTCCGGCATGAGCGCTGATGAGGTTGAGCATTATATCAAGGGCAACATAACCGGGCATCGTCCCACCTGGTCGGCCAAGCAAGGCAACCCCAGCCTGCACAACACCAGCATGACCGGGCGGGGCAAGTCTGCACTCCGCCGGGGAGACAGGTTTGGCCTGTTCGGCGATCCGTCTGACCCGGCAACCGCGCAAAATTCTATGGCCCCGGCACGAAAATGGCCGCCTTTGGTGCGCGAGGCCTTTGTCTGCATGGATCTGGAAGAAACCGCAACCTTGAAAGAAATCAAACTGCGGTATAAGGAATTGGTGAAACGTTATCATCCCGATGCCCATGGTGGGGACAGGGCAACAGAAGGTCAGTTAAAACAGGTCATTCAGGCCTATACCCGGCTAAAGGCTAGCGGCGTCAAATAACCCGCCCCCATAGCTCCATTGTAAACATATGGAAGATAATCATGACGGTAGACTCAACCGGCAAAATGGCCCTTGACGCCCCTGACACCACGGTTTCAGTGCGTGAGGTTTTTGGTATCGACAGCGATATGAGTGTGCCGGCATTCTCAACATCCAACGAATATGTGCCGGATTTTGACAAGGCCTATGTGTTCGACCGTGAAACCACGCTGGCGATTTTGGCCGGATTTGCGTTCAACCGCCGGGTGATGATCCAGGGCTATCACGGCACGGGCAAGTCCACCCATATCGAACAGGTCGCCGCACGGCTCAACTGGGCCTGTATTCGCGTCAATCTGGACAGCCATATCAGCCGTATTGATCTGGTCGGCAAGGACGCTATTGTATTGCGTGACGGTAAACAGATCACCGAATTTCGTGAAGGCATTCTGCCCTGGTCGCTGCAACGGCCGTGCGCACTGGTATTCGATGAATATGACGCGGGCCGCCCCGATGTGATGTTCGTTATTCAGCGCGTTCTGGAAGTGGACGGCAAGCTGACTTTGCTGGATCAAAGCCGGGTCATTCGTCCGCATCCCTATTTCCGGCTGTTCTCGACCACGAATACGATCGGTCTGGGCGACACGTCGGGCCTGTATCATGGCACACAGCAGATCAACCAGGGGCAGATGGATCGCTGGAACATTGTGACGACGCTGAATTATCTGCCGCATGATATGGAAACAGAAATCGTGATGTCGAAATCGCCCTCCTATCAGTCAGCCGAGGGCCGCAAAACATTATCCGATATGGTGCGGGTGGCGGATATGACCCGCTCGGCGTTCATGAACGGCGATCTGTCGACGGTGATGAGCCCGCGTACGGTGCTGACATGGGCGGAGAATGCGCGCATTTTTAACGATGTGGGCTTTGCGTTCCGGCTGACCTTCCTGAACAAGTGCGATGAGCTGGAACGCGCCAGCGTTGCCGAGTTCTATCAACGCTGCTTCGGCGAGGAATTGCCGGAATCCGCAGCGCATATTGCGATACAGTAATGAGTAATGGCGCAAAGGAAAGTCCAGTTGAGCCATTCAAACGGGCATTGACCTTTGCTGCGCGCACCATCGCTGAAGATCCGGAATTACAGGTAACGTTCGGGGCGGAAGCGCCGGGTGTGCGTGGCGACACAATCCGTCTGCCACAGCCATCGCGTGAGATGCAGGCGGGCGAAGTGTCCCGTATTCGCGGACTTTCCGACGCCTATTCCCTGCGCCTGCGCCACCATGACGATACGACGCACCGCAATTTCTCGCCCATGGGCGAGATGGCGCGCGACATATATGAAGCGTCCGAACAGGCGCGTGTGGAATCCATCGGCGCGCTGCAAATGCGCGGCATGGCGAAAAACCTGAATGCCGCGCTTGAACATCGCTATGCGGAAATGGGGTTCACCAATGTGTTTGAGCGGTCCGAGGTTCCGCTGGCCGACGCGGTGGCGCTGATCGTGCGTGAAAGACTGACAGGGATTAAGCCGCCTGCTTCGGCTGCAAATATTGTTGAGCTGTGGCGTCCCTTCATCGAAGAAAAAGCGGGAGAGGATCTGGCGCAACTGGATGGGATGATCGGTGATCAGGCCCGCTTTGCACGGATGACCCGCAAGATCATTACCGATCTCGACCTGGGCGAGGAACTGGGCGAGGAAAGCCCGGAAAACGAAGACAGTGACGAAGAAGGCGAAGATTCCGATAACCAGAATCAGAATGATGATGAGGATGGTGATGGCGGCGATTCCTCCGAAGGCAGCTCCGACGATGTGGAATTTGTCGAAGGCGAGGGCGAAGAGGGCGAAGGCCAGACCGTCATGATGGAGTCCGAAGAGGAAATCGAAGGTCAGGACAGTGAGGAAAGCCCCGATGGCAACCGGCCCTGGCGGCCAGAAATCAGCGGCGACCGGCGTTTCCCCGGCTATCGTGTGTACACGGAAATGTTTGATGAGATTATCGCCGCAGAGGAATTGTGCGACGCCGAAGAATTGGCGCGCCTGCGCGCCTATCTGGATCAGCAGTTGCAGCAATATCAAAGTGTCGTTGGGCGGCTGGCCAACCGGTTGCAACGCAAACTGATGGCGCAGCAGGAACGCACCTGGGAATTCGATCTGGAAGAAGGCATGCTGGACGCCGCACGGCTGACCCGTGTGATCATCGATCCCTATCATGCACTGTCGTTCAAGCAGGAACTGGATATGGAGTTCCGCGATACGGTGGTGACCTTGTTGCTGGATAATTCCGGTTCGATGCGCGGCCGTCCCATCATGGTGGCGGCGATGTGCGCGGATATTCTGGCGCGCACGCTTGAACGCTGTTCGGTAAAGGTGGAAATTCTCGGCTTTACCACACGCGCCTGGAAAGGCGGGCAGGCGCGCGAAAAATGGCTGGCGGATGGCAAGACGCCAAGCCCGGGACGTTTGAATGATCTGCGTCACATCATCTATAAAAGTGCAGAAGCGCCGTGGCGCCGGGTGCGCAAAAACCTTGGTCTGATGATGCGCGAGGGATTGCTCAAGGAAAATATCGACGGCGAAGCGCTGACCTGGGCGCATGACCGGCTGATGGCGCGGCGCGAGCAGCGCAAAATCCTGATGGTGATTTCAGATGGCGCGCCCGTGGATGATTCTACTTTGTCGGTCAATCCCGGCAATTATCTGGAGCGGCATCTGCGCGAAGTCATCGGCTGGATCGAAAAACGCTCCAGCGTGGAACTGCTGGCGATCGGCATCGGCCATGATGTGACGCGCTATTACAAGCGCGCCGTCACCATCGTCGATGTGGAACAATTGGGCGGCGCCATGACCGAAAAGCTGGCGGAATTGTTTGACGAGGAAGCCGCCAAAAAATTCGCCCGCAATGTTCAGGAGCCAGTCAGACGGCGCGTCCAGGCGGGGCGTTAGCCATCGGGACGTCAGGATCTATGATAAAAAGACCGGGTATTTTAGCGCCATTTGCGGTATATCTCAGGTGAGGCTGCCCCGTTGGTCAGGAGACCACATACCCAGGGGCCTTAAACCACCCGAAGGGAGCTGTCCCTGTTCCGGATCGTGGTCTGGAATATATGGCGCCCACCTGTAGCAACAGGCGCCCGGGGGTTTGTACACTCCAACCGCGGTGGCGGCTTCACTGTTTTTTTGGGAGAGATGGCCGGTCAGGCGCCGCCGCCTGACCGGTTAGGCGGGATCGCAGAAAATCAGGCTTTGGCGATTTCACTCAAAAGCTTTTCGATTTCGTCGCGTGTCTTCTGTGTGCTGCTTTTCAGAGCCTCGCCGGCGTCAGAAACGCCGGTCGCCGCCTTGCCTGTCTCCACGGCAGCCATTGAGAGGGTATCCACGTCATTCTTCAGGGCTTCAGTGCCGCCCGCGGCCTGTTGGGCGCTACGGCTGATCTCGCCTGTTGCGGCGCCTTGTTCTTCGACGGCGGCAGCGATGGCTGAGGTAATTTCACTGATCTGGTGAATGGTTTTGCCGATGCCCTGAATGGCCTTGACAGCGTCCGTGGTGCTGGTCTGAATTTCATTTATCTGCGCGGCGATTTCTTCGGTGGCCTTGGCGGTCTGGTTGGCCAGGTTTTTCACTTCCGAGGCAACAACGGCAAAGCCCTTGCCGGCCTCGCCTGCACGCGCCGCTTCAATCGTGGCGTTCAGCGCCAGCAGGTTGGTCTGGCTTGCAATATCCTGAATGAGATTGACCACTTCACCGATCTTGTCAGAGCTTCGCGCCAGGCCCTGAACCGTAGTATTGGTGCGGTCGGCTTCGACGACGGCTTCCTGGGAAATGCGCGAAGATTCCGCCACCTGACGTGAAATTTCTACGATTGAACTGGACAGTTCTTCTGCGGCGCTGGCCACAGTCTGTACATTGGATGATGTTTCGGTGGCGCTGTTACGGGCATGTTCGACCTGGGTGCTGGATTTCTGTGACAGGCCGCTGACCTGCCCGGCTGCGGTCATGATGTCCTGCGTGGCGTCGGATACTTCCGAGAGGGAATCGTTCAATTTCTTCCGGAAGTCGGCAATGGCCTGCAGGTTGCGGCTGACGATGCGCCAGGTAACGATGACACCATTATATTTGCCGAGACTATCGTGCATTGCGGCAAGTTTCAGTCTTACAGTATCGCCGCCAACCCTGGTTTCTGTTTCCAGGGGAAAATTCGATGGGTTTGACACAAAAGACGGCGTCAAGGCAGGGCTGGTCTGGAAGAAATCAATTTTTTGTCCAAGCATCTGCCCCGGATCGAAATTGGCCGGAAGGCCTGAACGTATAATCCGCATCGCCTCGATGCAATAGGGGTTTACATACGTAATTTTTGCGTCAACCGGGCTCAGAACCATGACGCTTACGGGCAGGGCGTTCATCACCGCCGTAAATTGTTCCAGATTTTCCCGGTCTGTTGAGCTGGCTGCCTCCGCTGCCCGTTGCGCGGATGATTTCTTATTGCCAAAGTTAAACATTTCGCCCTCTGATTGAATTGTCCATCCCTCGGAACATATCTGCACCTGTGTTTTCATTGGAAAATCTTGTTTTACGGATGCAGTATTTTTCCCCTGTAATATTTGATACAAGATATGTCTTAGCGGCAGGTTAATTACCGTGAAGTTTGACATAAAAGTGAGTGGAATCAGGAAATGGCAGGCCATTCCCAATTTAAAAACATCATGTTCCGCAAAGGGGCGCAGGACAAGAAGCGCGCCCGGATATTCTCGCGTCTGGGGCGCGAAATCACGGTTGCGGCCAAATCCGGGCTGCCGGATCCGGACGCTAATCCGCGCTTGCGCACGGCGATTGCCGCTGCGCGCGCCGAGAACATGCCTAAAGAGAATATTGAACGCGCCATACAAAAATCCCAGGGGGCGGACGCCGCCAGCCTTGAAGAAATACGCTATGAGGGGTTTGGCCCTGGCGGCGTGTCGGTGATCGTCGAAGCAATGACGGATAATCGCAACCGCACGGCCGGAGAAGTCCGTTCTGCATTCCTGAAGAATGGCGGCAATCTGGGCGAGACCGGCAGTGTTTCCTATCAGTTTGACCGGGTCGGCAGTATTCAGTATCCGGCTTCCGTAGCTGATGCCGATACCATGCTGGAGGCGGTGATTGACGCTGGGGCGGATGATTGTGTCAGCGGTCCGGACGGACATCAGATAACCTGCGAACTTGGGGCCCTGCATGAGGTGGCGGCGGTTCTGGAACGGCGATTCGGCGTTGCCCAGTCTACCGCTCTGATCTGGAAACCAAATATCACGGTGCCCGTGGGGGCCGACGATGCGCCGGCTCTGCTGAAAATGCTGGGGGCGATCGATGAAAGCGATGACGTGCAGAATATCTATGCCAATTATGAAATCGATGATGCAGTAATGGAGCAACTTGCGGTTTGAACAAACCTGGGGAGCATGATTGCATGCGCCGGTTGATCGGACTTGATCCGGGATTGCGGGCAACCGGCTGGGGCGTCATTGATGTTGCCGGTAACCGGTTAAGCCATGTCGCCAATGGGGTGGTGCAGGCGGATACCGGCGGCGAAATGGCCTCACGGCTGCGGCAATTGTTCGAGGGGTTGATGCAGGTGCTGGATGACTGGAAACCCTGTGCCGCTGCCGTTGAAAGCGTTTTCGTGAATAAGGATCAGGGGGCCAGTCTGAAACTGGGACAGGCGCGCGGGGTGGTGCTGCTGGCGCCCGCGCTGCGGGGTATTCCCGTTGCGGAATATGCCCCAAATCAGGTCAAAAAGGCGCTGGTTGGCGTGGGCCATGCCGATAAAACCCAGATGCGCGCCATGGTGGGCCGTTTGATGCCCGGATGCGCTATCGCAGGCGCCGACGCCGCCGATGCTTTGGGCGTGGCGATTTGTCATGCGCATTCGGCCCCATCGCAGCAAATTATGGCAGCCATTCGCAAAGCCGGGGGGCTGGGATGATCGCGCGATTGAAAGGCATGCTTGAGGCGATCCGCTCCGATAGCTTAATTCTGGATGTAAATGGTGTTGGCTATCTTGTTTATTGTGCTAGCAACTTTCTGGCAAAGCTTCCACCCCTGGGCAGTCCGCTGAGCCTGCATATAGAGACACAGGTGCGTGAGGACGCCATTACGCTGTTTGGTTTTGAGCAGGAAGTGGAACGCGAATGGTTTCGCCTGCTGACAACGGTGCAGGGGGTGGGGGCTAAACTGGCGCTGGCAATTCTGGGGTCGCTGGGCGTTGAGGGGGTGGCCCGCGCTGCGGCGATGCAGGACAAGAACGCCTTTGCCCGGACCTCTGGCGTGGGGCCGAAGCTGGCCGGCCGTATCGCCAATGATTTGAAGGACAAGGCCCCGGCGCCGGGTGCGGGTGTGCTGCGTCAGGCGGCTAATCCTGTAGATGCGGCAGCGCGGGACTCACTTCAGCAGGTGCTTGATGATGCGCTATCGGCGCTGGTCAATCTGGGCTACAAGGAGTCGGATGCCGCTGCTGCATTGGGGCGGGCGCGGCACGGTCCCGGCGCGGCTGTTTCCCCGGAGGCGTCCGTAGCTGAATTGATTCGTGGTGGACTGCGGGAGCTTTCGGCGTGAGCGTATCAGTCTGCGATGGTGGTGAAGAAGATCGGTTGGTGGCCCCAAATGCCCAGGGCGATGACGCGGCGGGCGCAAACCTGCGGCCGCGCACATTAGGCGAATTTATTGGCCAGCGGCAGGCGCGGGAAAATCTTCAGGTATTTATCGAAGCCGCCCGGGGGCGAAGCGAGGCGTTGGATCACGTTCTGCTGTTTGGCCCGCCGGGGCTTGGTAAAACGACACTGGCCCAGATTCTGGCGCGCGAACTGGGGGTAAGTTTCAAAACCACATCCGGGCCGGTGATTGCCAAAGCCGGAGATTTGGCGGCGCTTCTGACCAATCTGCAGGCGCGCGATATTCTGTTTATTGATGAAATTCACCGGCTTAATCCGGCGGTGGAGGAAATTCTCTATCCGGCGATGGAGGATTTTCAGCTTGATCTGATTATTGGCGAGGGGCCATCGGCGCGTAGCCTGCGCATTGATCTTCCGCCATTTACGCTGATCGGCGCGACCACCCGTTCGGGCCTGCTGACGACGCCGCTGCGCGACCGGTTTGGCATTCCGGTCCGGTTGAACTTTTATGAGATTGAAGAACTGGTCGAGATCGTTTCGCGCGGCGCGCGGCTGCTGGGCATGGCCTTGACGCCGGAGGGCGCCCTGGAAATCGCGCGGCGCAGCCGGGGTACGCCACGCGTGGCGGGAAGGTTGCTGCGCCGGGTTCGGGATTTTGCTTCTGTTGCGGGTGACATTGCCATTGGCGCGGCTGAAGCCGATGCGGCGCTGACCCGTCTGGAGGTTGACAAGCGCGGGCTGGACGCCATGGACAGGCGCTATCTGAACCTGATTGCCACAAGTTTTGATGGCGGGCCTGTGGGGATTGAAACGCTGGCGGCGGCATTGAGCGAGCCGCGTGATGCGCTGGAAGATATTGTGGAGCCTTATCTTATCCAGCAGGGGCTGTTACAGCGTACCCCGCGCGGGCGGGTGATGAGCGAAGCCGCTTTTCGGCATATCGGCCTGACGCCAGGGCGACCTGGCCCGCAACTGGACCTGCTTGCGCTGGACGAAGATGGCCAGGATTCATAATCAGGCTTTATGTGGGTTCACGAATCGCCTCATTTGCGCCACGTTCTCGATATAGATCACCTGCCGCAAGGAGCATGGGGTCGAAGATGGCCGGGTCCGTTAACGAAGCATTATTTATGTGACTCCAATATCGCTGCGCTTGTCCCGCCATGAAAACGCTTTGAAAAAATGTGATCTCAGGTCAATCAGAATGAAATTTGCACTGGATTTTAACGGATAGAGCAGCTTTATCCGTATCGGATCGCTGAAAGCGATTCCATTTGATATCGGGCAGTGCTTGCAAGGAAGGGTAAATGGAGCAAGAAATTATATCGCAGGCCGCCGGTGTTTCGGTTGTCGATTTTTCCATGTGGGGCCTGTTTATGCGGGCCGACATTGTGGTCAAGGGGGTTATGATTGCCCTGTTGCTGGCGTCATTTTGGTCCTGGGCGATTATCTTTGATAAATTCTTGCGCTTTCGCCGGGTTATTGCGCTGGCGGACCGGTTTGAAGAAGTGTTCTGGTCCGGCAATTCGCTGGAGGAATTATATGAGCGCGTCGCGCCACGCGCCAGCCATCCCATGGCGCTGCTGTTTGTCGCCGCGATGCGCGAATGGATGCGCGCCAATGGGCGATCCACCAGAGATGTCGGCCTAAGCGGCGGTCTGCGCGAACGCATTGATAAAATCATGTCTGTGACTTTGTCGCGGGAAATGGCGGGGCTTGAACGCTATCTGGATTTTCTGGCGACGGTTGGCTCCACGGCCCCCTTTATCGGTCTGTTTGGCACCGTATGGGGCATTATGAACAGCTTTCAGGCGATTGCCCAAAGCCATAACACATCGCTTGCGGTGGTGGCGCCGGGTATTGCCGAAGCTCTGTTCGCCACTGCGCTGGGTCTGTTTGCGGCCATTCCTGCGGTGATTGCCTATAACCGTTTTAACAATCAGGTCGGGCGGTATGGTGACAGGCTGGAAGGATTTTCCGAGGAATTTTCTGCTGTGCTGTCGCGGCGTATAGAAGAGGAAATGGATTAATGGGCATGGGCACCCCGTCGTCCCGCAGGCGCAAAGGGGCGCGCCAGTCGCCAATGAGCGAGATCAACGTCACGCCGATGGTTGACGTGATGCTGGTGCTGCTGATCATTTTCATGGTGGCGGCCCCGCTGTTGACGGTGGGCGTGCCGGTAAATCTGCCGCAGACCAAAGCTGCGCCGTTGAATGAAAAGACCGAACCGCTGGCCATTACCATCAAGGCGGATGGGCAGGTCTATATTCAGAATACAGCAGTGGCGGTTGAAGAGCTTGCCGCGCGTCTGCAGGCAATTACAGAAAACAAACCCGACACCCGCATTTATGTGCGTGGCGATCACAGCCTCGATTATGGGCGGGTGATGGAGGTGATGGGATTGATTACATCTGCTGGTTTTACCAAGGTCGCCCTGATTACCGAGACGCCAGGCGCAGCTAAACCGGACAAGAAATGATTGGCGATGGGCAAGGGATCGCTTCTTTCGGCGGGATTACACCTTATCGTTATTTTGATAGCGATTTTTGGCTTGCCAATGTTCAGCAACGATTGGGAGCCGCCCGTGGAGTCGATTCCAGTCGAATTGGCGACCATTGCGGAAATGACCAATATTCCGATGCGGCCGGAACCAAAAAAACCGGTGGAAGAGGACAAGCCCAAACCGGAACCCAAGCCCGAACCGCCCAAGCCAACGCCTGCACCGCCACCCCCGCCGCCACCCGCACCGGAACCAGAGCCGTTGCCGGAAGACGCTGTGCCATTGCCCAAGAACAAGGTCGAGGAAAAACCCGAGCCAAAGCCGGAAGCCGCGCCCGAGCGTGTGGTCAAGCTGGATGGGCCGCGCCCCAAGGTGAAGCCAAAGCGTCCGGCCGAAGAGAAACCGGAGGACAAGCTCGATCTCAACAAGATCGCGGCCTTGCTCGACAAGAAACTGGACGATCCGGCGCAGAAAACCGAAGAGATCGAGGAAAAGCCGGAAGACACCCCACAGGATCTGCCGCCAACCCAGGCGACCCGGCCCACCACGTCTGCACAAATGACTTTGAGCGAAATCGATTCCATTCGCGCGCAGATCGAGCAGTGCTGGATAGTGCCGGCAGGGGCTCAATATGCGGAGAATCTGGTTGTGCGTGTGCGCATATTTCTGCGCCCCGATGGCGGGCTGGCGCAGCCACCGCAGGTCGTGGATTCGTCCCGTATGGGTATGGCGGGCCAGGAAGCCTATCGGACGGCTGCGGAATCGGCAGTGCGCGCCATTTTGAAATGCGAACCCTTCAAGAATTTGCCGGTGGATAAATATGACCGCTGGCAAGATATCGAACTCAATTTCGACCCACGAAGCATGCTAGGCGGATGACCGAAATGACAATGAAATTTAGACAAGCTGTAATGCGGTTTGTAGTTGGCGCAACAGCGCTTTTGTCGGCGATAGGCTGGCAGGGAGCGCAGGCGCAATTGCGGATCGATATAACCCAGGGGAATGTCGATCCGATGCCGATCGCCATTCCAAACTTCAATGGGGCTGGCCCCAAGGAAACCACGGTTGGTAGCGAGATGGTCGGGGTTATCAGTAATAACCTGTCCCGTTCCGGCCTGTTCCGGCCGCTGGATCCCAGAAGTTTTATCCAGAAGGCTGACGCCATTGGGGCGATGCCCCGATTCGGCGACTGGCGATTGATCAATGCGCAGGCTCTGGTGACCGGCGCAGTAACGACGGAACCCGATGGAAGGCTACGGGTTGAATTTCGTCTCTGGGATGTGTTCGGAGAGCAACAGATGGAGGGGCGGGTCTTCTTTACCCGCTCGGATAATTGGAGGCGGGTGGCGCACCTGATTTCAGACAAAATTTACGAACGGCTGACGGGCGAAACGGGGTATTTCGACACGCGCATCGTTTTTGTTTCAGAGAGTGGCACAAAAGCCGCACGTGTAAAACGGCTGGCGATTATGGACCAGGATGCCGCCAATCAGCGTTTCCTGACCAGTGGAAGGCATCTGGTTTTGACCCCGCGCTTTAGTCCGGCGACACATCAGATCACCTATCTCTCCTACTTCAACGACAAGCCAAGGGTCTATATTTACGACATCAATACGGGTCAGCAGGAGGTTCTGGGTGACTTTCCAGGCATGACATTCGCCCCGCGATTTTCGCCATCAGGTGATTCGGTGATAATGAGCATGGCCAAAAATGGTAACTCGGATATTTACGTTATGAACCTGCGAAGCCGGGCGGTAGTGCGGTTGACGGATAGTCCTTCCATTGACACGTCACCGTCATTTTCCCCGGATTCTCAATATGTTACGTTTAATTCTGATCGTGGAGGAACGCAGCAAATCTATGTCATGCGGGCCAGTGGAGCGGATGCAAAACGCATCAGTTTCGGGGATGGCAGATATGCAACACCTGTCTGGTCACCGCGCGGAGACCTGATTGCATTTACTAAAATTTATAAGGGACGCTTCTATATAGGTGTCATGCGCCCTGATGGCAGTGGTGAACGGCTATTGACCGAGAGTTTCCTCGACGAGGGGCCAACCTGGTCACCCAATGGCCGCGTGCTGATGTTCTTCCGGGAGCGGCCGTCCGATTCGCGAGGGTCGGGTGGTGGAAGCCGGCTGCACTCGATCGATCTTACAGGCTACAATGAAAGGGAGATTCCGACGTTAGGCGACGCTTCTGATCCAGCATGGTCTCCCTTGATTCCTTTGCCAGAAGGTGGTTAGAGTTGCGCCAGATTCGGAGGGTTGATCGACCGAGTCGTCACTCATCTGAAGTCGTAAAACAATTCAGTGCACACCGTATATTTGGTTTAGCGTGTGTTGCCCTGAGGAGAGGTGCGATTTCTTCACTTTTATCGAGCATTATCACTCGAGAACTATCACGGGGAGTATCTTTTGATGCGCAAAGTTTCTGTGGGACTTAAGCTGGCTAGCATGGCGGCTGCGGTCTTTTTACTTGCCGCTTGTGAATCGACACCGGAAGGTGGCGGTGCAGGCGCAGGCGGTGGTGCTGGCGGCGGTGCCGGTAGCGCGGCTATCGTTCCTGGTTCGCAGGCTGATCTGGAAGCAACAACTTCCAATCGCGTTTTCTTTGGGTTTGATCGCTACGATCTGACCGAAGAAGCGCGTGCAACATTGCAGGCGCAAGCTGCCTGGCTGATGAAAAATCCGTCTGTCACGGTAACTGTTGCAGGCAATTGCGATGAACGCGGCACCCGCGAATACAACCTGGCGCTGGGCGAACGCCGCGCCAATTCGGCTAAGGATTATCTCGTCAGCCAGGGCGTAGATGCCGCCCGCGTGACC
Organism: Pseudomonadota bacterium; assembly: GCA_049325255.1. GTDB lineage: Bacteria > Pseudomonadota > Alphaproteobacteria > UBA11222 > UBA11222 > UBA11222. The sequence goes on along the minus strand of JBMOMW010000036.1, from coordinate 69,632 downwards.
ACCATCAGTTATGGCAAGGAACGCCCGATTGCATTGGGCTCTGACGAAGCCAGCTGGTCACAGAACCGGAATGCGACGACAACTGTCAACTAAGACAGTCTCCTAGAAGATTGCCCAGAATGCGCACCCCAAATAAGAGGTGCGCATTCTGGGCGGCTTCCACCCTATCCGCCTTTTTTGACGAAATTCGTGGTTCGGGTTTTGTTGACTGGTCTTCGCCAAACAGTCTCACAAGACACGTTCAGACGTATGTGACCAGGACGTTTATGACCAGGACGTTGAAGGCAGGCGATTTTTTGGTGGGGTATAGCCTTCATGTAGCCCCATTTACGGGGTATGTAGTGATATGATTTCCAATTTCACTTTTGCGCACGCGCGGCCTTATGCAGGGCGATCCTGCAACAGGGGGGCATTGCTGTTAACGGGGCTGTTAACGGGCTTTGTGTTCTGTCTGCTCACACTATTTTCCGGTCCGCTTGCAGCACAAGACATGCGCACCATGCAGAACGAGGTAAACCGTCTGCGTCAGGATGTCGCGGATTTACAACGTCAGATCGCGGCAGGTGGGCGTAGCGGTGGCTCCTCTACCAGCAGCCGCGTTGCCCCAATGGGTGGCGAGACGGCGGCCGCACAGGTAAAGGTCCAAGTAGATCAGATGGACACGGAACTGCGCGGCATGGTCGGGCAGATCGAACAGCTTACCTTTCAGGTCAATCAGGTAAATTCGCGGCTTGAGAAACTGATCCAGGATATAGACTTCCGTTTAACGGCGCTTGAGCGTGGCGGTAGTGGCGGTGCGGCCCCTTTGGGAGGCGCGCCGCCGCCGCTGACAAGGCCGCAAGGTAGCTTGCAGCCAGGAGTCCCCACGACGGGGGCGGCGCAGGATGTTGATGCGGGTCTTAGCGAGCTGCCGCCGGCTGCCGCCATATCTTCTACGTTGCAGGGATCGCGCACCCCCCCGCCGCCGCCGGGACTTGCCGCCGCATCCCCCAAGGGTTCGCCAGACGAGCAATATGCTGCTGCGTTCGGGCTGCTGCGTTCCGGTGATTATGCGGCGGCCGCATCCGGGCTGGAGCAGTTTGTAAAGAGCAACCCGAACCACGAGTTGGCTGGCAATGCGGTTTACTGGCTTGGCGAGACCTATTATGTCCGCAAGGATTATGCGAAGGCTGCCACCTATTTCCTGGACGGGTTTCAGAAATATCCGCAAAGCCGCAAAGGGCCGGATAATTTATTGAAACTGGGCATGACCCTGGCGGCGCTGGAACATAAGGCGGAAGCCTGCCAGGCATTAAATCAGGTTAAGAAGAAGTACCCTAAAGCTCCTGAAAAGATTGCGCAACGCGCCAGTGATGAGATCAAGCGCCTGAGTTGTTCGTAAGTTTATTATTCACGCCATTAAGGGCTTTTCAGGCCTGAAAATGCAGATACCGATATAATGGCTGACATCTTGAATGCAGCGCCTGTGAACGAACTGGAATTTGCCGGTGCGCTTCAGGCGCTCTCTCCACAAACACCCATTGCTGTGGCAGTTTCGGGCGGCGCCGACAGTATGGCGCTGTTGCATCTGACATGCCGTTGGCTGGAAGCCAACTCTCAGCGGGACAGCTTGTTGGCGCTGACGGTTGATCATGGTTTGCGTGATGCGTCGGCGGGGGAAGCGCGGCAGGTTGCTGGCTGGTGTCAGGCACTGGGCGTTTCGCATCAGATTTTACATTGGCGCGGTAACAAGCCCCATAGCGATATTCAGGCTGCGGCGCGTCAGGCGCGCTATGCCCTGCTGACGCAAGCGTGCAGGCAGAAGGGAATCAACAGCCTGCTGCTGGGGCATCAGTTCGAGGATCAGGCGGAAACATTCCTGATGCGCCTGGGGCGGGGAAGTGGGGTTGACGGATTGGCGGCCATGGCGTCTGCGCGGGAATGGAATGGCGTACGGCTATTACGGCCGCTGCTTGGCATTTCCAGGCAGCGTCTGCGCACGACATTAGAGGCCTTTGGCCAGCCATGGATTGAAGACCCCAGCAATACGGATCAGCGTTTTGCCCGTGTACGGGCGCGTGATGTGCTTGAGGATCTGGCCAAGGCAGGAATCACTCCGTCGCGGATGGTTGCGACAGCCGGGCGCATGCAGCGGGTGCGCGCAGCGCTTGAACATGCAACAGCGCAGCTTATGCGCGAGGCCGTGCACTGGGAACAGGCAGGGTTTGCCGTTTTACGTCCAACCGCGCTTTTTGCCGCGCCGGAAGAGATTGGTTTGCGCATGCTGGCGCGGGTGCTGATGGCGGTGAGCGGGCAAGAATATCCGCCGCGTCTGGTGCGCCTGGAAAGGCTTTACGGCTGGTTGCGGCAAAACCCAAAGGCTGGTGGACGAACCCTGTCGGGCTGCCGTATTTTACTGAAGGGCGATAGCGTACTGATTGCCAGGGAAATGGCGGCGATCGGGCCGGAAATTGCGTTGATCCCAAGAGAATATGCTGTCTGGGATAACAGGTTTCAGGTTTGTCTTGCCAGCGCCGGGAAATTTGGTGATTTATCATCCTGTACGGTGCGTGAGGTGGGCAGCGAGGGCCTGACGCAATTGCGGGACATGTTGCCAAAAAAACTGCCACCCAAAATTATCTGTCAGGCAACGCCAGGATTCTGGCAGGGGCGGCAATTGCTGGCGGCGCCCTGTCTGGAATTCACCGATCCGGCTTGTAAAGCGAACGAAGTGACTTTTCAGGCCCGGTTCGCACCCGGCAACATGCTGTTGCCGGATAACATGACCCGCAAATGAAATGCACATAATTCAGGTTTAATTCCAGCCAGGTGCTTGCCTAGGGCGCGATACACATTATCTCTTAATCACTTGCCCAATATTCTAATCGTGCCGGACCCATTTTTGGTCTAGACTGTTTCGGCGGGGATTTGACGGCATATGGCGCGTCTCAATTAAGGAAGTTAACACATTGAAACCTTACCGTAATATCGTTCCCTGGCTGGTCATCGCGGTCTTGCTGGTGTTCCTGTTCTATATGTTCCAGGGGCCCGCCGAACGCCAAACAGCGAACAATATTTCCTATTCGCAATTCCTGTCTGAAACCGAAGCGGGCACGGTGCGTGATGTAACGATCAGCGGCGAGTCTATCCTGGGCCATTTCGGGGATGGCCGCAGCTTTACGACTTATGCGCCTTATGATCCGGATTTGGTGCAGCGCCTGGACGCGCGCGGCGTGAATATCACCGCGACCCCATCGGCAAGTGGGGAAAATTCCTTTTTTAGTGTTCTGATTTCCTGGTTTCCCATGCTGCTGTTGCTGGCGGTGTATATTTTCTTCATGCGTCAGATGCAGGGCGGCGGCGGCCGGGGCGCCATGGGTTTTGGCAAGTCACGCGCCAAGCTGCTGACCCAGGACACCAACCGGGTGACATTCGAGGATGTTGCAGGCGTTGATGAAGCCAAGGAAGAATTGCAGGAGGTCGTCGACTTTCTGCGCGACCCGCAGAAATATCAGCGTCTGGGGGGGCATATCCCCAAGGGCGTGTTGCTGGTCGGACCTCCCGGTACGGGCAAGACGCTGATCGCGCGTGCGGTGGCGGGCGAGGCCAATGTGCCATTCTTCACCATTTCCGGTTCGGATTTTGTGGAAATGTTTGTGGGCGTGGGCGCATCGCGCGTGCGTGACATGTTCGAGCAGGCAAAAAAGAATGCGCCCTGCATCATCTTCATGGACGAAATCGATGCGGTCGGGCGCCACCGTGGCGCAGGCCTTGGCGGCGGCAATGATGAGCGTGAGCAGACACTGAACCAGTTGCTGGTTGAGATGGACGGCTTTGAATCCAATGAAGGCGTCATCCTGATTGCCGCCACGAACCGGCCGGACGTGCTTGACCCCGCATTGTTGCGCGCGGGGCGTTTTGACCGTCAGGTGGTTGTTCCGAACCCGGATATTCTGGGCCGCGAAAAAATTCTGAAGGTGCATATGCGCAAGGTGCCGCTGGCGCCGGATGTCGAGGCAAAAATTCTGGCGCGCGGCACGCCCGGTTTCTCGGGCGCCGATCTGGCCAATCTGGTTAATGAAGCGGCGCTGCTGGCGGCGCGCGTTGGCAAGCGGCTGGTCGGCATGGCGGAGTTTGAATCGGCCAAGGACAAAGTGATGATGGGCGCCGAGCGCCGTTCGATGGTAATGTCTGAAGATGAACGCCGTCTGACAGCCTTTCATGAGGGCGGTCATGCGGTGGTGTCGCTGAATATTCCATCCAGCGATCCGGTGCACAAGGCCACCATCATTCCGCGTGGCCGGGCATTGGGCATGGTGATGCGCCTGCCGGAACGCGATCAGCTTTCAGTCTCGCGCGAAAAAATGTTGGGCGATATTGCTGTGTTCATGGGTGGGCGGCTGGCCGAAGAACTGGTCTTTGGCTATGACAAGGTGACGTCTGGCGCCTCGTCTGACATTGATATGGCGACCAAGATGGCGCGCGCCATGGTCACGCGATATGGCCTGAGCGATGCACTGGGACCGCTGGCCTATGGCGAAAATGAGGAAGAGGTATTTCTTGGTCACTCGGTGACGCGTCAGAAGAACATTTCTGAGGATACGGCGCGGGCCATCGATCAGGAAATTCGGCAGATTGTCGAGAAATGCTATGCCCGCGCCAAGCTGATTTTAGAGAATAATATCCAGGGCCTGCATCTGGTGGCCAATGCGCTGCTGGAATATGAGACGCTGACCGGTGAAGAGATCAAGGCAATTCTTCGTGGTGAAACGCTGCGCCGGGATGACAAGGATCGCCCATATCCACAAGGTTCGGTGACAGCCGTACCGTCCAGCGGACGCCGCAGCACAGGTGCTGCGGATGGCCCGATGGCGCCGCAACCGCAGGGCTCGTAAGGCGAACGTGCCGCTGCGAATTCTCGGCATTGTCAATATCACCGAGGATTCGTTTTCTGACGGGGGCCGGTTTTTGGCGCCGGAACAGGCCATCGCCCAGGCGCTGGCGCTGGTTGAGGCTGGCGCGGATATTATCGATCTGGGGCCGGCCAGCAGTCATCCGGACGCCAAAGCAGTTACAGCAAATGAAGAGATTCGTCGTCTTGCCCCTGTAGTGGATGCGCTGGCCGCGCGCGGGGTCGCGGTTTGCGTTGACAGTTTTTTGCCGGAAACCCAGCGATACGCCATCGCGCGGGGTGTGGCGTATCTCAATGATATTCAGGGATTTCCGGATGCGGAAATCTATCCCGATCTGGCCAGGGGGACGTGCCGCCTGATCGTCATGCATGCGATACAGGGACGAGGCATTGCGACACGCGCAGAGAGCGACCCCCGGACAGTGCCCGAGAGGGTTGAGCGTTTTTTCCAGCGGCGCATCACTGCGCTTGAACAGGGGGGGATAAAACGGGAGCGCCTTATTTTAGACCCCGGCATGGGATATTTTCTGGGTAATCAGCCGGAATCGTCGCTGAGCATGTTGCGTGGGCTTGGCGTTTTGAAGGAACGCTTTGGCCTGCCGGTTCTGGTGTCGGTTTCGCGCAAATCGTTTCTGCGCGCCTTAACAGGGCGGGGGGTGGATCAGGCGGGGGCGGCGACACTGGCGGCGGAGCTTTTTTCAGCGGCGCAAGGCGTGGACTATATTCGCACCCATGATGCGGGCGCATTGCGCGATGGGTTGAAAATATGGTCGGCGCTGCAGGAATAGAATAGTTAAAGTGATGTTAGGGGATTTCGGCTATGCTTTGCCAGATCATGAAATGTGAGGCCATATGAGCAGAAAATATTTTGGCACGGATGGTATTCGCGGCACTGCCAACCGCCCTCCCATGACGGCCGATATTGCGCTGCGCGTTGGTATTGCGGCGGGCAGTATTTTTACACGCGGGGCGCACCGCCACAAGGTTATCATTGGCAAGGATACGCGGCTGTCCGGCTATATGGTGGAGCCTGCACTGACGGCGGGATTTATTTCGGCCGGCATGGATGTGGTGCTGCTGGGCCCGGTGCCGACGCCCGCAGTGGCGATGCTGACCCGTTCCATGCGCGCGGATATTGGCGTGATGATTTCCGCCAGCCATAATGCCTATCAGGATAATGGCATCAAGATTTTTGGTCCGGATGGATACAAACTGAGCGATGAGACCGAGCTTGAAATCGAAAAACTGATGGAAAATGGCATTAACGAACATCTGGCGGAGCCGGCAAAGCTTGGCCGTGCGCTGCGGCTTGAAGATGCAGGTGCGCGCTATATTGAATTCGCCAAAAGCACCATTCCCCGCACCATGCATTTTGATGGCATGCGTGTTGTTATCGATTGCGCCAATGGCGCCGCCTATAAAGTCGCGCCTACCGTGTTATGGGAACTGGGCGCGGATGTGATTACGGTTGGCGTTGAACCGGATGGCTTTAACATCAACCGTGAATGTGGCTCAACTGATCTTACCAAGCTTTCCGAAAAGGTTCTTGAGGTTCGCGCGGATATTGGCATCGCGCTGGATGGCGATGCGGACCGTGTGCTGATCTGTGACGAAAAGGGGCAGCTAGTTGACGGCGATCAGATTATGGCGCTGATCGGTGATTACTGGCATCGCACGGGGCGCCTCAGCGCGAAAGGCGTGGTGGGCACGGTCATGGCCAATCTGGGGCTGGAGCGGTTTTTCCATGATCGCGGGCTGGAACTGTTGCGCACACAGGTGGGCGACCGGTATGTGGTCGAAAAAATGCGTAGCGACGGATACAATCTTGGCGGCGAGCAGTCCGGCCATATTATCATGAGCGATTATTCAACGACGGGGGACGGGCTGATTAGCGCGTTGCAGGTGCTGTCGGTGTTGCGCGAAATGAATAAACCGGTCAGCGAGGCGTTGCGATTGTTCGAGCCAGCGCCGCAACTGCTGAAAAATGTGCGCTATAAAAGCGGTGAGCCGCTGGCGCATAAGGATGTCAAACAGGCGATCTCCGATGGCGAAGCGCAGCTTGGTAAAAAGGGCCGGGTGGTGATCCGCAAATCCGGCACCGAGCCGCTGATCCGCGTCATGGCCGAGGGTGAGGACGAAGCGCTTGTCCGTGCGGTAGTGGGGCAGATCGTCGTCGCGCTCGAAGCCGTGATCTGAAAATGTTATATTGAGGCGTGATGAAATTAGGTCCGTTCATGCACTTCAGCGTCATTGCGAGCGAAGCGCGGCAATCCAGAGTCGCAAACGAAGGCCTATCCATGAGACTCTGGATTGCCGCGTCGCTACGCTCCTCGCAATGACACCGGAGGAAATCAGGTCTATTAATCATGACCGCCGCTAAAGGACGTGTGCTGAGTATTGCCGGATCGGATAGTGGCGGTGGTGCGGGTATTCAGGCGGACATCAAGACCATCACAGCATTGGGCGGTTATGCCGCGACGGTGATTACCGCGATCACCGCGCAGAATACGCGGGGAGTGCGGGACATTCATCCTGTTCCTGTTGAAATAATCCGTTCACAGATGGATGCGGTTCTGGAAGATATCGGCGCGGACTGCATCAAAACCGGCATGCTGGCCAGTGCAGAAATTATCGAGGCGGTGTATGAGCGGCTTGTGGCGCTGGGGCCGCATATTCCGCGCGTGATTGATCCGGTAATGGTGGCGACCAGCGGCGCGAGGCTGATGGATGAAGGCGCGGTGGCGGCGCTGAAGGCGCGGCTGATTCCTGGCGCGGCGCTGCTGACGCCTAACATTCCGGAAGCCGAAGTTTTATCCGGTTTTATTATCAGGGATACCGGGGCCATGCAGCGGGCAGGGGAGGCGCTGCTGGCGATGGGCGCGAATGCCGTGCTGATCAAGGGCGGGCATATGACCGGGGCGCAGGTGCAGGACGTGCTTATCAGCGCGCAGGGTGTGGAGATTTTCAGCAGCCCGCGGATTGATACCCGGCATACGCATGGTACGGGCTGTACTTTGGCGTCCGGGATCGCCACTGGTCTGGCGCAGGGGATGCCGCTTTCAGATGCAGTGCGCCGTGCGCGCAATTATGTGCATGAGGCAATCCGCACGGCGCCAGGCTTTGGGGCGGGGCATGGGCCGCTCAATCATGGGCATGGGGCGGGATTTCCTGATGCCGTCTGAATTAGCGGGGAATGGGCGTCAGCCCGGCTCACGCTTCGCCCAGGCGAGAGGGGCGGGGTGTTCTGCCGAGGTTCAGCATACTCTTTCTCCCTCTCCCCCTGTGGGAGAGGGTTGGGGTGAGGGGTCAGGCAAGAAAGGCTTTTTCCGCCGCGCATGATTGCGCCCCCCCTCATCCTGGCCTTCTCCCACGAGGGGAGAAGGAAAGACGCCGCATACTCTTTCTCTATCGCCCCTCTCTCCAAGCGAAGCTTTGGCGTAGCATAGTGCTGGAGAGGGGTGGAGTTAGGGTGACATAAAGGACTTTGATTACTTGAGCTTATTCCATATTGGCATTAGGCTCTTGCGAAGTTTTGAGCGAACTGTGCGCTAAATCTATAACTTTTTTATAACGGTGGCGTCTCCTAGTTAAAAAATAAATTATGGAGAATATGGTGAAAAATGCGATGGCTAATTTCCACGTCCATTCAGGAGATATTTTATTTGAAAGAGTAAACAGGTTTTCAACTAGCTGCAGTCCGTAACCTATAACCAACATGATGACGCCGTAAAGGGCGTCGTAGCGTTGCTCAATTAGCGCGTTTAGAAAATGCGGGTTCATGTTCCAATATGTGCCCGCTCTGGCTTTGATTATATCATCAGGCGTGAAAGCAAGCGCCCAGCCGAGAATAACTGCGCCGGACAATTGGCAGAGTAGACTGATATTAGGAATGGTGAAAATTTCAATCATAGGAATCGCCAACCCGACTCCTCTGCGCCCACTCCCGCGCCAGTTTCTGCGCCTCGGCAAGCTGCGCCGGGGTCATTCTGGTGGCAAGTCCGTCGCGATTTTCCACGGCGTGTTTGCGGAGATCTCCATCCGCAAGCGCGGCAGCCGCCAGATTGTACCATAAATGCGCCTGCACATAATCCTGTGGCACGCCTTCGCCCTTGTCATACATGACGCCAAGATCATTTTGCGCCATCGCAAACCCCTGTCCGGCGGCCTTGCGCCACCATTCCCGCGCCTGCACATAATCCTGCGGCACGCCCCGGCCAGTTTGGTACATGCCGCCAAGACTATATTGCGCCTCCGCAAGCCCCTGTTCAGCGGCCTTGCGATACCATGCCACCGCTTGCGCATCATCCTGCGGCACGCCCTGGCCAGTGTCATACATGAGGCCGAGATCATTTTGCGCCGAGGCATGCCCCTGTCCGGCGGCCTTGCGATACCATGCCAGCGCCTGCGCATAATCCTGTGGTACGCCCTCGCCAGTGTCATACATGTTGCCAAGATTAAATTGCGCCTCCGCAAGCCCCTGCCCGGCGGCCTTGCGATAGAATGCCAGCGCCAGCACATCATCCTGCGGCACGCCTTTGCCAGTGTCATACATGTTGCCAAGATTAAATTGCGCCTCCGCAAGCCCCTTCTCGGCCAAGGGACGCCAAAGCCGCAACGCGGTTGCGTAATCTTTCCGCTCATAAGCCGCAAGCCCATCTTCGAACGGCCCGGCCATCGCCGGGACGGCAAGGTACAGCCAGAACATGGCCACGCCAACAGCGGCCATCAGCCCCATTTTCACCCTGCCATTGCGCATTTTCCCTGCCCCCTAGTGAAAAAGTCTGTTTTGGCCCTGCTTTCGCTGTTGTCCCTGCTTTCGCTTCCGCAAAAGGCATGTTCGCATCAATGCCGCGCCAAACGCCAGCGTGGCGACAATGTACATGATTTGTTCCAAAATGTCAAGCGCCATTTGGCCCGCCACCGGAAACATTCAAAAAATCCTGTCCGCGAATTACCTGCCCTAACCCCGCTGCGATCGCAACTGGCTGATGCCGACGCCTGACAGTATCAGCGCCAGCGCGGCATAGGCGTTCCATTCCGGGCGTTCGTGCAGGAACAGTGCGCCGATGATGACCGCCCATACCGGGATCATGTAATTGATCAGGGCATAAAAGGTTGGCCCGGCGCTGGCGACCAGGCGAAAGAAAATCAGTGTCGGCAATGCTGTGCCAAACACCCCAAGCACACTCACCACGAGAACAGATTCAAGGGTAAGGTTCAGGCTGGCAGGCGGGTGTTGCGACAGCGCTAGAGGCAGCATGATGATTGCGGCGATCAGAATGGTGGCGGTTGTGGTGACCATCATGTTGCTGACGCGATTGAATGGCGTGATCACCACATTGATGGCGTAGCAGGCGGCCCCGCCCAGTATGGCGAGTTGCGCGATAAAGCCTGCGCCGCCCAGATTGCGCAAGGCCTCTGGCCCGACCAGCAGTACAATGCCGCCAAAGCCGATTACGAATCCAGTAAGTTTATAGAGCGTGATGCGCTCGGTGTGGTGCGCCAGATGCGCCAACAGCAGTGTCAGCAATGGGATCACTGCCATGAGGATGCCCGCAAGCGCGCTGTCCACACTGAGTTGCCCCCAGCTAATTAAAAAGAACGGGATGCAATCCCCGACCACAGCAAGGAGGATAAAAAATCCCCATCGCCGCCAGGGCAGCCATAGGGAATGCCCCTGCCAGCCATTGACCGCCAGCAGGACCAGTGCGGCCACAACCAGACGGCCCGCCACCATGATCAGGGGCGGCATCGACTGAAGGGCGATCTTGTTCAGCGCGAACGCCGATCCCCACATAACCACCAGGGCGAACAGCATCATCCAGTCGCTCAGGGGGCGATTTATGGGCATGGGGCAGGTGTTTTCTTTACATAAATTATTTTCATTGCGCCATGACTACCGCGATAAAGTCGGCTCGCACAAGACGCAAGGTTGCGCTAGTATGGCGGCAGACCAAGAAACCTTTTTCAGGGAGACACCGATGTCCAGCACCAGCATCACCGATCCAATCGTTATTGTCGGCATGGCCCGCACCCCGATGGGGGGATTTCAGGGCGATCTGTCGGACGCCACCGCACCGGAGCTGGGCAGCACGGCGATCCGGGCGGCGCTGGAACGGGCTGGCGTTACGGGCGCGGACGTCAATGAAGTGCTGATGGGGTGCGTATTGCCGCATGGGCTGAAGCAGGCCCCGGCGCGCCAGGCGTCACGCGGCGCGGGCATTCCGGATTCGGCCCCGTGCACGACGGTCAACAAAATGTGTGGATCGGGCATGAAGACGGTGATGCAGGCCTATGACGGGCTGCTGTCCGGCGGGCTGGGCGACAGTGGCATTGCGGTTGCGGGCGGCATGGAGAGCATGACCAATGCGCCCTATCTTCTGCCGAAGGTGCGCGCCGGGATGCGCATGGGGCATGGCGAAGTGAAAGATTCGATGTTTTATGACGGGCTGGAAAATGCCGATGATGGGCGGCTGATGGGATCGTTCGCCGAAGACACCGCGCGCGAATTGCAGTTCACCCGCGAAGTGCAGGACGCCTATGCCATTGAAAGCCTGAAGCGCGCCAACAAGGCAATCAGCGACGGCAGTTTCAGGAGCGAGATCGTGCCGGTCACGGTGAAGGGCCGTGGCGGCGCACGGGTGATTGACACGGATGAACAGCCGGGCAAGGCGGATGTAGCAAAAATTCCTGGTCTGAAACCGGCCTTTGCGGCCAATGGCACGGTGACAGCGGCGAATTCCAGTTCGATTTCCGACGGGGCTTCGGCGCTTGTGCTGATGCGCCAATCCACGGCAGAGGCGCGCGGGCTGAAACCGCTGGCGCGGATCGTGGGGCATGCCAGCCACGCCCGTGCGCCGGAATGGTTCACCACCGCGCCCATTGGCGCGATTGAGGAACTGATGAAACGTACCGGCTGGAAGATCGACGATGTTGATCTGTTCGAGATTAACGAAGCCTTTGCCGTGGTGCCGCTGGCCGCGATGCGCGCACTGGATATTCCACATGCGAAAGTCAATGTGCATGGCGGCGCCTGCGCGCTGGGGCATCCGGTGGGATCATCAGGTTCGCGCATCATCATCACGCTATTGTCGGCATTGCAGCAATATAACAAGACGCGCGGTGTTGCGGCGCTGTGCATTGGCGGTGGCGAAGCGACTGCGGTGGCGATCGAGCGTTCGAATTAACCGATGGCGGTGCTTTCCAGTATTATCAATGTGCGCGGCGATGCGTTCAAGAAGAATGCCGCGCATATGGAGGCGTTGGTTGCCGATTTGCGCGCCAAGGTGGCGATCACGTCGCTGGGCGGCAACGCCAAATCGCGCGAGCGGCATGTGGCGCGCGGTAAATTGCTGCCGCGTGACCGGATTGAAAATCTGATTGATCCGGGTGCGCCATTTCTGGAATTCAGCCAGCTTGCCGCCTATGGCATGTATGAAGATGATATTCACGGCGCGGGTATTCTGACCGGCGTTGGCCGCGTGGCCGGGCAGGAATGCGTGATCGTATGCAATGATGCGACGATCAAGGGCGGCACCTATTACCCGATAACGGTGAAGAAACATCTGCGCGCCCAGGAAGTGGCGATGGAAAACCATCTGCCGTGTATTTATCTGGTGGATAGCGGCGGCGCGAACCTGCCTAACCAGGCGGAAATTTTTCCCGATCGCAATCATTTCGGGCAGATATTTTATAACCAGGCGAACATGTCGGCGATCGGCATTCCGCAAATCGCCGTGGTGATGGGGTCATGCACAGCGGGCGGGGCCTATGTGCCGGCGATGAGCGATGAGAGCATTATCGTGCGCAATCAGGGCACGATTTTTCTGGGCGGGCCGCCGCTGGTGAAAGCCGCGACCGGCGAAGTGGTTACTGCAGAAGATCTGGGCGGGGCGGATGTGCATTCGCGCATCAGTGGCGTGACCGATCATTATGCGATGAATGACGCGCATGCGCTATCGATTGCGCGGCGCATTGTTGGTAATCTCAATCGCCGCAAACAGGCAAAGCTGGCAGTGCAGCCGCCGCGCGATCCGGCTTTTGATATTGCGGAACTGAACGGCGTCATTCCCGCGAATCCGCAGGCCCAATATGATGTGCGTGAAGTGATTTCGCGCATTGTGGATGGCAGCGAGTTTGACGAATTCAAGAAGCTATATGGAACGACGCTGGTTACGGGATTTGCGCATATTCACGGCTATCCCGTGGGCATATTGGCCAATAATGGCATTCTGTTTTCGGAATCCGCAGTGAAGGGCGCGCATTTTATTGAACTGTGTGCGCAGCGTAATATTCCGCTGGTTTTTTTGCAGAATATTTCCGGATTTATGGTTGGCCGCAAATATGAAGCGGGCGGCATCGCCAAGGATGGCGCGAAACTGGTGACGGCTGTCGCCACCGCCGCGGTTCCGAAATTCACGGTGGTGATTGGCGGATCGTACGGTGCGGGCAATTATGGCATGTGCGGGCGCGCCTATCGCCCGCGCTTTTTGTATATGTGGCCCAATGCGCGCATCTCGGTCATGGGCGGCGAGCAGGCGGCAAGCGTGCTGGCGACTGTGCGGCGCGAAGGCATGGAGGCGGCTGGACAAAGCTGGAGCGCGGAAGAAGAAGCCGAATTCAAGGCGCCGGTGCGGGCGCGTTACGAGGAAGAAGGGCATCCTTACTATGCCACCGCGCGGCTGTGGGATGATGGCATCATCGCGCCGGCGGACACGCGCATGGTACTGGGGCTTAGCCTTTCGATTGCGCAGAACGCGCCGCTGCGCGACACCAAATTCGGCATTTTCAGGATGTGATGCGAATCAATAGGATGGCGGGGAGAATTTAATGTCTGGAGAAGATGTCGTATTGCTGAACACTACACGCGAAGGCGTGGCGGTGGTGACGCTTAACCGGCCGGAGGTGCATAACGCATTTAATCCCGATGTGATCGGCCGGCTTGCGGATATTTTTGAGACATTGCGCGGCGCGGACGGGGTGCGCGTTGTATTGCTGGAAGGCAATGGACCGAGTTTTTCGGCGGGCGCGGATTTATCCTGGATGCGCGCGGCGGCGGAATATGACAAGGCGACAAACCAGGCCGAGGCTGCGGAACTGGGACGTATGCTGAATAATATTCATACCTGCCCAAAGCCCACCATTGCGGTGGTGCATGGGCCTGCACTGGCGGGTGGCATGGGGCTGGTGGCGGCATGTGATATTGCGATTGCCAGCGAGAATGTGTTTTTTGCGCTGACGGAGGTCCGGCTTGGCCTTGCACCCTCCACGATTTCTCCCTATGTCATCCGGGCCATGGGGCCGCGCATGGCGCATCGCTATTTTCTGACAGGCGAACGCTTTACCGCACAAGAGGCCCATCGCATGGGATTTGTGCATGCCGTGGTCAAGGATCGCAACGCGCTGGCGCAGGAAACGGAAAGCCTGGTTGAGAAATTTTTTCAGACTGCGCCAGAAGCGGTCGCCTCTACCAAGGAATTGATCCGTCATGTTGGCGGTGCGGAGATCAACAAGGATTTGATCGCCTATACCGCCAATCATATTGCCACGATCCGCCAGACCGATGAGGGCCGCGAAGGGACCAGCGCGTTTCTGGCGAAGCGCAAACCCTGGTGGCAAAGCTGATGCTGGACAGTCTGCTGATTGCCAACCGGGGCGAGATTGCCTGCCGGGTGATCCGCACCGCGCGCGCCATGGGCATTCGCACGATTGCGGTCTATTCTGATGCGGATGCGGGCGCGCTGCATGTGGCGATGGCGGATGAGGCAGTGCATATCGGCCCGTCTGCGGCGACGGAAAGTTATTTGAACATTCCGGTTATTATTGCTGCGGCAAAACGCATGGGCGCGTCGGCCATTCATCCGGGCTATGGATTTTTGTCGGAAAATCCGCTGTTTGCGCAAGCCTGTGCGGATGCGGGAATTATTTTTGTCGGGCCGCCTGCATCGGCGATGCGGGCCATGGGTGCGAAAGACGCCGCCAAGCGGCTGATGGAAAAAGCCAATGTGCCGGTGGTGCCGGGCTATCACGGCGATAATCAGGATACGGATTTTCTTAGCGAACAGGCTAAGAAAATCGGATTTCCGGTATTGATCAAGGCCGTTGCGGGCGGCGGTGGGCGCGGTATGCGCCGGGTTGATAATGCCGGTGAATTTGCAGGCGCGCTTGAATCCGCCATGCGGGAAGCCAAAGCGGCGTTTGGCGATGACAAGGTTCTGATCGAGCGCTATATGGCCAAGCCGCGCCATATTGAGATTCAGGTTTTCGCAGACAGCCATGGCAATGCGGTGCATCTGTATGAGCGCGACTGTTCCATCCAGCGCCGCCATCAAAAGGTGATTGAAGAGGCGCCCGCCCCCGGCATGCCGCTGGCCATGCGTGAAAAAATGGGTGCGGCGGCGGTGCAGGCGGCGAAGGCCATCGGCTATCTGGGGGCGGGAACGGTTGAGTTTATCGCCGATGCGTCGAACGGCCTGCGGGAAGACAGTTTCTTTTTTATAGAAATGAACACACGCTTGCAGGTGGAGCATCCGGTCACGGAAATGATCACCGGGCAGGATCTGGTGGAATGGCAATTGCGTGTGGCCATGGGGGAAACCCTGCCGCTGGTGCAATCGCAAATTCCATTGAACGGTCATGCATTTGAGGTTCGTCTGTATGCGGAAAATCCTGCGACAGGGTTTCTGCCATCCACCGGGAAGCTGCGGCATTTGCGGTTTCCCGTGTGTGAAAATGGCGTGCGCATCGATACCGGCGTGCGCGAGGGCGACGAAGTTTCGATATTTTATGATCCGATGATCGCCAAGCTGATTGTGCATGGGGCGGATCGTGAACAGGCGCGCAAGCGGTTGTGCGCCGCGCTGGAATCGGTGCAGATCGCCGGTCCGGCTGGCAATGCGAGCTTTTTGCGTGCGATTGCGGGGCATCCGGCCTTTGCGGATGGGGATGTAGATACGGGGTTTATTGAGCGGCATCAGGAAATATTGGTTCCCGCGAATGATGGTGTAGCGGATGATACGGTTTTGGCGCTGGCCAGCCTTGCGGTTTTGGGCGCGCGCGCGCAGCATGCCTGCGTGGCGGCGGCCGGATCAGGTGATCCCTATTCGCCCTGGTTCCGCACCGATGGCTGGCGCGCCAATGCTGCGGGACGCGAGACGTTGAGGTTCATCTCCAATGGCGCGGATGCCGGCATCGCGGTTGAATATGCGCCGGGTGGCGTAAACCTGCATCTGCCGGGTGGTGAAGTGCGGGGGCTGGCGACGCTGGCGGAGGATCAGTTGACGGCGGAACTGGGTGGACGCAAAATTTCTGCCGGGGTGAATATAGATGGCGTGCGCATAACAATCATGCTGGCAGGCCATGCGCATGTCGTGGAGGTGCACGATCCGGTACATGATGCGGAACTGGATGAAGGAAGTAGTGGCGATATTGTCGCGCCCATGTCTGGCAAGCTGATTTCGGTTCATATCAAGGCGGGCGACAGCGTGAAGAAGGGTGATCCGCTTGCGGTTCTGGAAGCCATGAAGATGGAGAACACGCTGACAGCGCCAGCCGATGGCGTCGTCGCCGAAGTGAATTATATGGCGGGCGAACAGGTGGATGAGGGCGCGGTGGTGGTGTCGTTCAAACTGCCGGAATAGGTATATTCTTCGACCTGGGCACATCTTCGATGTTGACAATTTGTCAAAATGTGATATTTTGCATTTATGACGGTACAGACCAAAACAGTCCTGGAAGAAGCCAGGCCGGTACGGCAGGACAAGCGCAAGGCGGAAAGCCGCCAGAGACTGCTTGCGGCCGCCCGGCAATTGTTTGTGGAGCGGGGCTATCATGAGACCCGGCCACAGGATATTTCCCGCCTGGCGGGCGTTGGTCATGGCACGTTCTATCTGTATTTTTCCGACAAGCAGGCCTGTTTTCAGGAATTTGTGGCCCAGGCCCAGGAAGAGGTGAATAGCCTGATCCTGGCGCGGCTTGCCACCTGCCGCACCCATGAAGAGCGTGTTTATGGCGTGATAGAAGTATCCATGGATTTCGTGCAGGCCAATCCGGGCGTGCTGAAAGCGGCCTGGGCCGGGCATCAATTGATGTCGCGTGATGACCCCGCCGGGGCAACGCCATCAATTGTTGATCAATGGGCTGCGCGATGGTCCGAGGTCATAGCGCGCGGGCAGAAAGCGGGTCTGATCTGGGACGATTATGATCCGAAAATTATTGGCTATGCCGTTTTGATGGTTATCAGCGTGGTCAGCACCAGCGCCCCGGAGGCATGGGGCGACAGGGAACATTTTCTGAAAAATCTGACACGGTTCGTTCTACGCGGCCTTGCCGCGCCGGGGGCGGGCGGCGGTACAAAAGTTTAATCCGTTAACGGAGGATATGTTATGGCAAAGCTGAACTATACCTATGACGAAATGATGGCCGATTACCCCTATGCGAAACCGCATGTGGTAATGGGCGAAAAACTGCATGGCGGGTTCGACGCGAATGGAAAATATATTTCGCCGCGCATGCAGGGCAGGAGGCCAGCCATTGAAGCCTGGTCGCAAAATGTTGTGGCCAATGGCGGCGAGCTGATCGATGTCAGCGTGAAACTGCTGAAGCGCGAAAACTATCCCAACCATCAGCAGCAGAAATTCCTGCTTAATCTCGGCCTTGGCAAAACCCTGTGGGATTCTTTGTCGATCGTGGGCGAGATTGAAGGCCGGGGAAAAGTTCTCAGTGATTCCGGCGGGCCTAATTTTCAGGACATCATTGTCGAGGACGTAAGTAATACCGCCATCGGTCATCTGAACAAGGGGCTGCATCATGCCCATGGCCGCGACGAAGGCGGCCTGGATGGCAGCGGCGTCGGCGCGCATGACAAGATGTGGTATGTGGTGCGTGACCTTCTGTTCGGCAAGAACGCCTATCCGATCCCAACCGCGCCCGATAATATCACCCGCCCGGAAGGCATGCGCCTGTTTCCAAAACTGCCGGAACAGCATGAAGCCTTTCTGCTGATCTATATGAATATTCTGATGGTTGAAGTGCGCGCGGAAAAAATGTTTGCGTTCTGTTGCAGCCTGTTCCGCGATCCTGATCTGTTCAGGGACCGCCGCGCCGCCGCCGAAGAAGCCGCTACGCTGGTCGAGCGTATTCGCCAGGACGAAGCCAGCCATGTGGGCTATCTGCGCGCCGTCCTGTCAGAAATGCGCCTGCTGACCTTCAAGCTGAATGACGGTAGCACCGTTAAAGGCAGTGACATGCTCGATCCGGTCTGGAAAGGCATGGTCGATTTCCATTCCACCACGGTTTACGACAATAGCCGTAAATTAACCCGCGAAAGCATCGTCAAACAATTAATGGCGCTGCCGGATGGCGAGGCGCTGGTGCGTCAGCTTGATGCGCTGGAAACTCCGCTTGCTGCGGCTGCAGCTGCGGAATAAGGAACAGATACATGGTAAAGCTCGTATATACCCAGGAAGAATTGCTGGCCAGTCATCCGTATGCGGAATACCACATGGCGGCGGGGCACAAGCTGCATGGCGGTTTTGATCCGGCAGGAAACTACGTGCCGCCACGTTCGCTGCATCGCATTCCCGCCATTGATGCATGGCGCAGCGAAGTAGAACGCAAGGGCTGGAAGCTGATTGATTGCAGCGCCGATCTGCTGAAAATGGGCAATTATCCATCGCCGGAGCAGCAGTGGCTATTGCTGGAAAACGGCCTTGAACGGACCATGTGGAATTCGCTGACCATTGCGGGCGTGATTGAGGGGCGCGGCGCATTGCTCGCTTCTTTTCCCGCTCCGGATTTTCAGTCGATCATTGTTGAAGACATCAGCGCAATGTGCATCGGGCATCTGAACAAGGGCCTGCTGGTTGCTCACGGCTGGGATGAAGGCGGCAATCCGGCAACCGATATAGGCGCCCATAATAAAATGTGGTTTGCCGCGCGCGATGCGCTGTTTGGCAGGGACGCCTACGGAAGGGCGGAAATTCCCGAAAGCATTACCCGCCCCGAAAGCGGCCGCCTGATGCCGCAAATACCTCTGGAGCATGAGCAATATCTGCTGCTGCTGATGAACCTGACCATGATTGAAGTGCGCGCGGAAGCGACGTTCCGCTTCAATGAAACAGTGGTAAAGAATCCAGATGCGTTCAGGAATAATCGTGCCGGCGCAAACCTCGCGGCTGATCTGATCAACCGCGTCCGCCTGGATGAAAATATTCATGTGGCTGGCCTGCGCGTGATGCTGTCGGAATTCCGTGAACTGACGATCAAGACAGTGGATGGAGGAACCATGCGCGGCAAGGATCTGTTCGATCCGCTGTGGACGCCGATGATTGCATACCATACCGGAGAGGCGTTTGAGTTCAGCCGCAATCAGACCCGCGATGCCCTGCAGCGCCAGATCATGGCGCTTGATGGTGGCGAGAAACTGTTTGCGAAGTTCGAATCCCTGGAACATCGCGCACTGGCTGCCGAATAAATTTTTTCACGCCAATCATTAACGCTGCGATTTGACTGAAATCAAACCGCAGCGTTGTTTTTTAACTATGCTGCTCTGAAGGATATTCATATGACATCGAAAGAAGGAGTTAATCCAGTGAAAGGGTTAATGGGTAAAACGGCGTTTATCACGGGTGGCGCTAGCGGCATCGGCTATGGCATGGCGCAGGCCTTTGCCAGGGCGGGCATGAATATCATGATCGCGGACATTGAACAGGCGGCGCTGGACAAGGCGGTGGCCGATCTGAATAAGAGTTACAATGTTCAGGTTTCCGGTGTGCGCTGTGACGTGTCTTTGCGTGATTCCGTGTTCGAAGCGGCGCAGGCTGCGTTTGAACAATTCGGGAAGGTGCATCTGGTATGCAGCAATGCAGGCATCGGCGCAGGCGGGCGCATGGATCAGGCCACCGTCGCCGACTGGGACTGGGTGATAGGTGTCAATCAGATGGCCATCGTCTATGCCGTGCAGGCATTCCTGCCACACATAAAGGAGCATGGCGAAGGTGGGCATTTTGTCACCACCGCATCCATGGCCGGAATGATCGCTGCCCCCATGGTGGGTGGTCCGTACACGGCGACAAAATTCGCCGCCGTCGGCATGAGCGATGTGCTGCGCCAGGAACTGGCAGGCACGAATATCAGTGCCTCTGTGCTATGTCCCGGTTTCGTGAACACCAATATTGGTAATGCGCAGCGTAACCGCCCCGATCGTTTTGGCGGCGCGCCCGATCCGTCGAAAATGACCGCGCAGGAAAAAGCCGGTCAGGAAATGGTGAATAATTTCCTGAAAGGCGGGCTGGACCCGCGCATTGTCGGCGAACTGGTACTGGAAGCAGTAAAGGGCGACTGGCCGTATATTTTCACCGACCCGAACATGCGCGGCGCGGTTGAAAAGCGCTATGCCGAAATTCTGAAGGGTTTTGATCAGGCTGCCAACAGTGCGGCGTTGACTGGCGTCAAGGGGTGAAAAAGCGCCCGAAGGACAGTCCAATAAAAAGGCCGGGCGCGTTCCCGGCCTTTTTGCGTTGTCCTTTCCCGCCAAATATGGTCAAATTTCGCATCAATCATAGAAATCAAGGAGAATTGCGATGGATGTCGGTTTAGCATTGGTGTTTCAGGGGACTGACCCGAAACTTTCGGATCAAAAAGTATATAATGAAGAAATCCGCCTGGGCCTGATGGCCGAGGAACTGGGGTTTCAATCGATCTGGGGCGTCGAGCATCATTTCACCAATTACACCATGTGCCCGGACGTGGTGCAGTTTCTGAGCTTTTTCGCAGGTAAAAGCGACAAGCTGCTGCTCGGCTCGATGGTCATTGTGCTGCCCTGGCATGATCCGATGCGCGTTGCCGAGGAAGTGGCGATGCTCGATAATATGTCGAATGGACGCATGATCCTGGGCATTGGCCGTGGCCTCGGCCGGGTTGAGTTCGAAGGCTTTGGCCGCGACCAGAATATCAGCCGCGAATATTTCACCGAATCCGCCCAGATGATTTTGGAAGGGCTGGAATCCGGCACCTGTGAATTCAACGGCAAGCATATCAAGCAGGCCCGTCGTGACATCCGCCCGCGCCCGTTCAAGACCTTCAAGGGCCGCACCTATGCCGCCGCCGTGTCGCCGGAAAGCTCGCAGATCATGGCGCGCCTGGGCGTGGGCATTCTGATCATCCCGCAAAAGCCCTGGGAGCATGTGGAAAAAGAGCTTGCCGATTACCGCAAGATTTTCCGTGACGTGAATGGCCATGAAGCGCCGCCGCCGATTCTGGGCGGCTGGACCTTCTGCGACAAGGATGCGGGCCGGGCCGAGGAAATGGCGCATAAATATATTGGCGGCTATTACAAGACCGTCATCGAGCATTATGAAATGGCTGGTGACCATCTGAAAGACATCAAAGGCTATGAAAGCTATGCCGCCATGCAGGCGCATGTGGCCAAGAATGTTGACGCCACCATTGAGTTCTTCAAGAGCATTCAGGTCTATGGCACGCCGGAACAATGCTATGAGCGCATCAGGAACTTTACGGCGCGCACTGGCGCTGGCGCTTATAATGGCGTGTTCAGCTATGCCGGCATGCCCTACAAGGATGCCGAGGCCAGTATGCGCCTGTTCGCCAAAGAGGTGATGCCGCAAGTTAAAAAGCTGCCCGGCACGCCCCTGATGGACCTGCTGCAAGCGGCGGAATAGTCCAAACACACATCGTCTCCCTTCTCCGGTTCCGGGGAAGGGATGATGGACAAACGGGCTGGTTCGCCTGTATGAAAGGCGCATGACCGAGCGCGAGAATCTCCCCACTAAAACCACCGGCAATGGCCAGACCTATAAGGATGCAGGCGTCGATATTGATGCCGGCAACCGTTTTGTTGATCTCATCAAGCCACTGGCCAAAGGCACCCGCCGTTCGGGCGCGGATGCGTCGCTGGGCGGCTTTGGCGGCCTGTTTGACCTGAAGGCGGCTGGGTTTGTTGACCCGATATTGGTCGCCGCCACCGATGGGGTGGGCACCAAACTGCGTATCGCGATTGAGCTGGCGCGGCACGACACCATCGGCATCGATCTGGTCGCCATGTGCGTCAACGATCTGGTGGTGCAGGGGGCGGAGCCGCTTTTTTTCCTCGATTATTATGCGACCGGCCATCTGGATGTAGAGGTTGGACGCGAAATCGTCAGCGGCATTGCATTGGCCTGTTCCGAAAGCGGCTGCGCCCTGATCGGCGGTGAAACGGCGGAAATGCCGGGCATGTACCGCGACGGCGATTATGATCTGGCGGGCTTTGCCGTGGGGGCGGTGGAGCGCGGCCAGGCGCTGCCGCGCGCGGACATTGCAGCCGGAGACATACTCTTAGGAATAGCCTCTAGTGGACTGCACTCAAATGGTTTTTCTCTGGTGCGGCGATTGGTTGAACAGGCGGGAATCGGGCTGGACGATCCCGCCCCCTTTGCTTCGGAGCATACGCTTGGGCTGAGCTTGCTGACCCCCACGAAGTTGTATGTCAAAAGCTGTCTGGCGGCGATCCGTCGCGGCGGCGTTAAAGGACTGGCCCATATTACCGGCGGTGGGCTGACTGAAAATATTCCGCGCATATTGCCAAACGGGCTGATGGCCGAAGTGGATCTGGCCAGTTGGCCATTGCCGCCTTTGTTTGCGTGGTTGCAACGCACGGGCGCCATGTCTGACGCTGAAATGCTGAAAACCTTTAATTGCGGTGTCGGCATGGTGGCGGTGGTTGCCCCGGACAAGGTCGAGGCCGCGATGGCGATATTGACTGCCGGAGGCGAGACCGTATTTCCTGTTGGCAAGCTGATTGCGGGAAACGGTGAACCGAAGGTCATGTACCGCGCCCATCTGATGAAGGGCTGACCGGTAATGCAGGGTAAGCGGCTGAAAACAGGCGTACTGATTTCAGGATCAGGAACCAATTTGCAGGCGTTGATTGATGCCTGTACGGCGCCGGATTTTCCGGCGGAAATTGTCCTGGTGATTTCCAACCGGGCGGACGCAGGCGGGCTGGAGCGTGCGAAGCGGGCAGGGATTCCGACCCGGATCATCCCCCATAAAGAATATTCATCTCGTGAGGCCTTTGATGCAGCCGTTGACTCAGCGTTGGGAACGGCGGGAGTTGAATTTGTCTGCCTGGCTGGTTTTATGCGCCTGCTCACCCCGGGTTTTGTCAAGCAATGGCATGACCGGTTGATCAATGTGCATCCCTCCCTGCTGCCTGCCTTCAAGGGCATGGATGCGGTGGAACAGGCCCTTGCAGCAGGGGTGCGGCACACCGGCTGCACGGTGCATTTTGTGCGCCCGGAAATGGATACGGGGCCCATTCTGTTGCAGGCGGAAGTCCCGGTGGAGGCGGGGGACACGAGCGAATCCCTGCATGACCGCATCCGGCAGGCAGAACATCGCTGCTATCCCGAGGCCCTGCGGCTGATTGCCGCAGGCAGGGTTACTGTTTCAGGTGAAATAGCAACCATTTCAGGGAATTAACCTGTAATTTCAATCCTGGAAAAGAAGTAGGAAATCTCTTCCGCCGCAGTTTCCGGCGCATCCGACCCATGCACGCAATTGCGCTCAATGCCTTCGCCATAGGTTTTGCGGATGGTGCCATCGGCCGCTTTGGCCGGGTCTGTGGCGCCCATCACTTCGCGATTGCGGGCGATGGCGTTATCGCCCTCCAGCACCTGAACGACAACCGGACCGGAGGTCATATAGGTGCAAAGTTCGCCAAAAAATGGCCGCTCTTTATGCACCGCATAGAAGCCCTCGGCCTGGGCGCGGGTCATATGCAGGCGTTTTTGCGCGACAATGCGCAGGCCGGCCGCCTCCAGCATGGCCGCAATCTTACCCGTCAGATTGCGGGCCGTAGCATCGGGTTTAATAATCGAAAAAGTACGCTCAATCGCCATAACGCTATCCTTGTATCCGCTGATCAACTTACCGGGCCTTATAGCCAGCACAGATCAGTGGAGCAAGGGGGAGCGTTAAATCAGCTCCGCATCCATAGTTGCAGGGATTCGATTTTCCCCCAGTCCTATGATTAAATTATCCCGCATTGTCTCAAGACATCGGTCGATAATACGCATATCCATACTGGAAATACCATCCGTCAGGCTGGCATTCAGGCTGTCCATGACCAGTTCCATGCGCGGGTGAATTTCCCGCACACGATCCGTGGCGAATATTCGCCGTATCCGGCGGTCCTGCGGGTCCAGCCGCCGCTCGACCAGGCCTTTTTGTTCTAACTGGTCGATAATGCAGGCCAGCGGGGCCTTGTGTATGGCCAGATAGTTCGAAAGCTCGGTCTGGTTAACCCCGTCCCCGAGGGATTTTAACCCAGCAATAACAATGGACTGCGGCCCGGTCATATCAAGCGAGGAGACAACCCCCTCATGCCAGTAACGCCGCATCAGGCGCATTAGCTGGTATAGAGTTCCCCCAATATCCGCACGTTGCGTATCCGGCATGCCCCACTTCCTCCCGTTTATTTTTTTGGTTTTTGTGGATACCCAAGCCTACACGCCGTACTGCTTAAAGCAAAACAATTAAAGATAGAATTGTAAAAAAATTACACGGCAGCCAGTAGTGAGATTTCTAATAAAGGAGACCGGCACGAATTTTCGGATAATCCATGCTTGCCAGACAAATACCGGGATATTTAACACCGAATTCGTAGCAACGTAATAAGCGGTTAAGGTAATAGAAGTACTATTTTCTCTGCCTGGAGCATGGCTGGCATAAGATACGGCCGTCGACGCTGAATTAATTTGATATCGCCATATTACCCCATCATTAGTTGTAATTTATACGATGTGTAATTTATATTTGGGGGTCTATTGGGTTTGTTCGATTGGGACGAAGTTGTTGTGATTGAGACGGAATATTTGTTGTACGGGACCAGAATATTTGCCTCATGGGTGACCCCCTGCGAGGGAAGGGAGGCATGACTTCCGTTATCCAGCCAACGCTTATCACGGTAATCCACACGGAAGAAGAATTCCCCTGGGATCAGCCATTTGATCGCTCCAATACCGGTGTAAGTCATATTCAACATCTGGCTGCGTTAGAGGGCATATTCGACAAATACGGTGTTACGCCAACCTATGTGATGGGCTATCCGCTTACGGATCGTGAAGAGGCTGTGGCGGCGTTCAGGAAAGCCGTCGACATCAAGCGCGCAACTTTGGGCGCACACCTTCATCCCTGGGTGACGCCCCCACATTTGGAGGCAGTGAACGCAGTAAATTCCTATCCGGGAAATTTGCCGGTCCAATTAGAGCGTGAGAAAATCCGTTGCCTGACCGAATCGATTGAGCGTGCTTATGATATTCGTCCCAAAACATATTTGGCGGGAAGGTATGGTTATGGTGAGAACACCGCCGGCATACTCGAATCCCTTGGTTTTGAAATAGACCTTAGCGCTTCGCCTCCCTTTGATTTTAGCAATGATGGCGGGCCCGATTATTATCACAGCTCCATGTATCCGAGTTTTGCCGGACCAAATGAGCGTATTTTGCGGGTTCCCCATAGTGGCGCCATTTTGGGTTACTTATGCTCAAGAGGCCGGCCTGTTCTGGGAAACTACCAAAAAATCCCGCCCATCGTAAAAGGCATGCTTTCCCGGATGGGTGCAGCGCGGCGGATTCGGTTGTCTCCGGAAGGGTTCAGTCTTGCGCGCGCCATTCAATTAACGCGGTATCTTCAGAGCCTGGGGGTCTGGCTTTTTGTTTATTCTCTTCACTCACCTTCAGTGGCGGTCGGGCACACGCCCTATGTCAATTCGGAGGCAGAGTTAACTGCTTTCTTTGGACGAATCGAGGGCTATATGTCCTACTTCAGGGAAGAGTTGGGGGGGCGTTTTGCGGGTGCGGAACAGGTGCGCGACTGGATTTGATTGATGGTGTGCAAATGTTGCCGATCCCGGATATTGGTTACCAGAATGGTGAATCTCATTAAAGGCTGATCCGTATTCGCGCCCGGATATTGTGATTTTTTTCTTGCTATAGGGCTGACTCGGCATATGCCTTTCTTTTCTATCATCGTGCCCACCCGTAACCGGGTGGAGGATCTGCGTCATTGTCTTGCAGGGATCGCCGCGCAAGCTTTCACAGATTATGAGGTCATCATAATCGATGACGGATCCAGCGCCAGCGTATTGGAAGCATATGCGCAGATGGCGCTTGATCTCGGTCCGCGATTCCGCTTTCTTTGCCCGCCCCATCCATCTCCATGGGGTTCCGGGCCAGGAGCGGCGCGAAATCGAGGACTGGATGCGGCTAAAGGAGTCTATGTCGGGTTTTGTGATGATGATGATTTCTGGACTGCCAGCGATCATTTGATGGTGGCGGCCAATGCGTTGCAGTTGACCTTGGCGGATGCATATTTTGCTGACCAGTCAAGCCTTCTTGGAGGAGAGCTTGTTAAGGAGTCCTGGCTACCGGAGTTGCGCGCCTGGAGCGCCAGGGGCGCATCAGCGTCAGCCGAGGGCGTGTATCGGCTTCCGCTTGAGCCATTGCTCGATTGCAGTCACTTTCCACACCTCAATATCAGCCTTTATCGAAAGGCGAGAATTGAGAAGATTGGGGGATTTTGGGAGGCAATTCGCTATGAAGAGGATCGCGAGTTTTTTTGGCGCGCGATGGATGGCATTGGAGATATTCTCTATCGCCCGGTTGTGATCGGCGTACATAACATTCCCAACCCGGCTCTTGGCAAGAATGCTTCGACAAATTTGCAATATATGGAAAAGATGATGACGGCCATTCACCTGATTAATCATGTCAAGGCGAACACGTCTGATCCCCGGATTTTGAGGCGCTGCCTGATTGCCGAGATGCACAGCTTTGGCAATTTGGCGCATCTTGTTGAAAAGGAAATGGGGCCGCAAGCCAGCGTCTCATTTGTCCGGCATAAGCTTGCCGCAAACTTTCGTTTGCGTTCGGTGCTTCATTTGGCAGTTGCCGTCATTAAGGCATGGGCTAGCCGTATAGGATTATGGTCATCCAACAGATGAGTGATTTGCAAAAGAGAGATAATGCTGCCGGCAAAGTGTTGGTTCTGGGGGATGATACACGCAGTTTCCTGACAGTCGTTCGCTCGCTTGGCCGGCGCGGGATTGAGGTTCATGTGGCGCCGATTGACTTTTCCGCGCCGGCCCTGGTTTCGAAATATGTACATCAGATTCATCGGCTACCCTACTATACGGGCGATGGCTGCGCCTGGCTGGCGGCAACTGAAAAATTATTGATACGCGAAAAATTTGATCTCGTTATCCCGTGTGATGACCGATTTTTTATCCCATTTCAATTGCATCAGGCGCGCCTTGGCGCGCATGCGCGCATCACCTGCATCAACGATACAGCCTTCCATGCTTTTTATGACAAAGCAAAAACGAGGGAGCTGGCGATCTCGTGTCGCGTTCCGGTGGCTGATGGCCGGGTACTGCGATATGGGGATGATGTGCGGGTTGTTTGCAGAGAGCTTTCGCCGCCATATTTTCTAAAGGCGGTGAGTTCATATTACGCCGAAAATCTCTACACTCGTAACAAGGTGCTGCGTTTCGAAAGCCTGGAATTACTTTCAGAACATATTAAAAAGTCAGACGTTACGGGTGAGTATATTGTCGAAGAACGGTTCGATGGCCTTGGGGTTGGGCTTGGCGTATTAGCTTCAAATGGCCGTATTTTACAGGCTTTTCAGTATCGCCGGGTCCACGAACCGCCATCAGGGGGAGGGAGTTCATACAGGGCAAGCATGGCAGTCGCCCGGGATATTCGTTTGGCGTGCAGCCGTCTGGTGGCGGGTGTGAATTTTACCGGCGTTGCAATGTTTGAATTTCGTTATAACGCGATTACGAGCGCCTGGATATTGATTGAGGTGAATGGGCGGTTTTGGGGAGGACTGCCGCTTGCGGTGGCGGCTGGTGCAGATTTTCCGTACCGTCTGTTCCGCCTTGTTGTGCATGGCGAAGAGGCGCCGCAGGACGTTTACAAAACCGATTTTTTTGCGCGTAACCTGATAAATGATCTTTATTGTTTTTTTCACGAGCTGGGTGCGATTGAAGGCAAGGGGCCTGTTCCACGCTTACGCTTTCTGCTAAATCGCGTTGGTGAATTCAGGCACCTGTTATTTGGCGCAGAGGCGATTGATACTTTTGTCCGCGATGATCCGCGTCCAGGGCTTCGTGAGCTTCGGGATTTTTTTACGTACGCTTTTAGCAGACTGCCGGGTATTCGGTTGGCAGGCATGTGGCTAACGCGCCGTCGCGCGGTGGACGCTGTTGAAAATGTACGCTCTGCTACTCAGGGCCCGTTAAAGATAACTTTTGTGTGTTTTGGAAATATATGCCGCAGTCCGTTTGCCGAACTGTTATTGAAAAAACGGCTGCAAGAATTACAAAATGCCAATACTGGACCAATCGATCTTTCGGTTATCTCGGCAGGCACCAATCCGATTGAAGGGCGGCCATCGCCCGATGAGGCGATTCGGAGTTCGCAAAAATGGGGCGTTGACCTTGGCGCGAACAGATCAAGATTTCTTGATGATGAATCTGCTGGCGACACTGATCTGATCCTTACCTTTGACCATAGTAATGTCAGTTTAATCAGGGCAAGGCACCCAGATATTGCTGCTCCAATAGTGTTGCTTGGCGCTCTATCAAGGTCTCATCGCGGATCTTTGGAGATAGAAGACCCATATGGCGGGGGGTCTGAAATGTTTGAGAACATTTATGATCAGATTGCAAAGGGCGTTGACGGCCTGTTGGAAAGGCTTGTCAGGAAGCAGGGATCATTGCCTTGAGGATGTAGCTGGATGCGTTTACCCGGCTCAATAAAAAATCTCCCTGGCAAGATTTTCCAGACGAACCCAAAACCGGTTTGGTCGCAGGCGCAACCAGAATAAATTCCGCCTGTGGGTGCTAAGGCTTGATTTGTGCTGCCTTTCGCCAGCCATAAAGTCATATATGTCCCGGCCTAGCGCAAGGGAAGAAGTGATTGCCATGTAATGCGAAACATATCCGGGTTTGGCCATTCTGCCGCCAGTATAAAGAAAACCACTTTGATAGGCATAGACCGTGCCGCGCCAGATAAAATTATATAAATATCCGATAATATGGCCGCCAGCTGTTACCCTGGCCATTTCTATATGGCCGTCTTCATATGCTGCCTTGATTAACTCCGTGTGAAACTTTTTGAAGAAGGGGTACGAAAACGCCCCGCGCTGACCGCGCAAGCGCCAATATTTCTGATGTACTTTCTGCATCTCAATGAATAAAGCCAATGCCTCATTTCGCGTTGGGGCAATGTAATACTCAACCGGCCCCATTTGTTCATAGTAGCGAAGTGCACGCCGCAGGGATTGCCGGCTGTTGCGGCTGAGATGGGATAAATAATCTTTACCGCTTACGCGTATGGCGGCTAAATCCACATAAGGGGCCGGCGAGACGTTAAACTGATTTGCCTGCCGTTCATGTTCAGAGGCGAGCAAGATGGCAATATTGGTCAGATCAGCGTCAATGCCACTTAACTGAATGGTCTGGTTAAGAACGCCATCTTGTAACAACCAGTTTAATGCAGCGTGCGTTACCATGTCCTCCATGCCGCTGGCGGCCAGGAAGCCGTTATATTCGATGGCTAACATATCAAACCGTTTGTCGCCGGTCGCATTCAAGGCAATTTGTGACAGATTTAATGCGTTACTGATAATGGGAACTTTCCCGCTGACCAGTATAGCCAGGCCTACGGTTTGAGAGTCAGCACGTATGCGTAATACCAGCGGTTTAATTTTCGCGGGCAGGCAGTGCAGCCAACTGCCAATCCAGTGCCATGACAGAAAAAAGGAATGATTCACCGATCTGCGTTCCAAATCGTCCCATTCACACGCAAGCTGGTCTATGTTCTCGACCGGCGTTG
Source organism: Pseudomonadota bacterium (assembly GCA_049325255.1). Lineage (GTDB taxonomy): Bacteria > Pseudomonadota > Alphaproteobacteria > UBA11222 > UBA11222 > UBA11222. The sequence continues at coordinate 39,839 of JBMOMW010000036.1, read as the reverse complement.
CGGTAATATTCAGTGATATGGGAGAGTGCAAGGTCACGGCGCCTTCAGTGTCAATGAGATGTTCCTATACCGCAAATGCCCTATTTCATACCGGGAGGCAAGTAATCTGGATGCCCGCAATTCAAACCAGGCCGGCTGGGCCACTTTCCCGTTTCAAAGTGCTGGATTTGACCCGCGTTCGGGCGGGACCAACAGCGGTGCGCCAACTGGCGGATTGGGGCGCCGATGTCATCAAGATTGAAGCGCCTCGCACGGCGCATGTGGATGATGGCCTGGGAGGATCGCGTAATAGCTCGGATTTCCAGAACTTGCACCGAAATAAGCGCGCCATGACGCTTAATCTTAAAAATCCCGAAGGCGTGAACATTCTGAAGCATATGGTGCGTGACGCGGACGTGATCGTTGAAAACTACCGTTCGGGCGTTAAACACCGTCTGGGCATTGATTATGAAACGCTAAGGGCCGTCAATCCACGCCTGGTTTATGGCAGTATTTCGGGTTTTGGCCAGGATGGCCCCTATGGTGATCTGGCGGGGTTTGATCAGGTGGCGCAGGGTATGGGGGGATTAATGTCCATCACCGGCCTGCCTGGGCAGGGGCCGGTGCGCGCGGGGATTCCGGTGGCGGATCTGACCGCAGGTCTGTATTGCGCGCAGGGTATCCTGATAGCATTGCTGGAGCGTGAACAATCCGGTGAAGGGCAGTGGGTGCAAACCTCGTTATTACAGGCGCAGGTGGCCATGCTGGATTTTCAGGCGGCCCGGTGGCTGATGGATGGCGTTGTGCCGCCACAGGCCGGTAATAACCACCCGGTTGGCATTCCTACTGGCGTGTTTCAAACCAGCGATGGACATATCAATATCGCCGCGACCGGCGATGCGATCTATCGGCGGTTTTGTGAGGCAATCAAACGCCCCGATTTGTTGACCGATCCGGACTTCGCTACACCGCGCGCCCGTTCCAAAAACCGGGACGCCATCAATGCGATCATTCAGGAAATTATCATTCACCGAAGCAGTCTGGAATGGGTCCAGGCCTTTAACGAGGCTGGTGTTCCAAGCGGACCTATAAATAATATCAAGCAGGTATTTGAAGATCCTCAAGTAAAACATATGGGGATGGCGGTGCCGGTCACGCATCCTGAAATGGATGAAATCAGACTGGTCGGGCAGGGCGTCAGTCTTGGCCGTACACCGTTTCACATCACCGGACCTGTGCCGGAGCAAGGGGCGCATACAGATGAAGTTTTGGCTGATTATGGCTATGATGCAGCCGCCATCGCCGGGTTTCGGGAACGGGGCGTAATTTGAAAACAGTAAAGGGAACGCGCGGATGAGCCACGGCAGCGATCGAATGCAGATGGTGAAGGAGGGGCCTGTCGCCTGGATCATTTTTAATCATCCGGCACGGCGCAACGCCATGTCCATTGATATGTGGCAAGCCCTGCCACGCATGCTGAATGAGATAGAATCCGATAGCGCCATCCGCGTCATTGTTCTGAAAGGGGCTGGCGATGAAGCCTTTGTAGCCGGGGCGGACATTTCCGAGTTTGAAACTCACCGCGCCACACCCGAAGCCGTGCAGGCTTACGAAACCTTTGTTGATGGCGCGAATGGGCGGCTGGCGCACAGTCCGATCCCGACCATAGCCATGATTCGGGGGTTTTGCATCGGTGGCGGCATGGCCATTGCCCTCAATTGTGATCTGCGCATCGCAACGCCACAATCGGCCTTTGCAATTCCGGCAGCCAGGCTTGGACTTGGCTACAGGCAGGGGGGCATTCGCACCCTGATGAATCTCGTAGGCCCAGGATTTGCCCGCGAAATATTCTTTACCGCCCGCCAGTTCAATGCCGAAGAAGCCCTTGCCATGGGGCTGATAAACCGCCTGGTCGCAGATACAGAGATCGAGGCGGTGGTCAGGGATATCTGCGCGATGATAGCGGCCAACGCACCCCTCACGATTCGTGCGGCCAAACAGGCGATGATCGAAATAGACAAAGAGCCGAAAGGATTTGATGCCGGCTTATGCGAGAAAATGGTGCAGGCCTGCTTTCAGAGCGAAGATTACAAAGAAGGACGTCGCGCCTTTATGGATAAGCGCAAGCCGACCTTCAGGGGAAGGTGAGCGTCTGAACATAGGTTCTGGCCTGAGCCTGTAAATTGTCCTATAAATGCAATTATCTTTTGCTTTTTTGCATAATGGGCTATGAACTGGGACGATTTGCGCTATGCGCTGGCAGTATCTGAGCTTGGCAGCCTTTCGGCCGCAGCGGAATCTTTGGGTGTAAACGCCTCGACCGTTTTGCGGCGTATTGCAGCTTTGGAAAAGTCCCTGGGGGTACGCTTGTTTGAGCGGGACCGGACGGGATACCGGGTAACCCAGGAAGGGGGCACCCTGATGGCGTCATTACGGCCCATTCAGGAGCGCATTTCAGGAATCGCCAGAAGTTTTGTCCCGGAAGACGAAGGCGCCGAATCGATTTTGCGCATGTCAGCGCCTGCTGCGCTTAGCAGCGCCTTGATCGCGCCCCGCATGGGGCAGTTTTGGGCCAGTTACCCTGGATTGGCCGTGGACATACAAACCACACATGGGGCAGCGCCCGTAAAACTTGGCATGCTGGATTTAGCGCTATCCTATGGCCGGCCCGTGTCCGGCGACATGGTTGTTCGAAAACTTGCTGATATTGGATATGGACTTTATGCGAGCCCGGAATTGCTCTCTCGACATGTGGACACCAAACGGAACATCCTGGCCGGTGTGCCGCTGATTGGATTTGCGGGGGCTAACCCGTTACTGGCGCCGGTAGAATGGCTGGACAAAGCCGGAAATGAATCGCAAACCGTGCTTAGAACCGATGATACAAATTGCCGTTTTTCTTCGGTAATATCAGGGGTTGGAGCATCTGTTTTACCCTGTTTTTTAGCTGACCAGGCGTCTGGGATAACCAGAATTTATGGCCCGGAAACAGTTGGAAGAGTTGAACTCTGGTTGGCCACCCATCGGGAGACACGACATGTATCCAGAATGCGTATCCTGGTTGACTTTCTCGTGAAGCTAACCCGGGATAGACGCCAGCGATTGGCGGGAGACGGAAAATAAACAAATTTGGCCCACCAGTATTTCTTGCGCGGAAGACTTAACTGATCTGCAAAAAGCCTTGCCGAGTCAGGAGGTTTTGACCTAAATTGCCATTGGGAATCGAGGCGTTTACCTTTCGAAGCAAGTTATCCTGATCTTGGCCGTTAACGATTTTCTATTAGCCTTGGTGAAGTAAGTAAGTGAACATGATCACGAACCAGTATTGCAGACGATCACAGGATGGGCTGCCGGGGCAATTGTCCGGGGCGGCGTTACTGCTGGTATGCATTGGTTCACCGGTAAATTCTGGCCGCTTTTCTTGTGTCAACAGTGCGCTTCTCCTTATCTGCCCCTAGGCGCCGGCAGGCTGATTGGGCCGGGTGTTTAGGGGGTATTCACACCGGAACATAATTTAGCCTCATTAGGGAATACATTAGGGACGAAGACGATGACAATAAACAGCAAGAACCGAATTCTAATCTTTGACACCACCATGCGCGACGGAGAACAGTCGCCTGGTGCATCGATGACGCTTGAAGAAAAACTGCGCATCGGCGAGATGCTGGAACATATGGGAGTCGATATTATCGAGGCGGGCTTTCCGATTGCATCGAATGGTGATTTCGAAGCCGTGCGCGAAGTTTCAAAGATCGTCAAAAATTCTGTTGTCGCGGGTTTGTCGCGCGCGAACTTCAAAGATATTGATCGTGCATGGGAAGCGTTAAAAGGTGCAAAGCGCCCACGGATTCACTCCGTTATTTCGACCAGCCCCGTGCACATGAAACACAAATTACAACTGGAGCCGGATCAGGTTCTGGATGCCGTGATTGCCAGTGTCACCCATGCGCGGAATTTGTGCGGTGACGTGGAATGGTCTGCCGAGGATGCGACACGCACAGAATTTGATTTTCTGTGCCGGTGCATCGAAGCGGCTATCAAGGCCGGCGCAACCACAGTTAACATTCCTGATACAGTTGGTTACGCCATGCCCGCCGAATATGGCAAGCTGATCGCAGATTTGATCGCCAATATTCCAAACAGCGACAAGGCGGTGTTTTCCACGCATTGCCATAATGATCTGGGGCTTGCGGTTGCGAATTCGCTGGCGGCTGTTTCCAATGGCGCACGTCAGATAGAGTGCACCATTAATGGGCTGGGTGAGCGTGCAGGCAATGCTGCGCTTGAAGAAATCGTCATGGCGCTGCGCGTGCGTAACGATTTCCTGCCTTATGAAACTGGCGTGATCAGTGAAAATTTTGTTGCCGCTTCGCGTATGGTTTCAACGGCCACGGGCTTTCCGGTTCAGTATAACAAGGCCATCGTTGGCAAGAATGCCTTTGCGCACGAATCTGGTATCCATCAGGATGGGATGCTCAAGAATACCCAGACCTATGAAATCATGACGCCTGAAAGTGTGGGCGTTTATCAAAGCTCGCTCGTCATGGGAAAGCATTCCGGACGTCACGCCTTCCGCAAGAAAATTGAAGAGATGGGCTATCATCTCGGACAGAACGCCATTGAAGACGCCTTTGTGCGTTTCAAGGAACTGACGGATCGCAAGAAACAGGTCTATGATGAAGACATTGCGGCATTGATTGATGACGCGCTGGCGCGTGGCCAGGATAAAATCAGGGTTGTCTCATTGGCAATCATCGCGGGAACCAAGGGGCCACAAAGCGCCACACTGGAACTGGATGTAGATGGTGAAGTGCGTACCACGACAGCCACCGGCAATGGCCCCGTTGACGCCATCTTCAATGCTATCCATGCGCTATACCCGCATGAGGCGCGCCTGCAATTGTATCAGGTGCATGCGGTTACCGAAGGTACGGATGCACAAGCGGAAGTTAGTGTACGGCTTGAACAGAACGGCAAGGCTGTGACAGGGCAGGGTGCTGACCCGGATACGCTGGTTGCAAGCGCCCGCGCCTATGTTAATGCGCTTAACCGGCTTTTGATCAAGCGCGACAAAACCATCCCGGTTGCCCTCACGGCGACTGTTTAAAATGCCCGATGGTGCAGATAGCACTGGATACCACTGGCGGTTCAGGCCGCCAGGCCCTTCAACCGCAAATAAAACCAATTTTGAATAATTTTAATCGTGTTTGCGAAAAATTAACCATTTTGGATTTTTTATGCATTAGATATCGCGCGTATTCGTTGAGTGATAACGGGTTTTTTTGTAGGGGTAGTTTTGGGCATGTTTTCCAATCTGTTGGGTTTCTTTTCTGCCGACATGGCTATTGACCTCGGCACAGCTAATACGCTTGTTTACGTAAAAGGCCGCGGGGTTGTCCTCAATGAGCCTTCTGTGGTTGCCATTGTAGAGATTGGCGGCCGCAAGCAGGTTCTCGCCGTAGGGGACGAGGCCAAACAGATGCTTGGTAAAACACCGGGCAATATTGAGGCCATTCGCCCCATGCGTGAGGGGGTGATTGCGGATTTTGAAGTTGCGGAAGAAATGATTAAACATTTTATTCGTAAAGTGCACAACCGCAGGTCGTTCGCCAGCCCGCAGATCATGATATGCGTCCCGTCCGGCTCAACTGCAGTTGAGCGTAGAGCCATTCAGGATTCAGCGCTTTCGGCTGGGGCGCGCCGGGTATTTTTGATTGAGGAACCCATGGCCGCCGCCATTGGCGCAGGACTGCCGGTTACCGAACCAACCGGCTCGATGGTGGTTGATATCGGCGGTGGTACGACCGAGGTGGCTGTCTTGTCTCTGGGCGGGATTGTGTATGCACGATCCGTCCGTGTTGGCGGCGATAAAATGGATGAAGCAATTATTGGATATATCCGCCGCCATCATAATCTGATGATCGGAGAAGCCAGTGCCGAACGCATCAAGGCGCAGATTGGCGCAGCCTGTCCACCGATTAGCGGGGACGGTCCCTCTGTGACGCTTCGCGGCAGGCATCTGATTGATGGTGTTCCCAAAGAAATCAGCATCTCGGAACGCCAGATTGCCGAGAGCCTGGCTGAGCCTGTGAGCGCAATTGTTGAGGCGGTGAAGGTCGCCCTTGAACAAACCCCTCCCGAACTGGCGGCCGATATTGTTGACAAGGGTATCGTATTGACGGGCGGCGGCGGGCTATTGAAAAACCTTGATTTGGTGCTGCGCGAGGCGACCGGTTTGCCGGTTATTGTAGCCGAAGATCCTTTATCCTGTGTAGCAAAAGGCACCGGCATCGCACTGGAGCATCTGAAAACCATGCGTCATGTGCTTTCAGGCATAAGTTAAGGTAAGATGGAATAAGGGATGACAAAAATGAGGCCGCGTATTGACCAAGGGGGGGGACGACTGGCAATTCGATTGCAGGATCTTGGGCAGCGGCTGTCATTTATTATCCTTGTGCTTGCGGCGATCTTTCTATTGTTGGCGGGACGTGCGGAAACTGAGCGAATGGAAGTGTTCCGCACCGCGCTAAGCGATTTTACTGCGCCACTTCTCGAACTTTCTTCCCGGCCAATTCAGGCGTTGCGTTCGGGGTTTGAAGAAGTTGATCAATATTTTAATACCCTTGAGGAAAATCGCATTTTACGTGCAAAACTTGAACGGTTACAGGCCTGGCACGCACTTGCCCTAAAATTGGAAAGTGAAAACAAAGAATTCCGTTCACTGCTGAATGCGCAGGATGTGCCAGATTCTCCCTTTATCTCGGCGCGGGTTATTGGCGATTTGGGCAGCCCCTTTGTTCACACAGTGCTGATCAATGCCGGTCAAAAGCATGGCGTCCAAAAGGGAATGCCTGTTATCGGTTCTGATGGCCTGATCGGGCAGGTAGTGTCGGCGGGTAAACAGGTCGCACGTGTTTTATTACTATCTGATTTGAACAGCCGGGTTCCGGTTCGCCTGGAGGCAAGCGGGTATCAGGCTGTACTGGCCGGTGACAATGAGGTGCAGCCCCAACTGTTCTATTTACCGGCACGCGTGAAAATAAACATTGGAGACCGTATCGTTACATCCGGGCATGGCGGCGTATTTCCACCAGATATTCCTGTGGGGCAGGTCAGCAGTCTTGATTCGGGCGCATCCAAGAATGAAGTTCGCATACAGGCATTTTCCGATGAACATCGTCTAAGTTTTGTGCGCGTACTGCAATATAAGGGGCATGAAGCGCCTCCTGGTACAATTGGCGTCGTTCCAATGGATGTTACTTCCGCGAAAGATGGCGGTGATGTGACGCCAGCACCCAATTCACTGGCCGCCCCAGCAGCGGAAGGACGATGAAAACTTCTCGACCACATGGTGAAATTCGGCGTTTTATATCGGCGCTGATACCCGCCTCGACTGCGATTTTATTTGTTCTTGCCGGTGTCGTTCCCGCCGGTGTGCCGGGGTTCAGTACTGTCACCCCCCTGTTAAGTGTCGCTGCTATTTTCTTCTGGGTTGTTGCGCGTCCCAGTTTTATGCCGCCTGCGGCTGTTTTTGGGATAGGACTATTTCAGGACGTGCTATCCGGCGGACCTATTGGGCTGTGGGCTTTGACGCTTTTATTGGTGCAGTACCTTTCTCTGTCACAAAGACAATTTCTTGTTGGTCAGGCATTTGTTCTCGGCTGGATTGGATTTGCATCCATCGTAACGGGCGCTGCGTGTCTCGCATGGATTGCTGCATGCATTTATTACGATGTATTTTTATCACCTGTGCCCGTTTTTGTGCAGGCGGCGCTTACTATTCTTGTATATCCGGTCATAGCATTGATATTGATCAGTTTGTCGCGCTGGATGCCATCGGCGCAATAATGCGGATAGGGATACGGTCGTAATGTTGCCTGGCGGCCGCGAAAATAAACAGATCAGAAGTTTCACGCGCCGCGCTGCAATTCTTGGCGCAGGACAGGCGCTGATGTTTGGCGTGATTGCCTCGCGGGTTTATTACCTACAGGTTGTTGAATCGGAACAATATAAAGTTCTGGCCGATGAAAACCGGATTAGCCTGCGCTTGTTGCCTCCCCAGCGAGGACGGATACTGGACCGTTTTGGGGAAGAATTGGCGACACTCCGGCAGAATTACGGCGTGATTCTAATTCCGGAACGAACCAAGGATGTAAAGCGCACATTGGAAGCGCTGTCCGAACATGTTCCGATCAGCGAAGAAAACCATAAACGTGTTCTGCGGGAAATACGCACAAAGCGCAGCTTTATGCCGATTATCATTGCAGAGGATTTAAGCTGGGAAGATTTTGCGCGTATCAATGTCAAAAGCTATGATCTTGCCGGTGTACAGCCTGTGGTGGGCGAAACCCGCGCCTATCCTTACGGGTCATTGCTGTCGCATTTAATTGGATATGTGGCTTCAGTTTCGGAAGATGATCTTGCCAAAATTGAGAACCCCGAACCTGTGTTGCGCGCACCGGGTTTCAGGATTGGTAAAAGTGGCATCGAAAAGATGCAGGATGCCGAACTGCGTGGCCGGGCAGGGAATATGCGGGTGGAGGTCAATGCCTATGACCGGGTAATACGCGAGCTTACCCGCACAGAAGGGATCCCGGGCAAGGATACGGTTTTGAGCATCGACATTGAGTTGCAAAAAGCCGCCGCCGCCGCATTGACCGGACAAAGCGGGTCCATTGTCTGTCTGGATATTGAACGCGGTGAAGTGCTGACGCTTGTATCCGTACCGGGATTTGAGCCGGATAATTTCAACATGGGACTATCGGGCGCGCAATGGAAGGCGCTGCAGAATGATCCCATGCATCCGCTGATCAATAAATCCATCGCGGGGCTATATCCGCCGGGATCGACCATCAAACCGCTGATCGCGATTGCGGCATTGGCCAGCGGTGCGATGTCGCCGAGTGATGGTGTGTATTGCAATGGCAAGGCGCGTCTTGGCAACCATCTGTTCCATTGCTGGAAAAAGGAAGGTCATGGCGCGATGTCGATGCGCGAGGCCATCAAGCATTCCTGCGACGTCTATTTTTATGAAGCGGGACGGCGCACGGGAATTGTGCCCATGCAGGAAATGGGAAACAAGTTTGGCCTTGGTGTGAAACTGGATATCGGCCTGCCGGATGAAAAACAGGGCCTGATGCCGTCTCCCAACTGGAAGCGCGCGCGGTTTGGCCAGCCCTGGGTAGGTGGCGAAACCCTGATTGCGGCAATTGGTCAGGGCTATATCCAGACCACGCCGTTGCAGTTGGCTGTAATGACGGCGCGTTTGGCAAGCGGAAAAATGGTCATGCCACGCCTGGTGCGCGATGTCTCAGCAGATGCCAGGCCGATTATTTTTCCTGATATGAATATCCCAACCGAATTCTTAAATCTTGCCCGCGATGGCATGTGGGCGGTTGTCAATGAAGTGCGCGGCACCGCCTATACCAAGCGCATGGATTATAATGGCTACCAATATTCCGGCAAGACGGGAACGGCGCAGGTGCGGCGCATTAGCCGCGAAGAACGCTATCGCGCGGGCGGCGTGACGAAAAACGAGAATCTTCCGTGGGAACAGCGCGACCACGCACTGTTTGTTGGGTACGCCCCTTCGGACAAGCCGCGCTATGCCATTTCGGTGGTTATCGAACATGGCGGCGGCGGCTCTACTGTCGCCGCGCCAATCGCCCGCGACATATTGACATTGGCGCTGGCGCGGGAATCTCAGGGCCTCAAACTGTACGCACCCTCTGCGCAGACGGCGTAGCTTGCCTTACCGGTTGCGGTGATCGCGCGCCTGTCCGGCTATTTTTGGGTGCGGGTAGGGATGATGCACTTCCTTGCGGCGGAACGGAATTTTCTGCATCTTCGCCACGGCCTCATTATAGATCGCCAGCAACTGATCCTCTAATTGATAATTCAACGGGTCAGCTTTATTGGCGAATTTTCCGTCATTGTCCGGGCGGTGTTTCAGCATCCAGGCAACGGTGCGTGGAATGGCTTCCTGCATCGGCACCAGATCGCGGTATCCCAGATCATGCCTGATGTTATACAGATCCATCAACTGATGGTTCGTGGACGTATCAAGCGGCAGGAAATCGCGCGAGGTATGTGCGTAAGCATCCGGGATGCCGCAAATTTCAAATTCCCAATCCATGCAGCGGGCGATCATTTGCGCCCATGCGCCAACAGATACAGCCTGTTCATCAGCGCAATTGTAAATCTTTCCCGCCGATGCGTCGGGTTTATCAACTGCCAGCAACACCGCATGCGCCATATTTTCTGCATAGCCACGCGACACAACCGTCAAGCCATTATCCGCCAGGGCGATTTGTCTGCGCTTGTCCTGGACACGTTTCATGATCAGCCATTCCAGCGAGCCGATGGCGTTGGGACCATAGACCATCGGATAGCGGAAGGTGGTGGCGTTGTAATGCCCGGCCGCATGAAACCCCATGATCGTGTCTTCGGTCTGCCGGATCAGCCAGCCAAAGCTGGCCTCTTCGGAAGATTCAATACGCTGCGCATTTTCAGGTGTCGGGATCGGCATGCCGGGTGGAAAATTATCCTGCGGATTAAACATGCCCCGGTAACTGGGTGGCCCGCCAATGGTAATCAGGCGCGGCGTAATACCAATAAGCGCCTCGGCAATCACGCGGATACGCCCATAGGTGGCGATCACAATATCGAATGTGCGTCCCGCCAATGCCGGGTCAATGGTTTCACGAAAATGCGGATCGACATGGATATGTTCCACTTCGGGCGGATTTTCGTCCAGCTCATGGGTGCCACGATGCAGCATCGCCACTTCATAGCCACGCGCGATTAATCCATTCACCAAATAAGGGCCGGTTGGTCCTGTTCCGCCAATCACCAAAGCTTTCATTATTTATTTTCTCTCTCTGTGTCTGCCGGTTTCGGCCCGGCAGGTATTTTTCATTTAGCGATTTCTGTGATCCAGCCCTTCGCCAGGCTTTTTGGGGTGCGCATAGGAATGGTGCACCGGCGCGGGAGTGAACTGAATTTCCTGCAATTGCGCTTTTGTTTTATTGTAGATGGCCAGCAACCGATCCTCCATCGCGTAATCCAGCGGCGTGGTGTCCGGCCTGTGCTCTAGCATCCATTTTACCGTATGTGGAATGGCTTTTTGCATCGGCACGACATCCCGGTATCCCAGATCTTTGCGGATTGCAGCAATGTCCATAATCTGATGATTGACCGAATTGTGATAGAGCAGGAAGTCAGCCGCCGAATAGGCGAACACGCCCGGCAGGCTACAGATTTCAAATTCCCAATCCATGCTGCGGGCGATCATCTGCACCCATTGCGCGACGGTCAGGCCCTGTTCATCGGCGCAATTGTATACCTTCCCGGCAGAGGCTTCCGGTTTGTCTGCCGCCAGCAGCACTGCATGGGCCATATTTTCCGCATAACCGCGCGACAGAACGGTCAGACCGCCTTCAGGCAAAATAATCTGCCGCCGTTTGGCCTGTACACGTTTCATTATATGCCATTCCAGCGAGCGAATGGAGTTTGGTCCATATACCATCGGATAGCGAAACATGGTCGCATTATAAAGCCCCGCCGCATGGCCCTGCATCACCACATCTTCTGTATGCCGGATCAGCCAGCCAAATTCGAATTCCTCGCGTGTCGCGATGCGTTGCGCATCCTCGCGCGTCGGGATGGGCATGCCGGGTGGCGTGTTCGCCTGCGGCTGCATCATGCCGCGATACCCGACAGCGCCACCCACAGCAATCAGGCGGGGAGTCTTGCCTCCTAGCGCCTCTGCAATGACACGTATGCGCCCATAGGTGGCGATCACAATATCGAAGTCGCGCCCTTTCAGCCCTTCGTCCAGGGTTTCCCGGAAGTGTGGATCCACATGAATATGTTCAATTTCTGGCGGATTTTCGGGTAATTCATGGGCGCCCCGATGCAGCATGGCCACTTCATAGCCCCGCGCCCTCAGCCCGTTGATAATATAGGGTCCGGTGGGACCCGTGCCGCCGATTACCAAAGCTTTCATTTGCCCTCCCCGAACCTCATGAAATATGATCATAATTATAAGAGACATGGCCACGAAACGCCATGCCCCGAAAAAGGGAGCCACAAGATGAAAAACAGACTGATATCGGCCGATGGGCATATCGACTTTCCATTGATGCCGGAAAATCTATGGCGTGACAATGCACCCGCAGAACTGAAAGACCGCATGCCGCGTATCGTCGAACGCAAGGGCAGCCGCATCTGGGAATCGGCCACGGGCACATCGCTTGGGCTGGCGGGCGGCATGGGATCGGGCGGCAGACGCTATCAGCCAGGGCAAATTCACCGATCCGACCGCATGGCTGAACAAGGGCTGTATGCGGATCAGGATAAGGGCATCATGCGTCCGGCAGAGCCGCATTTGCGTGTCAAGGATCAGGATCTTGATGGTGTGTCCGGAGAAGTGCTGTATGGCATTCTGGGCGCCGCCAACAAGCTGGTTGATCCCGATGTGGTGAAGTGCGTGGTGCGCACCTATAATCAGTGGTTGTCCGATTTCTGCAAGGCGGCGCCGGGCCGTTTTGCAGGTGTCGGCTGCATCTCTGGCGGTACACCCGAGGAATCGGCGCAGGAAATCCGCCGCATAGCTACGCTTGGCCTGAAAGGCGCGGAACTGGGGCTTGCCGGAGATATGTTGCCGCTTTGGCACAGTGATTGGGAGCCAGTCTGGAAAGCATCTGCTGACACTGGTGTGCCGGTGCATTTCCACACCATCGGCCCAAAACTGGACGAGCGCTGGTACAATGATCCGAAAACCCGCCGGCCTTGGTTTGCGACGCATATGACCGGGTTTCAAATCCCGATGCTCAGCATTCTGGCGGCGATCATCTTTAGCGGCGCGCTGGAGCGTTATAAAAATCTGAAAGTGGTGATCGCCGAATCCGGCATTGGCTGGATTCCCTATGTGCTGGAGCGTATGGATTATGAATGGGAAGATCAGTTCAAAGACGTGGTGCCCCGCCCGCCAAGCGAGTACTGGTACGGCCACATGTATGCAACATTTCAGATCGACCGTGTTGGCATTGAAAATGTAAAACGCATTGGTGAAGATAATATCATGTGGGGTAATGATTTTCCGCACCCGGATGGAATCTGGCCCGATAGCCGGGCGTCGCTGACGGAACAACTTGCGGGTGTTGATGAAAAAATCATACGCAAGATAACCCATGACAACGCGGCGAAACTGTACGGCTTCGCGACATCATAATGTATTGCATGGGAATGGTTGAGTTTTTCTACTAATGTTGAATGATGCTGTTCCCATGTCTGAAATAGATTCATCTGTAACCAGCGGTGAGGCGGTTTGCCAGATTCTGGCTGGATTGCTTGACGATCTCACGATGAACGCGCTTGGCGCGCTTATGGCGGCGGATATTGAATATCTGCATAAATACCGCGTTGCCATACGCCGCATGCGCGTGCTTGTAAGCCAATTCAAAGATATGATGCCTGCTGAAGACGCGGTGTATTTATCCGGAGAATTGCGCTGGCTAGGGCAGATGACCAGCCCGCTGCGTGACGCTGATACTTTTTTAGCGGCGTTTGATAAATATCGCGGCTGGTTACCGGAGGAGTTGCAGTCTTCTCTACAGCCACTTCAGGAATATTTGCAGAAAAATCAAAAAGATGAACAGGAAAAATTTATACGGGCACTAATGGATAACCGCTACTTACTATTCATTGCCAACGCGCGCGCCTTTGTGGCGAAAGGCTATGCAGATTGGAACAATCAGGCATGGTCAATATACATAGGCCTGACCGGCGCAAAAATCTGGCGTATCTACAAAAAAATATTACGCCGGGGACGCAAAATTGGTTCCGCCTCTCCGGCTGCCGCCCTGCATGAACTACGCAAAGATGGTAAAAAACTACGTTACCTGATTGGTTTTTTTGAAAAGATATCGCCAGCACACATATCCCCCGGTTTATCGAAGCAGATGCGCCGCTTCCAAACCATTCTTGGCGATCATCAGGATTTTGAGGTGCAGGCAGAAACGCTGATGCTATTTTGCAAGCAGTTGATGTTGGATAAAACTGCTTCACATCACACTTGTCTGGCGATAGGTATGCTGATCGGCCTTCTGAATGCACACCAGGCTGGGGCACGGGCCAAATTTGAAGCCAGCTTTTATGAGTTTTCCAGAAAACAAAGCAGATCTGAGTTCCGGGAGTTATATAAAAAAGCTGGTTCTGAACAGGCAGCAATTATTTGAGTTTCTTTTGCAAACGAAATGCGCGCTGAACCGACTTATAGATTCCCTCCGGTAAATACAGGGCTTCAGATTCCTGTAGCGAAAACCAGCCTGATTTGTCGTGTTCAATGCTCAATCTTGTATTCGCTGTTGAATCGGCCAGTTTGCAGATATGGCTGACTAGGAACACATCTATTTTATTTGGACGCCTGCGTATCCAGCGATGCAATAGCTTTCCTGGTTTAACGGTTAGGCCGGTTTCTTCCAGAACTTCCCGTATAAGACATTGTTTGGGGGTTTCTTCAATGCTCAAGCGGCCACCGGGAATATCCCATTCACCACTGGGCTTGCGCAACAACAACACCCTGTCATCCAGAAAAATAACCCCCTTTATGGAGACGTAAAACTGTGCGTCCTGCCGCTGCAAGGGGTCACTCCGTAGGTTTTTAATAATTATTTGTTAAGAGGTCTGCGCAATCCATATGCAATGTCACGGTCATCCGAATAATTGCATTTACGCAGATAGTTAACATTTCATTTGCAATTTCCTGATCAACTAAGGCTACAGAAATATGACGCGGGCGTGAGACGGCATGTATCCTAATCATCAAAGCATCGAGCTTGAAATATTGCGTATGTATGTTGAGGCGCGGTTGCGCAACATCCCATTGCAAATTTTCATGCTTGTATCAGTTTTTAGCGTTATAGCCTTTCTTCAACCTGTGTGGGAAGCGGCCTTATGGATGGCGGCGGGTCTATTTATAACAGGTGTGGGGTGGATATTTTATCCGCGCTTTCTGTCAAAGTCTCTTACCGCTGCTGATTATCAGGGCTGGTTAATCACAATCATCATGCACAGGGTTTTTGTCAGTTTTGTCCTGTGCAGCCTGGTTTTTTGGGCATGGAATCCCGAATTTCCCGCCGGTAATTTAATGCTTGTTTTGCTGGTTGCCCTGCAAATTCCGCTTTCCGCCATGACAGGGGCGGTCGTGCTGCCCGTCTTTTATTCCGAGCAGATCTTCGCAGCCTCTGCTGTTGCATATGGTTCATGGATTTTGACGTCTCAGTGGGGCCATCCGGAAGTTATGGTCCCGGTTGGTTATTACCTTCTTGCCAGCATGACTTTCCCGATCCAGGTAAATCAGAGTATGCGAAAGATGCTGAACCTGCAATTCGGTTTACAGGAAGCGACTGTTGCGGCCGAAGCAGCAAATCAGGCGAAAAGCCGTTTCCTGTCAACCATGAGCCATGAAATTCGCACTCCGCTGAATTCAGTCATTGGTATGAATGGGTTGCTACTGGATTCACCATTGACAACTGAGCAGAATAAATACGCTCTTGCCGCCAAGAATGCCGGCGCCCATCTGCTGCATCTGATCAACGATATTCTTGATTACAGCAAACTTGAGGCAGCTCATATAGAGTTGGAAATAATTGATTTTGATCTGATCCAGGAACTGGAATCAGCAATTAGCATAATCGGTGTTGAAGCCAATGCAAAAGGCGTGGCGCTGAATTATGAGATTCTTGACGGCGTGCCGCCTTATTTACGCGGCGACCTGGCCCGTTTACGTCAGGTGATCTTTAATCTGCTAGCCAACGCAATTAAATTTACGGAAGAGGGATCGGTACGTCTTGTAATATCCCGGATAGCGGATCAGGGCAATGCAGGTTCTAATATTGCCTGGCTGCGGGCGGAAATTATTGATACCGGAATAGGAATCGAGCCAGACAAAATCGCGCTGTTATTTCAGGATTTTACCCAGGCTGATACATCGACGACCCGGCGTTTTGGTGGCACGGGTCTGGGGCTTGCCATCAGCAAGCGCATTGTTGAATTGATGTCAGGCGAGATTGGCGTGGAAAGCAAACCAGGCGCGGGGAGCACCTTCTGGTTCACTGTGCCTTTGGAAATCACTCAGAAGACGGTATCTGATGAGACATCAGAAGTTGCTCTGGCGCCCTACATATCAGAAGATACAATGATGCTGCGTATTCTTGTGGCCGAAGATAATCCAAGTAATCAGTTTTTGATCCGTACGCTGCTGGAAAAATTTAACTACGCCTGCACCATCGCAAACAACGGACAGGAAGCGTTGGAAGCCGTGGTTGGCGGCGGTAAGTATGATTTGGTGCTGATGGACATGCAGATGCCGGTAATGGATGGTATTGACGCTACCCGCGCGATCCGGGCCTTGCCGGGATCTTTGGGTAAAATGCCCATTATAGCCTTAACAGCCGATGCCATGACTGGAGTGCGCGATAAGGTTCTTAACGCGGGCATGAATGATTATTTAAGCAAGCCAATCGACGTCCGCGCACTGAGTAAAGCACTTGGGCATTGGGGCAATATTTCGCGTCAGCAAAGTCTGTACGATTTAGAGGCCTTTGAAGACAACACCGGGATTGTCACCCTGGCATTGATTGATGAATCGGTTCTGAATTCCATGGCCGAGGTGCTGGGCGAACAAAAGACGGCTGAATTACTGAATGAATTTTGGCCGACAGTGGAAGAAAAACTGTTTGAGCTTCGTCAGGCCCTTGGCGTAAAAAACGAAAGCAGAATTTTGGCGCTTGCCCATGAACTGAAAGGTTCGGCGGGAAATTTTGGTGGTCTGAGGTTCTCGCGCATCGCCGCGAAACTTGAGCAGGATGTATGCGACCCCGTCCGTGCAGCCCAGCACATTGAGAGCATGTTGGAAACGGCGATAGAAACCCAGCGCCAGGCAATGGCCTTTTTCAAGTCAGGAAAGGTGGCCTAAACCGCTAAATTAGCGGTTTAGTTCCTTCATGGCGTCGTCCAGCCCGCCCAGTGTCAGCGGATACATGCGGTGGGACATTAACTGTTCAACCACCTGGATTGATGGCGTGTATTCCCAGTGCTTCTTGGCAACCGGGTTTAGCCAGACGGCTTTCGGGTAGATATCCAGCACACGCTGATACCAGACCTCACCGGCCTCTTCATTCCAGTGCTCAACGCTACCCCCCGGATAGGTGATTTCGTATGGGCTCATGGTCGCATCGCCAACAAAAATAACCTTATAGTCGGAACCGTATTTATTCAGCACGTCCCAGGTCGGTATTTTTTCGTTGTGGCGGCGGCGGTTGTCTTTCCACAGATGCTCGTACAGGCAATTATGAAAATAGAAATATTCCATATGCTTGAACTCTGTCCGCGCCGCAGAGAACAATTCCTCGCAGGTGCGAATATGTGCGTCCATGGAGCCGCCAATATCAAAGAAAATCAGCACTTTGATTTTGTTGCGGCGCTCTGCTTCCATCTTGATGTCAAGATAGCCATTGCGTGCGGTGTCACGGATTGTGCCCGGTAGATCGAGTTGGTCCTGGGCGCCCTCGCGGGCAAAACGGCGCAGGCGGCGCAACGCCACTTTGATATTGCGTGTGCCAAGCTCAACCGAATCGTCCAGATTTTTATATTCGCGCTTGTCCCAAACTTTAACGGCGCGCCCATGCCGCCCTTGTTTCTGGCCGATGCGCACGCCTTCGGGATTATAACCGTCGGCGCCAAAGGGTGACGTGCCGCCGGTGCCGATGGCCTTGTTCCCACCTTCATGCTTTTTCTTCTGCTCTTCAAGACGCTGCTTCAGCATCTCCATCAGCTTTTCAAAGCCGCCCATGCTTTCGATCAATTCCTTTTCCTCATCGGTCAGGAACCGTTCGCCAATGGAGCGCAGCCATTCTTCCGGCAGTTCTTTGCTGTGCGCTTCTCCAACAAATTCCAGGCCTTTGAAATGTTTTCCAAAAACCATGTCGAATTTATCGAGATTGCGTTCGTCTTTTACAAGCGCAGACCGGGACAGATAATAGAACTCATTCACACTGAATTGGGCGACGTTTAATTTCATCGCCTCCATCAGAGTCAAATATTCCCGCAGAGTCACCGGAACTTTCGCTTCCTTCAACTCGTAGAAAAAGTTGATGAACATCGCCGTTCTCCTTAAGCCTTATTCAAGCCGTTTGCTCAGGTTCTACTATGTACGTTCCCGGCGCGCCAGGAATGCCAGGCGTTCAAACAGATGCACGTCCTGCTCGTTTTTGAGCAATGCGCCATGCAGTGGGGGAATAAGCTTGTTCGGGTCGCGTTCACGCAGGGTTTCAGGCGAAATGTCTTCGGCCAGAAGCAGCTTGAGCCAATCCAGCAGCTCTGATGTTGACGGCTTCTTTTTCAAACCTGGCACTTCGCGAATTTCATAGAAAATGCTCATCGCGCTGGTGACCAGCTCGTTCTTGATATTGGGATAGTGCACCTGCACGATTTCTTCCATCGTGTCCTTTTCGGGAAACTTGATATAGTGGAAGAAACAGCGGCGCAGGAAGGCGTCCGGCAATTCTTTTTCGTTGTTTGACGTGATGATCACGATCGGACGGTTATGGGCCTTGATGGTTTCCGACGTCTCGTAGACGAAAAATTCCATGCGATCCAGTTCCTGCAACAGATCGTTCGGAAATTCGATATCCGCCTTGTCGATTTCATCAATCAGCAACACAGGCGAGCTATCCTTCGTGAAAGCCTCCCATAGTTTGCCTTTCTTGATGTAGTTGCTGATGTCCTTAACCCGCTCATCACCGAGTTGCGAATCACGCAACCGTGTTACAGCGTCATATTCGTAGAGCCCTTGTTGGGCTTTGGTGGTGGATTTGATGTGCCATTCAATCAGCGGCTTACTGAGCGCCTTGGAAACCTCGTGCGCAAGCACGGTTTTACCTGTGCCCGGTTCGCCCTTGATAAGCAGCGGACGCTGCAATGTAACGGCGGCATTCACCGCAATCATCAGATCCTCGGTAGCGATATAGTTAGACGTGCCCTGGAATTTCATGGTTTCTGTCTTCTTTGTAATGGTTGATTGCGACAGAAACTAAGGCGGGTTGGCGGCGCAATCAAGGTAAAAAAGGCGGGACCGGCAGAGCCGGTCCCGAATTGATGTGCAGGAAGGGCATTTGCCCCTCCCAGGTACACTTACTTGAACAGCGCCAGAAGGATGGATGGCGCCTGATTGGCGATGGTAATGGCCTGGGTAGCCAGCTGCTGCTGGGCCTGTAATGCCTGCAGTCTGCTGCTTGCCTTTGCCAGATCCGCGTCAACCAGGGAGCCAAGTCCCTTTTCGGTCGCATCAGAAATCGATTTGGTAAAGCTATTCTGTGCTTCGACAGCGCGTAGATCGCCTGCAATGCCGCTTAACGCACTGTTGGTAGCGGCAATGAAGTTATCTAACAGGGGGCTGCTGGAGTTCAGGAAAGTTCTCGCCAGAGTAGAAGTTACGCTGGCGCCAATCGCGGCATTGAATGTTGACGAAGAAGCAAGTACGTCAACACCAGTAACGCTGATTGATGCACCTGTTACGTCGGCGATAAAGTTTATCGACGTCGTATTGTTCAATAAGTTTGTGCCATTAAACTTGGCCTGCTTTATCAAATCTTTGGCTTGTGTAGCCAAATCCTTGAGATCAGTAGTATAGGTTGTACGCTGTGTTGCAGTGATCGCAGTATTGGCAAGTTGCGTCAGCTTGGATTTAATACCCTCGAACAGATTTGACACAGCAGTAGCACCTCCAAGTCCGACCTCGGCGAGGCCGACCGCACCACTTAACCCCTGTTGAACAGCACTCAGAGAGGCAAGGTCTCCACGCAGGCCTTGCGCCACGGCAAAAGTAGACGCATCGTCTTTTGCATCGGCGACCTTGTAACCGGTTTGAACCTGCTTTGACACTTTGTCCAACTGCGTTGCTATGCTTCTCAGGGTTGCCTGGGCGACAAGTGCACCCGGATTAGTGTGAATAGTTGTGCTCATCTTGCTGTCTCCTTTCTGGATTAAATACCCGCATTTTGCAGGGTGGCTTTCACCGCGTGACATGGCCTGATTTTTCATTTCTGAAATTCAGGAAATTCATGCACTGGTCAGATGGGAAGCAAGCCTTGTGCCACCAGAGAAAACATTGAGATAACAACGCAATGTATTGATAATACTGAAATATTTTAAAATATAGAGGATGCCTTAATAAGGCTGCCAGACTATTGTCCCAATTTTACCGGGCAGTTTTTTCCGGTGAAAGGCCTCTGGCATGGAATGACTTTCAATCCAGAGTGACGGTCAGTAATCCATGGAAGTCTGTAAATATCAGAGCAAATTTCGTAATCAGGGGCGCGCAGAGAACACAATCAAGGGATGAGATTCACTCCAGGCTATTTGCTGTTTGATTGGCGCCAGAGACGGCGTATTATATATAATTATGCATATCAGGCTTTGGATATTGAAGGGATCGCGTACCGAATATGATCACCCGTAAAGAAATATGCCCGCCATCAATGTCAAAAGATAGTGGCGTTGACAATGACGAGGATAACCGGACCGGCGTCGTCACCAAGGTCAAACCCAAGACAAAGAAGCCCTCTTTGTATAAAGTGCTTTTGTTGAATGATGACTATACGCCGATGGAGTTTGTGGTGCATATTCTGGAGCAGTTCTTCAACAAGGACCGTTCGGAGGCCATGAAGATCATGTTGCATGTGCATCAGCAGGGCGTTGGCGTCTGTGGCGTATTCACCTATGAAGTAGCTGAGACAAAAGTCACGCAAGTGATAGACTATTCAAGACAGAATCAGCACCCGTTACAGTGCACTATGGAAAAGGAATAGGTAACCGTGCCTTCTTTATCCCGCAGTCTCGAAGAAAGTTTACATCGCGCCATCGCCAGCGCTAGCTCGCGCAAGCACGAATTCGCCACGCTGGAGCATCTGCTTCTCTCCCTGCTTGATGACAAGGAAGCCAGCGCCGTCATGCGCGCCTGCGGCGTCAATCTTGATGTGATCAAGCAGAGCCTTGAAAACTATATCGACAATGAGCTGTCCTCGCTGATTGTCGATAATGGCGAGGAAGCAAAACCCACCGCAGGATTTCAGCGTGTCATTCAGCGCGCCGTCATTCATGTGCAGTCTTCCGGGCGTGAAGAAGTGACCGGCGGCAATGTGCTGGTGGCTATTTTTGCGGAACGCGAAAGCCATGCAGCCTATTTCCTGCAGGAACAGGAAATGACCCGCTATGATGCGGTGAATTATATTTCGCATGGCATCGCAAAAGTTCCCGGCATGTCCGAAGGCAAGCCGGTAAAGGGCGCCAATGAACAACAACAGCGCCAAGAAAGATCCAGCAAGCAGCAGGGCGGCGGTGATGCGCTTGCCGCCTATTGCGTCAATCTCAATGAACGCGCCAAAGAGGGGCGCATTGACCCGCTGATCGGACGCGGGGCCGAGATTGAACGCGCGATGCAGATCCTGTGCCGCAGAACGAAAAACAATCCGCTGCTGGTGGGCGATTCCGGAGTCGGTAAAACCGCAATTGCCGAAGGTCTGGCGCGCAAGATCGTGAATGGCGAAGTGCCGGAAGTGCTGATGGGCGCCACAATATTCTCGCTGGATATGGGGACACTGCTGGCGGGAACGCGCTATCGCGGTGATTTCGAGGAACGCATCAAGGCGGTGATGAAAGAACTTGAAGAGCATCCCGGCGCGATTCTTTTCATCGATGAAATTCATACGGTGATTGGTGCGGGCGCAACCAGCGGCGGGGCGATGGATGCCTCCAACCTGCTGAAGCCCGCGCTGCAAAGCGGTGCGCTGAAATGCATGGGGTCGACCACTTATAAGGAATTTCGTCAATTCTTTGAAAAAGACCGCGCCCTGCTGCGCCGGTTCCAGAAAATCGACGTGAATGAACCCACTGTGGAAGATGCGATCAAAATTCTCAACGGGCTGAAACCTTATTACGAGGAATATCACAAGGTTCGTTACACGGGAGACGCCATCAAGCTGGCGGTGGAACTGTCGGCAAAATATATCCATGACCGCAAACTGCCGGACAAGGCCATTGACGTGATCGACGAAGTGGGCGCGTCGCAGATGCTGCTGCCTCCGGCCAAGCGCAAAAAGGTTGTCGGCACGCATGAGGTTGAAGTCGTGATCGCCAAAATGGCGCGCATTCCGGCCAAGACGGTGACACAGAGCGACAAGGAATCCCTGGCCGATCTGGAGGCCGCGCTCAAGCGCGTTGTGTTCGGGCAGGACAGGCCCATTGAGGCCCTTGCGGCATCGATCAAACTGTCGCGCGCCGGTCTGCGCGAGCCCAACAAACCGATTGGCAGCTATCTGTTTTCGGGCCCGACGGGCGTGGGCAAAACCGAAGTGGCGCGGCAGTTGGCCGAGATCATGGGCGTGGAACTGCTGCGCTTTGACATGTCCGAATATATGGAGCGTCACACCGTATCGCGTCTGATCGGCGCGCCTCCGGGCTATGTCGGCTTTGATCAGGGCGGCCTGTTGACCGATGGCATTGATCAGCACCCGCATACCGTGCTGCTGCTCGATGAAATCGAAAAGGCGCATCCGGATCTGTTCAACATTCTGTTGCAGGTAATGGATCATGGCAAGCTGACCGACCATAACGGCAAGAAGGTCGATTTCCGTAACGTGATCCTGATCATGACGACCAATGCGGGCGCGTCCGAAATGGCGAAGCAATCGATTGGGTTTGGCCGCGGTACGAAGGAAGGCGAAGACGAGGAAGCGATCAAGAAATTGTTCACGCCTGAATTCCGCAACCGCCTTGACGCCGTCATTCCGTTCGATCATCTGCCGGCAGAAGTTATTTCGATGGTGGTCGAGAAATTTGTGCTGGAACTGGAAGGGCAACTCGAAGACCGCAATGTCTCGATTGAACTTTCGCAGGAAGCCAATGACTGGATCGCCAAGCGCGGCTATGACCCGCAAATGGGCGCCCGGCCCTTGTCGCGGGTGATTCAGGAATATATCAAAAAGCCGCTGGCGGACGAATTGCTGTTCGGCAAACTGGTCAAAGGCGGCCTGGTGCGTATCAGCGTTGCCAGGGATGATGCGGGAGACAACAAACTGGCGTTCGAATATTTTGAACCGAAGCTCAAACGCCCCGCAAAAACCAAGCCCAAATCCAAAGGCAAGTCATCACCCGGCGGCGGAAGCAAGCCGCGTGTGCCACTGCTGACCAATTGAGGCTGTAGGTTGGGGCGTGCCGGCATGAAAAAGCGTTACCTGCACATTGCAGTAATTGCGGTGATGGTCGCCGCCATTTTCGCAATCTCACCCATCTCCGCTGAGGCGAAGCAGCGCTTTATTTCCGGAGATAATTATAATGCCAGCCAGTTCAGCGCGCCGGGGCTTGAGCCCACCATCGGCGGAACCATTAAAATGCTGATTGGCCGCAATGTGGATGCCCATCCCGCCAGGTCAGAACACCAAACTGGACATGGTGAGGCAGATGGTCACGGCGCGCTTCATGCCTATGATCAGGTTTCGTGCAGCACATTTTGCCGGACAGTCCCCGGCGGACTTGATCCCGAAAGCAACGAAGCCTTTGAGGCCTGCCTCGGCCCCTGCTTCAAATGCGCCCAGATTTCAATCCGGGCGCAGGCCGATGCGGGATCCACCGATGCCGGGCAAGCCGTATTTGATGCGTGTTACGCAAAGTAGCTATCTACCGGCAATCAACCACTTCACCCGTAACGGCACACTCCGGCAACAAAAGCGGCAGCATTGCCTCGGCCACGGTTTCCGGCGTGGGCAAACTCATCGGGTCTTCGCCGGGCATGGCGGCGGCGCGCATGCCGGTGCGGGTGGCGCCGGGATTGAACAGATTTATCCGTAACTTCGACCTGGCGTTTTCCGCTGCCCATATTTTCACCAGGCTTTCCAGCGCCGCCTTGCTCATGGAATAGCCGCCCCAGAACGGTTTTGATTTGTGTGCCGCGCCCGAACTCACGAACACGGCTCGTCCGCCATTTGCCGATTCCCTGAGCAAGGGCGCGAGGGCGCGGATCAACCGCCAGTTCGCGGTCAGGTTCACGTCCAGAAGTTCCTGAAATTTCTGCGGCGTAATATGTTCAACGGGCGTGATTGGCCCAAGGACACCGGCATTGCCCACCAGAATATCCAGCACCCCCCACCGCCCATGAATGGATGCGCCAAGCCGGTCAAGGGCCGAATGGTCCTTCAAATCCAGCGGCACAAGCGTGGCGCCATCCTTTACCCCAAGCGCCTTGATGGCGTCATCCAGACTTTCCAGTTCGGCGACATTGCGCGCAACCGCAATCACATGCGCGCCCTCACGCGCCAGCATCAGTGAAACGGCCCGGCCAATGCCACGCGACGCGCCGGTGACGAGCGCTATTTGTCCAGGTAATTTCGTCACAGGAGCGCGCAGATTTTACAAAGAGTTTGCTTCTTCGCCCCCCACCCCGGCCATCCCCACGAGGGGGAGGGAGAAGAGGCGCAGAGTTTTATCCATGTCACATGATTATTAATCATCATCTTTTCCACAGTGGTGTATACGCAGACTGCGAAGGGCTATGGTGGCTTTCTCTAAAAGTTCCCGGATCACATCAGCTTTTCTTGTCATGTCAATACCAAGTCTTGCAATATGTTCCTCGTAGCGTGAGCCCTTGCGATGCGCTGATCCAGAGGAACGAAAATTTTGAAGATTTCGTAAGAATTGAACCACTGATTGACGTTCGGGAAAATTTGTCGATTCTAGATAGCTGTCCAGCTTGCTAATGCCTTTAGTATCCTTTTCAAGCATGCCAGCTTGTATAATCAAACACTTCTCGTTTAACGAGTCCACGAGTAGTTTCGAGAGATGCCCAATCTGCTCGTCGAATTCAGGTTGAGAGTTCGTAACGGGTATCCGTACCGTATCAAGTAAGTGCACATCTCCTTGTGAAGATGGGAGAAATAGCGACCATCCATGCACACTCTTCCAATCGTGTAAGAGTTTGGTGTACTCGCGGCGAAATGTTAGATCAGCGGATTGGGACTCAACGGCTTGCGCAAGAAAGCTGCGCCGGAAGTTCGTCTCGCTTATTCTGCCTTCTGGTACCACGTTATACTGGCGCCAGTGCAGCCGCTCTTCGTATGGCATGTAGCGCCCAAGATCGCCGAGATACACGGCTATATATGAATCCAGATCATTGTCGATCTGACAGCTCCATATGTTGAGACAGGATAATTGACCATCCAAAACACGATACCGTTCAGGCTCTGCGTAGTATTTTCCCAACACCTCACGACGAAAGTAGACTGGCTTCATATAATTTTCGGCTTCAGGGTTCGCATCGTAGTAATTGTTTAGCTTGCTGGGCTTTGAACTGTGCTCGATCTCGTCTCCATTTTCGTCAACACCGATGATGAAAGCCACCTCCTTTTTGTCGTCATCTACAGTGAATGGCCAGGCGCCGGTTTTGTTTTGGGCTGGTGGTGGGATGATGACTTTTCCGAGAAGTCGTGAGAACGTCTCGAATTCCTCGATAGCCATACATTTGACGACGTCTCTTCTCCAGCGTATTAAGCCATCAGCCACAGCCAGAACTTTTTCGTTAGAAGGAATCTCAACGAACGGTATCAGGGAGTACCTTACGGAATCGACATAGATAGCTAGGTGTAATCCGATTGCAGCCTGGAATTGCCGGAGGTGTTTGAGAAGAGCTCGCACTTCGTTTGACTTAATCCGTACTACCTCGATCTCTCTACCTGACGTGTCAAATGAGAGTAGAAGCCCTCGCTTTTTATCTTCAGCTAAATCGTGGTAAAGACGGAACTCCTCGTCTACTTCTACGTATTGTGGGAAAGCATCGTGAAATGATCGGTGCAAAACAAGAGGCCTCACGCCACTATCATTACCAAACCGATGATAGGTAGTGACGCTTTTGCCATCAGACCATTTCTGACAAAAGGTAGGTGTTCCATCTCCAATCGTGAGATCCCAGCTTTCATCAAGAATTGCCCTGTCAACAGCTTCCTCATCGAGAAAGGCACACCACACCGTTAACTGATGCGAACTGTCACGGGAGGCGAGGTATAACGTTTGCCACTGTTCCTTACCAATCTTGGGCAGTAGCTCTTGAATCACGTCGATCTGAAGCAGGAACTCAAGAGAGTCTGGTGACAGTTTGACCATCTTGTTTAGCTACCATTTAATTTAATGGTGCGGCTCATCTGTCTAATCATATTTTACACGTCGCCCTATATGCTTTCGGCGAGAAGGGATAGCTGCCGCTCATCAGAGGGCGCTTCCTGGTCGGTCAATCGGGTGGGATATTCGCTGGTGAAACAGGCGTCGCAATATTGCGGGCTGGCATTGTTGCGCCCTTCGTGTCCCATGGCGCGGTACAGACCATCGATGGAGATGAAGGCCAGACTATCGGCGCCAATCACCTGACGCATTTCCTCGACATTGCGATGATAGGCCAGCAGCTTGTCGCGCTCTGGTGTATCAACGCCGTAAAAACATGAATGCGTGGTCGGCGGGCAGGCGATTCGCATATGCACCTCGGTCGCGCCCGCATCGCGCATCATCTGCACGATTTTCATCGACGTAGTGCCGCGCACAATACTGTCATCCACCAGAACGATGCGCTTTCCCGCCACGCTCCAGCGATTGGCGTTGTGCTTTAACTTGACGCCAAGCTGGCGGATGCGCTGGGCCGGTTCAATGAAGGTGCGCCCGACATAATGATTGCGGATAATGCCAAGCTCAAACGGGATGCCCGCCGTAGCGGCATAACCGATCGCCGCTGGCGTTCCCGAATCCGGAATAGGCACAACCAGATCCGCTTTAACTGGCGCTTCGCGGGCCAGTTCCTCGCCGATGCGGCGCCGCGATTCGTAGACGCTCTTGCCTTCGGCCAGACTGTCCGGGCGGGCGAAATAAATATATTCAAAAACGCAAAACCGGTGTGGCACGGGCGGGAAGGGGAACACGGATTCAATTCCCTCTGCGGTGATGATCACAATTTCACCGGCTTCAATGTCGCGTACAAATTTCGCGCCGATAATATCCAGCGCGCAGGTTTCCGACGCCAGCACATAACAGCCGTCAAATTGCCCCAGCACGAGGGGCCGCACGCCAAGCGGATCGCGCACGCCGATCATTTTCTTGTTGGTCAGAGTGACAAGCGAATAGGCCCCTTCGACCTGACGCAAGGTATCCGTCAATCTGTCTACCAATCGCACTTCGCGGCTGGTGGCCACCAGATGCACCAGCACTTCGGTATCTGACGTGGACTGAAATATCGCGCCATTGCGAACCAGACGGCGGCGCAGCATGGTGGCGTTGGTCAGATTGCCATTATGCGCAACGGCCAGGCCGCCACCGGCAAGATCGGCAAACAATGGCTGCACATTACGCAAAATTGTATCGCCGCTGGTGGAATAGCGATTATGACCAATGGCGGCGTGGCCACGCAGACGGCTCATGACCGATTCCTGGGAAAAATTATCACCTACCAGACCCAACCGGCGTTCCGAATTAAACCGCATGCCGTCGAACGAAACGATACCGGCGGCTTCCTGACCCCGATGCTGTAATGCGTGCAGCCCAAGCGCCACCAGTTCGGCGGCGTCTTCATGGCCGAAAATGCCAAATACGCCGCATTCTTCGTGCGGCTTATCGTCGTCAAGGTCCGGGGTGAAGGGCGTGAACATTGAAGCGCTCATAATTGGATGCAGTCTCTCATATATGGGGTGAAACTTTATGGGGACGCATCGCTGCCCTCAATTAACCGCTCAAGGGATTGCCGCTGCTGCGTCTTATAGCCCCTTTCGGGGGCGCTGTCAGCGGGCTGTTTTTGGGCCTGGGAATTGGGCGTTTTCCGTACAGGAATAGACGCGCCGGGTTGCAGGGTTAAAAACAGATCGGCCCCATAACTGACCAGGGGCAGGGTGCGCGCACGGCCTATCCATTCGGGGGGCGTGGGCTCCATAGGGATAAGCCAGCCCAGTCCCAGAAACAGGATGGCGACCAGCACCGCCCCCCGGCCAAGGCCGAATATAAACCCAAGCGTGTGATCCAGCGCACCCACCGATGAACTTTTTACCCGCTTGGAAAGGCTCCCGCTCAGTAAAAACAGAATGATCAGGGATGGGATAAAAATGCTCAGGGCGCTGGCCCCATCAGCCAGCCAGGCAGGCGAGATAAAACTGTGTCCAATCGGGCGAATATTGGGAAATAAAACATAGGTTACAGCCGCCGCCCCAACCCAGGCCAGAAGGGACAGGACTTCGCGGGTAAAACCGCGCATAAAGGCAAGCACCCCCGATAGCAGGATGATCAATATCACTGCCGTGTCGAAGGGGTTGATAGGCCAGCCGTCCATATATCCGTTCAACCGTTCCGTGATTCGGCCTGATCCTGAAAGTCCTCTACCAGTCGCGCCAACAGAGGTACTTCGTCAAGGCTAATTGCGGCGGGTTTGGCGGTAATTCCGGTGGGCGTCAGGGCGCGGGTGAACCCCAGTTTGGCGGCCTCTTTCAGGCGGGCTTCGGACTGGCTTACCGGGCGGATTTCCCCTGACAGGCTGATCTCGCCAAACACCACCGAATTGGCCCGCACCGGCACACCGGTGAACGACGACACCAGCGCCGCCGCCACCGCCAGATCGGCCGCAGGCTCGCTGATCCGCAATCCGCCCGCGACATTCAGATAGACATCGCTGGCGCCAAGGGTCAGCCCACAGCGGGCATCCAGCACCGCCAGCACCATTGCCAGCCGTCCACTGTCCCAGCCCACCACGGCACGCCGTGGGGTGCCCAGGCTGGAAGGGGCGACCAGCGCCTGAATTTCCACCAGCACGGGACGGGTGCCTTCGATGCCGGCAAATACGGCGGAACCCGACACATCTTCCTGCCGTCCGGCAAGGAACAGGGCAGACGGATTTTCAACCTGCTGCAAACCGGCGCCGGTCATCTCGAACACGCCAATTTCATCGGTAGGGCCAAAGCGGTTTTTGACACCGCGCAGAATGCGGAACTGATGCCCCCGATCCCCCTCGAAATACAGTACCGTATCGACCATATGCTCGATCACGCGCGGCCCGGCAATCTGGCCGTCCTTGGTCACATGCCCAACCATGATCACGGCGCAGCCGGTGCGTTTGGCCGCCCGGACCAGCTCCTGGGTGCTGGCGCGCAATTGCGTCACGGTGCCGGGGGCGGCGTCAATCGCGTCGGTCATGACGGTCTGAATGGAATCGACAATGATAACGGCGGGGGCTTTTGTGTCGCCGCCTTCGAGTGTCGCCAGAATATTGCTCAGCCGGGTCTCAACACCCAGTTCTACGGGGGCATCGCTTAATTCCATGCGTCTTGCGCGCAGGCGGATTTGGGCGGCGGATTCTTCGCCGGAAATATACACGGCACGGCAGCCGCGCCGCGCCAGAGCGGCCGTAACCTGCAACAGCAGAGTGGATTTGCCAATGCCGGGGTCGCCGCCGACCAGTAACGCCGATCCTGGCACTATCCCGCCGCCACATACCCGGTCAAACTCACCGATGCCGGATTGAATGCGCGGCGCGTCGGGTTCAAAGCCCGACAGCGGCATCAGCTTTACGCGCCGCCCGCGCCTGTTTTCCAGTACCGGGACGATACCGCCGGATGCTTCTTCAGCAATGCTGTTCCAGGCGCCACAGGATTCGCAGCGGCCGGACCATTTACTGCTGAGCGCGCCGCAGGACTGACAGATAAAATTTTGTTGCGCGCGCGCCATCAGATTGTGTGTCCTGAATTATACACGCAGCACATCAAGCGCGATGGGGCCTTCAGACTTCGCCTTGATAAACTGCTCGACATGCGGATTGCCGCAATGATCAATATCCGCGGCAGGCCCGCACCAGATAATTTTACCCTGATAGATCATGGCAATGGTGTCGGCAATGCGCCGCGCGCTTTTCATGTCATGGGTAATGGTCAGCGCCGTTGCGCCAAGCTCCTGCACGCGCTCGATAATCAGTTCATTGATGATCCCCGCCATGATCGGGTCCAGCCCCGTGGTCGGTTCATCGAAAAACAGAATTTCCGGTTCCGGCGCAATGGCGCGCGCCAGCCCCACACGCTTTTGCATGCCACCCGACAGTTCCGACGGGTTCATCTCCGCCAGATCCGCCTCAAGCCCGACTTTCGCCATTGCCGCCAGTGCTTTTTCGCGCGCCAGCCGGGCGGGTACGCCATGCGCCTGCATCAGGCCGAATGCGACATTTTCCCACACCGTCATGGAATCAAACAATGCCGCGCCCTGAAACAGCATGCCAACTTTTGCCAGAACCTGTTCACGCGCCGTACCTGCAATCCCGGTTGTTTCATTGCCATCAATTTTAATGCTGCCGCTATCAGGTTTGATCAACCCCAGAATGCATTTCAGCGTCACTGATTTGCCCGACCCGGACCCGCCAATAATCACCAGCGATTTTCCGCGCCCGATTTCCAGATCAATGCCCGCCAGCACCTGATTTTTGCCAAAGCGTTTATGCAGTGCGCTTACAGCAATTTTTGGTGTGTCCTGGGTCTGCGTTGTCATTTTACGAAAAGAAAAAGTCTGTCAGAACATAATTAAACAGCAAAATCAAAATGGATGCGGACACCACGGCATCTGTGGTGGCGGCGCCGACGCCCTGCGCGCCGCCTTTGCTGTTATAGCCGTGATAGCAGCCCATCAGCGCAATCAGAAAACCGAACACCGCCGCCTTGGTC
Source organism: Pseudomonadota bacterium (assembly GCA_049325255.1). Classification (GTDB taxonomy): domain Bacteria; phylum Pseudomonadota; class Alphaproteobacteria; order UBA11222; family UBA11222; genus UBA11222. Next base: position 9,081 of record JBMOMW010000036.1, on the reverse strand, counting down.
AAACCGGATGTGACATCTTCCAGCTCCAGTACGTCCAGGGTGCTTTTCATATAGATGCCGGCATTCAGGCCCAGCCGCTGCGTGGACGCCAAAAATCCACCCATCACACCGATAATATCCGCAACCAGCACCAGCATGGGCAGCGTAAGCGTGGCCGCAATCAGACGCGGCGCAACAAGATATTTGAAAGGATTGGTCGCCAGCGTCGTCAGTGCGTCAATCTGTTCTGTCACGCGCATGGTGCCAATCTCGGCGGCAATTGCAGAGGACACGCGCCCGGCCAGCATCAACGCCGCCAGCACAGGCCCCAATTCACGCACCATGGAAATGACGACAACCTGCCCGACAAAGCCTTCAGCGTTAAAGCGCGAACCGCCAATATAAATCTGCAACGCCAATACCGCGCCGGTAAAGATCGCGGTCAAGCCAACTACTGGCAGTGAGAAATAACCTATGCGCACAATCTGCTGAAAGGTAATGCGCAAGAAAAATGGCGGCAGAACCACATGGCGCAGGGCGGTGGCAGTAAACAGGATCAGGTGCCCGGTAGAAGTCAGGAATGCGATAAAAATACGGCCAATGACCGCCAGAAAGTTCCAACGGCTGATCATGCGCCCGTACCGTCACCAATATAGGACCGGGCCAACCTGCTGCCTAACCTGGTCAGAATTTCATAATTGATGGTGCCAGCGGCGGCGGCGGCGTTTTCCATCGGCACATTTGGGCCAATCAGCTCAATCTCGCAGCCGGGCGCGCACAATTCCTCGGGAACGCCGGATACATCAAAGGCGCACAGATCCATGGACACACGCCCGATACAGGGCGCCCGCTGCCCGCCAATGGTGCCAAAGCCAGAATTTCCCAGTGCACGCATATACCCATCCGCATATCCAATCCCGGCCACGGCAATGCGTGCGGGCCCGCCGGGGCGGTAGGTGGCTCCGTATCCCACATAGTCTGTGCTGTCAACGTCACGCAGTTGCAGGATTTTTGCGTAGAGCTGCACGACCCCCTGAAACGGGCAGTTACCGGTTCCCGCCGGGTTGCCACCGTAAAGCCCGATGCCAGGGCGCACCAGATCATGACGATAGTCTGGTCCCAATAATGCGCCAGCCGTGTTGGCAAGGCTTGCGGGTACGCCAGGGAACAGACCGCGCAGCCTGTTGAAATCGGCCTGCTGTCGTGCATTCAACGAATGTGCTGGCGTATCCGCGCACGACAGATGCGACATCAGATAATCAATGTGAACACCCGCCAGAAGGCCGGGGGTCGCGGCCAGAGTTGCGGCTTCTTTCGCACCCATTCCCAGCCGGGACAAGCCGGTATCAAAATTAAGGATCGCGCCAATTCCCCGGCTGCCGGCTATGCGCCATGCTGCAAGCTCGGGCAGACTATTGAGAACCGGACGCAGGCCGTGGGCAATATATTTTTCCGCCGCGCCACTCGGCAGGCCGTGCAGCACATAAATACACACATCCGGTAAAATCGCGCGCAATGCCACGCCTTCTGAAAAATGCGCGATAAAGAAAATCTCGCATCCGGCCTTTGCCAGGCAACGCGCGACCGGCGCCAATCCCAGGCCATAGGCGTCGGCTTTAACAACGGCGCCTGTTTTGGCTGGCGCGGCAAGGGCTGCTATTTTGCGGTAATTCGCGGCAATGGCGTCAAGATTAATAACCAGCCGTGCACCATGAATGGCGGCGTCAGATTGGGGCGCATCTGGGGCGTGCATTACGGATCAATATCCTGTGTTGCCGGATGAATAGCCTTCTTTTGCAAGATTATCGAACTTGGTTAGTTTGCTGTGGAACGCCAGCCGCACCGTGCCGGTTGGACCGTGACGCTGTTTGCCGATGATGATTTCGGCAAGGCCATGCGCCTTGTCCATTTCTTCAATCCATTTGGCATATTCGGGCTTGTCTTCGCGCGGTTCATTTTTTTGCAGATAATATTCCTCGCGGAATACAAACATCACCACATCGGCATCCTGTTCAATGGAGCCGGATTCGCGCAGGTCGGAAAGCTGCGGGCGCTTGTCTTCGCGTTGTTCGACCTGACGCGATAATTGCGATAAAGCCAGCACAGGCACATTCAGCTCCTTGGCCATGGCTTTCAGGCCCTGGGTGATGGCGGAAATTTCCTGCACCCGGTTTTCCTGTGACGACCCGCTGCCGCGCACGAGTTGCAGATAGTCCACGACCACCAGACGCAATCCCTGCTGGCGCTTGATACGCCGCGCGCGGGCGGTTAGCGCGCTGATCTGTAACGCGCCAGTATCATCAATATATAGGGGCAGTTCCTGTAATTCCTGGCTGACGGTCACCAGGCGCTTGAACTCTGTATCATCAATTTGGCCGCGGCGAATTTTTTCGGACGTAATGCCGGACTGTTCCGACAGAATGCGCGTCGCCAATTGTTCGGATGACATTTCGAGCGAGAAAAACGCCACCACGCCATGACGGGAATTTTCACCCTGTGATTCCGACAGATGCTTTTCCTGCAGCAGTTCTTTCGCCGCATTGAAGGCAATATTGGTAGCCAGCGCGGTTTTCCCCATGGAAGGACGCCCCGCAAGGATGATCAGATCGGAACTGTGCATGCCGCCCATCAGCCGGTCGAGATCAATAAACTGGGTGGCAAGCCCGCTTAAACCGCCATCGCGCTCATAGGCCTTGGCGGCAACGTCGATGGATTGGGTAAGCGCGGTTTTGAAGGGTTGCAGGCCGCCTTCATACCGCCCACGTTCGGCCATATTGAATAAACTGGCTTCGGCCTCTTCGATTTGCGTGGCGGCGCTTTCCTCAACCGGCGCGTCATAACTGCGGTTTACGACATCTTCGCCAAGCCGTATCAGGCCGCGACGAATGGCAAGATCATGGATAATGCGGCCATAAAATTCCGCATTGATGATGGTGGTTGCCGAACCCGCCAGCCGCGCCAGATATTGGGTGCCGCCAATTTCAGCCAGACCTTCGTCGCGTTCAAAATAATTCTTCAGCGTCACCGGGCTGGCCAGCAGGCCGCGATGGATCAGCTTGCTGATTGCGTCAAATATCCGGGCATGTACCGGATCATAAAAATGCAATGGCTCCAGAAAACTGGACAGCTGATGAAAGCAGTCATTGTTGACCAGAATGGCGCCAATCAACGCCTGCTCGGCTTCCACATTACTGGGCGGTGACCGGTAGGCGACGCCGCCGGGCAAGGCTGCGACATTGCTGGCGGGATTTGCCGCCAGCGCGAATATGGGTGCGTTTCGATTATCTGACATGACTATATCCTAGCGCCCGCGAATCGGCATGCACAGAATTATACCCTGTGGAGGAAATGTATATCGGGGATCAATAAAAAACGCCGGCAATAAAAAAGGGCGGCACATTCATGCCGCCCTTTGACCGGATCCGCTGTATGGCGGAATTAAATCTTAATCTTCGTCCTCCAGGGCGGCGCCTTCCTCGAACAATTCGTCCAGTTCCATATCCAGCGCGTCGTCATCGTCATCCGCATTCACGAGCACGTTGACGCCGGCGGCCTGCTTTTCAGATTCTTCCAGAGACCGCGCCACATTGACGGTGACTTTGGCCGAAACTTCCGGGTGCAGCACGATGCGCACATCATGGATGCCCAAATTCTTGATCTGACGGAGCAGGGCAACCTGTTGACGGCCCACTGTAAAGCCGTTTTCGGTCATGACATTGGCAACGTCGCGGCTGTTCACGGAACCATACAGCAATCCTGATTCGCCGGACTGGCGCAGGATCACGAATGATTTGCCTTCCATGCTGGCGGCGACCACTTCGGCCTCTTTGCGATGTTCAAGATTGACCGCTTCCATCTGGACGCGGCGGGTCTCGAAATATTTCAGATTTTCTTCTGTCGCGCGCAGGGCCTTGCGCCGGGGCAACAGAAAGTTACGCGCGTAGCCGTCCTTTACTTTGACGACTGCGCCCATTTGGCCAAGTTTCTCGACCCGTTCCAGCAACACGACTTGCATCAGTTTTCCTCTCGCCTTTTACGGCTCTTTCACTAGCTTGGGGCAACAGCATTGATGCGGCGTAAATTGACAAAGCTTTCAACGATGCCAAGGCCCACGATGAGTAGAATCGGCCAGCCAAGGGCCAGCAGCAATACATAAACCCCGGTCAGGGCAAAGGCCCTGCCTGGTAAGCAGTGGGAGATAACATGGACTGTGGCTAAACCCAAGAAAAAATATGGTATGGCCGCCAAAGCCGTTACGACAGCGCCTGTCAGCCCGATATCCCCAGGGAATAAGGCCAGCATGGCGCCCCCGGCAAGAGCCCAAACCATGAACTGCGGCAAATACATGTATAACAGATCGGGCGAAGGGCGGGCATTCCGGCCAAGCCGCACCAGCAGCCGCTGCGCCAGCGCCCCGTTAGCTATGGAAAGCAGGGTCCAGAACAGCGCAAGACCCGGCAAGGCCAACTGAATCAGCCGCTGTTGCAGCACGGCCTCATCGACAGGGGGTGATCCAGACTGCACCTGGGCCTGGATAATTATCTGGGACAGTGTATCCACCTGCACGATATGGGGGATCCATCCCCCCAGTCCGCCTTCATGGGTTTGCATAAACAGGGCCAGTAGCACCGTAATGACTATTCCAAGCCCGCTTAACCAGGCAAACAGCAGACCCGCAGGATAATATTCATTGATTGTGGCGCCACTTTCGAGCGTGATTTCCCGCGACCAGTTTGCCGCACGGGTGATCACAATCGGCACGGCCGCATTCACCAGGAAATAGGCAAAAGCCAGCCCAGGGCCAGCAACAACCGCTATGGCGCCCGTTGCGGCAATGCCGCCAATCAGTGCGGCGGTTCCCCCATAACCAAGTCCCGCCATGAACAGGGGCAGGGGAGACAGATACATGGGAATAATGGCAAGCACCGACCCGGTCGTGGCCGCACCATACAGGACCGCACTAAGCAGCCCCGCGCCGATACTGATGAAAAGAAATGGGGGCATAAGGCCTGGCCGCCTGAAAATAACGAAAGGGGGGGCGAAAACCACCCCCCAATCCTGATGGCCCTAACTGATGATATACGGTAGCAAAGCCAGTTCCCGCGCGCGTTTGATCGCTGTTGCCAGTTCGCGCTGTTTCTTCTTGGAAACGGCGGTGATGCGGCTGGGTACGATCTTGCCACGCTCGGACAGATAGCGCTGCAACAGCTTGATGTCCTTGTAATCAATCGCCGGCGCATTATCGCCCGAAAAGGGACAGGTTTTGCGGCGGCGGAAAAATGGCCGCCGCGCTGCATCTTCGCTCATTCGGAATCCTCCCCAACATCGCTGAGGCGCACGGTGCCGTGATCCACCCCATCATCTTCAAACAGGCGGCGCGTGCCGCCTTCTGTGCTGCGCTCACGACGTGGGCCACCGGGGCTGTCGCCAAAGCCGCCGCGTTCACGCCGACCACCGCCAAAGCCGCCGGGTCCGCCTGGTCGCGGGCCGCGATCATCGCGCGATTGCATCATTGCGGAAGGTTTTTCGTCCATGGATTCCGTGCGCAGCGTCATGAAGCGTAAAACATCTTCATGAATGCCCATCTGGCGTTCCATTTCCTTTACCGTCGCGGGGGCCGCATCGATATTCATCAGCACATAGTGCCCTTTCCGGTTCTTGCGAATCCGGTACGCCATGTTGCGCAAGCCCCAATATTCGGTCTTACCGACCTGTCCACCGCCTTCGGTAATGACGCTTTTGAACGCCTCTACCAACGCATCGACTTGTTGGGGCGACACATCCTGACGGGCGATAAAGACATGTTCATATGTCGTCATTCTATCCCTCTTGTCTCAAGACCATTCGCCATCCACCCCGCTTTAAGGAGGGGGCATACCCATAGAAACCCCCCCGGACTGGCGATCCGGGGGCAAGCGGCGCACTATACGTATTCCGCTCAAAGATGCAAGGCGTTATATCGCTCCGATAAGCTGGTCGGGGATGGCGTCCCAGGCCCGGCGGATGGCGGAATAGGGATTGGAAATCAGATTGCTTTCTGCGCCGAACTTCATAGTGGTGCGCTGGCCCAGATCGTAGCTGGCCCAGCCGGGCTTGCCGGAACGGGCGAAGGCGATCCAGGCGTCCATCATGGTGGCGGCCAGCACATCGGCCTGCGGGCCGGAGCCGGAGAATTTCTCCGCGCCCTTCACGCTGTAGGTGCCGAACACATAGCCCAGTTCCAGCGCATGGCAGGCGCCAAATGCCCCACCCGCTATGGGAGATTTCCAGTCAAACAGATAGGCATATCCTGTGCCGCCATTTTTGGTGTGGGCCTCCATCAGGCGGGTGGCGGGTGCGCCGAAAATGCGGTCGGTCTGCACCGCCATGAACAGGTTGGGTGGCGTTGGGTCTTCGCCGCGCGCCTGTAGCATCGCGGGATAGGGAGCCAGCAGCCTCTTGAAGTCCACATCCGGCAGGGTAAGGCTGAGTCGTTTCAGCATGCTTTCTTCGTTCAGGCCGGTAATGGCCTTCTCCATCGCCCCGAACAGTTTCCATTCCTCGGTCGTGGTGCCGGTCATAATGGGGATATGCCGGGTCGCGCCGCCGCGCACGGCATGGATCGGGTAATCCGGCAGCACCTCGCCATCGACGGCGGGACGGAACGGCATGCCGCCCACTTCCGCCACCGTATGCCCCGGCACCTTGTTCAAGGCCAAATGCGCCTGGGCGCGCATAAAGACCTTGCCGTCGGCCTTGCGCAGGTCATCGGCGGTTTTCAGTTCAGTTGCAGCCATTACAGCTTCAGCCACGCGCACCGCCTGGGCCTTGCTGGCCGCCGTATGACAGGCGCCGCTTTGCGGGATCGCCTTGTGGAACAGGCCTTTTGCCGCGGGCAGGCCGAGCAGGGCGCCCACACTCATGCCACCGGCAGACTCGCCAAAGATGGTGACATTGGCCGGATCGCCGCCAAGCGCCGCAATATTGTCGCGCACCCATTGCAGGGCAGCCACCTGATCCAGCAGGCCTTCATTGCCCGTGGAAGGAATGGTCCCCTTCGTGATTTCTTTCAGATTGAGGAATCCAAGCGTCCCCAGCCGGTAATTGACAGTGACCACAACCACATCGCCGCGCCGCGCCAGCCGGTCGCTGATATAGATCGGTTCGCTACCGGAACCAATTACAAAGGCGCCGCCATGCAGCCACACCATGACCGGGCGTTTCTTGCCATCCGCACCGGGCGTCCAGACATTGAGATACAGGCAATCTTCGCTGGCAGGCCAGGGACTTCCCCCGAAAAGCCCATCCATCATGGAGGCATTCTGCATGGCGGTATCGCTGAATTTCTCGGATTTTCGGACGCCCGCCCAGGGTTTGGCCGGCTGCGGCGGCATCCAGCGCAGATCGCCCACCGGCGGCGCTGCATAGGGTATCGCCTTGAACAGGGTTACGCCATCCTGTGTTTCGCCCTCAATCTTGCCGCCGCGTGTTTCTACAATGGTCATGGTGCGTCCTCCGCTGAGTATGATTTCTTGTCAGGAATGCTAACCGCATTTCGCGGCGCTTGAACAGGACGAAGTGCACCGCTATCACTGGGCAATTATTATTTCTTAGGAGAAGCAGCATGGCCCGCGCATTCACATTTCCTGGACAAGGCAGTCAAATTATTGGCATGGGCAAGGACTTGGCTGACACTTATAAGGCAGCGCGCGAACTGTTCGAGGAAGTGGACGAAGCCTTGCAACAGAATTTGTCCCGCCTGATGTGGGCCGGCCCGCCTGAGGAACTGCAACTGACGGAAAACGCGCAGCCCGCATTGATGGCGGTCAGCATGGCGATAATGAAGGTGCTGGAGAAAGAGGTTGGCTTTAATCTGGCCAGCAGGGTGAAATGGGTGGCGGGGCATTCGCTGGGCGAATATTCCGCGCTGGCTGCGGCCAAAACCATGAGCATTGCCGATACAGCGCGTTTGCTGAAGCTGCGGGGGCAATCCATGCAGAAGGCGGTACCGGTCGGTGTGGGCGCGATGGCGGCCCTTTTGGGGGCCGAACTGGACCAGGCCAAAGCCGCCGCCGCCGAGGGCGCGAAGGTCGGCGTCTGTCAGGTGGCCAATGACAATGCGCCGGGGCAGGTGGTGATCAGTGGTTCCACTGGTGCTGTTGAAGCGGCCATTGCGTTTGCAAAAACCCTGGGCGTTAAACGCGGCATGTTGCTGCCCGTCAGCGCCCCCTTCCATTGCGCACTGATGCAGCCTGCGGCCGACGCCATGGCGGAAGCCCTGGCCAAAACCGCAATGATTGATCCCGCTGTCGGCCTGATCGCCAATGTCACCGCCGGGCCGGTGGATGACGCCGAAGAAATCCGCCGTCTGCTGGTATCGCAGGTAACTGGCCTGGTGCGCTGGCGCGAAAGCGTGGAATATATGGCGGCAAACGGAATCGATACGATTGTCGAACTGGGAGCGGGGAAGGTGCTCAGCGGCATGGCCAAGCGGATTAACCCGGACCTCACCCTGTATAGTATATCTTCGCCACAAGAGCTTGATGCATTTGTAAAAACGCTTTAAACCATTTGTTGCGTTTGCAGAAGCGCAAACTTTATGGTAGGAAATAGTCATACCAATTGGGGGAGTGATGTGCATCATGGCAACCGTGGAGAAAATCAGCATAGCCTTGACCCAGGATATGGCCTCGCTGGTCCGGCAAGCCGTCGACAGCGGGGAATATGCTTCAAACAGTGAAGTGATCCGGGATGCATTGCGGGATTGGAAGCTCAAACGCACTTTGCGTGAACAGCAAATTGAGGAATTGCGTGACCTCTGGCATAAAGGGATAAACAGTGGCCCAGGCCGGTTTGAGGACATTGATGCTCTCTTGCGAGAGGCTGGGCGGCAATTTGATCATGAGCGGCAAGCCTAGACCAGTTTGTGATCAGATTGAAGCACACATGGCTTTCGAGCGTGTGTCCGATCCCCTCCCTGTCCCTCCCCTTTGCAAGCAGGGCTATCGCATATGAAATTTCGTTCACTGCATGTAGCTCCCTCTCCCCTTGTGGGAGAGGGTTGGGGTGAGGGGGCTGTGTGTAAAAGCTTTTTTACGCGCATAAATGCGCATCCCCTCATCC
>JBMOMW010000035.1:0-108806 GCA_049325255.1 Pseudomonadota bacterium | reverse complement strand
GTCTGTCACCCCGGGCTTGTCCCGGGGTCCAGGGTTACAAGGGAAAGCCTGTGTTTTTGTCCCTGGACCCCGGATCAAGTCCGGGGTGACACCGTGGGTGGGGTGACTCAAGCTAATTGCGGGCTGCCCTAATAGAAGAAGACGACCGGCATAATTATGGTGAAGCAAGAATGCTGGGAATCGGATATATCGGACGCCGCCTGCACTTTGTGGTTTTTGTCGAACGCGAAGGGATAAGACGAATTATCAGTTTACGCAAAACAAACGAGAGAGAGGATAGACGTTATGCCCAAACTTAAACCGGGGCACATCTTCCCCACGCCGGAAGAGGATGCGGCCATAACTGCTGCGGCGATGTCTGATCCTGATAGCATCCCTCTTACGGATGAGGAGTGGGAGCGGCTCATGGCCAGGCGCAGAGCGCGCATGGGCCGCCCGCCAGCGGCCATCACCAAAAAGAGCGTGACGATCCGTCTGTCGCGCGATGTGCTGGAACAGTTTCAGGCAGGCGGCCATGGCTGGCAGACCCGCATCGACGCCGCGCTGAAAGACTGGCTGAAAAATCATAGTCCCGCCGAATAATCATCTGTAAACGGAGAATATATACATGACGCACCGGCCCCAGCCGCTCGAAGGCATTACGGTCATTGATCTGGGCCAGGTATATCAGGGCCCCTATGCGACCTTGCTGATGGCCAAGGCCGGGGCCAATGTGATCAAGGTGGAGCCGGTGACGGGTGAGCCGCTGCGGGCGCGCGAGCGGCTGGGCGGCGGCGCGGTGCTGCCCTTTGCGATGCTGAACGCCAACAAGCGCGACATTACGCTGAACCTGAAATCGGCCAAGGGGCGGGAAATGCTAATCGCGCTCTGTAAAAAAGGCGATGTGCTGATCGAAAATTATGCGCCGGGGGTGCTGGATAAACTGGGCGTCGGGGCCGGGGTGCTGATGCAGGAAAATCCACGGTTGATTTACGCCTCTGGCAGCGGCTTTGGATTAAGCGGACCGGATCGCGACAGTCTGGCGATGGACCTGACCGTGCAGGCGGTGTCTGGTATTATGAGCGTCACCGGTTTTCCCGAAGGGCCGCCGCTGAAAGCAGGTCCGGCGGTGGCGGATTTTATTTCCGGCACGCATCTTTATGCAGGCATCGTGACGGCGCTGTTTGAGCGGGAGCGCACCGGCCTGGGAAGGCTGGTGGAAGTGGCGATGCAGGAAACCATTTACCCCACACTCGCTTCCAGCCTGGGCATGTGGCATGGCTCGGGCGGCAAGCTGCCGCCGCGCACCGGAAACCAGCATGCGGGCCTGGCCATGACGCCCTATAATGTATATCCGGCCAGCGACGGGCATATCGCCATTATCTGCGTGACCGAACAGCATTGGCAGAACCTGCTCACCGCCATGGGGCGCGAGGATTTGCGTGGCGACGAACGCTTTGAAAAAAATGCATCGCGGGTGCGCAATCTGGCTTTGACCGATGAAGTGGTGATTGCCTGGTCGCAAACCCTGCCCAAGGCGGAAATATTCGAGATAACAAAACAGCACCGCATTCCGTCCGCCCCGGTGCGCGATCTGCTGGAAGTCGTCAATGATGCGGGCATGCATGAACGCGGCATGCTACAATGGATCGATCACCCCACCATGGGGCGGATCGTCATTCCCAACAGCCCGCTGCGCTTTCACGGCACACCGCAAATGATGGGCGGGCCGCATCCCAGCCTGGGCGAGCATAATGTTGAGGTGTACGGCGAAATGCTCGGCCTGTCGGAAGCCGAGGTCGCGGGGCTGAAAAGCGAGGGTGTGATTTAGCTCACACCCTCATTGTTTGTAACGCCGATCTTACGCAACCGTCCAGGTATTGCCCGAGCGCAGCAGCTTGTTGATGTCGGGCTTTGGGTTTTTGGCCTTGGCCTGATCCATCTGCGCCCAGACCCCAACCTCATAGCTTTCTGCGGGGTCGCAATAGATCACGCCCAGCGCCACCGGGAACGGGGCTTCCATATCGGCAAGCAGACCGCCCAGTACGCGATTGGTTTCGTCATGCACCACAATGTCATCCAGGCTGACGCCGCCTTCGCCCAGCGTGACCATTTCCAGGGCCAGGGTTTTGACATTGAGGCGCAGGCCTCTGCTTTTGTCTTTGCCAAACAGCAATGGCTTGCCATGTTCGACCAGAATTTGCGCGTCAGCCGCGACTTTCTTGTCGGTGATATGGGCGAACACATCATCATTATAGACGATGCAGTTTTGCAATATTTCCACGAATGACGCGCCCTTGTGCGCATGGGCGCGTTTCAGCAGCGCGCTTAAATTCGCCTGCTGAATATCGATGGCGCGGCCAACAAAGCGTGCGCCCGCACCCAGCGCAAAGCGCAACCCATTGGCCGGACGATCCACCGAACCCTGCGGCGTAGAGGGGGATTTGGTGCCCACCCGCGATGTGGGCGAAAACTGGCCTTTGGTCAGGCCATAAATTTCATTGTTGAACATCAGATACTGCACATCGACATTGCGGCGCAGCAGATGGAACAGATGATTGCCGCCAATGCTGAGCGAATCGCCGTCGCCGCCGACCACCCAGACATTCAGTTCCGGATTGGCCAGCTTCACGCCGGTGGCGATTGCCGCCGAACGGCCATGAATGGTATGAAAGCCATAGGTGTTGATGTAATAGGGAAAGCGCGCCGCGCAGCCAATGCCCGATACGAACACGGTATTTTCATGCGTCGCACCCAGTTCGGGCAAGGTTTTGAGCACGGCTTTCAAAATGGCGTAATCGCCACAACCGGGACACCAGCGCACTTCCTGGTCGGTGGCGAAATCATCGGGCGACAGTTTTGTAGGCGCGTTCATGTCACTTGTTCCTTGTCGATCTTATTTCGTTATTATTCGGCGGCTTTGGCGGTGGCAAGGCGCGAGCGGATGGCGGCCTCAACCTCGCTGATCATCATCGGCTGGCCGGACACCTTGTTCAGGCCCTCGGCCGGCACCAGATATTCCGCGCGCAACAATGTCCGCAATTGCCCGGTGTTCATTTCGGCCACCAGCACCTGCTCATAGGAATGCAGCAGATCGCCCAGATTACGCGGCAGCGGCCAGATATAACGCAGATGAATGTGCGACACGTCATAGCCTTCTTCGCGCATATTGGAAACCGCACGGTTGATCGGGCCATAGGTGGAACCCCAGCCGACGACGACCATCTTGCCGCTGGTCGCGCCGATCTCAACCACCTGTTCCGGAATATCATTGGCGATACCGCGGATCTTGTTGGCGCGGGTATCGGTCATGCGCTGATGGTTTTCCGGCTCATAGGAAATATTGCCGCTATTATAATCGCGCTCGATGCCGCCGATACGATGCGCCAGCCCCGGCGTGCCCGGAATGGCCCAGGCGCGCGCCAGCGTTTTGGGATCGCGCACAAATGGGTGGAAACCTTCCGGATCGGTGCGGAATTCGACCTTGAACGGCTTGTAATCCGTCATGTCCGGCACCAGCCAAGGCTCTGCCGCATTGGCGATATAGCCATCCGACAGCAACATTACAGGGGTCATATATTTGGTGGCGATACGCACCGCCTCGATCGCGGTTTCGAACGCATCGCCAGGCGAGCGCACCGACAACACAGGCATTGGCGCATCGGCATTACGTCCGTATACGGAAAGATACAGATCCGACTGTTCGGTTTTGGTCGGCAGGCCGGTTGAAGGTCCCGCGCGCTGCGTGTTCACAACCACCAGCGGCAATTCCGTGCCGATCGCCAGGCCAATGGCCTCGGTTTTCAGTGCAATACCGGGGCCGGAGCTGGCGGTAACGCCCAGCTTGCCAGCATAGGAGGCGCCAATGGCCGCACAGGCGGCGGCAATTTCATCTTCCGCCTGAAATGTCATCACGCCAAAGGCCTTGAGTTCGGAAAGTGAATGCAGCACCGATGAAGATGGCGTAATCGGATAGGACGCCAGCAGCATTTCCAGACCCGCCAACTGGCTGCCCGCGAGCAGGCCCCAGGACAGCGCCTCGCTGCCCTGCACCAGACGGTACAGGCCCTTTTCGATGCTGGCCTGACCGATGGAATAGCCGGCGCTATCGCCACTGATTTCCACGGTTTCGCCGAACGCATGGCCAGCCTTCAATGCGGCAATGTTGGCGGCTGCAACTTCGGGGGTCTTGGTGCCGAATTTATTCTGCAACCAGTCTATGGTGGGCTGCGTGTCGCGGTCATACATCCAGTACACAAGGCCCAGCGTCCACATATTCTTGCAACGCAGCGCCTCTTTCTGCGACAGGCCCAATGGCTTGGCCACGTCCAGGGTCATTTTGGAAATATCAATTTCCAGCAATTGATAATGCGCCAGCGATCCATCGGTGCGCGGATCAACCTTGTATCCGGCCTTGACGAAATTGCGCTCGTTAAAGCTGCCGGTGTCCAGAATGATCAGGCCGCCTTCGCGCAGATTGGACAGGCTGACCTTCAGCGCCGCCGCATTCATCGCCACCAGCACATCCGATTTGTCACCTGATGTTTTGATGGCGCGCGATCCAAAATTGATCTGGAATGCCGACACGCCAAAGGTCGTACCGATGGGCGCGCGAATTTCCGCCGGAAAATCCGGGAACGTCGCCAGATCATTGCCCGCCAAGGCCGTGGAGGATGAAAACTGACTGCCGGTAATCTGCATGCCATCGCCGGAATCCCCGGCAAAGCGTACAACCACCGATTCAATTTTTTTGCGGCCGCGCTGCGCAACCGTCGTGGCAACAGATCCCACCATGTGACTATTGATCCTGTAAATTTAAGGGACAACCGGCTCGCCCGGTTCCGCCGGGCGGGCGCAGCCCCCTTTATCCTCCCTAAGGCACGCCATTCGACTGGCGCATTACCCGCTCAATTCTATATGCCCGAATTATATGCTATTCAATAAACTGTTTGAAAACTAATTCAGCCAATAAGTTATTTTATCATACACAACTTATACGCGTATATATGGATCAAGGCCGCATAAACATGTGATCCCCGTCCGGGTCAAGATTATCAATGTGAAAGTTCAATTCGCTGGCAATGTCCTCCAGGCTGCGTCCTGCGCGGTAGGTTTCAAGCACCCGCTCCAGCATGGCGCGCGCAATCACATCGGGGGGTATGTTCTCCGCCGCCCCTTCATCCAGTGCTGCTTTCATATGTCTACTGCTGATTTCAAAGGCGCTGCTCATGTTTAGGCTCCAGTATTCAAAATCCTTCGGTCAACTCCGCAAGCCCGCGAATGATCCGGTCCGGTTGGGCTGGCGCGTTCTCGGGTAACCCATTGCCCGTATGGTCATGCCAGACAGTATGAATGCCCAGCCGTTTGGGGGCCGCCACCTCCCACTCCAGATTATCGCCCACCATCCAGGCCGATTGCGGGTCTGCGTCAAGGGCGCGCAATGCATGCAGATAGGCCTCGGTTTCCGGTTTGCCAAAGCCGACATCGCCTTCCACTTGTATATGGTCAAAGCGATGCTGAAAATCAAACCGTCTGATTTTTTCCCATTGCGGCTCAGTTGCGCCATTGGTGACCAGCGCGAGCCGCACCCCCGCCGCGCGCAGCCGGTCCAAAGTTTCATGGGCGTCGGGAATCAGGCTTATTTCCCGATCCCGCAAGACATGCAGGGCATCGGCAATCCGATCGGCAAGCGCATGGTCTGCAATGCCCACCCGCCGCAAGCCAATGCTGGTAATTTCGCGCCGCGTCCGCGCCAGATCCAGCCGCGCCGCTTTGTGGCGCGATGCATCCGACCAGAAATCAATCGCCGCTGCGTACAATGCATCGGCGGCGGGATCGAGCATGGCATGGCTCAGCTCGCCATGAAATTCGTCCAGCGTCCGCCGCCACACATCGCGCGGATTGCCCTTGAAAGACAAAATCAGCGTGTCATCCATATCAAACAATATTGCGCGCGGCGGCATGTACAGTTTTCCTGATGGGTTAGCATTAAAGCATCCTGCTATAGCAGATAAGTCAGATCAGGCGTGTTTTCAGCGGAAACCAGCCGTGGCAGGCCATGCAACCGGACGCCGCCCGAAAAACGCGCCAGCGTCTCCAGCGTTTCGCCAAGCGGAACCGGTGACATGGGGCTTTCGCTGATCACAATGCCTGCAACCTTGATGCCCCTGGATTGCAATGTTTCGAGCGCGGTCAGCGTATGGCTGATGCTGCCCAGATAGCTGCCGGTAACCAGTAATGTGGGCATTTGCAGGATCATGATCCATTCCCGCACCGTATAGGCGTCATTCAGCGGAACCATGACGCCGCCGACCCCTTCGATCAGCAGATAATCCTGCGCGCCATTGCGGGCCGCATTACAGAAAGCAATCACCTCCTTCAGATCAATCTGGCGCCCTTCACGCACCGCCGCCATGTTTGGGGCCAGCGGCGCTTCAAACCGCCAGGGCGATATGGCGGCAATATTTTGCGCGTTCATGGGCAGGCCCAGCGCATCCAGCAAATGGCGCGTGTCGCTTTGCGGCGCGGTTTCATCCGTATACCCCGTTATCAGCGGTTTCAGCGCAGCGACAGATTTTCCTTTTGCGCGCAATTGCCGGATCAACAGGCTGGTGACGAAGGTCTTGCCAATTTCGGTTCCCGATGCAGTAATAAAAAGACATTTCATGTCAGGCCCGCCGTTTGCAGCGTTGACGCAAGCCGGTCAATATCCGCATCCTGATGCGCGGCGGTAAAGGTAAAGCGCAGACGGGCCGTACCATCCGGCACAGTGGGCGGACGAATGGCGGTGAC
Organism: Pseudomonadota bacterium; assembly: GCA_049325255.1. Classification (GTDB taxonomy): domain Bacteria; phylum Pseudomonadota; class Alphaproteobacteria; order UBA11222; family UBA11222; genus UBA11222. The sequence goes on along the minus strand of JBMOMW010000035.1, from coordinate 102,035 downwards.
CAGAAAGCCTGCTTCCTCCAGCATCGTGGACAGCGCCAGCGCGCGCGCAGCATCGCCAATAATCAGCGGTACAATAGGGCTTTGCGCATCGGGCAAATTCATGGCGCGGGTAAAGCGCTGCGCCTTGTGCAGCGGTGCCGCGCGCAGTTGCGGGTCGCGCGCAATAATTTCCAGCGATGCAATGGCCGCCGCCACCACGCCGGGCGGCAGGCCGGTGGAATAAATCAGCGTGCGGGCACGGGTGCGGATCAGATCAATGACGGCGCGCGATGCGCATATATATCCGCCATATACGCCCACCGCCTTGGACAGGGTGCCCATCTGCAAGGGCACATCGGCTTTGCCGCCATCCACAAAACTGCTGCCGCGCCCATCCCCCAATACGCCAACACCATGTGCGTCATCGGTCATCAGCCAGGCGTCGAATGCGTGTGCAATTTCAGCCAGCTCCCGCACCGGCGCCAGATCGCCATCCATGCTGAACACGCCATCTGTCAGGATCATGCTGCGGCGATAGTGATTGCGATGCGTCCAGAGCAATTCCGCCAGATGCGCCATATCATTATGACGAAAAATCAGGGTTTCTGCGCCGCTCAGCCGCCCGCCAGCCAGCAGACAGGCATGGCTGAGCGCGTCGGCCAGTATCAGGTCGCCGGAACCCACAAGGGCCGGAATGATCCCCAGATTGGCCAGATAGCCGCTGCCGAATACGCAGGCGGCTTCTGCGCCCTTAAGGTGCGCCAAAGCCGCTTCCAATTCGCCATACATGGAATGATTTCCCGACACCAGCCGCGATGCGCCCGCACCCACACCAAAGGTCTGTGTGGCGGCGATGGCTGCGCGCTTGACCTCCGGATGCTGGCTGAGATTCAGATAATCATTGCAGCAAAATGAAATCAGCCTTTTGCCGTTGCGAATGGCGATGGCGTCCTGTGTGCGGTCGGTTTCCACCAGCCAGCGGCGCAGATGTTGCGCCTCCAGTTCCGCGAGTTTTTCAGTGGCGAATTTTTCCAGGCTGTCCATGTCAGCGCCGCGCCGCCCATTCGCCGATCACTTTCACCATCGCGCCGGTTAACTGATGCAGTTCATCGGCGGAAATCGTAAAGGGCGGCGTGGTGTAGACAATATCGCCGAACGGGCGCAGCCAAATGCCTTCCGCGACAAAACGCCGCTTGAACCAGTCGTGCGCCCGCATGTCCTGCAACTGCACCACCCCGATGGCGCCCTTCACGCGTACATTCACAACGCCCTGCATGGCCGCACAAGGCGCCAGGGCGTCGCGCAGATGCGCCTCAATCGCCGTCACCTGCGCCAGACGCGGTTCACGCTCGAACAAATCCAGCGAGGCGTTCGCCGCTGCACAGGCCAGCGCATTGCCCATATAGGTTGGCCCATGCATCAGCGCCATTGCGTCCGCTTCGCCCAGAAAGGCCTGATACACGGCGTTACTGGCAATCGTTGCCGCCAATGCAAGCGTGCCGCCGGTCAGCGCCTTGGAAACTGTCATGATGTCGGGAATGACTTCGGCCTGTGTGCACGCGAACATCGTCCCTGTACGCCCGAACCCGGTCATGATTTCATCCAGAATCAGCAACAGCGCGTGCCGGTCACACAATGCGCGCAGATCAAACAATATTTCAGGGCTGTGAAATTTCATGCCGCCCGCGCCCTGCACCAGCGGTTCCACAATCATGCCGGCAATTTCTTCGCGGTGCGCGCGCAGAAACCCATCCAGCGCATCATGCTGTGCGCGGGTGCGCGGCAGATCAACGAAGCACTGTTCCAGCAGCGCCCCTCTGAACAGGGCGTGCATGCTTTCATCGGGATCGCATACCGACATCGCCCCCAGCGTATCGCCGTGATAGCCATCGCGGAAACAGACAAATTTCGTGCGGCCCTTGTGCCCGCGATTGGTCCAGTATTGCAGCGCCATCTTCATGGCGATTTCCACCGCCACCGAACCGGATTCCGAAAAAAACACATGATCCAGATCACCGGGCGCCAGCCGCGCCAGCCTTCCTGCCAACCGGCTAGCGGGTTCATTCACCAGCCCGCCCAGCATGACATGCGGCATGCGCGAGACCTGATCGATAATGGCGTTACGGATATGTGGATGGTTATAGCCGTGACAGGCTGTCCACCAGGACGCAATGCCATCGATCAACTGGCGCCCATCGGCAAGCTGAATGCGCACACCCTCGGTCGCCACCGCCGCCAGTGGTTCCGCCGCCGTCTGCATCTGGGTATAGGGCAGCCAGAGATGCTTTTTTGCATCCGTCAGCCAGTCCGGACTATCCGCTGCCATGCTGTGTATAATATGCTGGGCCATGCAGGCATTCTATCTGGATAGATAAATTTCATCGAGTCCTTGTTATGCGGCCTTCTTTGCGCAACGATGGAAGCAACACCACAGGGGGGAACATGACGGATTTACCGGGTTTTACCAAGCGCAGCTTTACCCATGACGGCAAGACCAGGCCGGTCTATTGGCGCGGTTCCGGCCCCGGCGTGGTGATCATGCACGAAATTCCCGGCATCACACCGCAAGTCATCCGGTTTGCCGAACGGGTATCGGATGCGGGTTTTAGCGTAGTCATGCCGCAAATGTTCGGCGAACCGGGCAAAGCCATCAGCATGGGTTATATTCTGAAAGAAGCGGCGCGCGCCTGTATTTCTCACGAATTTTCAGTACTTGCCGCGCATAAATCCAGCCCGATAACCGATTGGCTGCGCGCCCTGTGCCGTTCTGTGCATACGGAACTGGGCGGGCGCGGCGTCGGCGCCATCGGCATGTGCCTGACCGGTAATTTTGCCTTGAGCCTGATGATGGAGCCGTGTCTGATGGCCCCTGTGTTGAGCCAGCCATCGCTGCCGTTCCCCATTGGTAAGGCGCGTTCGGCCGGTCTGCATATAAGCCCGCAAGAGCTGGCGAATCTTAAACGGCGGGTGGCGCAAGGCGATAAAGTTCTCGGCCTTCGGTTCAGTAAGGATCCCGCCTGCCCGCGCGCCCGGTTCGATACTTTGAAGCGTGAACTAGGTAATGGCTTTGAGGATATCGATATTGACAGCAAGTTTGGAAACCCCGATGGAAACCCAACGGCCCATAGTGTGGTGACCACCGATCTGGTGGACGAGGCCGGACACCCCACCCGTGTGGCGCTGGACCGGGTGATCGAGTTTTTCAATGAACGCCTGAAATAATCATACAACAGGGAGAGACCGACAATGCGTGACGTAGCAGGAAAAGTAGCCTTTATCACCGGCGCCGCCAGTGGCATGGGGCTTGGCATGGCCAAAGCCTTCACCCGGGTCGGCATGAAAGTGATGATGGCCGATATTGACGAAAAGCGCCTGGTCGCGGCGGCGGCCGAGCTGAAGGCTAAAGGCGCGGATGTCGATACCTACCGCTGTGACATTACGGTTGAAAAGCAGGTCTTTGACGCCGCCGCCGCTACCGTCAAACGCTTCGGCAAGGTGAATGTACTGTGCAACAATGCCGGCGTCAGCGTCGGCGGGCTAAGCGAAGAACTGTCACAAAAAGACTGGGACTGGGTGATTGCCGTCAACCAGACCGCTGTGGTTTACGCCTTGCGCGCATTTTTGCCGCTGATGAAGGGCAATGGCGAAAGCGGTCATGTGATGGCCACGTCCTCCATGGCCGGGCTGATCAATGCGGGCGCGGGCTGGGGCGCCTATAATGCCAGCAAGCACGCCGTCGTCGGCATGATGGAAGTGCTGTACAGCGAATTGAAGGATACGCCGCTGGGCGTGTCGCTGCTGTGCCCGGGTGCTGTCAGCACCAATATTCTGGAAGCCGCCAAACACCGCCCCGAACATTTCGGTAAATCCGATGACCGCCCGATTGCGCTTAATCCCATCGGCGATACGCTGCAAAACGGCCTTGACCCGGATGTGGTGGGCGAACTGGTGCTGGACGCTATCCTGGAAAACCAGTTCTATATTTTCACCGATCCCGGAATGGAACGCCAGATCGACCGCCTGTTTGATCGTCTGAAACTGGGTTTTGCCTGGGCCAGAAACAATGATCATCTGAAAGCCGCCAAGCAGCCCGGTCTGGTCTGGAAAACAAAATAGATGCAACAAATCTATTGCGCAGCGGGCAATATCCGGCTGCGCAATAGTTCGGCGAACCAGGCGCGAAAACGATTCGCAATTTCGATTTCGTCGGTGACGCCGGCGGCGCGGCGCACCATGGGCCCGAACAGGCCATCGCCGAATGCGGCCACCGCCCCCAGCATCACGATGAACAAAGTGTCATCGCGTTCGGGCGCGGGCAGACCGCGCGTCCTGCTTTCTTCAACACGCATGGCGTGAATTAATTCTGTCAGATCCCGCAACAGGCCCTGTTCCGGCGATTGCCGGATGGCGCCGCTTAAAATCATCCAGCCGATCAGGCGCGCATGGCCCCGTCTGCTCAGCACATCAAACACCCGGTCCAGAATGGGGTGCATATCGGCATCGCGGGCATGGGGGCCGGTAAAGGCGCCAAACAAATCCGCGCGCAATTGTTCCAGCGTGCGCTGGGTCAGCGCCACCACCAGCCCTTCGCGGCTTGCAAAATGATGCAGGATCGTGGGATGTGAAATGCCGATATCGGCGGCGATATCCTGCAGCCGGATACCCTCCGGGCCAAGCTCCGCCAGGCGCCGTTCAGCCGCGTCCAATATAATACGCCGCGCCTCTTCGGCGGTTCGCCGTATGCGCTTTACTTTTTCCGCCACAATCCCGCCCGGTGGTTAGATGCCCAAAGTGCCGAAATATATAAAAGTCCCAGAACCGTGATTTTACGCTTGAAAGAACATAACCGGCCACCTATTTACAATCCTGACAGTATAGGCAGGCCGCAAGCTTGTTTATCAATGTCTGGTATTGTGTCCCGGCGTGAATTGCAACAGTGAGGATTCCGAGCATGCAGAATGATACCGTGTCCATAAACGAAACAGGCCGGATACAGCCGCTTGTCGCCATCCGCGCCATTCGCGCCCTGTTCAGGAACAAGGAGGACACGGGCCAGGTTTTCAAGATTGTGGCGGCGCTGACGGGCAATTCCATGCGCAAACGCATGGACATGTTCCGCGCCAGCCCGGTTGGCCAGGCGGTACTGGCGGAAAACCGCCAACTGCTGGCCACGCTGTGCAATGAGGACTATCTGCGCAGCCTGCCCGAGGGCAGTTTTGGCCGCATCTATCAGAATTTTCTCGAAACCGAAGGCCTGTCTGCGGAAGGGCTGGTGGACGCCAGCAAGCAATCCCCGCAATGGGAAAAGCGCCAGGCGGAATTTGAAATATTTTCATCGCGCCTGCGCGATAGCCATGACCTGCAACATGTCGTGACCGGATATGGCCGCAATCCTCTGGGGGAATTGAGCGTTCTGGCCTTTTCCTATGCGCATACCCGCAATCGCGGCATTGGCTTTCTGGTGCTGGTGGGCATGCTCAAATTCAAAAAGGACTTGCCGCACGGAATTCCGGTTTTCCGCGCGGTCTGGGAAGCCTATCGGAACGGCGGAAAATCCGCATGGTTTCCAGGCGTGGACTGGGAAGCCATGCTGAAACTTCCGCTCGATGAAGTACGCCGTACACTGAACATTGCAACGCCCGTCATATACAAAAGCGTCGAGGCCAGAATGATTGAACTGGAAAAGGAATATCAACGCAAACATGCCGCGATAATCGCGCAGCCGGCGTAAGCTAAAACCCGAACATGTGATCCAGGCTAAAGCTGGTGATTCCCTGCATCAGCCCGTGAAAGCCGAACAGACGGCAGGTGGCGTCGCGCACAATGACATAGGCGTCATCGCCCGCCGCCTTGCGTTCGCCCGCATCAAACATTTTCGAATAGATCCAGAACAGGCTGCCGCTGCATGCGATGGCCACCTGCTTTTGCGCCACCACCTGGCCTTCGCCATCATGCAGGATGATCTGTGTGCTGGATGTTGCATGCCAGGGCAGGGATGCGGGATAGATCAAGTGGCATAGCGCATCCATTTTGGCGCCAAAATTCTGCCCCAGCCGTAAAAACAGCCGCGTCGACAGCCCCGGCGGCGTATCGGTATAGGATTGCGGCTCGTCCTTGTAAATCACCGGCACATTGTAGATATGCGCGCCAAAAATCGTTTCCGCCATATGGCCACTGGATCGCAAACTATATTTGCCCAGCGCATGCAGCCAGCCATCCGCCGTGCCGCCATCGCGAAAATCATAGACAAATTCCACATGACCAAAACCGGACGCGAGCTTTGCGCCCGATTTTTTCAACCAGTCGTCGATACTTAACGGCACACTGTCACGCCGTTGCAGGCGGCCCATGAAATGTTCCGCAACCTTATTGCCACTCGCATCATACAAGTCAGCACGCAGGGGTAATTCGTTCTGGCCGGTCGCCATCGGCGCCGGCAGCACCAGCGAAGAAAACTGTTTCAATGGCGGCACCGGCAGCGGCATCAGATAGGCTTTGCCCATGCTGGCGGAAAGACCGGGAATTTTGGGATCGGGTTTCAGATCCGTGCGTTCAACATTGGCGTGCGCGATACGCCGGCGGCCATCCCTGCGAAGGATTTCATACCGTGGACGGACGAAATATCTTCCGGCATGAATTTCAATCTGGTCCGGCCAGCGCGCCCGCGGCAATAGCTGCGCGACATCGAGTGAACAAGTCGCAAATGGGGGGATTTCAAGATCAAGTTTATGAACTTCCTGCCCGCCCATAATGCCAAGACCGGCCGATCCCGCAGGAATCGGCGTTGGATGGCTATTCTGAATATGCAGAATCAACTGTTCATCCGGCTGCGGGGCAGGCATGCCCGCATAAAAATCGGCGGGCCAGGCATTGGCGTCATGACTGCAGGAAAGTGCAAGGCCGCCCTCCCCATGAATATCCAGCGCATATTTAACGATATCGTGCTTCGCCACGCGTAGCGCATGGATGAACAGCGATCCGCAAAAATCCCCCAGGCGAAAACGTTCCCGCACCACACGGCTGTCAATGCGGATCAGCGCGCCCGCCTGCGGCAAAGGCTCCTGCCATTCCGCCAGTGCATTTCCATGCGCATCGAACAGGCGCAGCCACAGGCCGGGGTTTTCCGCCCCGTGAAAACCCCAGTAATTTGCGGTCGTAAGAATTGTGTGCAGCCCGCTGTCCGCATCCTTGCCCGCCACATCGCGGAACAATGCGAAATTGGTCGCGAAATTCAGCGGATCGGTATAGTTACCCGGATTGGTCAGCATATCTGCATCAATGCGCATCTCATCCAGTGATCGTACACGCATTCCGGCCGGAAGCAGCGGCTGCAACTGCCCGGTCAGGCGCGCTGCATCAAATGACAGCACCAGCAATGTCCTGGCTTTGGATTGCGGCAGTCCGGTCAGCAGCCGGGCCTTGCGGCCAAGAATATCCGTACCCTGATCTTCTACCCGCTGCACATAAATATTTTCAATTTCACAGCGCGAAATGCCAAACAGCGCATCAAAGGCGACCGCAACCCCGCGCGGATCGTAAATCGCGATGGGTCCGTTTTGCAGACAGGCTTCAAACAGCGCCTTGCCGCGCTCTGCCGCCAAGGGATGGCCCAGCGCCTTGAACAGCGAATGGCCGCCCGCATTATTACCGGGCCGCCAGCCGCCTTTCAGATCCGCATTGGAAAATGTTTCAAGGTTCAGCGCCATCGGAACTCACACAAATGGAACAAGACGTTTGGCCGCAGCCGATAAACGGTGCCGCCATTGTTCGCGCAGAACAACACCCGCATCACGCACCCAGTTCATCTGAATGGCGCGGCGCTGCCCCTCATAGGGTTCATGCCCATGCCAGCTATGGGCCGAACGGCGAAACACCAGCAGACTGCCGCCATTGGGTGGCACTTCCGCGGTCATATCGTTCAGATCATCCGGCCCGCGCAATAAACGCAGGCGGCCGCCTTCGGCTTCCCAAGGCTGGTTCAGATATAACAGCACGGTAATAATCTTGGTTTCGCTGTCATTGTGAATCTTGCCGTCGGACGCACGGCAAAATCCACGCACCGTAAACATGGTGGGATAGCCATCCAGATTGACGCCGAATTTTTCCGCAATCGCTGCCCGGAATGGCGCGCCGTCCAGTTCTTCCAGAAGTTCGGCAAAGCGCCCATGAATATTCAGCCGCACTGGCGGATAGGAACCCGGCCCCGGCACCACCGGAAAATCCCGGTTAATATCGGCCAGCATCTCCGCATTCACAAAACCCGGCGCCAGCACATAGTCGAACGGGTCGTGTTGCAGGGCGGCTGTCCGCAGAGCTGCTATATCAAGCACCGGCATGTAATATCCGTTAGTTGTTTCGAATAATAAGCAAACGCTTTACCGCCTTGGCTACCGTGGCCGTATCATCAATTGCAGGCGGCGTCCATGATTCAAGCTGCCTGGTCTGACCGGGAATGAAAGGCCGCACCGCGCCGCAATCGCGCATGGCCGCGTGAAAGGCGTTAAATTTCGCCGATCCGCCGGGCAGATCATACACATAAACCGGTTTTTGCGCTGCACAGGCCTCGCTGACCATATTGACGGAATCCGATGTTACAATCACCGCATCCGCCAGTCCCAGATACCCGAAATAGGGATTGGGACCTTCGCCCTCCCATAATATATGCGGGATACCCGCAAGCCTCTGGCGTAGCGCAGCAACATTATCTTCCCCCGTACGGCGTGATGGCGTGACGGCAAACCCGCATCCTGTGGTTTTTGCCAGATCACATAATCCTGCGGCAAATCGCGCAATGATTTTTGGATCCATCCGATAGGCGCTGTTTGCGCCGCCAATCAGCACGGCCACCAGGGGCCGTGGCAGATGCGCCAGTGCGCTGCGAAACTCTTGCGCCGCCATATCCAGGCGCTCTCGCGTCACCCGGTGCAGCGCGCCCGCTGTCGCCATCACATTCGCGCCACGCAAGCGGTCATGCACCGGCGTCACCACCAGATCAAACGCCGATGCGGGATAATGCGGATTCTGGATTTGCACGGTCACGGTCTTGCTGCTTAGCTGGCGGATCATTGCGCTTGCGGCCACCGTACGACGTCCGGTAGCAATCAGCAAATCCGGCCAGGGCGGTGTTAGCAGATCGCCCCGCTTATCCAGCCCCGCCAGTGGATTGATCAGCATCCCCAGACGCGGCGGCAGCCATTCCCACGGCGCGCGCAGCTTGATGCGTTTGACCTGCGGCACAACACCCAGCGCTTCCGCCAGACCCAGGCACTGGTTCTCCATGCCCGCACTCCCATCGGTAACGACCCAGCAGATCGGTACAGGGGGCCTTAAAGGCTTATACTGGTTACGCATTGCCGCTAATTGGGTTATATTATTTCAAGAACTTGTAATAATATAACCATTCAGACAAAAAGTCTTGGAATTCGACTGCCATGCAACGGGTAAAACTGGACGAAATTGACCGCATGATCCTGCGCGAGATGCAGGCGGATGGCCGCATCACCAATGTGGAGCTGGCGAACCGCGTAGGCATTTCCGCACCCCCCTGTCTGCGCCGGGTGCGGGCGCTGGAAGAAGCGGGATTCATTCTTGGCTATCATGCGGAACTCGACGCCAAATCACTGGGCTATGAAGTTACCGTATTCGCCATGGTGTCCCTGCGCAGTCAGGCCGAGGCCGATCTGATCGCGTTCGAGCAGATGGTGGCCAGGTGGCCCATTGTGCGGGAATGCCACATGCTGAACGGCGAGATTGATTTCATTCTGAAATGCGTCGCGCACGATCTTTCGGAATTTCAGCGTTTTCTGACAGCCAATCTGACTTCCGCGCCAAATGTGGCCAGCGTGAAAACCTCCCTGACTATCCGCACTGCGAAGCAGGAACCCGGCGTTCCCGTAACGGCATAGCAACCTTGGACCCCGCCGTCCCGGCATAAGGAAATGTCAGTTGCCGTTTGGCCAGTTCTTCGAACACGAACGGCGCCTGCCACAGGGCCCAGATATTCTCCTGCTCCTCGGCCACCAGTGCGCCTAAAAGCCGGTCTACGTGACGGCCGTCACGCGACAATGGCAGCACCAGCCTGTGATAACGCAGATAAGCGGCGCTGGTTTGCTGGGGCAGAAAATTTTCTTTATTGGCAGGGCCACGTAATTCATGGGTGGCAATGATGGCGCTACGCATATTGGCGGCGTCAAAAAGATCGCGCCCAACAGTAAAGTCCAGCCAATGTTTCGCCATACCGCCGACAGGGCAGCCGGTAAGATCCATCCCAAGGGCGCGCTCAATATGGGTGCCGACCAGCCGTAAATTGATCTCTGATCCCATTGGGGTTAGCGTGTTCACATCTGCGATGAACAAAAAGGGTAACGAATCCCGAAGTTCACCCGGAAGAATGTCAGATCGCGAAGGCAACCGATGACCCTCAAGCTTGGACTGCCAATATTCGAAGGTTTTCAGTATGATCCGGTTTCTATCCATCACTTACTCCCATACTGAAGAATAAATATGAATGATTTTTTCAATTTCAATGCTCACAAATAATTGTGAGTAAGAATTTTTTGTCTAATTTTCGCCATATTTCAAAATATACATAGATTTTTTTATGTATTCGGAAATATAAGCTGTCTGTAGAAAAGTAATACTGGTTTTGTTTTATGGAAACACAAAAAAATCTCAAAAATAAACCAGGCCGGGCCTGGCAAAGGATGCTGAGCGGGCGGCGGCTGGACCTGCTTGACCCATCCCCCCTGGATATCGAAATAGAAGACATCGCCCATGGCCTGTCGCGTGTCGCGCGCTGGAATGGCCAGACCAGTGGTGCATGGCCGTTCAGCGTGGCGCAGCATTCGCTGCTGGTGCTGGCGATCTATGACCATTTGCAACCGCGCGCCGAACAGCGCTGGCGGCTGGCGGCGCTACTGCATGACGCCGCCGAATATGTGGTGGGCGATCTTATCAGTCCATTCAAGGCGGCTGTAGGGACCGATTACACGGCGCTGGAACAGCGGCTGGACAGCGCCATCCGGTTGCGGTTCGGCATTCCCGCCCTGCTGCCCGATACTGTGGCGCAGAAGATCAAGCGCGCCGATCGCGCCAGCGCCTATTTTGAGGCAATTACAGTGGCAGGTTTTGATATTGTGGAAGCCGGCAAGATTTTTGAGCGCCCGCGCAATCTTGTGTGCCCTGAAATTCGTCAACTATCGCCCAGCCGGGCCAAGCGCGCGTTTCTGGAACGCTTTCGCGTACTGGCCCCGAAGTAGATTTTTCTGTAAGGAATAGCTACCTGATCAGATTAAGGAATGTGCGATGATCTATGTGTGTCCGCTTAGCCAGGTGAATGCCTCAATAAAGCGTCTGGCGCCGTCGCATCTGGTGTCCCTGCTTGATCCCAAGAGCATGATCGGAACACCGCCGCAATTGCAGCGTGACCGGCACCTGCGGCTTTCGGTGAACGACATTTCTGAACCGCGCGAGGGGCTGATCATTCCGGGTGAAACGCATATCCGTGAAATTCTCGACTTTATTGATGGCTGGGATCAAAGCGCGCCAATGCTGATCCATTGCTGGGCCGGGATCAGCCGCTCGACTGCCACAGCCTATATTGCCCTGTGTCATCTGAACGAAGGCCATGAACAGAACGCTGCGAAGCTGATGCGCGCGGCCGCACGCCATGCTCAGCCCAACCCGCGTCTGGTGGCCGTTGCCGACAAAATCATGGGGCGTAAAGGCCGCATGATCGAAGCCGTCGCCGCAATGGGGCCGGGCGAGTTTGATATGGAAGGCGAATTGTTCTCGATGCCGGCAAAACTATAGATCAGCGTGCAAGCGTGAAGGCGCAAAAGCCAACAGATATGATCATTGATCTGGGTGCGGTGATTGTTGCGGTTACCGATGATCGTCCACTGGTGCTGGTGCGTCATGGTCCTGCCCTGGATGCGGCGGAGGCGCAATCCGTCGCACGTGGTTTCGACGTGGCTGGCGACGCCCTGCCATCGGGCCCGTTTGACGCGACCCGGCATCGCACCCTTGATCGTGGCCTGCGCGAAACCGTTACCGGGCGCATCGGCGTGACGCTGGGCTATGTCGAACAGCTTTATACTTTCGGCGATAGTGGCAGGCATCCGCGTGAACGCGAGGGCGGGCCTCGGGTTATTTCGGTTGGCTATCTGGCGCTGACCCATGAAGCGGAAATGTCCGCCCCCGATAATACCGCCTGGCGATCCTGGTACGATTATTTTCCCTGGGAAGACTGGCGCAAGGGACGTCCGGCCTTCATCGATAAGGTGATCGCGCCGCTATTGCATGCCTGGATCAAGGCAGGGACAACAGGTGTGGAGCAACGCCAGCGTCAGGACCGCGCCAATATCTGCTTTGCGCTGGATGGCGCAAGCTGGGACGAGGAAATTGTGCTGGAACGTTATGAGCTGCTCTATGAAGCCGGGCTGGTTGCCGAAGCGCGCCGTGAAGGCGACGATGCTTCGCAATTGCGCGCGCCGCCGCTGCTGGGAAATCCGATGATGTCGGATCACCGCCGCATACTGGCGACAGCGATGGGGAGATTGCGCGCCAAACTGAAATACCGGCCCGTGGTGTTTGACCTGATGCCCGAAAGTTTCAGCCTGTTTCAGTTACAGCGCACCGTGGAGGCCATTCTGGGCGCGCCCCTGCATAAGCAGAATTTCCGCCGTCTGGTTGAAAACAGCCGCGTCGTCGAAAGCACCGGCGAAATCCAGCCCCAGCAACGCGGCCGCCCCGCCGCCCTGTTCCGCTTCCGCCGCGAAGTGCTGCGCGAGCGCCTCGCCGCCGGGGTGCGGATATCCTCGCCGCGTTGAGATATCCGCCGGGCAGCCTGTTATGGACAAAAATGGTTTGCTAAACCGTGATGTATATGTTACGTTTTTACCATGTATACAATAGAGTATTTTGTTGATGATGACGGCAACGCCGTAGTGGATACAGGGCGCAGGCAGACTGCGGATATTGAACGCGCGGTGAATTATTTGAAGGATTACAGAAGGAGAAAAAAATGAAAAAGAAAAGCTATCCGCCCAGCATATCACACGATAAGCTGGTTATTGCGCATCTCAGGGATGACCCTGAATTCGCAGTAGAGTATCTGAAAGTAGCGCTGGAAGAAGCCACCGATGAAGATGGGCGGTACGTGCTACTTGGCGCCATACGCCGCATCGCCGAGGCGCATGGCATCGCCAAAATCGCCCGCGCCGCTGGTATCAAACGCGAAAGCCTTTCGCGCGCCCTGTCGGCAAAGGGCAATCCCCGCCTGGACACGCTCTATGCCGTTGTTCATGCGATGGGATTGCAGCTTACCGTCGAACCCGCGCATGAACGCGGATAATTATAAGGATTAAGGGGCCGCTCCATTAAATCCCGTCAGGTTAATTCTGCCAAGCTCCCTATCGGGATACCCGCTCCAGAAAACGTCATCAAACCCGGTTAACGCTGGATTATCACAAACGAGTTGATGGAGAGCGTTCTCTACGCGGGTGATGTCACTGGCATAAACGTAGCAGTTCAGAAGCAGCAGCCAGCGCTTCGAGAAACCACCTCCCCATCGTGATAGACCCTTTGTTTTTTCTTGTAATGCATGCTCCAACATTGTGGCAATGGCCGGCTCGATTACTGCCGTCTGACCGCCGATCAGTATCCCCCAGTTATTTCCGGGGCCATGTGGAAATAGCCCGCCCCCAAAAAACTCGTGACGCTTTGTGTTGCCGGATTTAATGTACTGCGTAACGATTACGCTGGTTTCTTCCTTCCATTGTTTCCATTCCTGCCGAGAAATATCTTGCTTCTTCCATTCATTAAAGACATCCGGCATCTTGAGGTAGATATTATAGTTGAGCCCGCGATCGCCTTCGGTTTTTTCCTCAAGTTCGAGAGCAAATTCCCGCAGCTTAGCGCTGTTGCTCTCCGATGAGCCGGTATCATTCGGTTTGCCTATCGGGATCACTTGTTGGTATATCCGCGTGACCTCCACTCCCCATCGCTCGCCGTTCTCCAGCGTAACTATAAGGTCTGGAGGGTCGTTCTCGTTAATTTCGCACGTGCATCCAGACATCCCATGGGCAGTCAGGTAGTTCACCAACAATTGGCGGGCAAACGCCTCATCCGCGTCTTTTAAGCCAATATCGGCAGAGACATTGCCGCTGCCCCGGTTTATTTTCAGCTTCGCCATTTCGCTATTTCCTGCTCTGAGAATCTTCTTGCGCTTGTTTCAACCTTGCCATTCAGCACATCCACAACTCCAGAGAACCTTACTGAGTAAACAGCACGGCCAAACCCGCGCTGAAATATTATTGAAATATTAATTGTTGACTCGGTTAAATGCTCACATATAGCATATTAAAGACCGGCAGAGGATCCGGTGTTTTTTTAAGCCTTATTTATGCTCTAAATGAGTATAAAAATAAGAGGCGATGGAAATGCAGGGAAGCGCAGGAGAACAAAAATGAACAGCGCAGCTGAACTGGCCCGGGACGGGCTCGAATATACACCGGCGGTGGCCCGCGCCACCGCGCCGATTTATGAGCGGGTGCGCACCGTCATCCCGGAAATCGAATGGCCGTTCTTCGCCCCCTATATTCACGCCATCAATGAACTGAAGGCGCAGAAAAACGCCATCGTGCTGGCGCATAATTACATGACGCCTGAAATCTATCACGGCGTGGCGGACATCGCGGGCGACAGCCTGGCGCTGGCGCGTGAGGCGGCCAAGGCCGACGCCGATATTATCGTACAATGCGGCGTGCATTTCATGGCCGAGACGGCCAAGCTGCTGAACCCCGATAAAGTGGTTCTGATCCCCGATCTGTCGGCCGGCTGTTCGCTTTCGGAATCCATTACCGGCGCGGATGTGCGCCTGCTGAAACAGGCGTTTCCCGGCGTGCCGGTGGTGACCTATGTCAATACCAGCGCCGATGTGAAAGCCGAAACCGATATTTGCTGCACCTCGTCCAATGCGTTGCAGGTGGTTGAATCGCTGGGTACGGACAGTGTTTTGTTTCTGCCGGATCAATATCTGGCGCAGAATGTGGCGCGCCAGACCAGCGTGAAAATTCTCACCTGGAAGGGCCGCTGCATCGTGCATGAACGTTTCACCGCCAAGGAAATCCGCGAGTATCGCGAGGCCAATCCCGGCATCATTGTGCTGGCGCATCCCGAATGCCCGCCCGATGTGCTGGACGAGGCGGACTATGCCGGTTCTACCGCCGGGATGATCGGTTATGTGCACCGTGTGCAGCCGCCCAAGGTGGTGATGATCACCGAATGTTCGATGAGCGATAATGTCGCCGCTGAACTGCCGAATGTCGAATTCATCCGGCCCTGCAATCTGTGCCCCTATATGAAGAAGATCTCGCTGCCGAAGATTTTGCGCGCCTTGCGTGAAATGCAGCATGTGGTCGAGATTGATCCGGCCATTGCGCCGCGCGCGCGCCAGGCGGTCGAACGCATGCTGGCGCTTGGCGCGCCTGCGGCTGGATCCGCGCAATGGCAGGGTGGCCCCGGCAATCTGCGCAAGGCTGAAATTGTGGGCGGTCCACGCGAACTGATTTCTGCGTAAACAGGCAAGACCATGCAGCGCGATGAATTAGCCACACGCAACGCCGACGCCATCATTGTAGGCGGCGGCGTTGCGGGCTTGACCGCCGCGCTGAAACTTGCGCCGCATCCGGTTATTCTGCTGCTTAATGCGCCGCTGGGTTCAGGTGCCGCCACTGGCTGGGCGCAGGGTGGAATTTCCGCCGCCATGGCGCCAGGTGACAGCCCGCAACAGCATGCGTCGGATACGCTTAATGCCGCCGCAGGCATTGCCGATGCCGCGATTGTCGCGCTGGCAACGCGCGAGGCGCCGCGTTGCATTGAAGATCTGATTGCGCTGGGTGTGCGCTTTGACCGTATGCCTGATGGCGATCTGGCGCTGGGGCGCGAGGCGGCGCATTCGGTCAATCGCATTCTGCATATTGGCGGCGATGGCACGGGTGCTGGCCTGATGCAGGCGCTGATCACAGCCGTGCGGGCATGCCCCAGCATAATGGTTGCGGAAAATTTTGCGGCGGAAGAATTATTACTGAGCCAGGGCCGCGTCTGCGGCGTCATTGCCCGCGCGACCGATCAGGCGGATGCGCATCCCGTTTGCTTGCGCGCTGCGGCGGTGGTGCTGGCGACCGGCGGCATAGGGGGGCTGTATGCGGTGACGACCAACCCGCCGGGATGCACCGGCGCGGGACTGGCGATGGCGGCGAATGCAGGAGCAAAGCTTTCCGATCTGGAATTTGTGCAATTCCATCCGACCGCCATGAATATTGGCCTGTCTCCCGCACCGCTTGCGACCGAGGCGTTGCGCGGTGAAGGCGCAGTGCTGGTCAATGAACTGGGCGAACGTTTCATGGCTCGCGAACATGCGGCGGCGGAACTGGCGCCCCGCGATATCGTGGCGCGCGCCATCAGCCGGCAATTGCAGGGTGGCCACACACCCTATCTGGACTGCCGTACGGCGATTGGTGAAAATTTCCACGATCGTTTTCCGACCGTATTTGCTCTGGCGAAAGCCGCCGGAATTAATCCGTCCACGGATTTAATACCGGTTGCCCCTGCGGCGCATTATCATATGGGCGGCATCGCCACCGACTGTAATGGCCGCACCAGCCTGCCCGGCCTTTGGGCCTGCGGCGAAGTGGCGGCAACGGGCCTGCATGGCGCCAACCGGCTAGCCAGTAATTCGCTGCTGGAAGGCCTGGTGTTTGGCGCGCGCGCGGCCCTCGACATTGCGGCGCAGTGCGTTAAAGCCAGTACGCAAAATATAAACGCTGAACCCGTAACGCCGCAATTTCAGTCTTATGATGCGCCCGAACTGGCCCCGCTGGTGCAGCGCCTGCGTGAAATCATGTCACGCTATGCGGGTGTGGTGCGCGATGAAGACGGCCTGCGCAGGGCGCTCACGGAACTGGATGATCTGACGGTTGAGGCCGGACGGCGTTCCGCCCGCATAACAAATATGCTGATTGCGGCACGGCTGATCTGCGAGGCGGCGCTGCTGCGCCATGAAAGCCGGGGCGGTCATTATCGCGAGGATTATCCAGTGACCGACCCGGCGCAACAATGCCGTTCATTTTTCTATCCATCCAATATGAGCGCGGAAAAACAAAAAGCCCGTGCGCGCGCATGAGCAGCCATGATCTGATTCCCCTCTCGCCGCTGCTGTACATGCCGCTGGTGCATATAGCGCTGGCCGAGGATCTGGGGCGCGCAGGCGATATCACGTCGGACAGCATCATTCCGGAAGCCGCCACTGTGCGCGTCACCCTGCGTGCGCGTCAGGCCGGACGGCTGGCCGGTATCGAAATTGCCGAAGCGGTATTCCGCACCGTCGATACCCGGCTTCGGGTGGAAAAATTCCGCGCCGACGGCGATGCGCTGGCGCCCGGGGACGTGATTGCGATTATACAAGGCCCGGCCCGCGCGGCGCTGACGGCGGAACGCACGGCGCTGAATTTTCTCGGGCATCTGTCCGGCGTCGCCACGGCCACGGCCCGCATGGTTGCCGCAGTTCAAGGACACAAGGCGCGCATCTGCTGCACCCGTAAAACCATTCCCGGCCTGCGCGCGCTGCAAAAATATGCGGTGCGGGCGGGCGGCGGCGCCAATCATCGCTTCGGGCTGGATGACGCCGTGCTGATCAAGGACAATCATGTGGGCGTTGCCGGTGGTGTGCGACAGGCCATCGCCCGCGCCCGCGCGCATGCCGGTCATATGGTGAAGATAGAGGTGGAAGTGGACACGCTGGCGCAGCTTGAAGAAGCGCTGCTGGAAAAGCCGGACATCATCATGCTGGATAATATGTCCAATGACATGCTGGTTGAGGCGGTGCGCATCACGGCGGAACGCGCGATACTGGAAGCGTCGGGCAATGTTAATCTGGATACGGTCGCGGGCATCGCCGCCACGGGCGTTGATCTGATTTCAGTGGGGGCGCTGACGCATTCAAGTGCGTGTCTTGATCTGGGCCTTGATTTTGACTGGGCCGGTTAGATCGGCAACGCCGCTGCGCAGGCCCGCGCCATAGACCATGATCGCCAGCGGCGCATGCAGCAATATCCCGCCCAGCAATAACGGCAACCGCGCCGCTGGTTCCGCATTCTGAATAAGCGCGCCAAATATCCCGTTCATGATGAACAATCCAAAATAAATCAGGCTTACCCGCTTGTGTGAAAAGCCCAGGCGGTTGCTGATCTGATACAGATGTTCGCGATGCGCCTGCCCAAGATTTTGCCCGCGCGCAAAGCGGTAACACAGCGTCACCAGCACATCGAACAGGAAGCAGGCGAACAGCGCCGGAACGACCATGATCGACACCTGCCCAATATCGGCGCGCGCCGCGATCACCGCCAGGCCGGACATTACAAAGCCCGTAATCTGGCTGCCCGTATCCCCCATAAAGATACGCCCATTGGGAAAATTGAACACAAAAAATCCCAGCACCGCGCCAAACAGGCACAGTGCGGTCAGATACACAAAATGCGCGCCGGAAAAAAATGCAATGCCCGCCAGAAAAACCGACGCGATCAATGCGCCGCCCCCCGCCAGCCCGTTAATGCCATCCATGAAATTAAACGCATTCATGAAAAATATAATCCACAGCACGGTTATCACATGACCAGACACGCCAAACGCAACATTGCCGATCATGGGAAACGCCAGCACATCAATATGCGCCACAAACAGGCTGAACAGCAGCGCGCAGATAAGCTGCATGGAAAATTTCACCAATGCCCGTAACCCGGCCAGATCATCGATCAGCGCCGCTGCAAACATTATCCCCGCCGTGGCCAGAAACATGACGAATTGCGCACCCGGCAGGCGCGCCGTGCCACTGAGCATATAAAGCCCCGCAAGCCCCGCAAAAAACGCCGCCGCGATGGCGACGCCGCCACTCTTTGGCGTGGGACGCACATGGGATGAGCGGTCATTGGGGACATCGGAAATATTAAAACGGATCATGGCCCAGGTCAGCATTGCCGAGATGATAAAAATACCCAGCACAAAAACCAGATGGCTAAGCGCCGCCGCAAGCGTCATATCCGCACCAGAAAATAATTCGCTGACGGAATTCATTCGCCAATCATACTTATATTTCCTGCGCTTGCGCGCACCGCGCCATAGGATTCGACAAGCTGGCGCAGCACGCCTTTCAGGCCCTCAACATCCTGTGCCGCCACAATCTGAACAAGCTGCGCCAGATAGGATTCCAGCATGCTCCAGTGCTGTATCCCCGCGTCGGCGCGAAAGATTCGTGGGTGTTCTGTGGGCGTACTGGTTCCATCCACCAGTAATTCTTCAAAAAGTTTTTCACCCGGACGCAGACCGATAAACCGGATTTCAATATCGCCGCCGCCAATGCCCGGCTCGCGCACTGAAAACCCCGACAGGTGAATAAGTTTGCGCGCCAGATCCGCCACATTCACCGGATCGCCCATATCCAGATGAAACAGATCGCCATCGCCCTTCGCCATCGCTCCCGCCTGGATAACCAGATCGGCGGCTTCGGGTATGGTCATGAAATAGCGCACCATGGCCGGGTCGGTCACGGTCACCGGGCCGCCACCCCGAATTTGTTCGCGAAACAGCGGCACGACGGAGCCCGCAGAATCAAGCACATTGCCAAACCGCACCAGCGCGAAAGCCGTCTTGCCGCCACTTTGCCCAAGCGCCTGGACCAGTTTTTCCGCAACCCGCTTTGCCGCTCCCATGACATTGGTGGGGCGCACCGCCTTGTCGGTAGAAATCAGCACGAATTTATGCACACCCTGTTGAAGCGCCGCCTTTGCTACATTCAGCGTGCCAAAGATATTATTTTCCGCACCCGCAATCGGATTCATTTCCACCAGCGGCACATGCTTGTAGGCGGCGGCGTGATAGACAATATCCGGGCTGTGCACCGCCATGGCGCGGTTGACCGCCGCCTTGTCCAGCACCGATCCCAACAGGCAGATCAACTGGGTGCGCCCGCCGCGCGCATCGATATATGCGCGCAGTTCCCGCTCGATGGAATAGAGCGCAAATTCCGACATCTCAAAAATAATCAGCCTCGAAGGCGCATGGGCAATAATCGCACGGCACAGCGCCGCGCCAATCGATCCGCCGCCGCCGGTTACCAGCACGGATTTGCCGCGCAGCTCGCGCGCCAGCAGCGCCAGATCAGGCGCAACCGGTTCGCGCGAAAGCAGCTCCTCCGGGCTAACCGCGCGAATATCGCTGACGCGGCGCCAGCCGGAGATAATTTCTTCCAGCGTCGGCGCGGTTTCAACCTTCACCTCCAGCTCGGCCAATTGATTGATAATCGCTGCGCGCCGGGCCGGGCTAACCGACGGCAGCGCCAGCACGACCATATCAAGCTGCCCGCGTCCGGCAAGATTGCGCAAGGCATCGGCGTGGCGCACCTTTACCCCATGCAGGGTGCGGCCATGCAACTGGGTATTATCATCCACAAAACAGACGACATTATGCGTGTCGTCTTTTTCCATCGCCTCAGCAAGCGCCACGCCCGCGCGCCCTGCGCCATAAATCGCAACCTGCGTCACATCGGGCCTTGTATCGCGCACCGCAATATTCAACAGTGCGCCACCGGTCAGCCGCCAGGCCAGCATCAGCGCCATCAGGCCCAGCCACAATATGCCAATCATTGGCACAACATCCGGCGCGGGCGCAAAGGCGGCAACACCCAGCGCAATGATCCCCGCCGCCGCCGCGCTGGCGCCAAGCACGGGAAAGATAATCAGCGTATCGCGATAGCGCAGCATGGGCCGGTACAATCCGGTCAGCACGAACATCCCAATGCATGTGGCGCTGATCAGCGCCGCAATAGAATACAGGGTTATTTCGCCAGGCGCACAACGGCACAGCACCTGATAGCCCGCTATCCCGGTCAGACTGATGGCAATGACGGGGATCGCGTCAAAAATAATCGAAATAGACAGTTTTGCCGCGCGGGGCCGCAAAATCAGCCACCCCAGAAACTGCGTCAGCAGTAATGGCAAACGCATGCCTGATCCTGATCTGCGCCGGTCCATCCTCACGCTCCCATCCGCCCCAGCAAAAGACTGTGCAGCGCCGGGTTGGCGGCAACAATGCTTGGATGGCGCGGGATTTCCTGATTGAAACGCAGGGCCGCCCCGGTGTGGTCGGTAATATGCCCGCCCGCCGCACGTAAAATCAGATCGGCCGCCGCCAGATCCCAATCATACGCCCCCCATAGATTCATGCAGCCATCAAAATGCCCCGATGCGGTCAACGCCACCTGATAGGCAATGGAATTGCGCGATTCCACATGCATGGCCGGCCACGGGTCAGTCCAGCGTTTATGCTGAAACAATCCCTGCGCCGTCAGCATGCGCGCGTCCTGCAATTCGTTTTTTGTGCTGACCTGCACCTTTGCGCCGTTCAACAGGCTTGGCCCCGTGCCGGACGCTTCAAATAATTGATCCGTCGCCGGATTAAAAATCACGGCGGAGACAGGCCTGTTATCTTCCAGCAGGGCGATGCTGACGGCGAAATGCGGCTGGCCCCGGATAAAGGCGCGGGTGCCGTCAATGGGATCCACCACCCAGACACGCCGCGCGGTGTGGCGGCTTTTGTCATCAACCGTTTCTTCCGACAGCCATCCATAGTCAGGTGCAAACGCCTGCATGCGCTGGCGCAATAATTGGTCAACCGCCACATCCGCATCGGTTACCGGGTTGTTTTTTCCCTTGTCCCATTTGGCGTAATCCGCACCGAAATAGGTCATGGCCAACGCGCCTGCTTCGCGTGCTGCGCTTACTGCAAAGCGGTGGTGTCTTGCGCTGTTATCGTCACTCACCTGCGATCGTCATCCCTTCGACCATGAGGGTCGGCGCATCCATGCCATAGCGGAACTCCAGAAGGTCGCCTGGCGTTATATGCAGGAACATTTCCAGCAGATTTCCGGCAACCGTGATCTCGCTGACAGGATAGGCGAACTGGCCATTTTCAATCCAGAAACCGGTTGCCCCCCGGCTGTAATCACCCGTGACCGGGTTCACCCCCATGCCGATCAATTCCGTAATAAACAGGCCATTCTTCAGGGAAGAGATAATGTCCACGGTCGGGGTTTTGCCTGCCTCCATGTAAAAATTACTGGTGGCGGGCGAAGGGGCGGATCCGCTGCCACGCGCGGCGTTGCCAGTACTGCGCAATCCCAACTGACGCGCCGATGCGGTATCCAGAAGCCAGCCGCTCAGCACGCCGTCTTCAATGATGGCCCGGCGTCCGTTTGCAACCCCTTCGCCATCATATGGTTTGGAGCGCAATCCACGGCGGCGATGGGGATCATCAAAAACATTAATACCTTTGGAAAAGACAGCCTTGCCCAGCCGGTCCTTCAGAAAACTTGTGCCACGCGCCACCGCTGCTCCAGAAATGGCGCCTGCCAGATGTCCCAAAAGACTGTTGGACACGCGCGGCGCATAGATGACAGGAACCTGCTGGGTTTTAACCTTGCGTGGATTAAGGCGGCTGAGCGTGCGCTGCGCCGCCACCGTGCCAATTTCTTCCGGCGAAGTCAGATCGCCATAATGGCGCGCGGAAGAATATTCGTAATCGCGCTCCATCGCCGTGCCTTCGCCGGCCAATACCGAACAGGACAGGCCAAACGAGGATGTGGCGTAACTGCCGGAAAATCCTTCGCTGGTTGCCAGCACGACGCGGCTATGGCTGCAACTGGCGCCAGCGCCTTCGGAATTGGTGATGCCCTCAACCGCGCGCGCCGTGCCCTCAGCGCGTTTGGCCGCTTCAATCAGGCCTGGCATATCCAGTTCGGTCGGATCAAAAATATCCAGATCGGGAAAGGTTTTCGCCAGCAGATCACGCTCCGCCAGACCGCAATATTCATCCTCAGGCGCAAGTTTCGCCATGGCCACGACCCGGGTGATCAGTTGATCCAGCGCGTTCTTACTGAAATCGCTGGACGACACAATGGCCTGACGCTTGCCGATAAAGGCGCGCAGGCCAAACTCCTGGCCATCGGAACGCTCAACTTCCTCAACCTCGCCCATCCGGCACGACGCCGACAGCGAAGCGCCTGCAACCATCAGCACATCGGCGGCGTCGGCCCCGGCCGCGCGCACCCGCGCAATCACATCATCGGCCAGATTGCGTAAGCTGGCTTCATCATATTTCTGCGCGGTGGCGACCTCACCTGACATGAAAACTCCTTACAGGGAAAACCGGGTGGGCCCTCTGGCCCGCCCGGTGATATATGGTGATTAATTCAGACCGTAATAGATGCAGGCTATACTGCCTGCCAGCATGACAAGCCAGGAAAGCGAAGCGCCAACCGCACGTCCGGGAGAACGTCCCGTTGATGTATGCAGGCCAATCCCGTGCGCAATACGCGCAACCGTCAATCCGCCCCCCAGCCCATGCAGCAGCCACACCGGTGCTCCGGCAAGCTCCACGGCTATCAGAATCAGCAGGCTGATAGGGACATATTCCACATTATTGCCATGGGCGCGCTGGGCCTTGATCAGTTCTTCCCTGCCGCCATCGCCCACTTCAACCCCGGTCTGCATGCGCGCGCGCACCACCAGAGCCGAAAGAATAAACATGATCAGGGCGTTAAGCCCGATATACAGCGTCGAAACCGGAATAATGCCGTTGCTCATCTGCGCCATTGTTTGCGCCATTGTTTGCGCCATTTGCGTTGCTGCCTGTTCCATGTGCCTCACCCCTCCCATAGGATCGTTTGGTTTTGTTATCGCCGGGACAGGCTATCCGGTTCCGGGGCTTATTTCCAGATCGGTGTGCCAGAACCCGGCAGTCCCAGTTTTGACCATTTTTGGGTGACGGTTTCGATCACGTCATCGCTCATGCGGATTTGCGTGCCCCATTCGCGGCTGGTTTCCGGCGGCCATTTGTTGGTGGCGTCCAGACCGATCTTGCCGCCCAGGCCGCTTTGCGGGCTGGCGAAATCCAGATAATCGATCGGCGTATTCTGCATCTGGGTGATGTCGCGCACCGGGTCCATGCGGGTGGAAATCGCCCACATCACCTCTTTCCAGTCACGGATATTGATATCGTCATCCACCACGATCACCCATTTCGTGTACATGAATTGGCGTAAGTAAGACCAGATGCCCATCATCACCCGCTTGGCATGTCCGGGATAGGCCTTGCGGATCGACACCACGGCAATACGGTAGGAACAGCCCTCTGGCGGCAGCCAGAAATCAATGATCTCGGGAAATTGCTGCTGCAACAATGGCACGAACACCTCGTTCAGCGCCTCGCCCAATATGCTGGGTTCGTCTGGCGGGCGGCCGGTGAAGGTGGACAGATAGATCGGATCGCGGCGCATGGTGATGGCGCTGATGGTGAACACCGGAAACGGCTCGACCGAATTATAATAGCCGGTATGATCGCCATACGGCCCCTCATCGCCATAATCGCTCAGCGATACATGCCCTTCCAGCACGATCTCGGCCTGTGCGGGCACTTTCAACGGCACGGTTTTACACTCCACCAGTTCCACCCGCTCGCCGCGCAGCAGACCGGCGAATTGATATTCGCTGAGCGTGTCGGGCACCGGCGTCACCGCCGCCAGAATCGTGCCGGGATCGGCCCCGATCACCACCGCAGCAGGCAGGGGTTCCGGTTTTGCCGCGCCCCAGCGCGCATGATGCTGCGCCCCGCCGCGATGGCGCAGCCAGCGCATCAAGGTGCGGTCGCGCCCCAGCACCTGCATCCGGTAAATGCCAAGATTATAGCCGTCTTCCGCACTGTCGCCGGGGCCTTTTGTGACAACCAATGGCCAGGTGATCAGCGGCGCAGGCTCATTGGGCCAGCAGGTCTGAATGGGCAACAGCGAAAGATCAATCTGATCGCCGGTCAGCACCACTTCCTGCACCGGCGCGTTGCGCACCGTTTTGGGGCGCATATTCATCACGGTACGGATCAATGGCGCCATGCCCACCGCCTCGCGCCATCCGCCTGGGGGTTGCGGTTGCCGTAAAAACGCCAGGGTCTCGCCGACCTCGCGCAGATCATGCCCGGTACGGCGGCTGACATTGCCCATAGTCACCGCCATGGCGACACGTTCGACCGTGCCGAACAGGTTCACCAATACCGGGATCGGGCTGATGGCGCCATCCGCGCCCACGGGTTTTTCAAACAGCACCGCCGGGCCGCCTGAAGCCAGCAGCCGGGTTTGAATCTCCGTCATTTCCAGCACGGTCGAAACAGGTTCGCTGACGCGCAGCAGTTTGCGGTCACGTTCCAGCCGTTCGATAAAATTCCGCAGGGAACTATACGCCATGGCGCACACTCATCCCGTCACACGCCAGACACTGGTATTGCGCAGATCAGTATCTTCCAGTTCGGTCGTGGTTTTAACCGCATAGCTGATCAGTTTCTCATGTCCCGATTTGGGAAAATAAGTCCGCCCCGGATCGCCCATCAGCACCAGTACGCCGCTGCGCGCCAGATCATCCAGCCACGCGACAATGCGTTTCGACGCAGGCCCCTCATAACAAACATCGGCGGCCAGCACCACATCCCACTCGGCGGAAATTTTGCCGACAATATCGCCTTCGACGGGGGCAAGCATGACCTTGTTGGCGTGCGCATTCAACTGCAACGCAATGATTGCGATGGGATCGATTTCTGCGGCGCTTACCTTTGCTGCCCCCGCCAGCGCGGCTGCAATGCCCGCCAGCCCCGAACCCGCGCCGAAATCCAGCACCCGCTTGCCCGCCACCAGCGCGCGATTATCCAGAACGTAGCGCGCCAGCGCCTGGCCGCCCGCCCAGGCAAAGGCCCAGAAGGGCGGCGGCAGACCCACTTTCTGCATCTCGTCTTCGGTCATCTGCCAGATCGGCAGCATTTCACTGGCGACATAAAGGCTGATTTCGAGAACCAGCGGCGTCTGGGTCAAAACCGTATGATCGCGGATGAATTGCGCCGGATCGCCTAACACTGTTTCCATCAGGCGGCTTCCGGCTTCGAAAGCGCCAGCGCCAGAACAGACCGGTAATCCGGTTTATATTCCATCCGTGCGCCATGGCCTTTCGCCAAAAATATTTTCCGCACATCGGGCAACCGGTAACATGGCACAAACATCATCAGATGATGTTCCAGATGATAATTTACAAAATAGGGCGCCAGGAAAATACGCATCAGCCAGTTGGCATGCGTGGTGCGGGCATTGCGAAAATCATCATCATTGTCGGGAACCATGGCATGTTCGGCGATATTGCGAATGCGCGTAATCACCTGATACCAGCTCAGCAGCGGCAACACCCACAGCAGCGGATACAGATACCAGTATCCAATAACGCCAAGCCCCACCAGCAGCGCCAGATTGGTAATCAGCATACCCCCCATTTTACGCCAGAACAGCGCAATGCGTTCAGACATCGGCATGTCGCAGGTGCCAATGGCGGCGCGAATTTGCGCGCGGCGCTGTTTATATCCGGTTTGCCCGGTTATGTCGCGCCACAGCTTGCGGCGGAAACTGGATCTGGTGATGGGAAATGGCGCCGACAGGCCAATGTCGGGATCATTCGGCTGCTGCACATATTTGTGATGCTCCAGATGATAGGCGCGGTACGCTTTGGTTTCCGTCAGCACCGGATAGCCCAGCAACCAGTTGCTGATCCGGTCATTCCATACGCGATCCTGAAACAGCGCGCCATGCGCCGCATCATGCACCAGGATCGCCATGCCCAACTGGCGCGCGCCGATCAGCATCACCGCCAGAACAAATGTAACCAGATTGGGCCATTGGGCAAAAAGCGCCATCGCCCCAAACACCACGCCCCACACATGCGCAATCATCCACACCGAACGCCATTGCGATCTGGCGCGCAGACGCGAAATTTCTTCTACCGTAAGATAATCCGAAGGCTGTATCATGTTTCTTTATAGCACATTTTTACGGCAATTTGTTTAAATCAGACCCGCCACTATCGCCACGAACAGGATCGCGCCGAAATCGCGGTTGCTGCGGAACAGGCGCAGGCAGTTGGCCGTATTATCACTTTGCAGGGCGATCACCTGCCAGGCCAGATGCAGGCCTGCAAGGCCCAGTATTGACCAGAAGCCCCAGCCCGTCCCTGCGCTCCATCCGGCCAGGGCGAACATGGCAAGGGCCGCCGCGTAAAATCCGGCAATGGCGGGTTTGCTGTTTGCCCCAAATTTCAGCGCCGTGGATTTGACGCCAATCAGCGCATCGTCTCCGGCATCCTGATGGGCGTATATGGTGTCATAACCAAGGGTCCAGAATATGCCGCCCAGATACAGCCAGATGGCAGGCAGCGCCAACTCGCCAGTAACTGCGGCCCAGCCCAGTAACGCGCCCCAATTGAATGCAATGCCCAAAAACAATTGCGGCCAATAGGTGATCCGCTTCATAAAAGGATAAACCGCCACCGGAAACAGCGACGCCACCCCAACCGCAATAGCGAAATCATTCAGCGACAGTAAAATCGCCAACCCAACGCCACATTGCGCGATCAGAAATATCCATGCGGCAACCACGCTGACCGCGCCGCTGGGTAACGGACGGTTGGCGGTGCGCGCCACCTGTGCATCCAGATCGCGATCCACGATGTCATTGAAGGTGCATCCCGCGCCGCGCATAACAACCGCGCCCAGCGCAAACACCAGCATCAGCCCTATACCGCCAGACGCCAGCGCAATCGCCCACCAGCAGGGCCACAGCAGCAGCCACGTCCCGATAGGCCGGTCCAGCCGCGCCAGCCGCAACCAGGGGCGCGCAATGGCCGGCGCATGCCGGTCCACCCAGTTTCCCGGTGCATCCTGAATTGCGCCTGCTTGATCTTTGCCCATAAGCTCTGTCATGTGACAGAATTAGCATAAGTATGAAGATCAATCCTATGGCCAACGCGCGCGAACATATCCGCCTGTATATCGACACGGACCTTACCCAGGGCGCGCAGATCGCGCTGAGCCGGGAACAGGCGCATTATCTGCGCAATGTCCTGCGCCGATCTGCGGGCGACACGCTGGGCCTGTTCAATGGCCGCGATGGGGAATGGCGCGCCAGCATACTTGATCTGGGCAAACAGGCGGGCCGTGTTGAACTGCGCGAACAGATACAACCACAAACAACCGTGCCCGATCTATGGTTGCTTTGTGCGCCCGTGAAACGGACACGGCTGGAAATCATTGCCGAAAAAGCGGCCGAGCTTGGGGTGCGTGAAATCCACCCGGTAATCACCGAATATACCAATGCGCCGCGTGTGAACATGGATCGCCTTGCAGCGATCACCATCGAGGCGGCGGAACAGTGCGGGCTGGTCAGCATCCCGAAAATGCAGGCGCCGGAAAAACTGCATGCTGTGCTGGACAATTGGCCTTCTGAACGGCAAATTTTATTTTGCGATGAATCCGGAGCGGGCGGAGCGGCGCTGGCCCGGTTGCAGGCCGCCGCGCCAGATATGCCCTGGGCCGTGCTGACCGGCCCGGAAGGCGGCTTCAGCCCTGCGGAACGCGCGCGGCTTCACGCCATGCCGCAAAGCCTTGCGGTTTCACTCGGCCCGCGCATCCTGCGGGCCGACACGGCAGCGATTGCGGCGCTGGCGCTGTGGCAATCCGTGTGCGGCGACTGGGATCACGGCCCGGTAGCACTGGCGCATCAGCCAGTGTAGACTATCTCCAATAAAATAGTGTGCTGCGGAGGAAGAACATGTCAGGACCACAATCAGCCAGCGGCCAGATTGAACGCGAAGCAGACCTTGTCGAATATCTGGCTTCCGGCAATAAACCCAAGGATCAGTGGCGAATCGGCACCGAACATGAAAAATTCGGCTTTCGCCTGTCGGATCGCAGCACCCTGCCCTATGAAGGCCCGGCGGGGGTGCGCGCCCTGCTTGAGGGCATGCAGCGTTTCGGCTGGCAGCCGGTGATGGAAGGAGAAAATGTCATTGCCCTGACCATGGATGGCGGCGCCATCAGCCTGGAGCCAGGCGGGCAGTTCGAGCTTTCCGGCGCGCCGCTGGAAAATCTGCATCAGACCTGCGGCGAGGTGAATACCCATCTCAAACAGGTGCGCGAAGTGGCCACGGAACTTGGTATCGGCTTTCTGGGGCTGGGCTTTACGCCAGACTGGACCCGCGCCGAAATTCCGGTAATGCCCAAGGGGCGCTATGGCATCATGACGCGATATATGCCCAAACGCGGCGATCATGGCGTCGATATGATGTACCGTTCGTGCACGGTGCAGGTCAATCTGGACTATTCATCCGAAGCGGACATGATCCGCAAATTCCGCGTCTCGCTGGCGCTGCAACCGCTTGCCACCGCGCTGTTCGCCAATTCTCCGTTTACGGAAGGAAAACCAAACGGCTATCTCAGCTTCCGCAGCCATGTGTGGACAGACACCGACCCGGATCGCGCGGGCATGGCGCCCTTTGTATTTGATGCAGGCTTCGGATTTGAACGCTATGTCCAGTATGCGCTGGATGTGCCGATGTATTTTGTCTATCGCAAGGGCAAATATATTGATGCGTCGGGACAATCATTCCGCGATTTTCTTGCCGGAAAATTGCCCGCCTTGCCAGGTGAAAAACCCACAATGGGTGATTGGGCCGATCATCTGACGACCCTGTTCCCCGAAGTGCGGATGAAAAAATTTCTGGAAATGCGCGGCGCCGATGGCGGCCCGTGGCGTTCACTGTGCGCATTGCCCGCATTGTGGGTTGGCCTGCTATATGATCAGGGCGCGCTGGATGCGGCATGGGATCTGGTGAAAGACTGGACCACGCAGGAACGCCAGGCCCTGCGCGACGGTGTGCCAAAACAGGCGCTGCACACGCCCTTTCGCGGCGGGACGTTGCAGGATGTGGCCCAGGAAGTGCTGAAAATTTCCTCCGCCGGCCTGAAGGCCCGCGCGCGTATCGGCAGCACCGGTCTGGATGAGCAACATTATCTCGATGTGTTGCTGGAAACAGCCGCGACGGGCCGCTGTCCCGCCGAAATCATGCTGGACCGCTATCACGGCCCCTGGAAAGGCAGCGTGCTTCCGGCCTATGAAGAATATGCGTATTAGCCCCGCGCCGTCATTGCGGGCGCGATAAAACTAAACAATCCCGCTCATGCGCAGAATATTTTCGCGCACAATTTCAGGAAATTCCATCGGCAGGAAATGGCTGGCGCCGTTTACCAGTGTGATTTTCGCCGACGGATGCAGCCGCGCCATGCGCTGCGTTACGGGCAGTGAGCAGGTCGAAAACACATTGCCGTGAATTATTGTAATCGGCGGCTTGATGCGCGCCAGCCGGTCCCAGATATAAGTGCCGCTGGAACGAAACACATGCGCCTCCCAGGCGGGCGCGCAGGCCAGTTCGACCTGGCCATCGTCACGGGCCCGGACACCGCCGGTGATATAATCCTGCAACACCTGATCCGGCCAGGAGTGAAACGCGCCGCGCCCTTTATACGACTTAAAAACCGCTTCACGATCTGCAAACACGGCGCGGCGTTTTTGCGCCCCCTCAACCAGACCATTGGCCTGATGCGGCATATGAAGCCAGCGCTTGATGCGCATGCCCCAGGCCCGCAGATAGGGCTGGATAACCGGCTCCACCGCCAGCACGCCACGCACCAGATCGGGGCGCGCCTCCGCCAGCAGCAGGCTTGTGGTCGCCCCCAGCGAATGCCCCACCAGCAGGCTGGGGCTGCTGCCCGCTTCCAGAAGCCGGATCAGATCATCGCGGAATGTATTCCACGACAAAGGCGCGTCCGGATTGGCTGTAGCTGTGCTGAACCCGTGGCCGCGCGCATCCACGGCCTGAATGTGCAAGCGGTCACTGAGCGGCGTCAGCATATGCCGGTAGGTAAAAGCGTTAAAGCCATTGGCGTTCGACATCACCACGCGCGGCGCGCCCGCTGGCCCACCCCAGTCGAGATAGGACAGCGCACCATCTGGCAGCGCAAACATGCGACGTTGCGGCAGAGTTGCCGTCAGGTCCTGAACGTTCACCGCGTTAATTATCGCGGATCCATGATCAGCACGGTGCCCTGGGCTGCAACACAGGGGCGCCCATCATTATCCATACGTATCTGCACAACAGCGGTGGTGCGGGTCATGTTGATGATTTCAGCCACCGCGCGCACTGTTCCCTTGCTCACGGGGGCGAGCAGATTAAGCTTGAACTCGGTCGTCGCCGCCCATTGGCCCTTGCTCATATGCGGATAGCACACACAACCCAGCACGTGATCGGTAAAGGCCGACATCACACCGCCATGCAGATTACCAAACGGGGTCAGCAAGTCGTCTTTCACTTTCAATTCAGCGACGACTTTGCCGGGACTGAAGGATACCAGCCGGATGCCAAGATACTGGCTCAAGCCGGTCTGCTTGTCATTGCCGGCGATAAAGCTGTCGGCAATTTCCTTGTTGAATTTTTCCTGCATTTTTTCGGCATGGGTCGCCATCGTCTAACTCCGCTATCTAATATTGATGTTGAACAGTTTTAATACGTCTATTCCGGCGCGTCATCAGGGAATTGCTCGCGCAGCACACGCTTTAGCACCTTGCCGGACGGATTTCGCGGAATTTCGTCAATAAAAACGGCGGCCTTCGGCAGTTTGAAGCGCGACAATTTCCCGTTCGCGAAGCCCAGAACATCTTCCTCGGTCAGCGATGGATCCGCCTTTACCACCACCGCCAGGGGTGACTCACCCCATTTCGCCGACGACTGACCGATCACCGCCACTTCGCGGATTTTCGGATGGGTCAGCAACACGCCTTCGATCTCCGCAGGATAAACATTCTCGCCGCCGGAAATGATCATGTCCTTGCTGCGATCCGCGATAAACACATACCCATCTTCGTCCATGCGGGCAATATCGCCGGTGTACAGCCATCCATCGCGCAGGGTTTCGGCGGTGGCTTTTTCGCGGTTCCAATATGCGATCATGTTATGCTTGGAACGGGTGATCAACTCTCCTGGGACATTCACCGGCATATCCATGCCGGTTTCCGCATCCACGATCCGCACTTCCGTATGCATGAAGGCTTTGCCGGTTGAGCCCAGCTTGTCCATATAATCATCGATACTGACAAGGCAGGCCGGGCCGCAGGTTTCGGTAAGGCCATATACCTGCAAAACCGGGATGCCGCGTTCATGATAGGACAGCACCAGATGATCCGGCACGGGCGCCGCGCCGCAGGTGAAATAGCGCAGCGTCGAAAAATCGCTTGTATCGATTTCCGGCACTTGCAGCATGAAATTCAACATCGCCGGTACGCACAGCGCCACGGTGACTTTTTCGCTCTCGATCAGCCTCCAGGTGACGGCAGGATCGAAGGCCCGCTGCATCACACAGGACATGCCGTTATAAATGCACAGCATCAGCGGCAGCAGCGCCCCCACATGGAACATCGGTAAAGTCAGCAAAAAGCGGTCATAAAGCCGCATATCTGCAGTGGAAGAAAAAGTCGCCAACGCCCAGTAGCTGGTATTGTGGGTATGCACCACACCCTTGGGCAGGCCAGTGGTACCGGACGTATACATGATATAAAGCATGTCATCCTCGCCTGCTGTAATCCCGACCGGGGCAGTCGAGGCCGCCTTGCGCACATCATCGTAGGATTGTGCGTAGGCCGGGCAGTGTCCGTCGGGACCCACATAAAGCCATTTGGAGATATCGGTTTTCGGCCCCCGTGCATGTAGTTCGTCCACATTGGCGGTAAACTCCCCGCCGAAGATCAGCACCGTGCTGCCGCTGTCCTTGAGAATGAATTCAAGCTCATCCGGGACCAGCCGCCAGTTCAGCGGCACCACCACCAGGCCCAGCTTGGCGCAGGCCAGAAAACTTTCCGCGAATTCAATGCTGTTCATCAGCAGCAGGGCGACCCGGTCGCCCTTTTCAAGCCCGAGCGCCGAAATCATGTTGGCCGCCTGGTCTACCCGCGCATTAAACTGCGCATAGCTCAGCCGCAGATTATTGGCGACGTCATACAGGCCTTCCAGTTTCGGGCTAAGCTGCGCCCGCTTTGCCAGTAGCCCTCCAATATTAATGTGCATGCCCATCCTCCCTTCCGGTATGTACGCCCTTATGGGCGCTTATTCTTGTGTCTTAATATCTCTAAAGACTCTGCCCGCCGTCCACCGGAATCGTATGCCCGGTCATGAAAGACGCCATGTCCGAAGCCAGAAACAGGGCGACCTGGCCCATTTCTTCGGGCGTGCCCCAGCGGCGCAGCGGGGTGGTGTTGATAATACCTTCATAAATTTCAGGATTTTCATAGCTGACGGCGGTGATTTTGGTGGCCACAAAGCCCGGCGCCAGACCGTTTACCCTTATGCCTTCCGGCCCCCAGGCGTCGGCCAGGCTTTTGGTCAGCAGGGCCAGCCCGCCCTTGGAGGCGCTATAGGCCGGATTGCCCCGCGTGGGGCGGAAACTGGCGACGGACGCGATATTGACGATACTACCCTTCGTGGCCAGCAGCTTGTCATGAAACAGCACACAGGCATGCATGACCCCGTTCAGGTTCACATCCACCACATGGCGGAAGGTCGGCATCTGAAATTCCTTGCGCTTATAGACCACTGTCCCGACGCTATTGACCAGCACATGCAGGCTGGGCACCTGTGCCGCAAAGGCGCGCATGGCGTCATCATCGGATATATCGACCTGATGATAGTCCATGCCGTCCATGTCGCTGTCATAGGCGCTGCGCTCACGGCTGGCGGTAATGATCAGTTTCGCGCCGTGTTCACGAAACGCGCGGGCAATGCCATTTCCGATGCCGGTGGAACCGCCGGTGACGACCACTGTTTTGCCGGTAAAATCCAGTAAATCAGGCATGCGTGATAGGCCCCCTCACAATGTGGCGAATATGTACCTTGTTTTTAGCCCACCGCAACGCGATAAGAAACCCGATTAAACCGGCGCATCGGGGGCGTCAGTGGCCGCTTTGTTTTTCACCCGTGCTTCGCGCAACGTAATATAGGTGGTCGAGGCGAAAATCACCGCGCCGCCAATAAACACCCAGATATCCGGGGTTTGCGCAAAAAACAGATAGCCCACAATGGCCGACCAGATCAGCTTCGTGAAATCCATGGGCAGCAGCGCAGTCAAATCCGCAAGTTTGAAAGCCTCGGTAAAGGCCAGTTGCGCGCCGGTGCCCAGCGCCGC
Source organism: Pseudomonadota bacterium (assembly GCA_049325255.1). GTDB lineage: Bacteria > Pseudomonadota > Alphaproteobacteria > UBA11222 > UBA11222 > UBA11222. The sequence goes on along the minus strand of JBMOMW010000035.1, from coordinate 67,859 downwards.
CATCAGGACCATCCAGCCAAACTCTTCCAGGTTCGGCATTTGCCAATAGGGCAGCGCCGCCAGCGCCGTAATCGGGGTCAGCATCACCAGCGTATAGATGCTTTGCGTCAGGGCAGATTCTGTCTTGGTCAGCACCTTGATGATGACCATTGAGACCGACCAGGACGCCGCCGATCCCAGGATCAGCACCGTCCCCAGGCCAATGACATTAAAGCCCGGACGCAGGATGATCAGGGCCCCGGAAAACCCGATGATCAGCGCCAGCGTGCGGCGCAAACGAATGCGCTCCCCCAGCAGAATAATGGCTATCACCGTGGCGAACAGCGGCCCCATGAAAGATAGCGCGGTCACCTCGGCCAGCGGCACAAGCGCCACGCCATAAAAATAACACATCATGGAAACGGCGCTTAACAGGCCGCGCCAGACCAATGGCCCTGCCCGTCCCGTGCGCAAATGCATCAGGCCGCCCTTGCCCGCCAGCATCGGCAGCAACATGATCAGGCCCAGCGCATTGCGGAAAAACGCCACCTCAAACGGATGCTGGGTTTTGACCAGATGCAGGATCACCCCGGACATGCACGAAACCGCCACGCCCGAGACGAGCATCAGCAATATGCCTTTCAGATTTCTCGAAATCGGCTGGCGCGAAGGGTGATTAGTACCGGATATAGGGGTCATCCGGGCTGTTTAGCGCATATTCTGGTCAAATGATACTGCATGTACTATGCTTCGTTTAATCCTCAGGATGCATTCGAAAGGTAACAGCCATGATCACCAAAGGCGTCAAAAAACTTTGCGCAGAAGCCGAAACCATTATCGAAACCATGACAGTGGCCGAGGTGATGAAGGTAAAGGACGATCCGAATGTTGAATTGATCGATATTCGCGACATACGCGAACTGTGGCGCGACGGCGCCATTCCGGGGGCCTGGCATGTACCGCGCGGCATGCTGGAATTCTGGATTGACCCGGAAAGCCCCTATGCCAAGGAACGCTTTCAGTCAGGAAAGAAATTCATCATTTTTTGCGCAGGCGGGCTGCGCTCGGCGCTGGCCGGACGGGCGGCGCATGAAATGGGACTAAAACCCGTGGCGCATATGCGTGGCGGCTTTGGTGAATGGAAAGCCGCCGGCGGCCCGGTGGAAGTAGTCGAGAAAAAATAGCCGCCGGATTGGAACTGCGCCCTTAATCACCGGTCAGCATTTTTTGCTGATCGTGATAGGTAAATGTCAGCCACAGCAGGACAGCGCTGTAGAGGCCGAACGCCACTATTGTTAACCCCGCGAACAACAACTCGCCACCACTCATGATCTTTTATCCTCCGTCTACAGAATGTAAGGCTGGAGGCTAGTGCAGGCGCTTCTTGCGATGTTTGATTTAAATCAAATAATTACATATTTCCCTAAAATACAGCCTTCAGGAATGCGATCTGGTCGGCGACGGAAATTTCAAACCATGCACCCTGATACAAGTCGAAATGTCCGCAATCATAGGTTTTAACGATAATATTTCTGCGTCCGCGCGGCTGCTTGTTCAGATCAAGCGTGGGCGGTGGAGCAATGACATCGCGCAGGCAATACTGCTGCAACTGTGGACAGGTAAGGCCATAGATGTGTTTTACCGGCCGGTAAAACGGAAAACTCAGCGCGATGCGCGCGGGTGTTTCGTTGCGCCAGTCAGCAGGCGCGATGGCCCTGTATCCGGGTTCGGAATCACTGCTCGATAAAATTGCCCGGCTCCCCGGCGGACCAATGATCGGCAGCATGATTGGCCTCCGCTTTAACAATTCCCGAATTTTGTCGCCAATGCCCGCAGCCAGCAGCCGGACCCCTGACAGAATACCGGCATAACGCAGATAGGCTCCAAGGATCGAAATTCCGTCCAGGGCGGGGCATTGCGAAATAACCGCCGCTACCCGGCGGTCCGCATAAGCGGTTTCGACAACATGACCACCGGAAAAAGACGAGCCCCAGATTGCGACACGCGATGGATCGACACCCGGCATTTCGCGGACGAATGCCGCCGCTGCGGTCCAGTCCTGCAACTGTTTTTTTATCGAAATCAATTGCCGTGGCTCACCATCGCTTGCGCCGAAATGGCGATAATCAAAAATAAGGACATGAAACCCCTCTGCTGCAAAACGCTGGGCATAAGGCGCCAGCCCCGCATCGCGCGTGCCGCCAAAACCATGCGCCATCACGATGCAGGGGCTGCGGTTATACTTCGCCATGCTGTCATTGCGGGGAAAAAAATGCCATGCGCGGCAAATCTCTCCATCACTTTCAAAGCTTACTTCCAGTGGGGCCTGTTCTGTGGTCACGGAGCCTCGTTACTCATGATGATGGTGCCGCTGGCGGCAAACATGCCGCCCACCCCATGACAGACAGACAGTTTGGCATCGGGAACCTGCGCCGCCGCTGTGCCGCGCATCTGTCGCACGCTTTCCTGCAAGGCGTACATACCATACATTCCGGAATGCATATAGCTGAGGCCGCCGCCATTGGTATTGACCGGCAGTTTGCCGCCTGGCGCGGTGTTGCGTTCCCAGATGAAATCGCCAGCCTCGCCCGGTTTGCAGAAGCCCAGATCCTCTAGCCCATACAGCGGCAGATGCGCGAAGGCGTCATAAATCATCAAATGATCCACATCCTTGTGGGTAATGCCGGCTTCTTCAAAGGCTTTTTTACCGGACACGCGGAAGGCCTTGGACGAGGTGAAATCCTCCATCTGGCTAATCAGCGGGGTTTCTACGCTTTCACCTGTGCCGGCAATGTAAACCGGCTTTTGCGGCATGTCCCTGGCGCGATCGGCCCGGGTCAGGATCAGGGCGCCGCCGCCATCGGTCACCAAACAGCACATCAGCTTGGTGAACGGCCAAGCGATCATGCGGGCATTATACACATCGTCCAGCGTGATCAGCTCGCGGTTGGTGGCGCGCGGGTTCTTCGCCGCCCATTCGCGCTGAATTACCGCCACATTAGCAAGCTTGTCGAGATGCACATTGTATTTTTTCAGATAGCGCAATGCGGGAATGGTGAACATGGTGGTCGGCCCCATGATGCCATAGGGCTGTTCAAACTGCGCCAACAGCGATTGGCGTCCACCGCCCGGGAAACCGGCCGCAGCAACACGCGAGCGACCGCTTTCGCCATGCGTGATCAGCACCGTATTGCACAGTCCTTCATTGATGGCCGCCGCTGCATGGCGCACATGCAGCATGAAAGAACAGCCGCCGACCAGCGTGCCATCGGCCCAGGTCGGCGTAATACCCAGATAATGCGCAAGATCGGTCGGCCACAATCCGGCTGTGGCGACGCCATCAATATCCGATGGTTTCAGTCCGGCATCGGCCAGGGCGTTCAGCGCCGCATCGGCATGCAGCATAATTTCCGACATATCCGGAATAACCCCCAGCTTGGTGGTTTCCGCCGCGCCGACGATAGCGATTGATTTGCTTTTCATATGATCGGCTCCCTCTATGAATTGGCTGGTTTGAATTTGGGCAGCGTGATGTTTTCGTCCCAGACCTCAAAAACAACCTCCAGCGGCATGTCCAGTTGCAACGCTTCTGGCGTTTGCGGGCAACCAACAATATTGGTCATCATGCGGGGTCCTTCGGCCAGTTCGACCACAGCAATGGCGAATGGCTCCTGACCGGCGCGCAATTGATGGCTGATGACATAGCTGTACAGGGTCGCCTTGCCGCTGGATTTTTTTACGCTGACCTTGCGCGAGGCGCAGCCCGGGCAAAATGGCCGCGGCGGGAAATAATATTTTGCACAGGCGTCGCATTGTTGAATCAGCAATTCGCCGCGCTTGGTTCCGTCCCAATAATGCTGTGTCTCCGGCGTGGGCGCCGGTGAGAATTTTGGCTGCTTGGACATGCTTACCCCGTCTTGAAATTATTATGTCTGGTATGAATTTAGCGCATAAGCCTCTGGCGCGCATCCCTGAAGTTGGCGGGGGGATGGATGGCGATCCGGCTACGTGTCCGGGCAGGCGCGGGTTTCGATCTGCACGCTTGCAGGACAGATTCTAAAGCGTTGCTGCAGCATGTAAATGATCGTGTGCGCATCCGTCATGCTTAAGAGCATGACCGGCGGAAATAAAATGCCGCGGCAATAACGCCAGCGCTGCTTGCGCGGTGTTGGCAAGCCTCCCGGCATCCCTATTGATTCAACCTGCGGCAGGTGAGCTTAACAGGGTTGGCCCCACCATGCGCTACTGCCTTCAATAACCGCGTTCCATGTTAATGACGCTGGCCGTATAATTGACTGAGCAGACAGTAATTCAGCGCTTCCACAGGCATATTCAGCATGCAGGGAGGCGCAAGCCGGTCACGGCCTGCCCCATGGGACAGCGTTAGATTTAGCACCACCGGTTTATGCAGGCGATTTGAAGCAAATCAAATCAGGCTGCGGCATTAGCTGTTAGAAGAAACCTGAAGGGTTGGTCATAAATAATAAGCCGTCAGATAAAGGAAGATAGCCATGCAAAATGCAAATTTAGCACGAAGCTTCCTGGTGGCAATCGCTCTGGCCACATCGGTCGCTGGTTGCGCGGCCATCTCCGGGCGCGAGACGGCTGGTGAATATGTTGACGATGCAACGATCACGACCAGGGTAAAGACCTCCGATCATTAACGAACTTGGAATGAAGGAAATCGGCGTCGAAACCATGCAGAACACCGTTCAGTTGAGCGGCTTTGTCGACTCGCAAGGCGTCAAGGACAGAGCAGGCGCAATTGCGCGCAACACATCCGGCGTTAAGGACGTCAAGAACAACCTGATTGTCCGGTGACGCTGCAAATTTAATAGGGGGGAGTTATGAGTCTTGGCGCGATTATAATCATCATCTTGCTGCTTATGTTGCTCGGGGTTTTGCCGACATGGCCACACAGCGCAAACTGGGGATATTACCCGAGCGGCGGTTTGGGTCTCATTCTGGTCATCGTTCTTGTGCTGCTATTGCTAGGGCGAATCTAGGCGGATAGACCGGCGCTTACGGGGAATTTTTCTATTACTCTTTACCACGGGAGACGATGGCATGGTCAAACAACCCCAAGGCAAATTTCTGGCGATTGCGGCTATAGCTGTAATTCTCGGTCTTGCTGGTATTTATATGCTCACCGCCCCTGATCGACGCACGCCCGGAGAGAAAATCGGCGACGCCATAGATGAATTAGGTGAGGGAGCTGGTAAGGCGGCGGAACAGCTGGAAGATCGTACGCCCGCTGAGAAAATTGGCGACGAGATCGAAGATATAGGTGACGACATCAAAAAATCCACCGGCCAGGAATGATGAAGCTTAACCGCATCTGATGAGAAGCGTGTGGATAATCAGGATATTTTTCTCGCCAGGATGCAAGGTGCGGAATTAGAGCCTGGCCTTGTTTCTTTTCAACTGGCTATTGATCCGGGCAGGAACGGGCTTCGATCTGCACGGTCGCGTGACGGATTCCGAAGCGTTCCGCCAGTACGGCTTTGATATTGGCGAGCAACAGGGATTGGTCGGTACCGGGCTGCACCGCTGCGTGCAGGGTCAGCAGCGTATTGCCGTCGCCCAGCGACCAGGCATGGATATGGTGTACGTCCTTGATGTCTGGCAGCGCTTTTAACAATTCGTCGTGAACGGCCACGCCATCGAAATCCTCCGGCACGCCCTCCAGCAGAATATGGGTGGAACGGCGCACGATGCTCCAGGCGCCGCGTAAAATCAGTCCGGCGCTCAGCAACGACAGGATCGGGTCGGCGGACATCCATCCGGTATATATGATTATGATCGCAGCAATGATGGCCGCCAGCGACCCCAGAATGTCCCCCATTACATGCAGCGCCGCGCCGCGCATGTTCAGATTTTCACGATCGCCCGAATGCAGCAGTGCAAAGCTGCCCAGATTAACCGCCAGGCCCACGGCCGCAATGCCCAGCACCGGCCAGGGCAATATTGGCACTGGCTCGGCGATGCGCTGAACCGCCTCAACCGCAATCCATGCCGCCAGCCCCAGCATTATGAAACTGTTGACGAAGGCTGCCAGCACCTGAAACCGGTGATAGCCATATGAACGCAACATATCCGCCGGCCGCCGGGTGATGCGGAACGCCAGCCACGCCAGCGCCAGCGCCGCACTATCTGTCAGCATATGCCCGGCATCCGCCAGCAGCGCCAGTGAACCGGACCACAGGCCGCCCGCCACCTCTACCGCCATAAACCCCGCGGTCAACAGCAAGGCCTGCAGTACGCGCCGTTCATTGCGCCCTGTCATGTCATGCACGGCGTCCTGTTTGTCCTCATGGCGATGATGGTGGTGCGCTTTGGTTATCTGGCTACTGTTCATCCGCGCAACATGACGCAGCCACAGCCAACAATCAACAATACCCGTTCATCTGTTCAATGTTTATCCGCCAATGGGTTTACCCTTCGCAGTGATGGCGACAATGGCCGGGCGCGGCGGCATGGCGTCCTTAAAATCGGGCCAGCGGGTTGAAGGCGTATCGAATGTCGATCCGGGTTCCTGCCCTGGATGCTGTACGGCGACAAACAGGGTGGCGTCATCGGGCGTAAAGCACGGGCCGCACATTTCCGCACCTCGCGGCGCCGCCAGGAAATGCCGTGTCAGCGCACGCCCCGGCCCTTCCGCATCGCTGGCCCAGACGCCGTCGGCAAAGCCATTGTCATTGGCGCCATCGGTGGCGATCCACATGCGCCCGCGGCTGTCAAAGGCGATATTGTCCGGCGTCGTCAGCCATCCGTCTTTGCTGGTCTGGGGATGATAGCGCGCGCCTGAACCCGTATCCGACGGATCACCGCCCAGCAGAAATATATCCCAGCGGAATTCATCCGCCGCATGATCCGGGCTCTCGCCGCCCGCAACAGGCGGGGCCAGTTCCAGAATATGGCCAAAGGCGTTTTTGACGCGCGGATTGGCGGCGTCTTTTTGCGCTTCCTCGCGCTTGTCATTGCTGGTCAGCACCAGATAGACGCGGCCAGTGACCGGGTTCGTCTCAATGTCTTCCGGGCGGTCCATTTTGGTGGCCCCCAGTAATTCTGCCGCACGGCGCGTTTCGATCAGCACATCCGCCTGGCTGTTAAATCCATTTTCCTGTATCAGCGGTCCCGCGCCCCAGACCAGCGGCATCCAGATCAGACGGCCATCGGCTTCGAATTTTGCAACCGACAACACACCGTCATCCAGCAGGGCCATATTGGCCGGGCGGTTTTTTGCATCAAATCTGCCGGTGCTGACATAACGATAGACATACTGAAAACGTTCATCATCGCCCGTATACACCACCACGCGCCCATCGGGCGCAAGGGCGACGGTCGCCGCCTCATGCTTGAACCGGCCCAGTGCAGTGCGCTTTACCGGAACGGATTTCGAATTATAGGGATCTATTTCCACCACCCAGCCAAAACGGTTTGGCTCGTTCGGTTCTTTTTCGACATTGAACCGGTCATGAAACCGCGCCCACTGGAACCGTATTTTGTCAGGCGCAATGCCATAGCGTTTGTGATTATCAGCCTCTGCGGTTTGCGCGGGGTCACCCGAAAAATAGAAATTGAAATTTTCTTCCGCAATCAGCACCGTTCCCCAGGGGGTAACGCCACCTGCGCAATTATTCAGTGTACCGATTACCTTCATGCCTGATGGATCGGCGGAAGTTTTAAGCCGCGCATGTCCCGCCGCCGGTCCCGACAGGCGCATGGGTGTCGACAACATGCTGAGACGGCGGTTAAACGGGCTGTCGGATATGACTTTCCACACCCCGTTATGAAGTTTTACTTCCACAATGGAATGGCCATGGGCGGCCATTTCTATCTCTACCTGTTCGCGGCTCAGATCGGGCATCTGGCCCAATGAGGCCTGCGCTGTGACGCCCACCGCGCCTTCAAGCCTTGCCTGCATTGCCGATGTCAGCCCCGCAAACATCATACGCGCATTGGTGAATTCATGATTGACGCACAACAGGCCGTGGCTGGATTTTTTTGAACCATGCGGCAACGGCATAAAGGCCACAAAATCATTATTGTAGCCAAACTGCTTTTCCTGCGCCGCCGCTGTCTGGGCCATCGGGTCAAAGGCGGGCGCATCCGCATAAACCGGATCGCCCCAGCGGATCAGAACCTGCGCATCATGCGCCGGCGCCACATGAAAATCTGTATCCAGGCCGCGCGCCAATTCCTCAAACGCCAGGCTGGACGGACCCAGCGCATAGGCGCTGCGCCAGAACATGCCCGCACCTGTCAGGGCGGTTGCCGTAACAACGCCGCCAAGCACGGTGCGGCGGTGGATGCGCCGTGCGATCAATGCGCCAATTGTTGAAGCTTCCTGATCTGCGTTCATGGCCTGTCTCCCCGTTTCATTGGCGCGCGTTATATGGGAAACATATTACAGTTTCACGACGGCCAATAATACCAGGATCAACCGATGCAGATCATGTCCCCCTCCAGATGCACCGGCACAGCCGTCAAATGCCTGCCCTTGCACGGACCGGCAACGCAATGCCCGTCATGGATGCGAAACAGCGCGCCATGAGTGCCGCATAATAAATGTGATTTTTCCAGATTAAAAAAACGGTCCGGCACATAATCCAGCGGCGTATGCGCATGCGGGCAATCATTGACATAGGCCATCAGCTTGCCGTTGCGCCATACCACAAACATATCGAAGCGCCGGACATCTTCACCAAATAAAAATCCCCTGGCGCCGTCTGTTGGAAGTTCATCAAGCCTGCATAGTTGCGTGCCCACGGGCGGCGCGCCAGGAAAGCGCAGATAGTCAGTATCGGGCGCGCCGGTCATTTTGTGATCAATAAGAGGGGCGACTCATCCCCTGCGTCATTGCGAGCGAAGCGTGGCAATCCAGAATCACATGGGTTATGCCTGCATTTGGGACTCTGGATTGCCACGCTTCGCTCGCAATGACGGAGGAAGAGTTGTGATTCAGTATGAATAAAAAATGGTCTGGTCATTTTGAAAATTTAATCAGCTTACAGATTAAAATATATAAGACTATGACGTCTTGCACTGGCGTTTGGAGGCATACATGGCTTCGTCGGCCTTGGCCAATGCCTGCACCGGATCATCGCCAGGTTCGAATATATGGGTGCCATAGGACGCGGATACGGAATAGGCCTTTCCATCTGTCACAAAACGTTGGGCGGCAATGGAATCAGCCAGCTTCTGCGCCTTGACGGTTGCGACTTGCGTACTGCTATTGACCAGGATCACGCCGAACTCATCCCCCCCAAGACGTCCGATAACGTCAGAATCACGGGTGTTTTCCACCAGCACTTCGGCCACGCGCTGCAATACCAGATCGCCTGCGGCATGCCCGAACTGATCATTGACCGGCTTGAAATTATTGAGATCAAAAAACACCAGCGCGGCGGGCGTATTGTAGCGATCCACAAAACTTTTCACCCGCGTCATTTCGCGTATGAAGCCGCGCCGGTTCAATATTGGCGTCAGGGCGTCATTCCCGGCCAGTTTTTCCAGATGCTCGATGCGGTTTGTCGCGCGTTCCAGCTCCCGGCGAAAACGATCCACCTCCTGCATCAGGCTCATGATCGCGTCGCGCACCTTCGGGGTGAACTCGGCTTCGGGTATGCCCATGATGTGGGCCGAATCAACAGGGGCGCTCACGCCAGCCGTTTGCCCGGGGCGCACCTTGGCCGGGGCTGCCGCCGCGCTGGCCGCACGTGCACCGGCCACTGGTTTTGAATCTGTGATTTTCATATGGTCTATCTAAGCCCCGGCGTCACTTTAGGCCAATTGTAAACGAAACATTATCGAAAATGTATTAACGACATTAGATATAATGCCGGAAACAGGCGAAGATATAATGCCGGAAACAGGCGATCTTGCTTGCGTGAACGCGGGCGGTCCCTATAATCCCCGGTTCTCCGCGCTAAAGGAACGCCCGTAATGGCCAGGACCATACCGCTGATCGGCATCATCATGGGCAGCCAGTCTGATTGGCCCACAATGCACCATGCCGCCGATACCCTGAAGGCCTTGAAAGTGCCGTTTGAGAGCAAAATCATCTCGGCGCACCGCACCCCGGACCGGCTGTATGCTTACGCCAAAACTGCGCGCGAACGCGGCCTGCATATCATTATTGCAGGTGCAGGCGGTGCGGCCCATCTGCCCGGCATGACGGCGGCGCTGACCCCGCTGCCAGTGTTTGGCGTGCCGATTGAAAGCAAAGTTCTCAAAGGACAGGACAGCCTGTTATCCATCGTACAGATGCCGCCGGGCATTCCGGTAGGGACTCTGGCGATTGGCGAGCCGGGTGCGGTCAATGCCGCATTGCTGGCGGCGGCCGTTCTGGCGCTGCATGATCCGGCGCTGGCCAAACGGCTGGACGCGTGGCGCGCAAGGCAGACCCAGGCGGTGGCGATGCACCCTTCTGATAAAGCCTGATCGCGATGATTGCTCCGGGTGGCGCCATCGGTATTCTGGGCGGTGGTCAACTGGGCCGCATGCTGGCGCTGGCGGCCGCAAGGCTGGGGCTGAAGTCGCATATTTTCTGTCCGCCCGGCGATAATCCTGGCAGCCATGTCTGCGACACGATCACCCTGGCCGAATATGACGATGCGGCGGCATGCGACAGGTTTGCCGCCAGCGTCGATGTCGTCACCTATGAATTCGAGAATGTGCCGGTGGCCTGTGTGGAACGCATTGCTGCAAAGGTTGCGGTGCGTCCGGGCATCGACGCCTTGCGCATTTCGCAGGACCGGCTGACGGAAAAAACCTTTCTCAGCGGCCTTGGCATCACCACAGCATCTTTTGCATCTGTTGATGACGCGGCTGCGTTGACGCAGGCGGTAGCGCAGATCGGCCTGCCGGCCATCCTGAAAACACGGCGGCTGGGCTATGACGGGCGCGGGCAGGCGGCGTTGCGCACACCAGCCGGCGTGGCGGACGCATGGGCGCAGGTTGGAGCCGCCGCTTCCATTCTGGAACGCTTTGCAGACTTTGAACGGGAAATTTCCGTCATCGCCGCGCGCGGGCTGGATGGGGCGATTGCCTGCTATGATCCGCCCGAAAATATTCATCGTAACGGCATTCTGGATATCAGCCGGGTGCCTGCGCCGGTCTCGCAGGATATTACAGATGCAGCCAGGGCGCTGACCACACGCATCCTGATCGCGCTGGATTATGTGGGCGTTATTGGCGTTGAATTTTTCGTGCTCAAAAACGGCGCGCTGGCGGTGAATGAATTTGCGCCGCGTGTGCACAATTCCGGGCACTGGACGCTGGATGCCTGCGCTATCAGCCAGTTTGAACAGCATATCCGCGCCATTTGCGGCTGGCCGCTGGGCGATCCCGCACGGCACAGCAACGCAGAAATGCGCAACCTGATCGGCGATGGTGTGAATGACTGGGCCGCACTCGCCCGCACACAAGGCGCATGCCTGCATCTGTATGGTAAGGATGCCCCCCGTCCGGGCCGCAAAATGGGCCATATGACGCGGTTGTTTCCCTGGAGCAGCTTACCCGTGATAAAGAATGAATATGAAGCAAACTAAATTATTCCCGTATTTTGGCCCCCGGTCATGACTGTCACCGTCCGCTTTGCGCCCAGTCCCACGGGGCGCCTGCATGTCGGCAATATCCGCACCGCGCTGGTGAATTATCTTTTCGCGCGCGCACATGGCGGAAAATTTGTGCTGCGCATCGACGATACGGACCGCGAGCGGTCCACAAAGGAATTTGAAGACGGCATCATCGCCGATCTGGCCTGGCTGGGCATGGCGCATGACGGTTTCATGCGGCAATCTGAACGCATGGCGCGCTATGCCGCAGCGATGGATGATCTGAAGGCGCGCGGCTTACTCTATCCCTGTTATGAAACGGCGGAAGAACTGGACCTGAAACGCAAGGTGCAGTTGGGGCGCGGCAAGCCGCCCGTCTATGACCGCGCCGCGCTGAAACTGAGCGATGCGCAAAAACAGGCGTATACGGATAAGGGCGTCACGCCGCACTGGCGGTTTCTGCTGACCCACGAAACGGTGTCCTGGACCGATCTGGTGCATGGCGATGTGGCGATCCACACGCAAAATCTTTCAGACCCGGTGCTGGTGCGCGCCGATGGCCAGCCGCTCTATACCCTGCCCAGCATTTGCGATGATAATGATCTGGCCATCACGCATGTGATCCGGGGCGAAGATCATCTGACCAATACGGCGGTCCAAATTCAACTGTTCAGGGCGATGGGGGCCAGCGTGCCGGTGTTCGGGCACTTCCCGATGCTGACCGGGGCGGGCGGTGAGGGGCTTTCAAAACGGCTGGGCTCGCTGGGGGTTGAAAGCCTGCGCGAAGACGGGTTCGAGCCGATGGCGCTGAACAGCCTGCTGGCGCGCCTGGGCACGTCTGACCCGGTGGAGCCGCGCCAGACCATGGCGGAGCTGGTGGCGGGCTTTGACATCAGCCATATCGGCCGCGCCAGCGTCAGGTTCGATCCCAATGATCTGGGGCCGATGAATGAACGCATCCTGCACGCCATGCCGTTTGCGGCGGCGCAAGCCCGGCTGAAGGCGCTGGGGGTTGGCGGCGGCGCGGCGTTCTGGGACATGGTGCGGGCCAATCTGGTGCGGTTCCCGGATGTCTCGCTCTGGTGGGATGTGGTTAATGGCCCTGTCAGCCCGGTTATCACCGAGCCGGAGTTTCTGGCAATCGCGCAGAGCCTGCTTCCGGCGGCGGATTTCACCCCTGAAACCTGGGGGGTCTGGACCAACGCCCTGAAGGCGCAAACCGGGCGCAAGGGGCGCGATCTGTTCATGCCACTACGCCTCGCTTTGACTGGTCTTGGCCATGGACCAGAAATGAAAAGCCTGCTAGTGTTCATCGGACCGAAGCGGGCGCATGCCCTGTTGCGGGGCGAAACAGCGTAATTTATGGATTTTTTTATAATGGCGCGCAGCTTTAATCACTGTTGTTTGATTATTACCGGCTAGCTCAAGCTTGCCGCGCCGTTCTTATTTTTCCTCTCCATATCAAGAACCGCAAGCGGCCAGCCACTGGACGTAAATTGCGCGTGATGGAAATGAACAGTGTTGTTAGGGTTTCCTATCGCCAGCCAAATACACAGTGTCACCCCGGACTTGTTCCGGGGTCCAGGGTTGCACGGTATGGCCCTTGTTTGTGGCCCTGGACCCGCAATAAATGCGGGGTGACAAGCTGAGGTCTGGATGTGCGGTGCAAAAATGCAAGAAGTGATGTTGGAAATATTATGGCCCTGAAACTTTATAATTCAAAGACGCGGACGAAACAGGATTTCGTGCCCATCGACCCCGCCAATGTGCGCATGTATGTCTGCGGGCCGACCGTCTATGACTATGCCCATATCGGCAATGCGCGCCCTGTGGTGGTGTTCGACACCCTGGCGCGGCTGTTGCGGCTGAACTATGGCGCAAGCCATGTGACCTATGCCCGCAACATCACCGATGTGGATGACAAGATCAACGCCCGCGCCCGCGATGAAAATGTCCCCATTGCTGAAATCACCATGCGCACCACCGCGCAGTTTCATGCCGACATGGCGGCGCTGAACGCCCTGCCTCCCGATGTGGAACCGCGCGCCACCGCGCATATCGCGCAGATGATTGCGATGATCGAATCCCTGATCGCCAAAGGCCATGCCTATGCCGCTGACGGACATGTATTGTTCAGTGTACAGAGCCATGCAGATTATGGCCGCCTGTCGGGCCGCGACGTAAAGGAAATGCTGGCCGGCGCGCGCATCGAGGTCGCCCCCTATAAACGCGATGAAATGGATTTCGTTTTGTGGAAACCCTCTGACGCGCAGACGCCGGGATGGGACAGCCCATGGGGCTTTGGCCGCCCCGGCTGGCATATCGAATGCTCGGCCATGAGCCTTGCGCATCTGGGCGCATCGTTTGATATTCACGGCGGCGGCATTGATCTGATCTTTCCGCACCATGAAAACGAAGTGGCGCAAAGCACCTGCGCCAATGGCCCCGGCACTTTCGCCACCTATTGGATGCACAATGGCTATCTGATGGTGGACGGCAAGAAAATGTCCAAATCAGAAGGCAATTTCCGCACCGTGCATCAGTTGCTGCAAAAAGCGCCGGGCGAAGTCTTGCGGCTGCAAATATTATCAACCCATTACCGGCAACCCTTTGACTGGACCGATGCAGGCACGCGCGAAGTGAAAACCGTGCTGGATACCTGGTACCGGCTGGTGGATGGAGTGACGGCGACAGTGCAGGATATTCCGCAGACCGTGCGCGCCGCGCTGGAAGATGATCTGAACACGCCGCTGGCCATCGCGGAAATGCACCGGCTGGCCCATGCGGCCAGTCAGGGTGCGCCCGATGCTGCAAAACAGTTGCGCGCGGGTGGCGAATTTCTGCTGGGCCTGTTCGCCATGACCGCCCAACAATGGTTTCACTGGCAGCCCCCCGGACAGGCGCTGGATGAAGCCGAAATTCAGACGCAGATCGACGCCCGCATTGCCGCCCGCAAGGCGAAAAATTTCGCCGAGGCCGACCGTATCCGCGATGAACTTGTCGCACGCGGCATTCAGCTGGAAGACGGGCCAACAGGCACCCTGTGGAAGGTGCTGTCATGACGGCGCGCGAACGCATCTATCTCTATGACACGACATTGCGCGACGGTGCGCAGACCCAGGGCGTGGATTTCAGCGTTGAGGATAAACTGCTGATCGCCAAACTGCTCGATGAACTGGGGCTGGATTATGTCGAGGGCGGCTGGCCCGGCGCCAACCCCACCGACACGGCGCTTTTTGCAGCGCCGCCAAAACTTTCCCACGCGAAATTCACCGCCTTCGGCATGACCAGGCGCGTGGGACGCAGCGCCGAAAACGATCCCGATCTGACGGCCGTGCTGGGTAGCGCCGCCACAGCCATGTGTCTCGTCGGCAAGACCTGGGATTTTCATGTCGATGTGGCGTTGCAGGTCGGGCGCGATGAAAATGTCGAAGCGATTTCCGATTCCATCGCGCTGATCGCGAAGCGCGGCCATGAGGCGCTGTTTGACGCCGAACATTTCTTTGATGGTTACAAGGCCAACCCGGATTACGCGCTGCAATGCGCGCGTGCCGCCCATGCGGCGGGGGCGCGCTGGGTGGTGCTGTGCGACACCAATGGCGGCAGCCTGCCGCACGAGGTGGAACGCATTGTCGGCGAGGTGGCCCAACATATTCCGGGCGCGCATCTGGGCATTCATGTCCATAATGATACGGAAAATGCGGTCGCCAATTCGCTGGCGGCGGTGCGCGCCGGGGTGCGCCAGGTGCAGGGCACGATCAATGGCCTGGGTGAACGCTGCGGCAACGCCAATCTGGTGTCGATCATACCCACGCTGATGCTGAAACCCGATTATGCGGACAGGTTCGAGACCGGCGTTTCACCGGCGGCGCTGAAAAAACTCAGCAGCATTTCGCACACGATCGACGAAATTCTCAACCGCCCGCCCAATCGCCACGCCGCCTATGTCGGCGCATCGGCCTTTGCGCATAAAGGCGGGCTGCATGTTTCCGCGATGGCCAAGAACACCAAAACCTATGAACATGTCGCGCCCGAAAGTGTTGGCAACCAGCGCCGCATTCTGGTCTCGGATCAGGCGGGAAAATCCAATCTCATCGCCGAACTGGAAACCATCGGCATCATCGCCGACCCCAAAGACAAACGCCTGAACCGGCTGCTGGAAATCGTCAAGCAGCGCGAATTTCTGGGCTATAGCTATGATGGCGCAACGGCGTCGTTCGAACTGCTGGTGCGCCGTCTGCTGGGTGAAATTCCCGAATATTTCAGGGTGGACAGTTATCGCGTTGGCGTGGAGCGCCGCCATAACGCCAAGGGTGAACTGATCACCATTTCCGAGGCGACAACCAAGATTACAATCGATGGTGAAATCTTCCGCTCCTATGAGGAAGGCAATGGCCCGATCAATGCGCTGGATCGCGCGTTGCGCAAGGATCTGGGGCGCTATTCCTCCTATATCGATGATCTGGAACTGGCGGATTATAAAGTCCGTATCCTGACGGGTGGCACCGGGGCGGTGACGCGCGTGATGATCGAAAGCCGCGATGGCAAGGGCGAACGCTGGTTCACGGTCGGCGTATCGGAAAATATTGTCGATGCGTCGTTCGAAGCATTAATTGACAGCATTATTTACAAGCTGTATCGCGACGGCGCCAAACCGTGAGCACCGCGCTAACGCCACCCTCCATCATTCTGGTGCGCCCGCAACTGGGGCAGAATGTCGGCATGGCGGCGCGCGCCATGGCGAATTTCGGGCTGAGCGATCTGCGCATCGTTGCGCCGCGCGAGGGCTGGCCCAATGAATGGGCGATCAAGGCGGCATCGGGCGCGGACTGGGTGCTGGAGGAGGCGCGCCTGTTTGATACCGTGACTGAGGCCGTGGCCGACATGCATTATCTCGTCGCCACCACCGCCCGCCAGCGTGAAATGCTCAAACCCGTTGTGACAGCCGAGGCCGCGGCAACCGAAATGCGCGCAAAGACCGCGCAGGGCCTGCGCTGCGGCATCCTGTTCGGCCCCGAACGCAGCGGCCTGGAAAATGACGATGTGACCCTGGCGCAGGCGGTGCTGCGCATTCCCGTCGATGCGCGTTTCACCTCAATCAACCTGGCGCAGGCGGTGCTGCTGGTCGGCTATGAATGGTTCAAGGCGGCGGACGCCACGCCGCCCGAAATACTCGATCCCGGCCACACCTGGCCCGCCAACAATGCTGAACTGGTCGGCCTGTTCGAACATCTCGAACGTGAACTGGACACAGCCGGATTTCTGTTTCCCCCCGAAAAGCGTCCCGCCATGGTGCGCAATTTGCGCAACATTTTCATCCGCGCCAACATGATGGAACAGGAAGTCCGCGCGTTACGCGGCGTTGTAACTTCGCTTGCGACGGCGCGGATGAAGAAGGAAAGGGGTTAGACCGGAAATCGTACTCCATAAGATTCCAATGGTAATTTCAGCCCATTGGTGACAAACGACACCATATGATAAAGGCCCGTCAGAACAATAAGCTCTATTATCTGCTCATCCGAAAACTCTGATGAAAGCGCATCCCACAGAGCATCATCAATCCGGGTGGTATCATGCAAAGCATCAACCAAACGTATCAGCAGCCGCTCGCGATCCGGCCAGCAAATATCATCAGCCTCACCTAGGACTGTCGATCGCACCTGTTCATCAGATAGCCCGGCCTTGTCCTTGAAAAAGGCCACATGAACGCCCCATTCATATTCGGAACCGCACCGCGCGCAGGTGCGGTCGATAATTATCTCGCGCTCCCGGAAGCTGATGGCACCTTTATCCAGAAGGCCGCCCGCCATGAAGCGTTGAAACACCCGCGGATTGCGGGCCAATGTCCGGAACAGAATAAGCGGCGGGATACCGGGAGGCATTATCCTGTCAAAGGCGGTCTGAACGTCTGGATCATATGGATGTTCAACAATTGAGATGCGTTGCCGGATCATGCTTTATCTCCTAAAACTGGCATGCTACTAATAACGTAGCACATTTGTACTGCTACTATTATCATAGCGCAAGGAAGAAAATTACATGGCCGCATTAAAAAAAACCGGGACCAGGGTTCGTGGCTCGTCGACAGGGCGTCCGGTCATGGCACTGCTCGATCTGCTGGGGCGGCGCTGGACTTTGCGGATTGTGTGGGAATTGCGAGAGGCACCGCTGACCTTCCGGGCGCTTCAAGAAGCGGCTGGCGGCATAAGCCCCAGTGTTTTGAATGCCCGGATTGGTGATCTGTACACCGCCGCTTTGATCCGGCAAACCGACAATGGCTATGCATTAAGTGATCTTGGGCATGAGTTGATTACGAAATTTCTGCCTCTGGCCGCATGGTCTGAAAAATGGGCCAGTAAGATAGGATAACGGCGTTCTGAGCCTATGTGGTCTGGCGAAAAAGCGCCCCGCCATGATGCGCAATTTGCGCAGTATTTTCACGCGCGCGGGCCTGGCCGCAAGCACGGCGTCGGCGATGCCGACATTTACAAGTGGAAAGCCAGCTATGGCGGCCTTGAAGTGTCCGAGGCGTGGCGGCTGAACAAACAGGGGGGTGATTCAGCGCAACATTAAATGTCCTGCCGCTGCTCCAGCAGGTCACGCTCAACACCCAGCGCCTTGCTTAACTTGAGCAAAAGCTTGCGGCCGGCGCGGCGTTCACCCCGTTCGATCTGCGAGATGTAGACAGAACTTGTGCCGATGGCCGCCGCGAGTTGCGCCTGGGTCAGCGCCCGGTGCTCTCGAAACACCTTGATCGGGTGCGCCCCATCGAGGATCGCCGCCACGAGCGTATCAGGAAAAGTTTCAGACGGCGTTTTCAGGAAAGCCCGCACGGCGGCTGCATCTGTGCGATCCTCCAGGGTCGCGCTAATGGCGCGCCACTCATCGATGGGAATTACAACGAAGGCCGGCTTGCCGTCTTGTGTGATATATTGCCTCGTCATTCGTAAACCTCGCTGCGATGGCCAACGCTGACTACGATGACCGTTACCGTCTGTTGTTGCAAAACATAGATTGCCCGCCAGTCGCCAACACGCAACCTATAGCCCTCAACCCCGATTAGCTTTTTAACATTGTTATTGCGCGCTTTTGGGTCACGCGCCAGCGCCAGCATCTTTGTGCGTATGCGTCTGGCGATCACGGGGTCCATTAATCGCAATGTCCGCAGCGCATCGGGCGTATAAGTGACAGACCACATAGCTCTATATAGCAAATAACTTAATATATAGCAAGCAAAATGCTTTATAACACCAACGCCTAATCGCTGGCGCGAACATTGTCTACCTGGATCACCGCCAACATGCAAAAAATCTGGTTTTGCGCGGGCCTTGATGTATGGTCGCCCTGACTCGCAATTAGATTAAATCCAAGTGCCCCCAGATAGTCCCATAAGCAAAGCCGCCGAAGCCACAGTGGCCCCGCAAGCCTTCCATGTGCCGCCCTGGGCGCAGTGGCTGCTGTTTGGCGGGTTGTTGTCGGTGGGCATCGGGCGTTCGGTCACCCTGGCGGTGCTGGCCCCTATCGGGCGCGAACTGGGGCTGATGGAAATCCAGGTCGGTCTGATCTCCGCGCTGACGGCGGCCATGTTCTTTTTTGGCGGGCCGTTCTGGGGGCGGCGCTGTGAAAATATGGGGCGGCGCCCTGTCATGATCATCGGCCTTATTGGCTACGCCATTACCACGATCATGTTTGCGGTTGTTGTGGATGCCGGACTGGATGGGCGGCTGCCGGTTTTATTCGTCTTTCCGCTGATGCTGCTGACCCGGATGGCCTTTGCGGCGGTGGCCAGCGGTGTTTTTCCCGCCTCGCAGTCTTTTGTGGCGGCGACAACCACCCCGGAAAAGCGTACCGCCGGAATTGCCCTGCAAAACGCCGCTTTTGGCCTGGGGTCTATTCTGGGGCCCGCCATTGGCGGGGCGCTGGTTGTGGTCAGCCTGGTTGCCCCGCTCTATGTGGCCGCGCTGGTTGCGTTGGTCAGCGCATTGCTGATCTGGCTGTTCCTGCCCGAGCCGCCGCAGCGGGTGACGCCGCCGGGTGTGAAAAAACTGCATTTTACGGATCCGCGCATCCGGCCCTATCTGATCATCAACTTTTTTACGTCTTATGTAATGGCGACGGTGCATCAGACCGGAGGCTTCTATTTCCAGGACAAGCTGCACCTGACAGCGTCGCAAACCGCAAGCAAGGTCGGCATCGCCCTCGCATTGATGGCGGTCGTCACCATGGGGGCGCAGTTCCTGATCATCCGCCCGTTCCATTTGACGCCAAAGACATTGCTGCGTTTTGGCGCGCCATCGGTTTTGGTTGGGGTGGCGGTATTGATATTATCGTCCACCCTTATCCCGCTGTTGATGGGGATGGTGCTGGTGGGGCTGGGCTTGGGCTTCAGCCAGCCCGGCAATTCGGCGGCCGCCAGCCTGAAGGTCGCCCCCTATGAACAGGGTGGCCTTGCCGGGATCAGCATGTCTGCGGGATCCCTGGGCTTTGGGCTTGGCCCGCTGCTGGGCGCGGCGCTGTATCATTTTGCTCCAGAAGTGCCATTTATCGTGGCCCTGATCATGATGATCGGCATTACGGCTTATGTCATGCGGCTTTCCATCCCTGACCCGAAAGAGTATCGGGGATAAGATTTGACAGTTGGGGGTTTGTGCGTATATTACCCTCGAAATGCGGGCCCGCTTGACCAGGTGCGGCCCCTTTTTGTCATCCATTAATCTGTCTTTACTTTAGATAAAGTCGGCAGAATACAAAGTCCGGGAAATAGTTAATGTCGAAGCGGCAACAGTCCAAGCACAAGATCGACCGTCGTCTGGGTGAAAATCTCTGGGGCCGGCCCAAAAGCCCGCTCAACAAGCGTGAATATGGCCCGGGTCAGCATGGACAGCGCCGCAAGACCAAACTGTCGGATTTCGGCATTCAGTTGCGCGCCAAGCAGAAACTGAAAGGCTATTACGGCAATATCAGCGAAAAGCAGTTTCGTGGCATCTATGAAGAAGCCGTGCGGGTGCGCGGCGATGCCGGCGAAAATCTGATCGGCCTGCTGGAACGCCGTCTGGACGCGGTCGTCTATCGCTCCAAATTCGTACCTACCGTTTTTGCAGCGCGCCAGTTCGTCAACCACGGCCATGTCACGGTTAACGGCTCACGGGTCACCATCCCAAGCTACCGGGTGCGTGAAGGCGATGTCGTCGAGATTCGTGAAAAGTCGCGTCAGCTCGGCATGGTTCTGGAAGCGCTGGAATCCGCTGAACGCCAGGTGCCGGATTATCTCAATGTCGACAATCGCGCCTTGAAGACAGTGTTTGTGCGTACGCCGCTGTTAACGGACGTCCCCTATCCCGTGGTGATGGAGCCAAATCTGATTGTCGAATTTTATTCGCGCTAATCAGCCTGGCGGATCAGTCTTCAACATTTATTTTTGAAGTTTTGGCGTCGAAATCCGCCAATTCTTCCTGCTGCTTGCCAAGGAAGATGTTCGTTACGGCCGCACCTTTTTCCTGCGGCGCCAGCACAAGATTCATTTTCTGATTATAGGCGTAGTGCAGAAAGCCGTGCTTGTCCTGGATTTCAAAGCGCAGGATATTGTAGAAACCTTGCCCAACCTCCTCGCCGGTCAGATAGCAGGCGCATTGGCGGATATTGCCGCCTGACAGTCCCATGCCCTTGAAACGTTCCAGCATATGCGTTGCCTGCTGTACGAAGCTGGCGGTATTCAGCACCTTTCCGCCGCGCGGCATGGGCCGCTCAAATTCGCCAATCAGGATTTGTCCCGGCATGCAGCGATCGATCATGCGGGCCAGGGAAATTGTGACTTCCCCGACAATATAATCATAGCCGCGCGGATTAAGCCCTTCCACCTGATAGTAAGAATAATGTGACCCCAGTGAAAAGCAGACCCGCAGCGAGGGCGCCATATCCGAACCGTAGCGCATCCGCGCCGTCGCATTATCGGCCAGCGCCAGCATGACCAGCAGATAGCTTGCAATATCGGCATCCACACCGGTATCGCGGTTCCAGACATAGAACCCGTCGCCGGTAGTGGAGCGGGCGAGATTGATATTAATGCCCACATCACTAAGACGCTTGTGCGCAATGTTGATGGAATATTCAAGCGAGCTGAGCTGCGCCACCTGTTCAAGCGGGTCGTTTTTGGAAAATCCCACAATATCAAACAGACCGACCGACCGGTGCGCCGTCTTGGTAACCGAATAACGGGTGATAACGGAATTCACCAGGCTGGGGGGCACCAGGCCCGGTCCGGATCCGATGGGATCGGGCAGAGTAATCAGCGTAGATTGAACGCCTGGAATGTCACACACTTCCTGGTAACGCCGATCCCCCATCTGGCGTGCGCCATTGGTATATTCATCAGAGGTTTTGCAGAGTTTCAGCAACTGCGCCGTCGCCATCGTGGCAATATCAATGCCAATATCACGCGCGCGCCAACCCAACACGGAATAGCGCCCCAAATTCCACAGCGGATTGACCGCGCCATTAATCAACTGCGCAGCAATGGCCAACCGCTCACGGCGGACCTCGGCCGATTCATTTATGACAGATGGATTGTTCATGTCCGCCCACTGTCCTACAAATTAATTAAAAGAAAATAAGCGCCGGCCCGGTTTCGGATCATAAGAATGGATTTTCGGAGCCTTCCGGGGGATTGGACGCGCTGCAATAGGCCGCTGGGCCCATGGCTCATCCGGCTGGCAAAAGCACCCGCCAGCCGGATAAAGATGGTTAATTAACCGGCAATATACTGCGCGCCATTAATCGTCAGCGTCGCGCCGGTGATAAATCCGGCCTGTTCCGCCGCCAGATACAGCACACCATCTGCGATTTCTTCCGGCGCACCCAGACGGCCGGCGGGAATCGTATCGATGATGCCTTTCAACACATCGGGACGCAGGTCTTTCATCATATCGGTATTGATATATCCTGGGCATACCACATTGACGGTAATGCCCTTGGACGCATTCTCCTGCGCCAGGGCCTTGGTGAAGCCAATGACGCCCGCTTTGGCGGCGGAATAGTTGGTCTGGCCCACCTGGCCCTTTTGTCCATTGATGGACGAGATGCTGATGATGCGGCCATAATTGCGGGCGCGCATGCCCTCGATCACATGGCGGCACATATTGAACACGCTATCCAGATCGGTGGAAATCACTTCGCGCCATTTTTCCTTGGTCATGCGGTGCAGGGTCGCATCGCGGGTGATGCCCGCATTATTGACCAGTACGTCGATGGGGCCAAGCTCAGCCTCAACTTTGGCGATGCCTGCACCGCAGGCGTCAAAATCGCACACATCCCATTTGTACACCGCAATCCCGGTTTCATCTTTGAACGCATTCGCAGCGGCGTCATTGCCGCCATAATTTGCAGCGACCTTAAATCCCGCCTTCTTCAAAGCGATAGAAATGGCTGCGCCAATTCCGCGTGTCCCGCCGGTGACCAATGCCACACGCGCCATAGTAAACTCCATAAATTTGTATGTTAAAAAATCAAACGTCCCCGGAGATAAAGTACGGGGACGAATTTGTTATTATTGTCTATATTTAATCACGCGCAAGGCACATGGCAATACCCATGCCGCCACCAATGCATAATGTGGCAAGGCCTTTTTTCGCATCGCGGCGCTGCATTTCATACAGCAGGGTTACCAGAACCCGCGCCCCTGACGCGCCGATAGGATGGCCAATGGCGATAGCGCCGCCATTCACATTAACCTTGTCCAGATTCCAGCCCAGTTCCTTGTTCACGGCGCAGGCCTGCGCCGCAAAGGCCTCATTGGCTTCCACCAGATCCAGATCATTGACCGACCAGCCGGCCTTGGCCAGCGCTGATTTTGCCGCTGGGATCGGCCCCGTGCCCATGACCGAGGGATCAACCCCCGACTGCGCCCAGGACACGATGCGGGCCAGCGGTTTGATGCCCCGCTTTTCCGCCTCGTCGCGGCGCATCAGCGTGACGGCGGCCGCGCCATCATTGATGCCGCTGGCATTGCCAGCGGTAACCGTGCCGCCATCCTTCTGGAAAGCCGGGCGCAAGGCCTGCATATCCTCGATCTTCACCCCATGGCGGATATATTCGTCATCGGAGACAGTGGTTTCGCCCTTGCGGGTCTTGATCACCACGGGAACGATTTCGTCCTTGAAGCGGCCGGCTTTCTGCGCGGCTTCGGCCTTGTTTTGGGATGCAACCGCAAAGGCGTCCTGCTGTTCACGGGTAATCTGCCATTGCCCGGCCACATTCTCGGCCGTATTGCCCATGTGATAACCATTAAAGGCGTCCCATAATCCATCTTTCAGCATGCTGTCGATCATTTCGACTGCGCCCATTTTGGCGCCATTACGCATATGCACAACGTGCGGGGCCTGGCTCATGCTTTCCTGGCCGCCCGCCACGACAATATTGCTGTCGCCATTCATGATGGCCTGAAAGCCCAGCGCCACAGAACGCAGGCCCGAACCGCAAAGCTGATTGACCCCCCAGGCCGGGGCCTGTACCGGAATACCGGCGCCAATGGAGGCCTGACGGGCCGGATTTTGGCCTTCGCCCGCGCTCAGAATCTGGCCCATAATCACCTCGGTGACCTCTTCGCGGCCAATTCCGGCCCGGTCCAGCGCCGCGCCAATGACGATCTGCCCTAGCTCATGGGCAGGAAGCGCGCTTAAAGCGCCATTAAATGAACCAACCGGGGTGCGCGCTGCGCCGACGATAACGACTTCGGTCATGGGGGATCCTTTTGTTGGGTATTTCTTAAGCGAATTGCCTGAACACTACTCTTGCGCATTGCAGCATAACAGAGCGACAATAAGACACAATATAATGCAGGGGCGAACCATCCGCCACCCTCATGGCGGTTTAAGCAAAGGATTCATGACGTGCCGGAAGCAGAAACACCAGAAAACGGCGAACAGATCGTCATCAAGAAATACGCCAACCGGCGTCTGTATAACACCGCCACCAGCCGCTATGTGACGCTGGAGCAGCTCAGCGAAATGGTAAAGGCCGGACATAACTTTGCCGTCTATGACGCCAAGACCGGCGAGGATATTACCCGTTCCGTATTGACCCAGATCATCTTTGAAGAAGAAAACAAGGGCGGGCAAACCCTGCTGCCAGTCAGTTTCCTGCGCCAGCTTATCGGCATGTATGGCGACGCCATGCAGCCCTTTGTACCCAACTATCTGGAAACCGTGATGGAGACTTTCCAGAAGAATCAGGAAACCATCCGCGAAAAATTCACCGGCGTACTGAGCAAGGTGCCGGGGCTGAAACCGTTTGAAGACATCGCCAAACAGAATATGGCGCTGATGGAAAAAGCGATGCAGAGCTTTGTGCCGTTCCCGGCTGGTAAATCCCACGCCGGCAAGGGACGCAGCAAAGCCCCCGCTGCCGGCAGCGAGGAAGTATCCGAACTGCGCGCCCGCATCGACGCCATGCAGGAACAGCTTGAACGTCTTGCGAAAGGCAGCAAGGAGTGAATGCGTCGCGGTGAGCATTCACGATGGGGATGACAGCGCCCGGCGTTTTCTGACGTCTCACGCGTCGCCGGATGTTCCCGCGCCGCCGCCTTTAAGGACGGTGCTACCGTCGTTCAAAAATGAACAGGTTTTCCGTCGATTGTGTCGCGCACCACTTCAAACAAAAACCGGGCGGCCTCGCTACCGGAAATAGCAATCTCAGGGTCTGTACTGTTGTATATTTCCTCTAATTGGCTATTGGAATAACGGCCCGAGAGAAGTTCATCGAGATAATTCCGGAAAACTAGCAGATGCTCCTTATCCACCAAACTTAATCCGCCCGCGATCCAGCCTTGGAACGTGGAGACATTCCGGTCAGAATTCCGGCTCATACCAGCGCAAAATGCGTACAGTTCATTTGATGCTCGCATCGAAATCACCCTTGCCGGGGCCGTTATTATCCGCAATCGGGATAACGCCATCCTCATCCATACATTGGCTGTTTCCCGCCGCGCTGCCAAATGCCGCAAGCTGTGTTCATAGTTGCAACGGTTTGCCGTCGATTGCATCAATCAGCGCCGCAATGAAGGCCCGGGGTTCACGAAGATCGAGGTACATCATATCGGTGTCGGCGCTCCTGAACATATCCTTCAGCCGGGCGTCGGATACATCACTCTTTATAAGCGCCTCCAGATAATTCCTGAAAACGCGACGGCGGTCCGGCATCACAAACCCCAATGCGCGCTCTATCCACCCATCCGGCAGGGGATCTCCAAGAAATAAATCCTGACGAAGACCTAGGCAAAAATCAGCAAGTTCATCCGAAATATCCATGGTCATCACCTTCCAATTCTTGCATTGAAATTCCTGGGATAGGCGGTGTGTATTTGATAACCTAATGCGGCTTGCGAATTGTGTAAAATATATACTCCGACCTCATACGTCTTTCTTATACGAATAATTTCTGAGTCAGATGGCTCCGCATAGGCTTCCCGCCCGGTTACATAACCAAAACGGTGCGTCAGAAATGCGTCTGGCAACTGGCCGCCTGCCACACGCGCTACCTCATCAGCGTTCATCTCGATTGTACGACTGATCAAATCCCTGGCATCCTCGATTGAAGCAAACGATCCGTTGCGGTCTAATCCACTATTATAACCGAAAAGACGAAATTGTGATCTCCTGAGCCGCTCAACAAGCTCCGCATTACTTTTGCCAACATGATTAGCCATAATATGCGGGTTGAGATATCTGTCTCCACCGGGACGCTCATTATCCGCCGCCGGGATGACATCGCCGTCGCCATCCGTCCATTGGCCGCCGTCAGGGCGGCCTGCGGGCACGCGCGGCTGGTTTGGATTATATAGATGTAATTCCAAATCCAGCAGGGCGATTTTCACGCGCAGCCAGCTATGTGTATAGCGCAGCCAGAGAAGTTTGGTTGTATAGTCCATGGTCTCACGCATAAAACATATGCGCGCCGATAAGCGCCGTGGCTTTCATGGCTTTCGCCCATACGGGTTCGATATCATGGCGGTGGTAATGCGTCGCGCCCCCCGTAGGGTCCTTAACCAGCCCGCCCCATACCTGACAGCCGACGGCAAAGGCGCGGCAATAGGACGCGTCGTCAAAACCCAGTTGAAACAGCTTGCTGCGATTGGCGTCATCCACATTCCATGCGGAAAATTGCCGCGGCGCACGGCACGCGCCAACCAATGTGCCATCGCCATATAGCGGATGCGCGCGCTTTTGTTTGGTGATAAACGCCTGCGCCGCCTGCACCCGGTTGCGCATCACCCAGGCCACCGCCGCCTGGCCTTCTTCGCTTTCGCCCCGCGCCTCGCCCCAGATGCTGCGCGCCAGCGTTTCCATATCATGCAGATCTGAATTGTACTTGTTTTGTTCTTTCATAGCGATGCCCCCAGCGTCAGATAATGAATGGCGGTGCGGATCACCCCCCCGGTGAAGTTTCCGCCCACCGCCGTAAAGCGTATTGGCGTATTGGCGTAAAACGCCGTCGGCCCGGTGACGCCAATATTATTGCTGCCAGCGGCAATCCCCAGTGATCCGCCATATTTACTGGCCTCCCCCGCAATGCCGCAATGATACGAGGTGGCCCCGGTAATGGCCGTCTGTACACGCACGGTTACCCCAAACACAATCGCCCGGTCGGGTATCTGGATCACCGTGTCCGATGCCGCCGCCAGCGCCAGCATATGGGCTTCTTCCAATATTCGAAACATTGTGCGCGCCCCAAGCGCCGCCACCGCCACATCGCTTTCGCGCGCCTTCAATGTATGTGTCCAGGCACCGCCATCATAAAACACCGGTAATGCCTCATCCGCCACCCACGCCTTCCAGCCATTACGGGGTGTACGGAACACCCATGCGCCTGCCTGCCAGGCGGCGATCTTTCCCGCCTGCCCCGCCCAGGCCCCCGACGGGGAGTTCGCCACCAGATAGCGGTCCCCTTCAGCCGGGCTGCCCGGGGGCGCGGTCAAATCCCGGTCCAGCACCGCCAACTGCACCAGCGTATCCAGCCCGCTCAGCGTATCATTGACCGTCACATGTTTCTGCGATTGCGCCGCCTCCAGATAAGCCAGCGCCAGATTTGCCGTATTGGCCATGGTTCACGTTCTCCTTGATTAAGTCTGGTCAAAAACAAAAAGGGAGCCGTCATTTGGCCCCCTCTGGTGAATACTGAACATCCCGCGCGTTATGACGTTTCCAGCCCGCGCGCGGCCGGTTATGCTGTCAGCATGAATTACTGGTTCTGGACATACCTCGCCCTTGTGCCCGTGCTTGTGTTTTCGGCCACGCCGCAATCGGACAGACGCTGGCGCGTGGGCAGGCTGCTACTGGCAATTGCCGCCTGCTATCTTCTCATCAATCTGGCGGTTAATCTAAAGTGGGACTTGATAGACGAAGCAATCGAGGCAATGCCTAACCCAACTGAAGAGGATTTACGTTGGGCGACGGCGGATGGCGGAGATTATGTTCACGCGCGGGTTATCGGAGGGCTTTCCGCTACCACTTATGTTGGCTGGTGGGAACTAGCGTGGCGGCTGGTCTACCGTAAAAAACTTTCCGGCAGCAAGTTGCGGATGCAGCTAAGTTCAAGAATTATATATTTTTCCTTGATCGTTACTTTACTGGCGGCGTTAGTCTCTATGATGCCTCCGAAATATCCCTATAGCATCCTGAATTTTCTCCATATTTTACTGCCGCCTTCCGCAGATATGATTTATGATGGGGGTCATCTGTAACCGCTCTTGCCGGGGTCAATATCCACAACGGCGCTTAGTTCTGCATTAAAGGGAATGCATTAAAGGGTACGCTACCCTTTAATTATATTCCAGTTTTGAATCCCCTTTTTGCCCCCCCGGCCGCTTACTCATACCAGAAGCGGTGATATTCAAGCTTCTCAATCAAATCAAGGTAACCCGGAAAATTCAGAAAATCATTTTCATTTTCAAGACCGCTCTGTCTTAGCATCACCCTATATTCTTTTGAGGTTTCTTTAGTGCTTTCAATCGCCGCCGGATCTCCAACTTTATAAATAAAGACAATATCGTCTTTTCCGGGCGCCCAGCGCCATCCCTTTACATAGTGATCGTTCCACACCACCCCGCCAATATCCGCCGCTGCAACAATATCGCCATTGCCGTTCATAAGCACGACCCCCCCGTCTGACTCAAACCACTCGGTGACGGCGAGACGGGCGCCATTCGGCAATTCCACATAACGATAGCGCTCATGGACCGGGCCGTACAACAAAGACAGGACGACCATAGTGGCAAAAAAAGTACAAATCGCCCTGTAAAATCGCCATAGGCTGCGAAGCGCGGCCCGCACTTTACTCATCATCAGTCCATTGATATCTGCTTTGACTTTCATCAAACTTTGCTTCCGCCCGAAATGAGGTTTGCCATTGGCCCGTAATGGCGTAAACGCCGCCGCCTCCATCCGTAAGGTATCGCTCTATTGCTGAAACCACTGCCGGATCGGATGTGCCGTAACGCCATTGTCTGATACCTACAGGATCAGTATACTCATCCTCAAAGAAATATTCGACTGCGCCGTCAATCCGCATTAATCTGCTTTTTCTCGAAACATATCCCCTGAATTCGCCTTTCACAGTTGACCCTCCAAACGGAAAAGCGACCACTTTAAAACTATAGTTGTTTGAAAACCCATGCGTAAAATAGCCACTGCCTGATCTCCGCGCCTTATCAATAACTTGTCGATTGACGCGCTCAAACACCCCGCGCTTTGCCACATATGCATAGTGGTTGAGGATATCCTGCAAATGGCCAATCTCGGATAAGGTCACGGCATCGCCATGTTTGATCGCATGCCAGACGAAATTCAGGAGTTTCCATTTCGGACTGGAATCATGTACGGCGCTCATCATCGTCTGATACGCAAACTCGCTTTCGCCGCGCACATACGGCTCCGCCACACAGCGGCATCCGTAATCCTCACCCGGATGGCCGGTCGCGGGCGGATAATCCCAGGCAAATATCCTGCCATTATTCGCCGCATGGGTTGCGCGCACTCTGCCATCGCCGCGCGTGCGCCAGACATAATGGGTGCTGGGATGTTCCGCCGCCTTCAATGACAGCTCGCCCCGCGCCGCCGCCTGCTTCAATGACCATTCAACCAGCACGCCGCGGCGCAGATAATCATTGAACGCCTTTTTATAGGCAGGTGTCGCGATCATTTCCATCTCATCCATTGAGCACTTCCTCCCGCGCCGCGCCGCGGCCAAATACCGTGGAAATCTGATAGATCGCCACGGATAGCGGCAATGCCGACGCCACGCCGAAATCGGCAATCTGCTGCGCCGCCGTGTAAACCGCGCTGGGGGTTACGCAACTCAATGTCCGCTTGACCACCGCGCCGCTCAGAATATCCACCTCATAACGCTCACTATCTTCCGCCAGCGGAACTTCCGTTTGCTCCCAGCTATCGCCGCCAATGCGTGTGCGCCGCACCCAGCTTAACGTCAGATCATTGTTCGCAACATTACGCGCCACACGCATCTGCGCCACGCTTAACGGCCGCAGGCCCACACCCCGCGCCGTCACCACCGCCGTCTGATAGGTAAAATCATCAATCGTCCGCGACGCCGGTCCATAGCGCCAGTTCAGCGCCAGCCCCCGCTGTTCCGCCGTCAAACCCGTTTCGCGCACCGCGCCATTCAGCAGCACGAATCGCGCGCCCGCCGCAACCGGACTGGCCATCGCCCGCTCGGTTCCCGCCTGTCCGCGCAACAGGCGCGAAAGTTTATACTTGTCCGGCGCCACCAGCTCCGCAGTGGCGAACTGAAACACTTCCCAGGCGCCACTGGCGTTTCGTATCGCCGCGGCATTGGCGCCCCCCAGCACCGCCAGATCATCACGCGATTCAAGCTGGCCCTCAAACAGCGTCACCCACAGCGCATTGCCCATGTCCCAGCGCGCCGTAGGCCCCGCATAAAAATCCGTATCGCTGTCCCCCATTACCGCTGGGGTCTCAATCATGCGGTCCAGCACATAACCAGCTGTTGCCGGGCTTTTATGCAGCGCAATGGCCCCTGGCCAGGGATTGGCATACGCCGCAACCCGTAAAACATGGCCCGGCTCCGCCCCGCCCAAAACCGGCAGATCAAGAAAATCCACAATCGGCCGCCCCACACTGGTCACCGCAGGCAAGCTCTGCATACGCTCCGGCCCAGCCAGCTGCCGCACAAGCCCCGCATCCACCTGTATGGCTTCAACTGTCCGCACGCCTGCATCACCCACCCGTTCAATACGCAAACGATGGCTGCTGTCCTTCCCGGCAAACGCGATCACATCGCCCGGATCCAGCGCCAGCGTCGAAGGCGGCAACGCAAACCTTGCGCGCTCGCGTCCGGTCCAGGCTTCCTGCAACAGGCTATCGGCAATGCGCTGAGCATTCGCCTGGCTCATCACAACCGGCAAATTCAAAACCGAAACCCGTGCGCTTGCGCCCGTCAGCTTGCGGCTATCCACACTGCCCTGACGGTAATCGGCGGCCCCATCAATATATTGCAGCTTCATCGACAGCGGCAACTCGGTCTCCTGCGCCCGTGTCAGCTCATAATCCGATTTTCCCTGGCTGTTCACCGCCACCACATCCGCATGGCTCAGATCAGCAACCGCCGCCCGCCCGCGATGCACGAACCGGATCAGCCCCTCGCTTTCCACCGCATCAAAAAAATACGCCTGCATCAGTGGTTGCAGGGCGTCGCGCGCCGGCATGATCCGGTCAATGACAAATCCATCCACAATGCCAACCAGCCCCGTCGCATCAAACTGCGTGAACCCGCTTTCGAATAAAATATTCTCCACAATCTCGCGCAATCCACTCGCGCCAAGCCGTCCATTGATCCAGTGCCCCAGCCGCCAATTACCCGCGTCCGTCCACAGATCGCGGCGCGCCGGAAAATCCGGCCAGGGCCGCGCATCCCAGGTCCAGACATAAATATTTTCCGGATCAACCATGCGCCCGCCATAAACGGCGCTGACCGGATTACTGCCTTCAACAAAATTCGGGTTCAAAGGATCCCAGAATTGATGGATGGCCTGCAAAAACCGGCGCTGAATAAAATCATCGCGCGTCCCCCGCGAAAAATGCGGGGCAAGACTTTCCGATGATTTCGGATCAATGAACTTATTGGGTTCATTGGCGCCTTTATCTACCGCCGGACAGCCGGTTTCCGTAAACCAGACCGGCTTGCCTTGCGGTGTCCACGCAGTCGGCGTCCCGCTTTGCACGCCACCCGGACGGTTGAAATGCGGCTCGCCCCACCAGTTCCAAAAATCCTTGTACCGGTACACCCATGGCTTGCCATAGGCGCCATCGGTAATCGGTGTACGAATTTGATTGGCGCGGTTGGCGGCGGACGCATAATACCAGTCATATCCCTCACCGCCGCGAATATTGCCGCGCAGATAGGGTAAATCATAAATCGAATCCGCCACCTGCGCGTCCAGATGGGCATCCCCATCGCGCCAGTCGCTCAACGGCATATAGACATCGATACCAACAAAATCCACATTTGCGTCCGCCCATAGCGGATCAAGATGGAAAAACACATCGCCGCTGCCATCGCCCGGTTGATGCCCGAAATATTCCGACCAGTCGGCGGCATAGGAAATTTTCGCCGCCGGCAGCAACCCCTTCACCGCCCCCGCCAGGCTTTGCAGTTGCGCCACCGCCGGGTAAGTGCTGGCGCTATTGCGCACCGTCGTAATCCCGATCAGTTCCGATCCAATCACAAACGCATCCACGCCGCCCGCCGCTGCGCACAGATGCGCATAATGCAGCACCATGCGCCGGAACCCCCAATCCGCAGGCCCGCTATAACTGACGCTTGTTCCCGAAACCAAAAAATTTGCCGCGCTCGCATTGCCAAAAAATCCCGCAATCTGCGCCGTGGCCGCCGCCGACTTATCCGGTGTCCCTGCTTGCCCCGGTGCGGGATGGCAGGTAATGCGTCCACGCCACGGATACACCGCCTGTCCGGCGTTTCCCGTATAGGGATCGGGCAGCACATTGCCCGCCGCAATATCCATCATAATAAACGGATAAAACAACACCTTGATGCCGCGCGCCTTCAGGTCAAGAATTGCGCGCACCACCGCTGCATCTGCCGGCGTGCCGCCATAGGCAGGCGAACCATCAATCTGGCTCACCACATGCGCCGACGCCCTGTCAACCCCATCCACCAGCCAGAAATCAGGCAGCGTGATCTTGTCGGCGCTCTCCACTCCCGGCCGAATTTCACAAAACCCGGCGCGCAGATCGGTTCCAAACCACGACACCACCAGTGCGGCGGATTTGCAATTCACGCAGGTTTCCTGCAATTGATCAAGCGCCAGATCCCAGTCGCTTAATCCGCTCAGATTATTCTGGTTCTCCGGCGCCGTTTTCCCCTTGCCAATATCGCGTATCTGGATTTGCGGATCATAGCCAAACTCCGTAGAACCCGGAATCAGATCAACCCCGCGAATTAATTCCTCCACATCACTCAGCCCACGGAACACTTCAAATGAAAGCTGCGGTACCCGATTGCCAAACTGTTCCAGCGCCAGATCCTCAAACACCACATAGGCAAGATCGCGAAACCCCGGCGCACTGCCCGCGCCTTCAATGGCTTCGATCAAAGGGTCCGGCATCTGGTCTGGCGTACCCCGGTACACCCGGAAATTCACGCCGCTTAAATCCAGCAACCTTCCATCCGCCCATATCTGTCCGATGCGGCTTATTTCGCCCTCACACAGGGCAACCGCAAAGCGTCCAAAATAGGAATAGTTTGTGGCGCCAGCCGCCGAACCGCCGCTGCGGCCGCCCAATCCCTTGCCGCCGCGCCCACCCGAAGACTGGCTGGTCGTAGTGGCAACCTCCTTGAACTTCGCTGCCCAGATTACCTGGCCGGAAATCCGCACCCGGCCATAAATCCGCGCAATCGGCGCGCCTTCTGTCGATGACATGATGCGCAGCTCATCCAGCCGGGGGCCTTCCGCCTGCGCGCCGCCCCGCCCGAACAGCCGCTGATCAATCATATTTCCCGCAACCGCCGCGCCAAGCCCCAGCGCCGCCGTCGCAAAAAACCCAAGCCCCGCACTGCCCGCAAACGACGATGCAGCGGTTGTCAAAACCAGTGTCGCCATGAAATTTATTTCTCCTGTGCTGGAAACCGGAACGCATAGGCCGCGCGGCGCGCCCAGGGGCCAATCGCTTCTTCGCGCACCGCATGGCCCGAACAGGCGTGAATGATGTGTCCGGGATCAGATAATATACCGGCATGACGCGCTGGCCCGTTTCGCACCATGCGAAACATCATCATATCTCCCGGCCCAGCCTCACCCGGCGCGATCTCATGGCAATGGCGGCGCGCCGCGTCCCGCATCAGCTCCGCGGCCTCCGCCTCCGCCCAATCCATGGCGTATGGCGGCGCCGCTTCCGGCTCGGCGCCATACAGATCGCGCCACACACCGCGTATCAGCCCCAGACAGTCACATCCCGCACCCCGGCAGCTCGCCTGATGCTGATAGGGCGTGCCGATCCATGCCCGCGCCGCTGCAATAATTCGTGTACGGTTCATTACATCCGCCCGCCATCATTGGCCTCACCCGGTCGCGGATAGCTCTGGATCCAGTCGTTCCCCGGCATTAAATGAAACCCGCGAAAATTCACCGCATTGCTGAATTTCTCCCGGCAGGTCACAAATTGCTTGTCGCACCCCGCCGTGATGCTGAATGTATCGCCAACACCTGTGGGCTTCGGCATCGCCAGCCACAGATCAATGGTGACCGCGCCACCGGCCAGCGCATGCTGCTTCACCTCCATGGCCAATCCATTGTTGCCCCCGCTGGTCCAGCGTATTTTTCCCCGTGAAAACCATTCACTGGCGAATGCGCCCAGGCCGCCCGCAATAAATGACCGCCTGTTATCCGCAATAACCGGAATGCTCTGTACACTTCCAATGCCCGTAAACGCGGGCAACGCCAGATTGATCCCGCATTTTGCGCCGCCCAGATCAACATCGCAGCCATATTGAAACAGCCGCCCCTGCGGCTGATTCAGATGATGCGCCAGTCCCCGCACTTCGGCGCGAAATCCAACGCTGCTCCGGCTAACTTCACCCAGATTTCCGCTGGCAAGCACAACCCGCTGGCTGACATCCCGCCAGTTGACGCGCAATATCTGAATTTCCGCATTGTCAAATTTCCCCGCCGCCAGATCGGCTTCATTCAGCGCCGCCGTGCTCAGCGCGCCCATCACTTCCAGATCATCAACATTCAGCCCCAGAGAACTTTCCATCGCACTCGCTTCAAACCCGCTCAGCGCCGAATAGGTCACGCCCCCAAAGACCAGATCGCGGTCATGGCTGGTAAAGCCCGACACCGCGCCACTGCGCAACGTCAGCTTCCAGCAATGGCACAGCGTCGTCACGCCACTGTCCAGATGCGCCTGCATGCCCGCCGGCAGAATTTTCATAATCGCACCTCGACCAGTGAAATATTTGGTATCTGTCCGGCGCTGAACGCGGCCTGATTGATCTCCAGAAAATCCGCGTCAAACCGCACCGGCACATCAAACGCAAATCCCGCACTGATGCTTGCGCCCGCGCCGGGCGCCACGGAAAAGGTGATCATCCCGGCCGTGCTGTCCACGCTGAACAGACCCGAACCCTGTTCCACGCCATTCAGCGCAACCCGCACAGTCCCCGCCACAGGTTTGCGGATGGCGCGCGCATAGGACTGGCTGCCGCTGATATAATTTTTATAAATCTGAAAACTGGCGGCGCTCCCGGTGCCCACCCCAATGATCTGGTCGTTCGGCCCAATCGCACTGCCCGGCGGCGACGATTGAAAATCACTGAAATCCTTGAACCGGAACCCGTGCAACCGGCCGCCGCGCGCTTCAAAAAATGCAATCACCTGATGAATATCGCCAAGCGAGCGCACCCCGTAACCCGCATTATAACGCCGCCTTGAATCCGCCCACGGGCTGTTTCGTTCTTCATACCCGCTGGCCAGCGTTACAATTTCCGTGCGCCGCTCCGGCCCGCCGCTGGCCCCAAGACTTATCCCCGTGGGAAAGCGTATTTCATGAAATGCCATTTCCGCGCTCCTGTTACAAATTGCGCCCGCCGCGCCCGGCCACCCGTTGCAGCATGGCGCCGATCTGCGCCTCAGACCGGCGCAGCCCTTCTGCATCCGGCGTCGTCACATTGAAATTAATGGTCACCTGCCGCCCGGCCCCGCCATCGCCTGCGCGTACGCCCAGCCGCCCATCCGCCCCGCGCGTCAGCGGCAGTATCGCTTCCGGCCCGGCCTCGCCCATCAATCCTGTCGCCCCGCCGCTCATGGGAAAAACACTTGGGCCGCTCACCACCCCGCCGCGCGCCAGCGGAATAACCCGCCCCTGCGAAAACGCATTGCCATTCGCGTTGCGCATCATGCCGCCAAATAAATTACCCAGCCCCGATGTCACCGCACCCGAAAATGAATTGGCGGCAGAGCGCAATGTTTTCTGACTTAACGACAGGATCACGGATCGAAAACTGTCCGACAGATCCTTGCCGCGCAACGCCGCACCCGTAAAGGCGCGCGCCAGTGTCTCCCCGGTATCGCGTCCCGCACTGGCAAGCATGCGCAGATCATTGCTATATTCGCGGGTGCGCACGCGCAGCTCGCTTAAACGCTGCAACTGCTGATCCGTCTGCTGAACGCCACCGCCGGCGCCCTGGCCTGTTTCATCAATAGGGGACATCATCTACTCCTTCATCTGGAAACTGCGCGCATAACGCATCCAATTCCCGGCGTCCCAGAACGGCTGATCCCTCCACGCCAAATCCGCCATTCAGATATCCGTCCAGCGCCGCTTGCAGCTCTTTCGGGCTTATCCGCCAGAATTGTTCCGGCGCCAGACGAAGCTGCCCGAAGGCCAGTCCCATCAGACGCCGCCAGGGAAAGGGGCATGGCCCTCCCCGTTCTCCTTACCTGCAGGCTTGCCCGGCGCCTCATCGGCGCCAAACGCCGCGTGCAACAGATTGATCACCAGCGAAAGATATCCCGGCACGCCGCCATCCACCTGCATGCGTCCAACGGCGTCATCGCTAATATCGTGCCCGGCCCCGCGCAATCCGGCGCCGATCACACACATGGCTTCGCGCGCCGTGATGCGCCCGCTCTCGAAGCGCTGCGCCAGCGCAAGAATATCTTCCCCGCCCAGCCGTTCTTCCAGTTCCGCCAGCGCCCCCAATGTCAGACACAGCGTGTATGGCTTGCCATCCAGATTTGCCGAAATTTCACCCCGATGCAGATTGGTCATGCTCATATCACCGTGAAGCCAAGCTGACCGGCGCTTTCCAGCGCCAGAGAATAGGTCACCTCGCCATCATATTCCCCGGCATATTCCAGCGCCGTAATCTGAAACGCGCCCTGGATAATCCCGAAACCAGGCACAATCAGTTGCCAGTTGCGAATGCTTCCGTTGAAAAAATATCCGCGCACGGTTTCATCCGCCACATCATCACGAAACACCCCCGTCCCGCTCAGCGATGCGGATTTAACCCCCGCACCCTCCAATATTTCACGCCATCCATTGATGCTGTCCGCATTGGTAATATCCACCGGTCTCGCATTCAGCGACAGGTTGCGATTGCGCAATCCCGCCACTGTCACAAATACTCCCGCTCCCGTGCTATCCACCTTCAACAGCAGATCACGGCCCTTTTGTGCGGCCATCGCTATCTCCTTTTCGTCTGTGAGAAAAATTAAACCGGATGGGTGACGGCGCGAAACCGCACCAGCCCATGGCGTGAAATGCCGTCCGGGTCCGGAAACTCATCGGCAAACACAAATCGCAAATCGACCAGATGATGCCCCGCCAACGCCAGCGCCACCCCATTCAGCGCCGTCATAATGGCGGCCATGATCTGCTTCATTTCCCGGCGCCCCTGATAGCGCGACCAGATATGAATGCTGAGCGCATGGCTCTCGCCACTCAGATCCCCCGCCCCCCAGGCCGTGGCCGTGGCGTCGCCCACCACCATATAGGGAAACGGCGCATTGTGCGGCACATGGTCATAAACCGGCTCCACCAGTAAAGAATCCAGACGCGCAAAGATCGCCTGTTGCAGCTCCCATCCTGCTGCGGTCATGGGCATACCTCTCTCTTTTTATGGATTGTTTTCAGGTGAGTGGCGGCGTCTTACCCGCCCACGCCTTCTTCACAGTGGCATTCCAGCCACTGGTTGCGCTCATTCACATTCTGGACGCTGCGAATGTTCAGAACGCGCTGCCCGAACAGCAGCCTGTCGGCCGGCGTGATATCACCGCGATAGCGCAACCGGATCAGAAAATTCTGTATCGGCTGCCCCCGCATCGCCCGGACTCTTTCGCTGCCTGCAAGCGGCAATATCCCGGCCCGCAGTTCAGCAATATCCGACCAGCTTAAACTGACCCCGCCGCCCGCATCCGCCACTTCGGCCCGGCGTTGCAGAATAACCCGCTGCCGCAATTCCCCGATCATGTCACAACCTCATCATGCGATAGGGCGCCAGTAACGCATGCACGCCCAGCGGCAGAACATGTCCCCCACCCTCTGCGCCCTGCATCACTTCCCGGTTTTCGAAATAATGCGCCGTCAGCATCAGCACCGCCTGGCGCAGCGGCGCGGGCACATCCCCCGGCCCCGCGCCATAGCCGCAGGTGAAATCAATCTGCAGTCCATTGGCGGACCGTTGCGGCAGCGGCGCACTGGCTGCATTGCGCAACACCAGCCTTCCCGGCGCACTCGCCGTATCCACAAAATAATTCGCCGCCGCCCACACGGCCCCCTGATCCGCATCATTGAACAAAGTCACCGCGCTCACCGACAAAAGCGGCGCTTTCGGAACCTCGATAAATCGCGCGGCGCCGCTGCTCATCGCACCGGGCCGCACCCCATCCCACCAGTCCTGCGATACAGCGCCAGGCCAGCCATCCAGCATCCAGCGCCAGCTTTGGCTGATCAATGCCCGCCCGGTCCAGCTTTCCACCATCTGCCTTGCCGTGCGAATATGCCCCAGCATCAACGCCAGCTCATCCTCGCTGCTGACGCGCAGATGCGCCTGCGCTTCCGCATCGCCCACCGGCTCGATGGCAGGCGCGCTTAATAAACTCAACCGTTCACGGATCATCATCTCTGCTCCACTCTGACGGTGATGGAACGCTCATCCGTGCGCCCCTGCGATGTCGTGATGCGGTTTGTAAGCTGGTAAATCTGCCCCGCCACACCGCCCGAAACCGTAATGCTCGCAACGCCTGCCGCACTATCTGCGGAGTTTTGCGTCATATCTCCGGGAAATACCGTCCAGACACTGCTGGCCAGCGTCTCCCCGCTTTGCAGATATCCAGCGGCCCAGTTAATCGCATAATCCAGAACTGCGCCCGGATCCTTGACATAAAACTGCATGCCCACACCCCTTATGCTGGATCGGCGAT
The DNA here is from genome assembly GCA_049325255.1 of Pseudomonadota bacterium. Classification (GTDB taxonomy): domain Bacteria; phylum Pseudomonadota; class Alphaproteobacteria; order UBA11222; family UBA11222; genus UBA11222. The sequence goes on along the minus strand of JBMOMW010000035.1, from coordinate 28,847 downwards.
TTCAAGATCGAACACATTCACCGTCATGGTGTTGCCCGCCGTCACCGCCTGTGATGCGCTCAGGCTGGTCACCGCCAGCAGCACACTTGCCGTGTCATCCACCAGCGCCACATGATCGGCGGTTCCGCTTACATCCACCGTGATTCCGGTCTGCTGATTAACCGTCAGCTTGCGCCCGGACACATCGCCATTCACAGGCCCCGCAAAATTCGCCGATGTAATGGCGCGCTGCCCGCAGCTTTTCCCGGTTGGCGAATTGGCGTTGGCTTCCGCATAGGTCGCTGGCGCGCCAATGCACACCACCAGCCTGTCCGCCGTCGTCTTGATCTGGTTCAACGCCGCATCCAGTACGGCGTCATCTACTGTCTTTGCCATCGCTTACTCCATGATTGATTTTGAACGGCCATCCATCAGCATCTGCGCACCGCGCGCATCGCTGCTGATATTTCTTTTACGTAAATTGGCGCCGATGCCCAGATTTCTGAAGTCAGGCGTACCTTGCGCATTCATCACAAGCGGCGCGGCATCGGCGGGAAAGGCGAAATACATTTCCTGCGCCGGTAAATTATGATTCTGGAAAAATGTTGGTGTGTCAGCAATGGACGCAAGGAAACTTTTTGCCGGGTTTAATACGCTTCCAATATTTAGCGCAGGCGTCTCAAAGTTTTCCGTAATAAAAGCGTCCACCAGCGTCAGAATATGGTTTTGCGAGATCGCTGGTGTTTCGAATTGAAGACTGTCCGTCACATCGACCGGGCTCAAATCTGCATTCCCGCTCCCCAGTGGCGTCCACACGCCGCGCCACTCTGCGCTGGGCCGGAACATGCAGAACGGATCGCGCGCCAGCAAAAGCATTTCCGCATTGTTCAGCGCGCGGTTCCATGCTGCAACCAAAACTACGTTGCAGGCGGGATCAATCCGGTCAGACGCCGTATCCTCGGCGCGGTTGCCTATTGCAATACCCGCCGTCGTGCCGCCAATGGTCTGCACCGCCCCGGTTGTGCTGCCCCGGACAATCCCGTCACTGAAAAGTTCAAGGGTGGTTCCTCTACGCCGCCCGCCAAACACATGATATTTGCCGTCAACAAGGCCCGGCACATGGCAAGATACAGCCGACCCGCCAGTATCCGTGTAAAACCCTAGCTGTCCTGAAACACTGCCGGAATTAGGCAGGATAAAAACCCGGGTAGCCGTTCCGCCAGAAGTTTGCGAAAAAGCCGCCGATTGCCGCGCCTCTGCCCTGGGATTAGCCAGGGTGATAATCGTGAAATCACCGGTATATGCCCCATTTGATGTTTTTAACGGCGCAAAATCCGTTTGATTTAAAAGGTCTCCGGCGGCAGACACGCCCACACCCAAACCATATGGCGTGCCTCGCCATTGGAGGTTGGCTCCCGCGGCCAGATTGGCCCCGGCCAGCGGCCCTCCATGCGGCCCCAGCAATGCGCCTTTAGATGCATGCCCCCACAAAGGCGCCATAAACGCCAGCCCTTTCCACAGGCTCTGCGCCGCAGGCCGCACAAGGGCTGGCGCGATATTCCAACGCGGCGGTTTTTGCTGCATGCTTCAGGCCTGTACATTTATGGAATAAAAAAAGGCGCAACTGGCGCGGCGGATTTAAGGCCTTGGATGATTTCCCTGACGGTTTCCTGTTTCTGCCTGCTCAATGTTTCATTCAGTTCCGCCTGGGTCATCTGCCCGGCAAATGCTTTTGCGCCTTGCGCCTCATAAGAAAACGCCAGCCCATCCGGAGTTTCTCCCGACAGCTTGATGTGCTCGTTTTCTTTTCCCCCGCACAGCTCAGCATCCAATTGCCCGCTCTTCGCATTGTAGGCCAGCACTGCCGAATTGACTCCGGCGCAGGCCTGTGGGCTGCCCGGATATGCCGTGCCGCAAGCAGCCGTCAGCAGGCAGAAGACAGATGGACAGAGAACAGAAGACAGACGCCGTAAAACTGGTTCCGGTATTTTCATGCTGGCTGTCCTTTCCGTCGTCTGTCCTCTGCCCTCTGTCATCCGGCTCACGCGCTCACCCCGTCGAGCATGTAAGATCCACCCATCGTGTAGGTGTTGGTGGCGCCTGTGACCAAACCACCGATGCGGAACTTCTTCACACCCATGACTGTAAACGCGAAATATTCCGCGCTTACACTTGTCGGCTTGATGGTGAACTGCATGAACGGGAAACTGTCCCAGGTCTCGGTGGCGGCATCGAGCGTGGTGTACACAGACACCTGCAGGCTATCGGTCACCAGCGAACCATGTTCATTGTCGATCTTCAACTGCACATGGGCCAGCTCGCGCGGATTCAGCGTCACCGCCGCCAGATATTCTTCCACCGTGTTATTGATCGCTGTCTGATCGGTGAATGCGGTTTTAGTTCCCCAGGCCATTCGTTATTCCTCATGTATAAAAATTAAAGGGCGGAACTTTCATTCCGCCCTTTGCCATTGCGTCCTCTGTCCTCTGTCCTCTGTCCTCTGTCCTCTGTCTTACGACACGCCGAATTTCAGCAGCTTGATCGCCTCGAAATTCTGAATGCCCCCACCCACACGCTTGGTCGTATAGAACAGCACATAGGGTTTGGACGTGTACGGATCACGCAGCACACGAATGCCCAAACGATCAACCACCAGATAGCCGCGCTTGAAATCACCAAACGCGATGCTGAAACTGTTGGCGGCCAGGCTTGGCATGTCTTCGGATTCCGTGACCGGATAACCCATCAGGGTTGAGGGCTGCCCCGCCACCACCGATGGCTGCCACAGATACATCCCGTTCGCGTCCTTGAACTTGCGAATATCCGCCTGCACGTTGCGGTTCAGCACCCAGTTGGCGTTCGCCCGGTAGCCCTGCTTCAATGTGTAGATCAGATTGACCAGCGCATCACTTGGATTGCTGGCCGCAAATGCGCCAGAAACGCCCGTCGCCAGATAGCCCACATTGCCCCATGTCCAGGATGCGTTCGCCACATTGGTATAGGCCAGAAAGCCCTTGGGCTTGTTCACCCCATCGCCACTGACAAAGGCCAGACTTTCCTGCTCGGCAAAAATAATCTGCACTTCCTCCGCCAGCCAGGCTTCGGTGTCCACCGCCGCATCATCCAGAATGGTCTGCGTTGCCGACGGCATTGCATAAATTTCCATTGCCGGAAAACTCAGCTCCACCAGATTTGGCGTTGTGGTCTGCGGACGCGCTGCGGTTTCTCCAACCCAGCCCGTACTTGTGCTTGTCGTGGCAAACGGCTTCTTGTACACATTGCCGCTGATTTTCTGTACACCGGCAATGGATCGAATGGGCGACGCCACCGACAGCAGCCGGTCAATCCGGCGCTCGGTTTCCGGCGTCACCAGAAAACCGCCATCGGCGCTTACGCCCGCCGACAGCGCCTTGCCTTCCAGCGCCACCAGCCCCGCCTCATCGCCCCTGCGCATATAGCGATCAAAGCCTGCTTTGTGCTCGCGTTCATACGCACTGCGCGGCGCGCCATCGGATGCAAAATCCGGCCGCGCATTTGACAGCATCATTTCATCCAGACGCTGCTTGTGCTCATCCAGCTCCTGGTTAATCCGGGCCAACTGTTCGCGGGTCAAAACATCCTCACCCAACCGGGATTTTATTTCATTCAGACTTTTATCATTGGTGGCCTTATACGCCTCGAATGTGCGCTGAAAGCTGCCAAACTCTGCCTTCACTTCACGCGTTACCGGTGACTCATTGCTATTCTGGTTCATTTCATTCCTCATGGTTGCATGCTGTTTGCCGCCTGCCGGATGGCATGGGCAAGTTCACGTAAATCCTGATCAGCATCCCGCTGATTTCCCACCGTTTGAAAGCCATGCGCGGCAATGCGCTTGGCTTCGCTCCGGCTGAACCCTCCTGCATCCCGCAGGAAATTCTCAAAATCGCGCAGTGTGGCAATCTGTTTGACATCGGCCACCCGCGCTGCCTCATTCATGGGAAATGTCACAACGGAAATTTCCCATAAATCAATTTCCAGAAGCGTGCGAACCCCCAGGCTTTCATCCATCCGTGCACGAACGGTTCTGAATCCGATTGACAGCCCGTCAATGGCGCCTGCGCGCAACAATGACAGCACCTCGCGCCCGCGCGCCACATCCGCCAGAATGCGCCCGCGCACCAGCAGCCCATATGCGTCTTCTGAAATCTGCTTCCACACACCAATGGGTTCATTGGGATCGTGCTGCCACAGCATGCGCACCTGCTCTGCGGGCCGCTCAATCAGCGAATTTCTGAACGCGCCCGGCGCCACCCGGTCGCCACCCGTGTCGGTATTACCAAACACGCTGGCATAACCCTCAATAACGCCGTCATCGCCAATGACCCGCATATCCGCGCGCGCCAGCTTCATTTCCAAGGTTGCGTCTGTATGCATCTTGTCTCCAGACATAAAAAAAGCGCCCCGATTGGAGCGCATTAGATTTTCCTGATTAGTAATTGCGTGTCATTCTGAGCGAAGCGAAGAATCCCGCAACGTCAAAAAGAGATGCTTCGCTTCGCTTATTGGTACATGCATCTTCATGCAGCATGACACCTTTTAATTCCGGCTTCTCACCTCACAACCCCAGCACCGCCTTGGCCATCACGCCGCGCTGAATTTCATTGGTTCCGCCATATATCGATGCGGCGCGTCCAAACAGATAGTCGCGCGCCGGCGCCCCAAACTGCGCGCCATAATATGCCGCCGCCTCCAGCGCCAGTTCCTGCAGGCCCTGCTGCACCTCACTGCCATAAATTTTCAGCATTGACGTTTCCGCCCCAACCGGCCTGCCCGCCTCCAGCTCACACAGCCCGCGCAGATCGGTATATTCAAGCCCGCGCAACTTGATCGTAACCTCGGACAGCTTGCGGCGAAACGCCGTATCCTCAATCAGCGCCACACCCCCGGCCTGCGGCACGGACACAATCGCGCGCAACCGCTCCAGCGCCAGACGCGACGCCGTCACCCCTGCTATCGCCGTGCGTTCATGCTGCAACAAAAATTTGGCATAGGTCCAGCCCATGCCTTCTTCCCCAACGCGGTTTTCGACCGGCACCCGCACATCGGTGTAAAAAGTCTCATTCAAATGATGCTCGCCATCGATCGAAATCACCGGTCTCACTTCAATCCCCGGCGTTTTCAGATCAAGCAGCAGAAACGAAATTCCTTCCTGCGGTTTTGTCCCGCTACCGCCCGTACGCACCAGGCAAAAAATCCAGTCCGACATATGCGCAAAGCTCGTCCACGCCTTTTGCCCGTTGACCACATAATAATCGCCATCGCGCACCGCCGCCATTTTGACCGCCGCCAGGTCCGAGCCCGCCCCTGGTTCAGAATAACCCTGGCACCACCACACATCCCCGCTCAGTATGCCCGGCAAAAAGCGCCGCTTTTGTGCGTCTGACCCAAAGGTATAAATCACCGGCCCGACCATCGAAGTCCCATAAGGCAGCGCGCGCGGCGCACCGGCGATATGCATCTCCTCATCAAAAATGAACTTCTGGGTGGCGCTCCATCCCGCGCCGCCATATTCCACCGGCCAGCCCGGCGCCCCCCAGCCCTTTTCATACAGCGCCTTCTGCCAATATTTTATATGCGCCTTGTTGGACGAAAACACGCCCCCGCCATGATCAACCATTTCCGCGGGAAGGTTCTCTTTAATGACCCCCCGCACTTCGTCACGAAATGCGGCGGCTTCGGGCGTAATCAGTAAATCCATGACGGGCTCCGGACACTATTTAATCCGGATGTAATTTATCACGCATCCCCCCGATACGCATGGGCTTATTCCCCCTCCATCCGGTCCAGTTTCGCCTCGATGCGCGCCAGCGCCTCAAGCACATGGTGCAGTTTTTCCTCCTGGCGCGCCAGGCGCTCCACCATGTCGGTCTGCACCGCCGGCACGGCCTCCAGCCGCGACACCCGCTCGCTCATGCCCCCGGCCCAGATCAGCGCCGTGCCGATCTGTACGCCGAGTATAATGAACAACATCACCGGCACCCGGCGGTCGATCTGCCAGCCGGATTTTCCCGTTCCCTCGATCGCGCTCATGCCATCCTCCGATGTTTATGATTTGTTCTTAATATCGGAAAACCTGTCCCCATCCGCCACCGGCGCATATCCGGTGGCCGCGCGCTTTTCATTGATGGTCAGAAAATCCGCCGCGCGCACCCGCTCCCACAATCCATCGCGGTCCGCCGACAGCGCCTCAATCTGATCCGCGTCATACCACAGCCGCAACCCCGCCCCGAAACGTGGCCCCAGCCACTGGTTCAGCGCCGCGCAGGCCTTGCCCACCAGCGGCAAAATCGTCTGCCGGTGAAACGCCAGATTGGCTTCGCGGTAATTCGCGTACGTATTATCCCCCTGAATGCCCAGCAACATGGGCGGCACTCCGAACGCCAGTGCAATTTCGCGCGCCGCCACATGCTTGGACTGAATGAAATCCATGTCTTTCGGGTTAAACGACATCTCCTTCCAGTCCAGCCCGCCTTCCAATAACAAAGGCCGTCCCGCATTGGATGCGCCCTGATAATTGTCCGACAATTCCTGTTTCAACCGCGCCACCTGGTCCTGGCTCAGATTGGGATTTCCATCCGTACCATGATAAATCAGCGCGCCCGATGGCCGCGCTCCATTATCCAGCAGCGCCTTGTTCCAGCCCGCCGCCGCATTGTGCAGATCAATGCCCAGCGCCGCCGCCTCAATCGGCGAAAATCCATAATGATCATTGCTGGGATGAAACAGCTTCATATGCAAAACCGGCAACCGCCCGCGCAACGCATCCATTTCAAAGCGCACCGACTTGCCGCCCGCCGAATATTCATAAGCCGCGGGCCATCCCCGCGCACCCGGCACCACCTTCATCCGGTCCGGGCGCAGCACATATAATTCACGCACCGCCCCGCGCAGTTCCGCCGCCTCAAGATAGGCGTTCCCGGCAATCTGCAAAAATCCGAACCAGGCTTCCTTCAACTCCGCGCCGCTCTGCAACGGGTTGGGCCGCGCCAGCAGTTCCAATAATGGATGCGTGTCCAGCTCCCGCTCCCGCCCGCCTGCGCCTTCATACAAAACCCACGGCACAGCGGCGGCCGTTTCGCTGATCATCCGTACACAGCGATAGGCAATCGCATTGCGCGAAAAGCCCTCATGCGCCAGATCGCCATAATGGCGCGGCGTCCAAACGGGCGTTCCCTGGCCATGCAGCGCAATCAGGGATCCCGCAACGCTTTGCTTGGTCGCCACCGGGGATCGAAAACCTAGCCGCCGCAAAATGCTGAATGTGTCCCTCACGCTGGTTCCTTTCTTTAATTATAATCTCTGCACACGCGGTTCACCCGCTTCTCCGGTCAGCATTAAATCGCTCAATGCCCAGACCAGCGCATCCACCCGGTCGGGGCTCCATCCCGCAACGCTGCGGTTAAAGCCCCGGGTAAATTCCGCCATCTCATCTTCCAGTGCCGGCAAGGCCCCCACATGATGCACCCGGCTTTGTTCGTACAGCGCCGATACCGGCTCGGCGCGCGCGGCCTTGCCCCGGCTGGCGCGCACGGATCGCACGGGTGCGTTCGCATCCACCTGGCGGATCACCGCCTCCACCATATCGCCGCCCTGATTAACCTCGGCCACCAGACGGTCCGCTTGAAAATCCCGGTAGGCCGCAACCGCGCGGCTGGCCCAGATATGCGGAGATACACCTTGTACGGAATAATCCGCCAACACATAACCATGCCCATCCACGCCCAGCCCAGCCACAATAATCCCGCAAGTGTCACTGTTCACCGTGCTGGTGGCGGGCGGATCAACCGCCACTACAATGCGCGCCATATCCGCCGCCGCGCTAACCCGGCAGGCGTCGATCTGCCCCCGGCTCCACAGCGCATCCGGATTATCCTCCAGCAGTTCCGCCATTAATTCCTGGCGGCCCAGCCGTGTGCCTTCATACTGCGCTGTAATGCGTTCAAAAAACTGCGGCGCCAGATTGGCCGCATTGGCGTAACTCGTCGCGCGCGACACCACCGTATTGGCGTCCGCCAGCAGATCGCGCAGCAACCGCACCGGGCGCGGCGTTGTGGTGATCACCTGGCGCGGATCGGCCCCCAGCCGCAATCCGAATTGCAGCATGTCCCAGGTTTCGCGCCCATGGCGCCATTTGCTCAGTTCATCCGCCCACGCCCCATCAAATTGCGGGCCGCGCAACCCATCCGGGTCTTCGGCTGAAAACAGTTGCGCCTGCGCCCCATTGGGCCAGATCACACGCCGTTTCGAGGCTTCATATTTTGGCCGCGCCCAGGGCGGCGAAATGGCCAGAATGCCGCTTTCGCCTTCCACCATCACATCGCGCGCTGCACTAATGGTTTCCCCGATCAGCGCAATGCGTGCCCGCTGCCCGCGCCCCAGCGGTGTCTTGCCCGCAACAGAGGCCAGCACCCATTCTGCCCCGGCGCGGGTTTTGCCCGCACCCCGGCCGCCCAGCAACAACCAGCTCACCCATTTGCCATCCGGCGGCAATTGATCCTCGCGCGCCCAGAACGGCCACTGCCAATTGATCTGTCTACGGACATCCGAAGAAAGCGCGTCAAGAATGTCATCCCTCTGCTTTTGCGGCAGCGAGGCGAGCCAGACGGCATTGTACTTCATCCCAGCCATCCTCCGCCCCCGCCATATTTTCCATCTGTCCGCCTTGTCCCCCGTAGCCTTGGCGTAGGGGGATGTCTTCTGTCATCTGCCTGCTGACAGTGGCTTCACGTTCCAGCACCGTCAATTTCTCCAGCGCCCGCGCCAGCGATGTCAGAATATCCGCCGCGCCCTTTTTTTCCGTGGCGCTCATCCCCGGCTTATCGGGATGATCCAGATGCTGCTCCAGCTCATCCGCCAGCCGGTTGACAATCCCCATCATGCGCCCAAGCGCGCGGCTGGCATTGATATTTTCAGGCGGCTTCACGCGGCGTTTGCGTGGCCGTCTGACAATTTCAGGGCGCACCGGCTGATTGACCGATCCCGCCGCAATCAACGGGCCTGGCCGCGCCCACCCGTCCCGCTTCGCCTTCGCATAAATCGTAATGGCCGCCAGCCCATGCTTGCGCGCCAGTTCCGCCACCCCAATATCGCTCGCATGATAATCGCGCGCCACCGCCTCCCACTCAATTTTCCGCTTTGTCATTATTTATCCTTCTACAGACTATATATTGCGTGACGAAGTTACGTTGAATTATCCCCCGCGTCATTGCGGGGCGCGTGAGCTGCGTGGCAATCCGGCGTCTCACGCGAAGGTTTGCGTAAGCGGGGCCCTTGCCAGGCCGTGGCCTTGCTTGTTTCCCATTATCTGTCCCCCATAGCCAAAGGCGGCGGGAAAAGCCGAAGGCGAAGGCGAAGAAGGAAGCTTTAACGGCGGGGGATCGCGTGCGGGACGCTATTCACAGTTTTATTGCGGGTCATATATGCCGCGTCACCGCCCTGCAGCGGTGGATTTGGAGGCCGTCAGCCCGGACGCAATTTCGACCATGGAAAGATTTATAACTTATACCGTCACGATTTGCAAGAACTATTTTGCGTATTATGTAAATTATTTTTTCCGTCTTTGTTCGCGGGTTCAGATTGCACGCTCCTGGCCTGCTTTTTTGGCATTCCCGCTGCCTGGCTGATGCCGTAATGCACCGCCAGCCGGTCCAGTGCGATGCCCAGCACCACCTTGCCCGATCGCGTCGGCCACCCCAATTGCTTCTCGGCCTCGGCCAGTCCATTGAGATGACAGCATACCTGCAACAGCACACCCCCCAGATCAGGTCCAACCGAATCAAACGCCGCCCAAAGCCGCTGCTTGGCGGCGATCATGGTGTCATTCATATTGGACTGACCACCACCGTTTCGTCCGGCGTCACTGACCGGCATGCCCCACATGGCCGTCACCCGGGGGTCCAGATTGGCCAGCGTAAAATCGCGCCGCATTCTCTCGCCTGCTGCAAATTGCTCCTGATTTATCAATGGTTTGCCGCTTCTATCCTTATGGCTGGCCAGCCAGCCCAGCGGGCTTTCGGCATTGTTCACGCGCACCACAATTGTGTCGCCATTGGCGGCCCGCGCCTCGCGCAAATCAAGCGCCTGATGCTGACTGCGAAACGGCGAATCCGCCGCCGACACCCGGCGCAAACGTGCGCGCCCCAACCGGGATATTACCCACGCCTCCGGCCTGTCGGCCGCCACTGCAATCAATTCTCCGCGCAGCAGCAGCGCAAACACATCCGGGCCCACAGTCTGCACAGGCCGCGCAAAATGATTGCGCGCCACAAACACCGCAAGCCCCCCTTCAGCCGTCACATCCCCATAGGCCTTTGGCTCCCCCAGCCGCACAAGAACCTTGTCCATCTCGGCTTTTCTCCCGTTTTTATTTATATTCATCACAGTCTTCCCTTGTTAATTGTAGGATTAAATACCTTTTATAGGATATATCGCTGAATGACAATCAAAATTGATTTCATATTATGAAAATTATATAGTATATAAATCTCCTTATACGTACCTATGGTGAATCGGAAAAAATCCTCCTATGCACAATAAAATCCGGCATTTCCGCAAACAGCGCGGCTTCACTCTGGCGGCGCTTGGGGCCGCTATAGGCCTCACGCCGCAATCCGTGTCGCGCATTGAAAATGAAAAAATGCGCCTGTCCACGGACTGGATGGAACGCATCGCGGCGGCATTGAATGTCAGCCCGGTGGATCTGATTGAAACCGGGGCGCAAGGCGGGGCTGAACTGATCGGCGAGATCAGCGCCGATGGCGCCTGCGCCGCCCATGCGCCACAACCCTTCCGCATGGCGCTGCCAGGCCCCGGCAGCCGCGTGGTCCGGCTGGCGCAATCCTGCGGCCCGTATCATGCGGGGGAATATCTGATCTGCGCGCGCCTGGCGCAATCGCAATTTGAAACGGCGCATGGGCGCGATTGTCTGGTGGAACTGCCCAATGGCGGCCGGTATTTATGCCGCGTCATCACACACGCCGCCAAACCGCAAAAGGGCAATAACTTCACTCTTGCCGGTCTTGAGTCGGGAAGCTGGGTATTACAGAATCAGACCGTCGCCTGGATCGCGCCCGTGCAGATGCGCATGCAATTCACCGGATAATTATCCGTAGACAGACTAAAGATACCAGGCATATTCCTGCGGCGATATCACCTGCAAAAACTTGTCCAGCTCCCGGCGCTTGGCGTCCACATACACCGCCGTATAATTACCCGGAAAATAATCCGGGAGAATTTTTCCTGCCGCCATGACCTCCAGCCCCGTCCAGAAATTTTGCGGCAGGTCGGCCGCAACCTGTACGCCCGCATTGCCTTCAACCGGCGGCCCTGGATCTGCCTGCGTTACCAGGCCGTGATGCATGCCCGCCAAGACCGCCGCGGCCACAAGATAGGGATTGGCGTCCGCCCCCGCGACACGATGCTCCAGACGGCGCGCCACATCCGGCCCCGGCGGCACACGCACCGAAACCGAGCGGTTATTATATCCCCAGCAACTTGACAGCGGCACAAACATATTATGCGCAAAACGGCGAAAGGCGCTCAGGCTGGGCGCAAAAATCGCCATGCTCTGCGCCATCGCCTGACGCACGCCGCCAATGGCGTGCAGCAGCGCATCACTGCCCGCCGCCCCATTGCCATCAAAAATATTGCGCCCCGCCGCATCCAGAACACTGACATGCACATGCAATCCGCTGCCCGCTTTATCCGCATAGGGCTTGGACATAAAACTGGCTTCCATGCCGCGCGCCTGTGCGGCGGCTTTTACCAGACGCCGCAACAGCGCCGCATCATCACCCGCGCGCAGGGCGTCGCTGCGATGTTCCAGATTTATTTCAAACTGGCCGGGACCAAACTCGGAACTGGCCATGGTCGCAGGCACGCCCTGCTGCGCGCTCCAGTTTTGCAGATCGCCCAGAAAATCCTGATAATAATCCAGATCTTCCAGCGAATAGACCTGCTCACTGTTATTGCGCCGCGACAGTCCGGGAATAAGCGGCGGCTGCGGCGCGCCGTCCGTTAAGCGCACCGCGTCAATCAGATAAAATTCCAGCTCGCACGCCACCACCGGCGTCAGGCCCAGCGCCGTAAAGCGTTCCAGCACCGCCGCCAGCACATTGCGCGGATCATAACAGACCGCATCCCGCGCAGGCTCATGCAGGCGCATCAGCACCTGCCCCAGACCCGCCCCGGCCCAGGGTGCTGGCGCCAGCGTCCCCGCAACCGGAAAGCCGGTCCCATCGGGATCCCCATCGCTAAAGCCGCGCCCCATCACGTCAAGCTGATCCCCCGTCACATCCAGCAGATAGATACTGGCAGGCAGGTTCATACCCTGGCGATACAACCCCTCCAGTTCATCAATGGGAAGCCGTTTGCCCCGCGCCATGCCGCACATATCAATAAAGATCGCGTCCACATGGCGAATATCAGGATGGCGCTGGAGGAATTCCGCAACTTCGCGTGAACCCTGCGCCGCCGCGCCGCTGCCGGAATTGGCGGGCGCATTGGTCAGTTTGGACATACATCACCAGAACAGCATTCATTTGCCGTTAACCCTAGTCATACAGGCGTTAATGGAACGTTTGCAACCGGCTTTTATGGAAAAGGCAGACAAGGGGCTGGCCAGGGCATTTGCCAGTCAGGTTGAGCGGGTCCAATTCTCTCATTGCCGCGCCCCGGGCACATTGAACCAGCGCCTGCGCACAGGACAGGCCGGGGGCACGGCAAGGAAATTTTGGTGATACGCCTATTTACGCCGGCGCATCATCAACAGGCCGCCAAAACCTGACAAGAGAAGCATGCCTGTCACCGGCTCCGGGACAACGGAAAAGGCGTATAACACCGAGGGAAGCAGCCTGGCGCCGCCTGCACACCCGGCTCCCAGGGCCACTTGCGTTCCGTCAGAGCATACGTCGAACTGCTCACCGGCCCCCGTCTGCGTTACACTGAAATCATTGTCACTGGCCAGCAACAGGGATCTGCCGCCCGCGATATCCGGGCCAAACGCCAAGCCTTCAATTTTCTCTACGACCGGCAGACCCGCTGCAAGCAGGGCAGCCTGGATATCAAGATAAAGCTGCTTGGAAACCGGCGTTACACTGGCCGGCAAAGCATTGCTGCCGGCAAGGCTGATGGCCGAGACATCGGTGGCGCCCGTAATATCAATCCTGTAAATGCGCTTGGTTCCAACCGGACTGGCGCCAGTAGGGTCATCAACGCCGGCGCCGCGATTGTCCCGCTCCAGCACCAGAAACTCGTGATCATTCAGGGCGACGATGGAACTGACGCCAATGTTGCGCCCCTGACTGGTCGCTGAAAAATCATTCCCGGTTCCAGGGATTCGCGCGTTAATATCGTCACGGCTTTCAAGCTGATATACAAACTGCCCGCTGGCGACACCGGTAAGCGTATCATATTCAACAATGCGGACATTCCGGCTGCGGCGGCCTTGATTGCTGTCCCCTTCGTTGACCAGCGGATCTTGCAGAACAGCATACAGTTTGCTGCCATCAGGGCTGGCGGTCAGCCCTTCAAAACCGCGATTGTCCTGCCGGCCACTGGTGATGGTTGGACGGCCGTCAACATAGTTCAGATCGGGATCTGTATCTGCATCGGCGCCATCCGGTTGGGTCGGGATCAGATTTGCGGGCGTCGTAAATTTGCGCACAAAATTACCGGTCTGATCAAACTCAATGACCGACGGGCCATATTCATCGGAAACATAAAAATGCCCGTTGGCTTTGTTCATCGCAAGACCTTCCGGATCGAAGCTGTTGCCAAGCGCCGCTTTGTTCCCATTCAGCAAACCGGGGTTCAGACCGTTATAGGCGCCATTCGAATCCGTGAATTTTATCGTGTCGAGAAGAAGAAAATTGGAAACCGCGCCGCTTGCCGGATTGATATCCACCGAGAATTTTTGCATGCGGGTTTCATAAGAAATGACGCCGCCGCCAGGGCCGCGATCCACCAGACCGTACCAGACATTGTTCGCGCCGTCATAGAGCAGATCGGAACCAAACCCGCCAAGCCGATTTTCGTTCGGTGTAGCGCCACCGCCAAGATCCGTTGCCTCGCCGTCTATCTGCAGTTGATTAACGAACTGGATCGACGCCTGCGCAGCCTGGGAAAAACCCAGGGCCAGCGCCGCAACGCCAATCGCAGATAATTTAAATGATTTTCGATAAATGGATAAGGTCCGCACAGGTTTTATCTCCCTCGACAATATTTCATCCCGCGCCGCGTCATGCGGGGCCGCATTAGGGAGTTGTTAAACTATACGGATTACAGTTTTATTATGGGCCGGATATGTGCAACCTGATCTGTGCAAAAAAGTCTGGCGAGCCCGGCGCGGTGAGGACAGGAATTGAGGACGCCCCTGGATTTTAATGTGTTAGAGCAGCTTTCCGCGATCAAGGGGGGGCACGAAGTGACTCCACTTGATCGCGGAAAGCTGCCCTAAGCCATAACCCCGCCCATCTTGCAGATCAGCGCCCAGGACGGCGCATCAATAGGGGTCACCGACAGGCGCGACTGGCGCACCAGCGCCATCTCCTGTAAGCGGGGTTCCGCCTTGATCTGCGCCAGGCTCACGGGGTGCGGCATGGGTTTCACCGCGCGCACCGTGACCAGGCCAAAACGCCCGGTTGGATCGGTTGGATCCGGGTGATGTTCGCGGATCACCTCGACAATGCCGACAATGCGTTTTTCGTCTACCGAATGATAAAAAAACCCAAGATCGCCCTTGCGCATGGCTTTCATATTATTATTGGCCTGATAGTTGCGCACGCCGTTCCACGGTTCGCCCCTGGCGCCGCGCGCAACCTGTTGCGCCCACGACCAGGCGCCAGGTTCTGATTTGAACAGCCAATAGGCCATTATTTCGCGGGCGTGGGGTTGCCAACGCTCCAGCGGAACGGACGGATCTCGATGCTGCCGAACAACCCCGCCCTGGTATAGGGATCACCGTCTGACCAGGCCCGCGCCTGCGCCAGCGTGTCAAGTTCCAGCACCAGCACGCTACCGGCCATGCTTTCATTATCGTCGCCCAGAATGGGGCCGCCGATGCGCACGCAGGCAGAATTCTTCACATAGTCGAGATGCGCCTGCCGGTTGGCCAGCCGCAGCTCCAGACTGTTGGGTTTGTCCTTGCAATAAAGTATGAAGTGCATCGTGCTTCTCCCTGTTACACCATTACGTCATTACGTCTTCCCGGCGAATGATTGACTGTGCAAGTCATTCCCCGCTGGATCAATAAATTTAATTATAAAATAACCAATTTTCCCGATCATCGCCCCAGCGCAGATTTGAGGGAACGAGTATAATGGCCGACCCTGTACCGAAGCCGGTTCACCTTACTGAATTCCCGGGATCCCGGAATTACTGGGAAGCAAGATACAGCGCAGGCGGCAATTCCGGCGCTGGATCATATAACAGGCTGGCCCAGTATAAAGCTGCGGTCATCAATGACTTTGTTCAGCAAAACCAGATCAGAACCGTCATGGAGCATGGCTGCGGAGACGGCAATCAGTTGAGCCTGGCAAGCTATCCTGAATATACAGGCTTCGATGTCTCTTCAACCGCGGTTTTGAAATGCCAGTCCCTGTTCAAACAGGATATGTCAAAGACATTCAGAACATCGGATACCTATGCCGGAGAGGTCGCGGAATTATGCCTATCCCTGGATGTGATCTACCATCTGATTGAAGATCACGTATTTGAAGCCTATATGCAGCGGCTTTTTGGTTCCTCATCAAAATTCGTGATTATCTATTCTTCCAACACGACGGAATATAATTTTTCCTATTCTGCATCCCACGTAAAACACCGCAAATTTTCAGACTGGATTGAAAAAACATGCCCGCTATGGGAACTGTTTGACAACACGCCAAACCTGTATCCGTTTGATAAAGACGACCCGCACAACACATCGCTGGCTGAATTTTTCGTTTACAGAAAAAAGATGTTCAGGAGTAAAACCGCCAGATCCCTGGGGCGCCGGCGCCGGGCGTCAAAATAAACTCCAGTCATATCGGTTCACATCCGGGACCATGCGGGATGATTTCAGGTCCGTTCATAACCGCATCATCATCGCGAGCCGCGAAGCGGGTGCGGGTGGTTCAACCTGAAATCATCATGTTCTATGCGGTCTCACTCGTAAACGGCCGCGAAAGCAGTTCCGTGATGGCATGACCTATGTCTGCACCGGCGTTCAATATTGCATCCACCGTTGCACAGATCGGCATATCCGCCCGTGTAATTCTGGCAAGCTGTACCGCGCCGCCGGCCGTGCTCGCGCCTTCAAACACACCGCGCGATTTGGCAATGATGCCGGCAAGGGTTTCGCCCTGCCCCAGCCGCAAACCCAGATTGAAATTACGCGACTGATGGCTATTGCAGGTAAGCGCCAGATCGCCTATCCCCGCCAATCCCATCATGGTCTGCGCCTGACCGCCCAGCAATACCGTCAGCCGCGTCATTTCGGCCAGCCCGCGCGTCATCAATGCAGCGCGCGCGCTTTCGCCAAGGCCCCGGCCCTCGGTAATGCCGCAGGCGATAGCAATCACATTTTTGAGCGCCCCGCCCACTTCCACGCCAATAACATCCGGCGAAAGATACGGCCGGAAACTTTGCGTGCCTATGGCCTGCACCAATGCCGTGCCGGCGCCACCATCCGCACAGGCCAATGTCACCGCCGTAGGCAATCCGTTTGCAATATCCGCCGCAAAGCTGGGCCCCGAAAGAACCGCCACAGGATGACCCGGGGTAATTTCTCCCGCCACCTGATGCATCAGCATATTTGTGCCGGTCTCAATTCCCTTGGCGCATATCAGCAGCGGCGCGCCCGGGCGCAGATGCGGGGCCAGCAACACCAGCACGTCGCGCATGAACTGTGCGGGAACCGCCAGCAGAATTGCGTCCGCATCCCCCGCCAGAGCTAAATCTGCCGTAGCAAGGATGGTTTCAGGTAACGCCACGCCCGGTAAGTAGGCCGGATTCCTGTGTCCCTTGTTGATCGCCACAAATATCCCGGGATTGCGCACCCACAGACGGACCTGGCGTCCGGCGCGGGCCGCCACACAGGCCAGCGCCGTGCCAAATCCCCCGCCGCCTATTACCGAAAGCTGGTCCATTGGCTTCATCGTACCGGTATTTTGTGGCAATATGACATCTGCATGACCATATGGATAAATAATTTATTGATTATTCAGTCTTTACGATTATGATCGGGATCGGAGGAAACGTGTCAATGATAATGCCCGTAGAAACGGACATACGCACGAAAATTATCGGTGCGGCCTATAATCTTGTAGCGCGGTATGGCTATGGCAAGACCACCATGGCCGATCTGGCCAAGGCGTGCGGCATGTCGCCAGGTAATCTGTACCGCTATTTTCCCGGAAAACTGGACATTGCCGAACAGCTTGCCCAGCATGCCTTTGATGAAGAACTGGCGGCCCTGCGTGAGGTGGTGCGCAAACCCGGCCTGAGCGTGACAGAACGGTTGAAGGTTTTTTTCTGCACCCAGCTTCGGGTTACCCATGCCAAACTAAACGAAGATTCGAAAATCTTTGAAATTGCCGAAATCATCAAGCGGGAGCGGCCGGACCTGTCCAACCAGAATCTGGCCCGAATTCGGGCGCTATTGGTGGAAATCCTGTCCGCTGGCAACGCATCCGGTGAATTTGACATCCCCGATGTGGTAAGCGCCGCGGAAATGATTCAATGCGCAACAATGAAATATCATTACCCGCAATTATTCTCCAAATTGCCCCTGGCCGACCTGGAGCGCGAGTTGCGCGGGGTTATCAGTTTGATTTTACAGGGTATTTCTGGATCTAAAGCAGCCCCGGCGGCAACAAAAGCCACCGCTCGCTGATAATTTTCCAGCCCGCTTTCCCGCCTGAAAAAATATTTTTCATTTTATTCAGAAAAAATAATATACCCCGGCATATTTGCAACAGCGCGCGCCGCCCGGATCGCATAAAATAATACTTTTAAATCAATATCTTATACGGACGCCCGTGACAGCTTTCGCCCTCCTTGACTGGCTTCATCCCGGAGCGCTGAAAAAAAATCATTCTGTAGTAAATATTTTTCATTTTATTCATTGTTTTTTTAAAACCCCTGCGCTATATAGAACTCATGGCAGCAAATGCTGCAGCGCTTACCGGAAAAATACCGCAGCGCACAATTGAAAAACCGGCCGATGGAGGGCGACATGAATAACGCATTATCACACCTGAATACGAATGAAATATTCGGAAAGCTGTTTGGTTTTGGCATCTCGCTGTATGTGGTCGCGCTGCTGGCGCAGGTGCTACAGAGCTACAGCCTGGTGTAAGACCAGGAGAATTTGCGGCAACGCAACATAGAGGATATGGAAAATGAAACACGGTATCATTCAGAAGCGGTTCGAAGAACTGGCGGTTATCGCTGCTCGCGCGGCTCTGGTGGTTTATGCCATCACCGCGCTACTGCAGGGTGCAGGCGGGGTCGTGGCCTGACAAGGGTCATCCCCAATGTGATGAAGGAGCATGTCATGGCTCAGAGGAAGACAAATTTGAGTGCGTTGGCCCGTGCGGCATTGCCGGCATTATTGGGCGGACTGTTATGGAGTTATCTGGCCGCCGCCATGTTGTACGGCGCCATTCAGGCTTAATCGCCTAAACGCTTACCTTCGCGCCCCCCTCCCCCCCTCGGGACCGAAGGATACTGTAACGCCGGAGTGTATATCGCTCCGGCGTTTTTTTTGCTCACGCCCAGGCCCTGGCAATGAGCTGCCCGCCGCGGTTACTTGATCGCAATGGGGTTCACCGGCGACCCGACGCCGCCGGTGACGCGCAGCGGTTGGGCGACCAGCAGAAATGTGTAGACGCCATCCGCCGCGCAGTCCGCGCCCAGGGCTTCGAGATCCCAGATTTCGCCGAGCATCATGCCCATGTCGCGCAATGTGAGCATGTGAAACACCAGAAAGGCGTCCTCAAATTCCGAGGCGACGCATTCCACCGCAATATTGTCGCTGGCCACCGCCGCAGCCCGCTTGTTGTGCAGCCATTCGGCGCAGCGCCAGCTTAGCCCCGGCGAGCCGTGCAGCCAGGCCTCGCCATTGCGGGTCTCCAGAAAATTCAGCCGCCAGCCGGTGCGCAGAACGACAATATCGCCTTCCTCGACGGTGACCTTCTGGGCCCTGGCGACATCGTCCAGTTCTTCGGGCGAGATAACCGTTCCGGCCGCCAGATATTGCACCTTGCGATGGCGCGCCACGTCCAGCAGCACGGCGCGCGAGACAATCTGGCCCTTTCCCGCCACCTGGTCGATACTGACCTTCGACGCGCCAAAACTGGTGATGGACGCCGCCGGATAGCCATTGTAAAGCTGCCCGTCATAATAGACATGCGACAGCGCATCCCACTGGGTGCCGGATTGCAGCGGCATGATGATATAATCATCGGTGAAGCGCATCGGCCCTTTCCACCACTCAACCATCATCGCTTCGGTGGGGCCGCCCCAGCCTTCAAGATGGCGCGCCGCCTGCTCATCGCCGCCATCCAGGGACATGATGTGAATGGGATTGCGCCGGAAGCCGTGCGCGCCCTGCGGGCCATAAGCGTCCACCGGGATGCTAAGCGGGAAGATTTTGCCCTGTTTCGCCGTCGCTGCGGCGCCGGCGATTTTTGCAGGCGTAATATAATTCAGGGTGCCCAACTGATCATCAGGCCCCCATTTCCCCCAATTGCTTATCTTTTTCGCGACATCGCGCCATTCTGAAGACATTGTGTGTTTCTCCCTTCTTTTTCTGGTTTGATGAAGGAGCGCGGTCTAGCCAGCCAGACCGTTTTTGATAAAGGCCGTGACCAGACGGTTAAAGGTAGCCATGCGTTCGATCTGAACCCAGTGGCCGCAATCGCCCAGATGCACCGCGTCCGCGCGCCTGAGTAGCGCATTCAGCCGGATGGAAACATCAAGGGGTATGACCTGATCTTCCTTGCCATGCAGCAGTAATACTTCATGCGGCAACGCCGCAATCCTTGCGGGATCACTTGCCAGCATTTCAATGTGCTTCTGGCGCGGGGTCTCGCCAAACAGGGCGGAATAGGCCTCAAACACCCCCGGCCGGATGCTGGCCTCAAAGCGCGATTTGATCAGGTCGTCAGTAAGGCGCGATTGGTCATTGGCCAGATACTGCACCGAACGTTTCATGTTTTCGAACGAGGGTGTGTAGCCCCAGACATAATCCAGCCCTTCCGTAATGGGGAATGCAAGCCCCGCCGCGCCCATGAGAACCGCACGATCCACCCTGTCAGGATGTGCAATCATAAAGGCCAGGGTCAGGGCGCCGCCGAAAGAATTGCCAACAAAGGAAACCTTGTCCAGTTTTAGCGCATCCAGAAATCCGGCCAGATGCCGCACCCATACGCCAACCTCGCGGATCGGCTCCTTCGGCCATTCGGTGAAACCAAAACCCAGCATATCGGGGGCTAAAACGCGAAACGATTCCGCCAGCGCGGGCATGTTCAGCCGCCAGTTTGCCCACGCGGAAACACCGGGGCCAGAGCCATGGATCAGCACCAGCGGCGCGCCCGATCCGGCATCATGGTAATTCGTTTTTACGCCATTGGCGGCGATGCTGTTTCCAATTTCGGGCTGTGCAGTGGCGCTCATTTCATTTCCTTTTGATCAGGCGGCATGCGATTTGGCGAGGCGCACCCGAATACCCTCAGGGTCGTGATAGATCAAATCGATCAATGTGCGGGCGGGTGCATCGGGGGCCGTCCGCCGTTGCTCCCAGTTTTTCAAAGATGTCTCAGGAATATGCAACAGCGCGGCAAAGGCGCCCTGGCTCAGTTTAAGCCGCGCCCGCGTGACCTTCAGCTTACCCGCATAATCAAGCGGCGCCGTATTGTCATCGGTCCACTCCGGATTATCATTCTCGTCATCCATAACGGCGGGTCTCCCGGTCATTAGCCTTACAAACAGAAATCAGCCGAATCGTATCCGCTCGAACCACATAAACGCACACATAAAGATCATCACCGGAATAACCGAAAGCGACGAAGCGATCTTCACCATAATCGAACCGTGTGTCCATCAAGGTCGTCACTGCGTTTGTGAAGATGTGCTTGCCAAATTCCAGCGAAAGCCCATGTTTCTCGCAGTTTATCCTGTCCTTTACGGGGTCGAAGGTAAAATCCATGTAGTTTTCCGACCCTGATGCTATACGCTATAAGCGTATGAATTGCAAGCCCTCAAAGGGCGTGGCGCTCATTTCATTTCCTCGATAAAGCCTGCGCCCGCCGACATGGAGCCGGCCATGCGCATGGCGTTAAGGATCATTTTATGATCGGCAACGCCCTTGCCGGCAATGTCAAAGGCCGTGCCGTGGGCGACCGTCATGCTGAGATAGGGCGGGCCGACAATGACCGCGCAATTGCCGGAAAAACCCCAGGTCTTGATGGCGATATGGCCCTGATCATGATACATGGCCAGAACGGCGTCATATTTGTCTTCGACACACTGGCGAAACACAGCGTCCGGGCTTAGCGGCCCTTCGGCATTGATGCCTTTGGCCTGTGCGCGTTTGACGCCGGGGGTCAGGGATTCGGTGTCCTCCTTACCCTGGGCATGTGGATTGAGCCCCGCCACGCCAATGCGCGGATTGGGCATGCCCCATTTGGTGAAGGTGTCATGCAGGGTTTGCAGCGCCGACACGGTGAGGTCTTCCGAGATCGTATCGCACACCTTGCGCAAGGGCATATGATCGGTTAGGTGCATCACCCGCAACGGGCCGGATAGCAGCAGCAGATAGCTTTCGCCCGGTGTGACCGGCATGATCACATCCAGCGCCTTCGCCATTTTCAGGGAACCGGAACTGACCGGCGCGAATACGGTCGCCGCCACCTCGCCATTGCGCGCCATCTGTTCGGCCCTTTTCAGCCACGCCGCATTGGCGCGCCCGCCTGCCTCACTGTCCTTGCCGATCTGAAAGTCGGCGGGGTCCAGCGCCCCATCATCCAGTATGTCGATCACTTCGGGATTATCACTCAGCCCATCCAGGCCGTTGACGGCACGCACCGTGGCGCGCACCTTCGCAATTTCCACCCCCTTGCGCATGGCGTGGGCGCTGCCGATCAGCACGGGGCGCGACAGTTTGTGCGCCTCGCCCGTAACCCATGCCCTGGCGACAATTTCCGGGCCAATGCCCGCCGGATCGCCGATTGATGTCGCCACGATAGGGCGTGGTTTTGCGTTGCTGGACATATATTCTCTCCGTTGGTTAGATAAACTGCTCCGTCCCAGGAGCAATACTCAGATCATGTAAAAATCAAGAACCGTGTTGGCGATGTCGTTCAGCACATAGGCCGTGCGCCGCGCAATGCGCCAGCTATCGCCATCCGGCGTCAGATCATACTCCGCCCAGCCGTAATAGGTGATCGTTGTATCTTCCTTATACGAATTCACCATCCAGTTGGTTCGCGCATATACGTGATCGCCGCGCGCCTCAACCTGCAACAATTGGGATATGTGCGAGGTGCGGGCGGGCGCGTTTGAGGCGGACGCGGAACGCCCGGTGCGGATACGGAATACGCGGTCTTCAAGCCCGCCGCGATTGGCATAATAAATCAGCGATATTTCGCGCTGGGGATCCACGGTTGGTTTGCCATCATCATCCCAGGCCGGCGCCCAGTAAACAGCGTCCTGCGTATACAGATCAAGCCATGCGTCCCAGTTCCTGGTGTCGAGATACAGCGCCTCCAACCCCAGGAACCTGCTGACGGAAGACCATTGATCTGCGTACATACTCATTGGAGCATGGTATCGGACATATCCGATTTCCTCCCTGATGGGCCTTATGAGCGGCCCTTGCCATTTGCAAAGATTAACAGGGCCAGACCCGCAGGCACAACACGTTTCGCATGGCGCGGCAAAAATACGCTCCCGGCAAATCAGCGAGGCGCCGCCTGATTTTCTGCGCGATTGAGTAATAATGCGGTAAAATGCAATGCGATTCACGGCTTTCGCGCCAACGCGCCAATGGGGGAAATATATTGCCCGCAACCGACCGCCTTGGCGGCCTCAAGGTTTATATACAGCCGCGCGTTGCTGCGATGTTGTTGCTTGGATTTGCCTCCGGCCTGCCGCTGGCGCTGACGGGCGCCACGTTGCAGGTGTGGATGAAGGATGCGGGGGTGTCGCTGTCCGCCATCGGGCTGTATTCGCTGGTGGGCATTCCCTATGTGCTGAAATTTCTGTGGGCGCCGCTGGTGGATGCGCTGCCTATTCCGTTTCTCACGCGCCGTCTGGGGCGGCGGCGCGGCTGGCTGATTGCGTCGCAGGCCGGATTGATGGCGGCGGTGATCGCCATGGGGCAGGCCGACCCGCTGAAGGTTCCGCTGGTGCTGGCGGGGCTTGCGCTGCTGGTGGCGTTTTTTTCGGCGACCCAGGATATTGTCATCGACGCCTTCCGGGTTGAAAGCCTGGAGGTGGATGCGCAGGCGGCGGGCATGGCGAATTTTGTTGCCGCCTACCGGATTGCGCTGCTGGTTTCAACCGCAGGCGCAATCGAGATGTATGCATTGCTGGGTGGCATTGGTATTGCTGGTCCATCAGGTTGGGCCATTGTGTATGTAGCACTTGCCATGCTGATGCTGGCGGGCATGGCGGCGGTGCTGATGTCAAAAGAACCTGACGGGCCTGTCGTGTCCGGCATTGGCATTGAGACCCTGTTGCAGACAGCACTTCGTCCGTTTACGGAGTTTTCCCGGCGCGAGGGATGGATTGCGATCCTGGTGTTTGTGCTGCTGTTCAAACTGGGCGATGCGGCGGCGGGGGTAATGACCGCGCCATTCGTGCTGGATCTGGGCTTTGAGATGACAACCTATGGCCGTGTGGTGAAGGGCATTGGCCTGATTGCCGTGCTGGCGGGCGGGTTTGCTGGCGGAATGGCCGCGCGCAGCATGGGAACCGTCCCTGCATTATGGATTGGCGGCGTCACCCAGATGGCGTCGAACGCGATGTTCGTATGGCTGGCCTATACCGGCGCGGACCTCAATCTGCTGATCGCCACCATCGGGGTTGAAAATTTCACCGGTGGTTTTGGAACGGTTGTGTTTGTGGCTTATCTGGGTGCGTTGTGCCAGGAGCGCGCCTATACGGCCACGCAATTTGCGCTGCTTACATCGCTCGCCGCCGTCGGACGAACGGTGCTATCATCGGTAACGGGGTATGTGGTGGAGGCCGTGGGATGGCCAGGTTTTTTCATGCTGAGTACGCTGGCCGCGGTTCCCGGATTGATATTTTTGTGGTGGCTGATGCGAGACCAATCAACGGGAGAGGAAAATGGCCGGCCCGGAACGTGACGAAACACGGCAGTTGCTGAAACACTGGAAGCGCTTTCGCGGTGAAAAGCGGCTGCCCTGCCGCGATGATATTCGCATGGATGAATTAGCGGCGTTTGCACCCCATCTTTTCATACTTGATATTGAATCGGATACGCGCTTCATCCTGAAACAACTGGGCGCAAGGGTTGTTGAACGCTTTGGCGGCGCTGACCTGACGGGGAAAAATTTTCTCGAACTGAATGATCCCGCTTTTTGCGAAAGAATGAAGGCGCGTGTGCGCATGATATTTGAATTTGGCTACGCGGCATGCACGCATACGGGCGTTCCATCGGCGGACGGCCGTTTCAAGCGCACGGAAAATTTAATGCTGCCCGTTGAAAACAATACCGGGGGTTTCAGACAGATATTTGGCGCACTTTACTATACTGATGGCCCGGATGACACGGCGTTCCATGCCGCAGGATTTGATTGCATAAGAACGCTTGACGAAAGCTTCATCGATTTGGGTGGCGGTTACGCCGCCGTTATCGATGCGAATGAACTCCCGCTCAGTACTTTTCCAGGCAACCCTGACAGGAAAGTTTAACGCCGCTTCACGCCCCCGCCGCCGCCAGACGCACCGCCTGTTCAATGGCGCGCACGGCGTCCAGTTCGCGCGCCTCATCCGCCCCGCCGATCCGGTGAACCGGCATTCCCGCCCTGCGCAGGCCCGCCTCCAGATCGCGCAGCGGTTCCTGACCCGTGCAGGTGATGACCGTATCCACTTCCAGCAGCTGATCCTTGCCCTGTATGCGGTAATGCAGGCCGCGATCATCCACCTTTACATATTCCGCATCGCCAATCATGGTGACGCCGCGCATCATGATCTCGACAAAGGTCGCCCAGCCGCGCGTCTTGCTCAGGGTCGAGCCAAATTTCACATGCGGCTTGCGCTGCAGCATCCATACCTGTTTATCGCAGGGCATGTGCATGCCTTTGGGCGAAAGCCCCGCGACATTTTTATACTCGCCATCAATGCCCCATTCCTCATTAAAGCGCGCAATGTCCGGCTTTGCCGGATCGCTGGCGCCATGTGGATGCATGATGAATTCGGCCACATCAAAACCGATGCCGCCCGCGCCCAGTATCGCCACCCGTTTGCCCACGGGTTTGCGTCCCGCCAGCACGTCCAGATAGGACAGGACTTTGGGGTGATTGATACCATGAATTTCCGGCGTGCGCGGCGTAATGCCCGTGGCCAGAATAACCGCGTCATAGCCCTTGCCCGTTAAATCCTCAATGCGCGCGCGGCTGTTCAGCCGCACATCCACCTGATATTTGCGCAGCATTGCGCCATAATAGGCGATGGTTTCGGCATAATCCTCCTTGCCCGGAATAATTTTCGCCAGATTGAACTGGCCGCCCAGTTCGCCCGCCGCTTCAAACAGCGTAACCTTATGCCCCTGTTCGGCGGCCGTGGCGGCAAAGGCCAGCCCGCCCGGCCCCGCGCCCACCACGGCATAATGTTTGGGGGTTTTTGCGGGTGTAATATTCAAATCCATCTCGCGGCAGGCGCGTGGATTGACCATGCAGGTGGTCAGCTTTCCGGTGAACGCATTATCCAGGCAGCCCTGATTGCAGCCGATGCAGATATTGATTTCATCCGCCTTGCCAAGCCGGGCTTTCTTCATAAAATCCGCATCCGCCAGCAAGGGCCGCGCCATGGATATCATGTCGCTGACGCCATCGGCCAGTATGGCTTCGGCCTGTGCGGGATTATTCACCCGGTTGGAATAGACCAGCGGAATACTGATGTGCGGCTTGATGCGTTTTACCGCCCAGGTGAAAGCGCCGCGCGGCACCATATGGGCGATGGTGGGAATGCGCGCCTCGTGCCAGCCTATGCCGGTATTGATGATGCTGGCGCCCGCCGCCTGCACCGCCTGCGCCAGTGCAATAATTTCCTCAAGCGAGCTGCCGCCTTCCACCAGATCAAGCGCCGACAGGCGGTACACAATGATAAAATCCCTGCCTGCTTTCTGGCGCGCATTGCGCACCGCCTCTACCGCCATGCGGCGGCGATTTTCCGGCGTGCCGCCAAATTCATCTGTACGGTGATTAACGCGCGGGGCCGTGAACTGGGTCAGCAGATAACCTTCCGATCCCATGATTTCCACGCCGTCATAGCCGATCTGCCGGGCCAATAGCGCCGCCGTGCCGAAATCCTCAATCGTCTGATAGCATTCCTCTATGGTCATTTCACGCGCCACAACCGGGTTGATGCGCGTCGGCACGGCGGATGCGGAAACGATGTCTTTATGATGCGCATAACGCCCGCCATGCAGCAGTTGCAGCGCCACCTTGCCACCCTCGCGATGCACCGCACCGGTGATCTTGCGGTGCCCGTCCAGATTTTGATCGGGCGCGATATAATCGGAATTGGGGGCCAGCCGCCCGGCCCGGTTCGGCCCATAGCCGCCGGTGATGATCAGCCCCACCTCGCCGCGCGCCCGTTCGGCAAAGAACGCCGCCTGACGGTCATAGCCATCGGGCATTTCCTCCAGCCCGGTATGCATGGAACCCATCAGCACACGATTTTTCAGCGTGGTGAAACCCAGATCAAGCGGGCGAAGCAGGTGAGGATAAGCAGATGACATGGACGGCTCCTGAAACTATCGATGATGGCATTCTGCCATGAAAGAACGCATCCGGCCAGCCATGCGCCACGATATATTATTTATGGATGGCGCATATTAAAGCATTGCGCGGCCTCAACCAGTGAGTGTAGCCTTCAGTTAACAAAGGAAACCATGAATCAAGGCTGGATATAGTCCTGTTACGGATATTTACCGCATAGCAATGACGGATTGAGTGGCCCTGGGGCTATGCCATTTTAAGGGGAAACAGATGAACGCAGACCCTGCGTCCCATGCGTCTGTAAAAGGCAGCCGGCTGACGAACAGGGCCGCTGTCATTCTGGCGGCCGCCATCGCCACCGCCACATTTGTTGTCGATATCCTTACCCCGGCCGGGGTGGCTTTGAGCACCTTTCCCTATTTTATTGTGGTGGCCCTCTCCACCTGGATGAACGCGCGGGCGGCGGCGGTTTACTGGTTAGCCATCTGCTCGGCGCTCGTATTAGCTGGCATATATATCAAAGGCGCTGATATTTCGCTGATAATGCTCCTGAACCGCGCGACAATCATACTTCTGCTTTGTGTCACGGCGTTCCTGGCGTCACTGCGTCAAAGATCGGAGGCGCGCCTGCAGCAAAGCCATGAGACGCTGGAACAGGAGGTCGCCCGCCGGACGGAAGAACTGGCGCGCAGAAACGCGCAGTTGCGCACCAGCCTGCACGAACTGGAAAAAGCCAGAGCCAGGGCCGAAATCTCTAATGTCGCCAAGACGCGCTTTCTGTCGCAGATGAGCCATGAGCTTCGTACGCCATTGAATGCGATACTCGGCTTTTCCGATACAATGCGGCAGGAAGTTTTTGGCCCCATTGGCAACCCGGCCTACCGGCAATATAGCAGCGATATTTATGATAGCGGCAACCATCTGTTCCAGATTCTTGAAGCTGTGCTGGAAGAGGCCCGGCTGGAGCGCGCCGAATATGTCTTGCATGAAGAGGATGTGGATATCCCCGCGCTGATCAAAGAGGTTGTGCAGGGAGAGGCCGACAGGGCGAAGGCCAGGCAGGTGGATATGCAATTGCAGATTCCACCGGGATGCCCCAGGCTGAATGCTGACCCGGCCGCGATGCGGCGAATGCTGGCCAATCTGTTATCCAACGCCGTGAAATTCTCGCCCGACAAGTCGGTAGTGCGGGTGATAGCGGAAATTGGCAAAGAGGGTTTGCGCATTGAATTTCACGATCAGGGCAACGGCATTCCCCCGGAAGACCGGGAGCTTGTCCTGCTGCCGTTTGAAACGGGACATGCCGCCGACACGGCGGGCAAGGGCGGCGCCGGGCTGGGTCTGTCAATTACGCTCGGGCTGGCCACGCTGCATGATGCGAAACTGGAACTTAAGGCAGGCGACGGGTGCGGAACCATTGCAATTTTACAGTTTCCGCCAGAACGGATTGTCGAGGCGCAACTGGCTGAGTGAGCCAATCGCGGCGCGTTCGGGCATTACCACGCGCACAGTGTCATTGCCCGGTTTGACCTGATCGCATCATGATCTAAAAGCGGTATGACATTAGGTTTGCCCATACCACAATCTCGGTCTGTCACCCCGGATTTATTCCGGGGTCCATGTGCTTGCCCTCGGGCCGGCAAAGCCGGTCCCGGGGGAGCCACACGCAAAGGCCTGAGTTTGGAACACTGGACCCCGCACCAAGTGCGGGGTGACACTGTGGTTGAGGTGATTCAACCTAAAATCACACCGCTTGTCTTATGACTTGTTGGTCCGTTTGGGTCAAAATGGATAGCCACCTCCGGGGCGGCCGCCCCGGAGGTGGCGGAAGGGTACGGATCGTCATACCGCTGGTCGATAACGGACCGGGTTAGA
>JBMOMW010000034.1:0-13478 GCA_049325255.1 Pseudomonadota bacterium | reverse complement strand
CACGCAAATCTTCAGAATAGGGTTTTACCATCCATACTGGCCTCCATTCCCAGCCAGTATCTTGAATCACATCAAAGCCGATTTGGGAATCCTAAATCGATTCAATCCGATGACAAATTGCTCTAGCGCATGATGCGTTTAGGTTTGCCCATGCCACAATCTCGGTCTGTCACCCCCGGATTTATTCCGGGGTCCAGGAGTCACACACAAAGGCCCGTGTTTGTAACCCCTTTGCCAGCCGAAGCCTTCTGGCGAAGGCTGGTGGACCCCGGGACAAGCCCTGGGTGACAAAATAAGATTGCGCTTCAATCAAAACAGGACGGACTCTGGGGTTACACGAGAAGGCAATCCGCTCCTCCCCCTGAAAGGGGGAGGAGGTCTGCTTCAGTCAGGATGGGCCAGATTCTAATCCTTCGGCGGCTTGCCAACAGCCTTGGATTCGACCAGGGCGTCAATATCACTGTTCGAATAGCCATATTTCGCCAGCACTTCGTATGCGTCGCCGCCCTTGCGGGGCGGATGCAGGCGGAATTTAGCGGGTGTTTTGGAGAAGTTCACCGGATGCTTTGTGGTGAAATAGCCGCCTTCGGTCGGATGTTCGCGCCGGGTGAAGAATTTGACATCCACCAGATGCGGATCCTGCTGCAAATCTTCCAGCCGGTTGATGCGCATGCAGGGAATGTCATGCTCATCCAGCAGGGTCATCCATTCCTGGGTGGTGCGTTCCTGCGTTACTTCACCAATCAGCGCGTACAGGCTGTCGATATTTTTGGTGCGATCCTCAAAGCTGGCGCCGCGCCATTTGTCCCACAGTTCCGGCTTACCGGAAATATCAAAGAACAGCGGCCAGTGCTTGTCGGTATAGGGCACAATGCCGATATAGCCATCCTTGCTTTTGAACGGCTTGCGGTTCGGCGTCAGAATGCGGGTATAGCCCCACTGGCCGATGGGCGGGTCATAGGCATGGCCGTAAAAATGTTCGGCCAGGGTAAAGCCGACCAGCGCCTCCAGCATCGGCACTTCGACAAACTGCCCCTCGCCGGTGCGCTGATGATGGAACAGCGCCGCCAGCGTCGCATACATCATATGCAGGCCGGTCGCCTTGTCAGCCACGATCGAGGGCAGAAAGCGCGGCTGTTCAACCTTGTCGGTCTTGGGCAGCAGATCGGCAATGCCCGACGCGCCCTGCACCAGATCATCATAGGCCTGCCGCCCGGCATAGGCGCCGCCCGCGCCAAAGCCCACCGCATGCACATAGATGATATCGGGCTTGATCTTGACCATATCGTCATAGGTAAAGCCCAGCCGCGCCAGCCCGTCGGGGCGCACATTGGTCATGAAGATGTCGCAGTCGGCGATCATCTTGCGGAACACTTCCTTGGCCTTGTCCTTGGTCAGGTCCAGCACCACGGATTTCTTGTTGCGGTTGAGCGTGAGGAAAATCGGCCCCAGATCGCCATGCGGGCTTGGCCCGGCGGTGCGCATCAGATCGCCCACAGGGGTTTCCACCTTGGTGGTTTCCGCGCCCATATCCGCCAGCAACTGCGTTGCATACGGCCCCAGCACCACGCTGGTCATATCCAGTATCTTCACGCCGGTCAGCGGACCATTGCTCGTATCTATCTTGCTTTGCGCCATCAGAGGCCTCTCCCTGCTTCAGTTTCTAGAGTTATAAAATTCTGGCCGCAAATATGCCCGCATTGGCGGATTTTCGCAAGGCCTTGGGACGGTTAAAGGGTGGCTGTGGACAAAGAACCATGTTCTTCATCCCCCCACCCCAAATCCCTTGCCCCCCTTTTCCGGATTTCGATGCGCTGGCTGATTGGGAGCGGCTTGCGGGCATTGTGGCTGACGGTCTTCAATCTCAGGCGCGCCGCTAACTGCCTTGTCACATGAAGAAAGGGAGGAAATGACGTCTGTGATCGACAATACCGCCGTCAATGTCCGACCCTCCGGCAATCCCGCCGGATGAAAAACGCCGCCATCACCCCATCTGCTCAAATGAAGCCTGTTTCTCAGAGGAATTCGTTAAGGGGAGGGGATCAGGCGGCGAACTGAATCACTCAAGTTTCATCCAATGAATCCAAATGCTGCTGCATTAACAGTGCAATGGCCCGCGCCCCTGGCTCGCCTTCCGCTTCCAGTCCCTTTATCGTCCCCTCCTGGTCGCCAACTGGCCGGTTTTGGCTGAGCTTCCACTTGCCTGTAAGCCGGGTGATCTCAAATTCTATTCCCACCACATGGCCGACAAGGGTGTCGATATATTCCTTTGGAGCATCGTTCAGAACCCAGGGATGCTCACGTTCATTTTCCTGCGAATAAGTCAATTGTTCCAGATGCGCCACCAGCCAGTCCGGTTCATTATGTGTCTTCAGTATGCCCTCTACGTGAATAACAATGTAGTTCCGACGGAACCGCACGTCCATGCAACAGTTTAGATGGAAACCACGAAGGGGAAATGTACGCATTCGGCCCCTGGAAGACAAATAATGCGGGGATGCCAGTTAAGCTCATCGGAACTTCATGGTTAGCCCGGGCCGCATGCGCATGCAATGTACCGTGAGTCCCCATTTCAGAGTGCAGCAGAGTTGGCAGATGAATTGCCAGCGGCGCCGCCTCTCCACATATTACCAATGTAGCAAACGGGTTCGCTCGCATGAACGCGTGCAGCACATCTGGACGCGATTCTTTGAATGCTTCTGGAACGTACATTAGCTTGTACCAAATAACATGGCTTCAGTCTTCCCGGCTATCCGGCTCCTCTGCCGTCTCGCGAAGGCCCGGACCGGCG
The DNA here is from genome assembly GCA_049325255.1 of Pseudomonadota bacterium. Lineage (GTDB taxonomy): Bacteria > Pseudomonadota > Alphaproteobacteria > UBA11222 > UBA11222 > UBA11222. Next base: position 10,687 of record JBMOMW010000034.1, on the reverse strand, counting down.
ATGACATTGGAGGGCAGATCTGGCGCTTCCTCTTCCGTATCTTTCGCCATGGATCCCCGCCTTAATTCCGGTAGCGTATCGTTTTCATCCAGGGGGTCTTCGTCGTCCTGTTCGGCATCGGGGTCCGGCAATATGACCCGGAAATCGGAAGGCAGTTGCATATCCAGCAGGCCGGCCGCCTTGAGTTCCTCAAGGCCAGGCAAATCCTTGACTGATTCGAGACCGAAATGTGTTTCAAATGCCTCCGTCGTGCCGAATGTCAGCGGCCGGCCGGGGCTGCGCCGGCGGCCGCGTGGGCGTATCCATTCGGTTTCCAGCAATAACTCCAACGTGCCCTTGCTGACCGAAACACCCCGAATATCTTCGATTTCCGCACGGGTTACCGGCTGATGATAGGCAATGATCGCTAGGGTTTCGATAGCCGCGCGCGACAGACGCCGTTCGCGTTCGGTCTCCCGGCGCAACAAAAACGCCAGATCGGGCGCCGTGCGAAACGCCCATTTGCCCGCAACCCGCACCAGATTGACGCCGCGCCGGGCATAATCCTCCACCAGTTCGGTCAATATCGCCGCCACGTCCACACCGGCAGGCAATCGCAAGGATAGTGACGCCTCATCCAGCGGTTCTGAAGCGGCAAATAACAGCGCCTCTACGGTGCGCCGGTGCTGCGGGCTATCGGGATGCAACACCGCGACATTTGAAACCTCTGTTTCGTCCATATCTATTTCGCCTGCTTCACTCGTTGCCAGTGTCCATTTTCATGATCAGTCTTCTGCCCTGGGCATCACACGTCCGCGAATATGGATCGGACCAAAAACCTCGTTCTGCTGGATTTCGGCCTGCCCCGCGCGGACCATTTCCAGCGTGGCCGAGAATGTCGCCGCAAACGCCGAACGCACCGCCCCGGATTCGCGAAAATCTTCGGGCAGGAAACGCTCCAGCGTCATCCAGTCCGGCGTCGATCCCAGCAGACGCCGCAGGCGGACCAGCGCCTCTTCCATCGAATATACTGCGGGCCGCCTGATATGCATCGGCTCAACGACAATGCTGCGGCTGCGCCCCTCGGAATAGCCCTTCAGCAGTTCATACCATGACAGGACATAGTTGGATTTTGTCACCACCCGCACACCTTCGGGCATGCCGCGCGCAAAAATATCGCGGCCCAGCCGGTCGCGGCCCATCAACAGTGCCGCGGCATTGCGCATCGCTTCCAGCCGTTGCAGGCGGAACGCCAGAATGGCGGCCATTTCTTCGCCGCTTGGCCCTTCATCGCCCGGTTCCGGCGGCAGCAACAGGCGCGACTTCAGATAGGCCAGCCACGCCGCCATCACCAGATAATCAGCGGCCAGTTCCAGCCGCAACCGGCGGGCATTTTCGATAAAAGCAATAAATTGTTCCGCCAGAGCCAGAATGGAGATCGACATCAGATCGACCTTTTGCGTGCGCGCCAGATTCAGCAGCACGTCCAGCGGACCTTCGAAACCATCCAGATCGACGATCATCGCCTCATCTTGCGGCTCAGCCGCCAACCCAAGCCCCATTACGGGCAATGCAAGCACTTTGCCTTCTTCAAAAATGCCTTCTTCAAGAATGGCTTCGTTTTCGGTCAATGATCCTGATCCGCGTTGTAAAAATATGACGACTCGCCTGCGAAAATGCTACCCGTCAAATATACACATATCGCCGCTATGTCTCCAGCAGCGCCGCCAGACGCGCCCGCGCCGCCACCGCGTCGAATTTATCTGGAATCTGCAAATGGGCAAGGGCCGCAGCGCACCGCACCATGGCCTGACCGGAAAGCATCGGCGTTTCACGCAATATTTCACGCATTTCCGTCATCACGCCGCTGCAATGCAACAGCATATCGCACCCCGCCGCAATGGCCCTGGCTGCGCGTTCGGCGAAATCCCCGGTTAGCGCCTTCATGCCAAGATCATCACACATCAGTACGCCATCAAAACCAATCTCACCACGAATGATATCGCGGATGATTTTCGCAGAATGACTTGCAGGCACGGCGCCATCAATGGCCGTATAGGCGACGTGCGCCGTCATCGCCAGCGGCATGTCCCGCAACGCCCTGAATGGCGCAAAATCGGTGCGCCGTAATTCGTCCAGACTGGCGCTCACCTGCGGCAGATCAAGATGGCTATCGGCCCCCGCCCGGCCATGCCCGGGAATGTGTTTGACGACCGGCAGCACGCCGCCCGCCATCAGCCCCTCGCACATGGCCCGCCCCAGTTCTGCGACAATCGCCGGGTCCGATGCAAACGCCCGGTCGCCAATAATCTGATGCCCGCCAGGGGCAGGCACATCCAGCACCGGCACACAATCCACCGTAATGCCGAGCCCCGCCAGTTCATGCGCCAGAAGCCGGCCATTGAGCTTGCAAGCCTGTCGCGTCAGAACAGGGTTTTGCCGCGCATAAAGCTGCCCGAATTTCTCCGCCGGTGGCGCCGTACGCCAATGCGGCGATGTTAGCCGCGCCACCCGTCCACCTTCCTGATCAATCAGAACCGGGGCGCCGGGGCGGCCAACACAATTTCTTAAACTATCAACCAGTTCAACTACCTGTTCTGGTGATTTGATGTTGCGCGCGAATAAAATAAAGCCCCACGGACCGGCGTCCCGAAAGAAGGCCGCCTCTTCCGGCAACAGTTCCGGCCCGGAGCATCCAAAAATAACGGCGCGTGCAGTCATTGCCGCTAACGCACTGCGACCAGGCAATCAACGCCAGCAGCCTTCAGCGCCGCGCATTGTGTATTCGCCGCCGCGCGTTCCGGGAATGGACCTGCCTGCAGGCGGAAGAAGCGTCCCTTTTCTCCCAGATCAGCCGGGGTCACATACCGCTCCAGCGAACCGAGCACGCCTGCATGACGCGCCGCAAGCAGCTTCCAGCCAGCATCCGCAGCCTCTTCCGTGCGGAATGCACCCAGTTGCAGCACATAGGATTTGCCGCCCGCCGCAGCGGCAGCTTTTTTCGGTGCGGATTCCAGCGCCGCCTGATCCTGCTCCGGTGCAGCCTCGGGCACTTCAGCCGCAGGCTCCTCAGCAGGCAATGCGGCCACACGACCAGTATTTTCGGGGACCGCCGATGTAACTTCCGGTGCCGGTTCTGCGGCAACCACTTCACCCTCTCCAGCCTTTGACTTGATCCCTCCCATGGGATCGGGAATTTCCGGGGCTGAAACTTCTGGCGCAGCAGATGGCGCCGGCGGTGTGGCGCCACTCGCCGGCGGCGGCACGCGCACGACTTTTGGCTGCCGGCCTTCTGGCAGTTCATTATCGTACGGGCTTATGATGCGGGGCTTTTCTTTTGGTTCTTCTGAGCCGGGCAAAAGCTGTTCCAGCCCGGTCTCATTGCCATCGATCTTGTCATAAACGGTCTTGTCCTGATGCGCGAAATTCGTGCCGCCGGGATCATCCGGCTTGACCTTGATGTCGCCGGGTTCTGCTTTTATGACTGGCAGCGCCCCTTCTTCCGCCTGATTTATGCCAGCATTGAAGGCGTACCAGATCACGCCGGTAAAAATCAGCAATGTGGCGACCCCGATCGCAACCAGGGTTCCGGTCATCATGCTGAAGCGCGACGGCGGCACATCCAGATCGTCGAAATCGTCGCCTAACGCATCAGGATCAATATCGTTTTGCGGCATTAGCGCATCTCCTCCAGGGGCGCGACGCCGAGTATCGCCAGCGCCGAGGCAATTACCCCCTTGATTGCGCGAATCAAGGCGAGTCGTGCAAGTGTAACATCCTTCTGGCCTGAAACGATAAATCGCATTTGCGGATTCTCGTTGCCTTTATTCCAGAGACCATGGAAAGCGGACGCCAGATCATGGACGTAAAAGGCGATGCGATGCGGCTCATGCATCTGGGCCGCCGTCTCCACCATGCGCGGCCATGCGGCCAGCAACCGGATCAACGCCAGTTCGTCAGCGTCGGCAAGAAGCGACAAGTCCACATTGCCCGTGTCCAGCTTTGCCCGATCAAGATCGGGAAACGCCACCACAGCATTGCGCAGCACCGAGCAGATGCGCGCATGGGCATATTGCACATAAAAGACCGGGTTATCCTTTGATTGCTCTGTCACCCTGGCAAAGTCAAAATCCAGCGGCGCATCGTTTTTACGGTACAGCATCATAAAGCGCACCGCATCGCGGCCTACCTCATCCACTACTTCACGTAGCGTCACGAAGTTACCGGAACGTTTGGACATTTTAAGCTGTTCACCATCGCGCAGCAGGCGCACCAACTGGCAAATCTTGACGTCCAGCACCCCCTTGCCGCCTGTGATCGCGGCCACCGCCGCCGTCATGCGTTTTACATAACCGCCATGATCGGCGCCGAACACATCGATCATCTGCGCATAGCCGCGCTGAAACTTCTCAAAATGATAGGCGATATCCGGCGCAAAATAGGTCCAGCTTCCATCCGACTTTTTTAGCGCCCGATCGACATCGTCGCCAAACTGCGTGGCGCGGAACAGGGTTTGCGGACGCGGCTCCCAATCATCGGGCGTCTTGCCTTTGGGCGGCTCCAGAACACCCACATAAATCAGCCCCTGGGCTTCCAGAAACGCCAGTGTCTTTTCGATCGCGCCGCTTTCATGCAAAGCGCGTTCAGAATAAAAATTATCATGCCGGACGCCCAGCGCCGCAAGATCTTCACGGATCAGCGCCATCATGGCTTTCAGCGCTGCATCGCGCACAATAGGCAACCATTGCGCCTCGGGCATGGCGCGTAATGCGTCCCCATATTCGGATTTAAGCTGCTGCCCCACCGGAACCAGATAGTCGCCGGGATAGAGCCCCTCTGGAATGTCCCCGATCGCTTCGCCCAGCGCCTCGCGGTAGCGCAGGAATGCCGAGCGCGCCAGAACGTCCACCTGCCCGCCCGCGTCATTAATGTAATATTCCCGGCAAACCTCGTAACCTGCTGACTGCATGAGGTTTGCAAGCGTATCGCCAAACACCGCGCCGCGCGTATGCCCCACATGCATCGGCCCGGTCGGGTTGGCCGACACATATTCGATATTGACCCGATTGCCCGCACCGATCGCCGAAACACCGTAGCGCGTTGCTTCGCGCAATATTCCGGCCAGCACCTTATGCCAATAATCTGTCGTCAGCCGCAGATTGATAAAACCCGGTCCCGCAATTTCCACCGTTTCAATGCGGGCGTCCCGTTGCAGCGCGAGCGCCAGCAGATCGGCAATCTCGCGCGGTTTCATACCCGACTTTGAGGCCAGCACCAGCGCCGCGTTGGTTGCAAAATCACCATGCGAGGGATCGCGCGGCGCTTCCAGTGTGATGGCCTGGGCGTCACAGCCTTTCAGGCGCGGCTCATTCACCTGCAACGCCTCAAGCGCTGCAACCACCTCCTGATGAAAGTCATTGAATATATTCATAAAATTCCGCGATTTTTGTCGTCTTTGCGAGCGAAGCGCGGCAATCCAGAGTCTCACGGGAAAGCCTTACCCTGTGACTCTGGATTACCGCATCGCTCCGCTCCTCGCAAAGACGAAGGGGGTGACTAGGCGATAAACAAGCTTAAATTTTCATTTGCAGATCGAACAGGCGTCCATGTTCCTCAAGGGCAAAACGGTCTGTCATGCCCGCCACATAATCGCAGACGATGCGCGCGGTGGCTTTACCGCCAGGCTTGTCACAAAGCAACTGCCATTCTGTGGGCAACAGGTCCGGTTCCGCCAGAAAACGGGTGAACATTTCCTCCAGCACCCGCCGGGCCTGACTCATCACCCGGTTGACCTTGTAGTGCCGGTACATGTGGGTGAACAAATAGGCCTTGAGCGCCAGAATGTCCTGCTCAATATCGCTTGAGAAAGCGATCAGCGGCCGGCCCAATTCGCGCACATGGGCCGCATCAAACACCCGCTCGCGCTTGACGCGGCGTCTGGTTTCAGCCAGTAAATCTTCCACCATAACGCCAATCAGCTCGCGGACGGCCTCATTGATCAAACGGCCGCGCGCCACACCGGGAAAGCGCGCAATCACCCTTTCGAATATTGGACCCGCAAACGGGGCCTGACACATCTGATCAAAATCCAGCAGACCTGCGCGCAGCCCATCGTCAATGTCGTGGGCGCAATAGGCAATATCATCTGCGAGAGCGCTTACCTGCGCCTCGGCAGACGGGTAGGAGTGCAGTTCCAGATCCTGAATTTCCGCATATTCGCGAATCGCCAGCGGCAAAGCCCGTGTGATGCCGGGGCCGGTCAGGGGTCCATTATGCTTGACCAGCCCTTCCAGGGTTTCCCATGTCAGGTTTAGCCCATCAAACATCGCATAGCGCTGCTCCAGCTTGGTGACAATACGCAGGGCTTGGGCGTTATGGTCAAAACCGTCAAACTGCTGCATGCACTTATCCAGCGCCGCCTCGCCGGCATGGCCAAATGGGGGGTGGCCCAGATCATGCGCCAGCGCCAGCGCCTCGGCCAGATCCTCGTTAAGGCCCAGCACCCGGCAGATCGAACGGGTAATCTGCGCCACTTCCAGCGAATGGGTCAGCCGGGTACGGTAATGATCGCCCTCATAATAGACAAACACCTGGGTTTTGTGCTTCAGGCGGCGAAACGCCCCGCAATGCACGATCCGGTCACGATCCCGCTGAAACACGCTGCGGGTGAGGCTTTCCGGTTCAGAAATCAGGCGTCCACGGCTGTCCTGCGGCAGGCAGGCCCAGGGTGCAATCCCCAATGGGGGCAGGAAGATATTTTTAGGTTCCACGGTCATTAAACATAAATAGGGGGTTTATTGGCATACTCACAAGAAAAGCTTATATAGTGTGTGACGTTATGCACAGAATACACGGATAGGTGGTCAATTTCCATGACTGAAACGCAAACCCTAATGCCTTCGGGCCTAACCATCTCCGAAAGCGGGGCGCGCCAGATCGCCAAACTGGTTGCGGGCGAGGCGCCTGGGACCATGCTGCGCGTCACCGTATCGGGTGGCGGGTGCTCTGGTTTTCAATACGCATTCGCGTTCGACAACACGCGCACGGAAGATGATCTGACTTTCAGCCGCGACGGCGTGACGGTGATTATCGACACGATTTCGCTGGAATATCTGCAAGGCTCCGAAATCGACTATGTGGACGATCTGATCGGAAGCGCGTTCCGCATCCATAATCCGAACGCGACGGCATCGTGCGGCTGCGGGACATCGTTTGCGGTGTGAGATGATTTCAGGAGGTTTAACAATGACGACAATTCAGATTGAGCTATCCGATGATACCGCCAAGGCTGCGCACGATGCCGGGCTGCTGACCCCGCAAGCGCTGGAACGGCTGCTAACTGAAGCGCTTCGGCGGAGGCAGGCCGCTGATTCGCTGCTGAAGATTGCCGACCGCGTGGCGGCAGCTGGCATTGCGCCGATGTCCCCACGCGAGATCAATGCGGAAGTGAAATCTTCTCGCACCGGGATCAAGCAGGGTGCGGGCGGTAATTGACACCAATGTTCTGCTGTCCGGGCTGTTCTGGCATGGACCACCGCATATGTTGCTGGAGCATGTCCGGGACGGCGCTCTTGACCTGATTACCAGCCCAGCGCTTTTGGCAGCACTAACTAATGTGCTTGGCCGAGCTAAATTTAGGGCAATTCTGGGGCGCACCGATTTCTCTCTTGAGCTTTTACTTGCCGGGGTACGGCAAATGACTGAAATCGTTGATCCACGACCATTACCGCAGCCAGTATGCCGCGATCCCGATGACGATAAAGTGCTCGCATTAGCGTTGGCGGTTAGAGCAGATTTGATAATTTCAGGCGATGATGATTTGCTGGTGCTCATGAATTTTGAGGGCATCCCAATCGTGACCCCGGCTCAGGCATTAACCCGCATCGGCGTCACCTGAGCCGCGCTTGTAACCCAATGGACGAAAGGATTAAGCTTTGCCGTAAACACAAGTTGACAAGAGGCGTGCAGTGATATGACAGCAGGAGAGAGTAGTGGGCAACGACGACAACCAGCCGGTCTATGACTTTTACTGGGAGGACAAAGCTACAAAGTGGCTTGAGAATGCCTATAAATGGCTAGTGAACGCCTATTTAGGCATCGGCGCGATTATTGGTGTCATCGCAGCCTTGGTCACAGTCTACCAAATCGGCGATTATTTCCTCGCTGACGCGCATGGCAACAGTGATATTTTTTATGGCCTTGTACTCACCGTCATGCTCAGTTTGGTTGCGGCGCCGCTCGCCGGTGTGGTTACCTGCTTCCTGTGGGGCATCGTTCCGGTGTACTACCTCATCGTGTGGTGGCAGAGTAGCCTCTGAGGATTATCACTAAAAAGGTGAAGCATGACCAGCAAGCAGGGAATTCGCATGCGCAGCCCTTCCCATCCCGGCGGGTTTGTGAAAACAGAAATTATTGAGCCGCTTGGACTTTCGGTAACGGCCGCAGCGCTTGTGCTTGGCGTGACCCGGCCCGCACTTTCCGCCTTGCTTAACGAACGGGCGTCGCTATCGCCGGAAATGGCGCTTCGTATTGAAAAAGCCTTTGGGGTTTCAATGGACACTCTGATGCGGATGCAGACGTCTTACGATGTGGCGAATGTCCGCAAACAAAAGCCCGCAATCCAGGTGCGGCGCTATATACCCGCATGAAAATCACCACCTGGAACGTCAATTCCCTGAAGGCCCGTCTGGGGCTGGTGCTGGAGTATCTGCGCGCGGCAAAGCCCGATGTGGCGCTGTTGCAGGAAACCAAATGCACCGACGACAGCTTTCCCGCGCTGGAGATCGAAGCGCTTGGCTATAACATCGCGCGGCATGGGCAGAAAACCTATAATGGCGTGGCGATCCTGTCTAAATATCCCATGGAGGATGTCCTATCCGGACTGCCCGGAGACGCGGCGGATGAACAGGCGCGCTATATCGAAGCGGTGATCAGCGCACCGGGCCGCCCTGTGCGGGTGGCGTCGATCTATGCCCCGAACGGTAATCCAGCGGACACGCCCAAATTTGATTACAAACTAAACTGGATGCGCCGCCTGCATACCCATGCGAAAAACCTGCTGGCCCATGAGGAGGCATTTGTTCTTGGCGGGGATATCAATGTCATCCTTACCGAGGATGATCTGTATGACCCCCGCGCCTGGGAAGGCGACGCCCTGTACCGCCCGGAATCAATCACCGCGTTACGGTCAATCCTCAACCTTGGGCTGACGGACGCCTACCGCGCCTGCCACACGGAACCGCATCGCTATACATTCTGGGATTATCAGGCAGGGGCGTGGACCAAGGATCACGGCATTCGCATCGATTATCTGCTATTGTCACCCCAGGCAACCGACAGACTGGCGGCCTGCGCCATCGACAAACATGTGCGCGGCTGGGAAAAGCCTTCCGATCATGTGCCGGTCTGGGCGGAAATCAGCGAATAGGAACAAGCGATGATCAAACTTACCTTCTGCCTGACGCGCCTGGCGCATCTCAGCCGCGCTGAATTTCAGGATTACTGGCTTAATCATCATGCGCCGCTGGTAACAAGCTTTCAGGACGCGCTGAAAATCAAACGCTATGTGCAGGTGCATGCGCTTGCGGACGAATTGAGCCAGCCGCTGCGCGGGCCGCGCGGCGCACCCGATGGCTATGATGGTATCGCCGAGCTATGGTGGGAAAAAATCGAGGATATGGCCAGCGACGATCCGCAGGCGCGCAAGGCGGGCCGCGCACTGCTGGAAGACGAAAAGAAATTCATTGATCTGGCGAAATCACCCCTTTGGCTTAGCGTTGAACATGAGATCATCAACCGGACATAATATTGGGCGCGTCTGCGCCGGTTATGCCGGGGCATGTGTACGGGGATTATTGCGCGCCGTGCTGACGGTGATTTTTTTTCTTCCCCCAGCCCAGGCCGATGCCGCAGACGACCGCCCGACAGTGATTGAGTTATTTACCAGTCAGGGATGCAGCTCCTGTGTCAGCGCGGACATTTATTTACAGCAGCTCAGCAAACGCGATGACGTGATCGCCCTGACATTTCCCGTGACCTATTGGGATTATCTTGGCTGGAAGGACACCCTCGCCAAACCCGAATATGACGCCCGTCAGCGCGCCTATGCGGTGGCGGCGGCAAGCGCGGATATTTACACGCCACAGATTATTATCGACGGGGTGCACCGCGAAGTTGGCTCTCAGGCAGAAGTCATTGATGAACTGATTGCGTTTCAAACCGGCGACCGCAAAGCTTCTGTGGCGATAAATCTTTGGCCCAGCCCAAAAACCATTGCCGTGAATATCGCAGCGGGCGCTTTGCCCGCCGGTGCGCAATCCGCGACCATACGCCTGATCCAGTATGATGCGCGCCAACTTGTCACGATCACAAAAGGCGAAAATGCGGGCAAGCAGTTAAGCTATAGCAATGTCGTGCGCACCATAACGCCTGTCGGCATCTGGCAGGGCGAGGCCATGGGGCTGATCCTGCCCATACGGGATTTTCGCCGTACCAGCCATTCAGGCCTCGTCGTCCTTTTGCAGGTGGACGACGCCGGTCCCATTCTGGGCGCCGCCAAAATGGATTTTTCCGGATTGGGGGATTAGCAGGCTGCTGAAAAACCCCTGGCTCTAGCGATCTGTTTGTGATTCTCTTTCCTGGTAACAGCGAGGGGGGGATCAAGGCGTGCGTGGAGAGGATCGTTTGAACGGCCAGTTGTTCAGTTACA
>JBMOMW010000033.1:0-110374 GCA_049325255.1 Pseudomonadota bacterium | reverse complement strand
ATAATGTTTTTTTCCTGCATGACAAACTAAGCGGATTTATTGATTTTTATTTCGCCTGCAATGACGCCCTTGCCTATGATATTGCCATCTGTCTGAATGCCTGGTGTTTTGAGGCCGATGGCGCCTTCAATGTCACCAAGGCGCGTCTGATGCTGGCCGCCTATCAGGCGGTTCGCCCGCTTACGCCGGCCGAGATGGCGGCGCTGCCGCTGCTGGCGCGCGGGGCTGCGCTGCGTTTTTTACTGACCCGCCTGCATGACTGGCTGTTTCCTGTGGATGGCGCATTGGTAAAACCGAAAGACCCGCTTGAATATCTGAACAAGCTGCGTTTTCACCGCGACATATCGGACCCAGGCGCCTACGGGATTGATACATGAGCAATGTGCATCGCGACCGTGTGGATATTTATACTGATGGGGCCTGTTCGGGTAATCCCGGACCCGGCGGCTGGGGGGCGCTGCTGATCCATGACGGGGTGGAAAAAACCATATGCGGCGGTGAAAAAGAAACCACCAATAACCGCATGGAGATGACCGCGGCGATTGAAGCGCTGAAGGCGTTAAAACGACCGTGCAATATTCATCTGCATACGGATTCATCCTATCTGCGGGACGGCATCACCAAATGGATTCATGGCTGGAAGAAAAATGGCTGGCGCACCGCCAATAAAAAGCCCGTCAAAAATCAGGATTTATGGCTGGAACTGGAAACCCAGCTAGAGCGTCAGCAGGTGACGTGGCACTGGGTGAAAGGCCATGCCGGCCATACAGAAAATGAGCGCGCCGACGTCCTGGCCAATCAGGGTATGGCGCCATTCAAACGCTAAAGCGGGATGATTTCAGGTCCGTTCATTAGCCCCATCGTCATTGCGAGCGGCGAAAAATGCGATTCCATCCAAAATCATCCCGCCATAATGCAGCACAGCGTCAGTTGATTGAATTGCCCACATTTTCTGCGCTCAATGCTGCGCGCATGCCCGCGAACATGGTTTTGATAATGTCGCCCTCATAACGGATCGAGCGGCCATTTCCGCTAAAGCGGGCCCAGACATCCGTCACCAGAACCAGCGAGCAATTGCATGCGCCCAGCGTCCAGTATTTGTCTACGGCTGTTGTCAGGAAGTCCCTGAAGGGCAACGGGTTCCCCTCTTTTATCAGCGCGTCATAGGCCTGATCGCATTCCTGCAGGATGCTTTGCGTATTCTTATAGGCATTACGCAACCGCGTCAGGATATCCTTCCGGAACATCATCAGGCTTTCGCGTTCTGATCCGACCATCTTGCGGATATCTATCGGAACGGAATCATCTGACTGCAGGAATGAAAGCAGTTCAGCAATTCTGGGCCGGATGTGCTGCAACTGATACTGATAGTAGGAAACGCCCTTCCACGCGCCGAACACTTCCGGGATCGCGGCGGCTTCGATGCGGAACGCCGCGATAAAGGCGGTTGCGTCAGTGGAATCCGGATCCCATATGCCATCGATAAAGGATTGCGTGCGCTTTTCCGCCTCGGCCGGTGCGAGACCTGCATAGGCGCGTGAAACAATTGGCCGCACCCGTTGTTCGATGACCTGGCGGACTTCCGCTTCTTCTTCTTTCACGACGTTCAGATAATGCTCATCAATGGACATTTTTTTATCCGCAAGCACTGATTTGAGCAGAAACGGATCAAATGACGGCACCTCCTCCAGAACGCGCAGCAACGCCATATCATTCGCATGCGCCGCTGCATCGGCGATATTAATGCCGCAATGATGTTTCATCATTTCGGCATATTTCGGCTGCCCCATGAAAATGGCGTGACCACCCAGATCGGGCTCGTTACGCACCTTTGGCACAAAAATCGCCGTTTGAATTGGGCGGCCGAGCGAACTTTTCGAACCCGCAGGACCGGGACGCGCCCGCATGTCCTTGGGCGATCTATCGATAGCGAAGCTGGGCTGCTTGAAGATGATGGTCTGGTTCAGTTCTTCGCTCTGAAACATGCGCTCTGCCGGCTGAAGCTCACGCGAAATATCAAGTATCCGGAACGAAACCGCCGAACTTGCCTGTAAAACATTCTCAAGAGGAACTGACACTTGCGCCGCCTTCCAATATAAGGGTAGGCGCATATAATGAACAAATACTGTTAGCAAATTCTGAATATCACCCGGTTAGATAAAAAACCTAACCGGGTAAAAGAAACGGGAATATGCTTATAGTTGTGTCAACATGGTATCCGCGCCGCTTTTTACAGCGCCCGCCGGAGCATCTTCGATGTTCAACTGTTTAACAACGCCATCGACCACCAGCATGGAATAACGCCTGGAACGCACGCCCAGCCCCATTTTGGAGAGGTCCAGATCAAGCCCCAGCGCCTTGCTGAAAGCCGCATTGCCGTCACCCACCATCAGAACCTTATCACCGACATTGCGGTCCTTGCCCCAGGCGCCCATGACGAAAGCGTCATTAACCGACAGGCAAGCGATGGTGTCAACGCCCTTGGCTTTGATTTCACTGGATTTTTCAACAAATCCGGGGAGATGCTGGTTGGAGCAGGTGGGCGTAAACGCACCCGGAACCGCGAATAGCACCACTTTCTTGCCACCGAACAATTCTGCGGTTGTAATCGGCGCTGGTCCTTTTTCGGTCATATGCATCAGAGTAGCTTCAGGTATCTTGTCACCTACCTGGATGGTCATCTTCTGTCTCCCTTGTTGTGATCTGGAATTATTCGCAGCAGTCTACTCTGTTCGTGCCTATTCCGCCAGTTTCACTTGCTTTTCAACGGCAATTTCTCCATCCGCCAGGGTCAGGGTAATGGTTTGGCCTATGACCGGCTGGGCAGGATCAAGCTGTGTTACAGCCAAACTGAAAGTCGCCTGATGCCTGCCGCTTAAATAACTGACCTGAGGCGCCGAAAAAAGCAGATCGGCCGGACCGTCGGCAAACAGATCCGGCATGTTAAAACCCTGATTAGCCTCGGCCTTTACCAGCAAAATAGTTTGCGCCCCATTTTTCTGCACATAGGCAGCGCCAATGCGGGGCTGGCTATTTTCATCCTGTTGCCGGGGAACCCGGGCCAGCGCCGCCTGCAAAGCATCACGATCTGGCGTGGCATTGGCCAAACCTGGCGGCAGGGTCAGGTGAAGCACCGCCTGTTCTGGCGCACAGATGTCCTTGCACACGGCATAGTCCACCTGAATTTCCAGCTTTACCGGTTTCGTGGCATCATGCGGCTGAACATAAAACAGAAATATCACCGGGCCGTCATAGCCATAGGATTCCTGCCCCTGAAGGTGCAGGCGTTTTGGCGCGGGCCATTTGATTTGCGGTCGATCTGTGTTGTCATGCGCGCGGAATGTAAAAACCGGCGGCAGACCGCTTTCACCAGGCGAACGCCAATAGGTTTTCCAGCCCTGGCGCGGTTCAATCCGTACACCGAGCAATATTGGGCGGCCATCCCCCAATGCGGCTGATGCGCCAAGCAGTTCGATATGCGAATAATTGGGTGCGGCCATTGCCCTGAAAGACAATAGCGCCGCGCAAGACGCCACATAAATTATAGATGGAATAAAACGCATATCAGAATGCATTGCTCAAAGTGGCAATTCCAGTTCCAGCATATCGCACGCCGGGATGGCGGCATCGCCTGGCGCAATCGCGCCATGAATTTCTTTCAAATATTTTGCAAGCCCGCCTGTCCGCACCCCGGTAATCACAAATCCGCGTTTTTGAAAAAAACCGGCAGCTCGCAGATTATTGTTACCGGCGAGCACCGCCAGCTTTCTACAGCCCTCTGAACGCGCAAAATCAATTACCGCCTGCAATAACGCGCCGCTGCACCCCTGCCCTGCATGCAGACTATCCAGACAGGCCAACTGGCAGCGATCCCCGTCAATCACAAAGCTGGCGAGCCCTGCCAATCCGTCCGCATTCCTGGCCGTAAAACCTGGCAGCGCACATACATCAAGCACCCCGGTATGAACCGGCATCTGCACCGTACCGAAGCGGGCCTGCATGAACCGCGCAACTGCTTCGCCGTCCGTCTGTTTGATGCGCGCCAGATGCAACTGCGCACCACTCAGTTCACGCAGAATCTCTGCGCGATTGCCATCAAGTTCCGGCGGCGCGCCACGGGTGGACGGGTCGGGAAACGCCGAAAGCTTGATGGGATTTCCCGCCATGTGCAATGTACCCGCCACCCTATCCTGCGCGGTCACGACCATATTGCGCACCTTGATCTGCGGGTCGGCAAGAATTTGCGCAACATTGTTAATCGGCCCCGCCGGAACGCCGCGTTCGTGCAATTGCGTCAGCCAGTGCGCCACAGATGCTTTGCCCAATGCCGCCTCAAAACATTGCTTCAGCGCCTCGACATTTTTATTGCGCAATGGGCCGCTGATAAAACGCGGATCATGCTGCAATTCCGGCAGGCCAAGCGCGTCCAGCGCAAGGTGGAACAGTTTGTCGTTGCCCGCAGCAATAATCACATGGCCGTCCTGGGCGGCATAGGCTTCGAACGGCGTGATCGAGGGATGGCGCGCGCCAAGCGGCGCTGGAATTTCGCCGGTAGTGAAATACCGCACGATGGCGTTTTCCAGAATTGCCAGCTGGCAATCCAGCATTGAGACGTCAACCTTAAGGCCCCTGCCGGTTTCAGACCGGTGGTGCAATGCCGACAGAATACCAATCGCGGTGAACAGGCCCGCTGTAATGTCGCCGATCGAACTGCCGACGCGGGTGGGTGGACCGCCGGGATAGCCGGTCAGGCTCATAATACCGCCCATGCCCTGCACCACCATGTCATAGGCCGGACGGTCCGAATAAGGGCCGGTATGGCCAAAACCGCTCGTGGCGGCATAGATCAGATGCGGATAGCGCGCCTGCAACACCTCCCAGCCATAGCCCAGCTTTTCCATGGTTCCCGCGCGGTAATTTTCGACCAGCACGTCAGCATGATCCAGCAATTGTTCGAAAATCGCACGATCCGCTGGCGCCCTCAGATCCAGCGCAATGGAACGTTTTCCCCGGTTCAGCGACATGAAGTAGGCCGAGCGATCCCCAATGAACGGCCCAAAGGCGCGCGCGTCGTCACCACCAACAGGCATTTCAACCTTGGTGACGGAAGCCCCCAGATCCAGCAAGGTCATGGTGCAATAAGGGCCCGCCAGCACCCGTGAAAGATCGACTATCCTGATACCGTTCAATGGTCCGCTATGGGACCCTGACTTTGGCATCGCGCTGCTTTCCTGATTTGTTTCTGACATGCGGGTTCAGGCTTTCTGATCCGGGTCCGGTTCCAGGCGCAACGCATCCATTGTTTTGCCCTGCTTTTCCTGTTCGCCGCGGACGGCGTCGCGGACCTGTTTGGTAAGCCCGAATTTTATGCGGTTCTGGCTGGCTGTTTTAAGTCCTGCCTGCTTTGCGCGCTGTTTACGCGCTTTATTAAGATTGACGATCTCGGTCATGGAGACATTATCCACGTTGCTGTATGTTTTTGCCAGAATAATTAAGGAATAGATTCGCCATATGCGGCAAGTACGCAAGTTCAAACGTCCAGCGGCCCGTTTCAGGAAGATTGCAATCGGCATGGCAGCCGTGCTGGCCGGCCTGGTTGCGGCTGCACTGATATTGCCGGGATATATTGACTGGAACCGCTTCAGGGGTGAAATTGAGCATCAGGCCAGCGCCATTACGGGCCGGCAGGTTCGCATTGAAGGCGCAATCAGTTTCAGCATGCTGCCGCGTCCAGCACTGTCCCTGGAAAATGCGACACTGGCAAACAGCGTGGGAGCAACAGCGCCTGTCATGCTCAGCCTGGAACGGCTGGAGGCGCAGCTTGGCATGCTGGCGCTGCTTTCCGGGAAAATTCAGGTGGCCAATTTCCGGCTGATTGCGCCGGTGCTGAATCTGGAAACATTACCAGATGGTTCGCACAATTGGGCGTGGCAAACAGACGCGAAAAATAGCCGCCCGGGGATCAGGTTTGACAATGTGCTGGTTGAACGTGGCAGTCTGCGGTATCGCAACCATGTTTCCGGGAATGATATTGTTACAAGGGAAATGGATTTACAGCTTTCGGCGGGATCCCTGCAGGGGCCGTTTACCGCGAAGGGATCCTTGCGGCTGCAGGATGTGGCGATCCGTATTGATGCGGCGCTTGGAAGTTTTGCGCCGGGAAGAACAACCTCACTTACCATAAAATCCGTGTTGCCCGGCGGTGCAGCCATCGATTTTACCGGCGGCATGACGGCAGATGGCGGCGTTACAGGAAGCCTGAATAGTCAGGGTGCGGATTTAACTGGCCTGATTGCTTCCGTTGCCCAACTGGGCGCGCCTGCCTTATCCGGTGTCCGGCCCGCAATTTTACGTCATGCCTACCGGATTGAAAGCAGTCTTGCCGTTGCCGCCAATAGCCTGAAATTCGATAAAGTAAAATTGAGCCTTGGCGATAACACGCTAACGGGAAGCTTAGCGGTTGATACGCAGGCGGCCCCAACATTTACAGCCGCATTGAATGCATCCAGCCTTGATCTGGATGCGTTACAGACCGCTGTCGCGCCCAGCGCCACAGCGCAGCCCGCGCCAGAAAACAGCTTCATCATTCCACATGATGTATCTGGCGTCCTGCGCTTTACCGGCAATGCCGTCAGGCTGAGGGGCGGCAATATCCGCGACATCATTTTCGCCACCACCGTAGCGGATGGCATTGCCACGCTGGATGAGCTTGGCGCGCAATTGCCCGGCAGCACTGCAACCCGGATTTCCGGCAAGCTCACGACAGCCAGGGGGCAGCCGCAATTCATTGGCAAAGTTGATCTTCGGTCCGAAAATTTGCGTGGGTTGCTTGGCTGGCTTGGCGTTGAGGCGCCTGATATGCCGGAGCGCAGCCTGAGCCGTGCAGAATTAGCGGCGGAACTTGATCTTTCGCCCGAGCTGGCGCAACTGAATGAAATCGTGGCCGAGATTGATTCATCAAATCTGACCGGCAGCCTGGTCCTTGCGATGCGCGAACGCACCGCGCTGGGCATCGATCTGAACATTGATCAGTTGAATGCAGATAATTATCTTTTGGACAAAAGTGATCCGGTTCAGAATGCAACGCCTACGGATCATAGTACGCTCGATGCCGCGCCCGCGCCCATTGCCGGGTCAACATGGGGCGCCGCCCGCACCCTGATTGACAGCCATGACAGCAATTTCAAATTAACGGTTAAGGCGCTCACCTATCGCGGTGTGCCCATAACCAGATTGCAGGCTGATGGGTCTGTTATTAATGGCGCGCTTGCAATCAACAGTTTCACTGTCGCGGATATGGCTGGAACCGCATTCAGCATTAGTGGCGTGCTGAGCAACCTTGCGACGGCCATGCAGGGGGAAATAAATCTTCGTCTTGCATCAAATGATCTTGGCGGGTTTGCCCGCACCATTGGCGTCACCTTGCCAGTGCCTGGTGCGCAATTGGGAAAATCTTCTGTCGAGGCAAAATTTCTGCTGGCCAATGCAGGCGTTGAAGCCGCGATCAACGCGTTTTTTGGGGAGACCTCGTTGCAGGTCTCAGGCGGTGTAAATGGGCTTGCGCCTGGTATGATCGCAGCTGCTGGTGAACAGACAATGTTTCAGGCGCGGCTATCGCTCGCCAGTCCCAGTCTGCGAAAGTTTGCTGCCCAGGCCGGCCTGGATATTTTTCCAACGGATGCGGAGGAGACAGCGGGTCTTGCCTTGAGCGCAGCGCTCGCCCATACAAATGGGGAAATAAGTATAAGCGCGCTGAACGGCGCCATTGGCACAATTCCCGTGCAGGGGCAGGCCATCTGGAACACCACAGGACCAAAGCCGGTATTGCGGGCAGAAGTAACCGCAGGCGAAATTCTGCTGGATCATTTTTTGCAGGCCGCACAACCAACGGGCGCCGGAATAAAACCCCCAAACCGGCAATTGCCCTGGTCAGGGGCGCCGTTGGAATTGTCATATCTGGATCAGCTTGAAGCGGATGTAAGGCTTGATGCTGGACGGTTTTCCGCGCGTGGATATGACATCACCAGGCCATCCATGGTTTTTGAAATTCGCAACAACCAGGCCAGCCTGAAAAAGTTCACCGGCAGCCTGTTTGGAGGTGAAGCCAGCGCCACAGCGAGCCTGCACCGTGGCGTGAACGTGCCGGAATTTACCGCAGAATGGAATCTGAAAGGCGCAGATATGGAAGCCGCGAGCGCAGCACTTTCTGGCGCCCCGGCAATTACCGGCAGCCTGGATTTTTCCGGCAAGGTAAAGGGGGCGGGCGCCAGCAGTTTTGCGCTGGTCTCAAGCCTTGAAGGGCAAGCCCGGATTACCGGTATTGACGGATTCATCCGGGGCATTGATCTGCCGGAATTCAGCGCCCGGCTTGCCAGCCTGGAACGCGCCGCAGATTTTGTGAAAATTGCAGATAGCGTGTTGCAGGGCGGGAATACACCCTACAAACGCATCAGCGTGCCCTTTACGATTGCCGAAGGCGTCGCACAAAGCAGCAACCCCGTAATCAGCATTGCATCTGTAACGGGAGCGCTGGAGGCCAGCATTGATTTGCCGCGCTACTGGCTGAATGCTGAAGCCAGCCTGACGTTGAACGACCACATGAACGCCCCGCCGCTGGGCATTGCCTATATCGGCTCTCTGAACAATCCGGAGCGAAGCTTGCGCACAGACAGGCTGGAAAATTATTTCACACAAACCCTGATGTCGAAAAGCCTGGAACGGGTAATCAACAATAGAAACGCGCAAACGGCGCCTGCTGTCGCCATCCCGCCACCTGCCCCGCCAGTTCCTCAACAGGCGCCGCCACCTCCGGCGCCGCGAGAAGAAGGCACGGCGCGCAAGGTGCTTAATGGTATCCTGAATGGCATAATGAAGGACAACCCAAAATGAGACGCCTGATTGTGGCGCTTCTGCTGATCTTGCTGTCTGGCGTGGCGGGGCTCGGCTATCTGGCGTTTCAGGCCATTGAGAACAGGCCGCTGGTTACGGAGCAATCCACCGTCGCAAATACGGAACAGGCCAGGCGCGTTAAAAATCTGATGCAACGTTTTCAAGCAGGATCCAGCACAAATAAATCCAGGGCAGAGCTTTCGGTAACAGAACAGGATCTGGAAAGCCTGCTGGCGTTTGCCGCGCGTGGCGTACCGAATGCCCGGGCAGACGCACAGATATCGGAGCGAGGATTGGAAGCAAGACTAACCATAGAATTACCTGCAAATCCTATCGGACGATATTTGAATTTAAGTTTCGGTCTATTGCCGTCTGAACAGGGGCTGGTGCTTAGCCATTTCTCGCTGGGCGGGGTTTCCCTGCCGCCCGATTTATTATTACCCGTTATCGGATCGGCGCTGCATGCCTTGTTGGGTAACGGTAATGGCGCAAAAATTATCGGCACAGTTAGCGCCGTGCGTTTTTCAGGCAAGGAGATGACGCTGGCCTATGCGCCAGTTGAAGGCGGTTCAAAAGAGCTGATATCGCGTATTGCCGAAAATGAACAATTGCGTATCGCTGACCCGGAAAGGGTACAGATATATTTTGTCCGTTTGCAGGAAATCGCGGCAGAGCTGCGCGGCGGCTATGTATCGCTAACCCGGTATATGGGGCCGGTATTTACGCTTGCTGTAAAGCGCAGTGCAGCAGATGGGGGTGACGTTACCAGCGAAAACAAGGCTGCGATCCTGGCGCTGGCGATTTATTTTGGGGATGACCGCATGTCAAAACTTGCCGGCAATTCTGAGGGGAATTTTTTTTCAGGGTCAAAGTTTGGCAGCCACAATGTCACCATTAAGGGCCGTCATGATCTGGTGCAGCATTATCTGACATCTGCGGGATTACAGCTTGCCGCAGGTGTAGACATTGCCAACGCCATTGGTGAATTCAAGGAAATCGCGGATACATTGCGCGGCGGCAGCGGGTTCAGTTTTTCCGACATTGCCGGTGATCGCGCCGGCGTTGTGCTGGCGGAGCGAGCGGTCAACGCGACAAGCGCAAAGCGGATTCAAGACAAGTTGGCCAATGTCAAAAGCGAGGCCGAGTTTTTTCCCGATATTGCGGGCCTGCCCGATAATATGACCCAGGCCCAATTCGAAAGCCGTTTCGGCGATGTCGAAAGCCAGCGCTATCTGGATTTGATGGCGGACATTGAACGCCGGATTGCGCAGATTCCACTTTATGGAGAAAACTGATGCGGCCTGAACTACCCATCGATATTGAATCTGTTAAGGGCTTTATGGACCCGGATGAAGGCGCAGCGTTGCATGATGCGGCATCAGGTATCGCCGAACGCGGGCCGGTGATGGAAATCGGTTCCTATTGCGGAAAATCCACCGTCTATCTGGGCACGGCCTGCAAGGCGCGTGGCGCACTGTTATATGCGCTGGACCATCATCGCGGGTCAGAGGAAAACCAGCCCGGCTGGGAACATCACGACCCGGACACCTGGGACGCCAGGGCGGGCGCGATGGATACGATGCCGTTTTTTCGCGACACGCTGCGGCGCGCGCAACTGGAAGACACTGTTATTGCGATCGTCACCAAATCAAGGCTGGCGGCGCGGTACTGGAACACACCGCTTTCAATGCTGTTCATCGATGGCGGTCACGCACTTGAAATGGCGATGATTGATTATCGCGGTTTTGCCCCGCATGTCATGCAGGGCGGCATTCTGGCCATTCATGATATTTTTCCCGATCCGAAGGATGGCGGCCAGGCGCCTTACGAAATTTATAAACTGGCGCTGGCGTCAGGACTGTTTGAAAAACTAGCGATGGTAAAATCGCTTGGACTGCTGCGCCGCATCCTCGTCTAGCACATCGATGAACAGGCGCGATGCGGGCGTTACACCGCATAATGCGTCTGCCGCCAGCAATACCGCGCCCGCCGTCCATGCTGGCATTTCCTCCGGCCACGGAACATTTTCCACGATCTGGTAGCCCATCCAGTAGGCGCCGCTGTCATGGCGGTATTTATGCACCCAGCTAAACATCTCCATCGCCCGCACCGGCTGACCCGAGGTCAGCAGCGTCAGCACCAGCTCGCAGGTTTCCGCAACAGTAATCCAGGGCTCGTCGGAGACACAGCGGCAGCCATGTCCCGTCTCGACAAAAATATTCCATTTGCCGGCAAGCCGCGAAAATGCCGCATCATCACGCAGCGCGCCCGACAGCACCGGATAGTACCAGTCCATCGAATAGCGTTCCTTGGATTCCCAGGTCCGGTCAAACCGGTAGGGCTTATGGCGCAGCGCATCGCCCAGCCGCGCCCGCGCACGCGCCCATTCCCCATAAGGCTCTTGCAATTCCCTGGCAATATGAATGGCGCATTCAAGGCTTTTATAAATCGAGGAACAGCCGGTGATCAGCGCATCGTCCGCATCGCGCGAATCCCATGCCGCCCAGCGGATTTCACCATGTTCCGATTGCAGGGACAGCACAAAACCCATGGCCGCTGAAACAGCGGACCACATGCGCACGAGAAAATCCCTGTCCCCGGCAACCAGATAATGATGCCACACGCCCACCGCAATATAGGCGCAGAAATTACTGTCGCGCACCGGCGGCTCTCCAGCCGGGGCATCCCCATCGAACGTGGCTTTTTCAAGGTCGATGGGAACAGACGCGCCCAGTTCGCCCCACCAGGAACCATCCGCCAACTGATTATCCATCAGCCAGTCATAGGCTTTGATGGCCGCATCCCAATGCCCCAAAATGCTGAGGCCCATGGCCGCCTCAATATGGTTCCAGGGGTCCACCACGCCGCCGTCAAACCATGGAATGGCGCCATCGCTGCGTTGCAGATGTAAAATGCGCATGGCGGCGCCGTCAAAAAAATTTGGTGGAAACTGGCCTTTGGCCAAATATAATTTTTCCATATCCCTGCTTCCTACAATGTTCTGGCGAAATACATCACAACGCTTTTGCCCATGATCGGGCTGGTTAATTTATCCAGTATGCGGGTCAATAAAGGCCGCTGAAGAATATCCCATTCCAGAAAACGCCTGTATAGGCGCACCATGCGCGATGTTTCCTTGCGGTCCCACAGCATGCATTGCAACCACCAATAGGGTGAATGCAGCCCGTGCGCCCAATGCCGCCGCGTAAAGCGCAAGCCACGGCGTTCAATATCGCGGCGCAAAACACCGGAACGGAAAATGCGAATATGCCCGCCGGGCGAGTTTGCATAACCGCCGGGGCTGAGTTTCCAGCATATCCATTCGGGCCAGGTGCGCGGCACACTGACGGCCAGCGTACCGCCCGGTTTCAGCACCCGGTACACTTCATCAAGCGCGCTTTGGTAATCGGGAATATGTTCCAGCACTTCTGAACACAGCACCAGATCAAAACAGCCATCCGGGAATGGCAGTATCAGCGCATTTGCCTGTGCAAAACTGCAATAGCGTTGCGGGTTGGATTCCAGGTCCGGGTTCAGTTCCAGCCCGCGCCGCGCCTTGCACAAATCCTCAAAGCCCAGATCGACGCCAACGGCATGCAGCCGTTTGGCATAGTAAAGCGCATGCAAATGCCGCCCTTCGCCGCAGCCAAGGTCCAGCACGACATCCCCATCGGAAATATCGAGCCGTTCAATTTCGATCGTGCGCATGGCGATCCAGCAACCGGTAATAATATTCTGTGAGATTTCGCGCGCAAAGCGGCCAACTGAATTCACGCACAATGCGTTCGCGGCCCAGTGGCCCCAGCATGTCCCGTTTGGCCGGATTGCGCAGCAGATCGGCAATGGCGTCCGCCAGCGCATCCGCGTCGCCCGCCGGCACAATCACGCCCGCATCGCCAACAACTTCCGGCAGCGCGCCGCCCGTGGTGGCGACCAGCGGCACGCCGCAGGCCATGGCCTCGCCCGCCGGAAAACCAAAACCTTCGTATAAAGACGGGCTGACAGCGACGGTGGTTTCAGCATAGAGCCGCCTGATTTCATCATCGGTGATGCCGGTGACGAAGCGCACTTTTGATTTAATGTCCAGTTTATCCAGCAACCGCTCGGTTGGCCCGGCGCGCAGCTTGCCAACCACCACCAGTTCAAGATCGGGAAAGTCCTTCAGCAATTTGCCATAGGCGTGCACAAGATAGACCAGGCCTTTCAGCGCGACATCCGCACTGGCGGTCGCCATCAGGCGGTTGGGCTTGCGGGTAATTTCCGGCATGGGGCGGAAGGTTTCGCAATCAATGCCTTCAAAAATAATTTCCATCTGTTCGGGCTTCACGCCGAACTGCGCCATCAGATCGCGATGGGTGGATTTTGATACGGCGATGATATTGGGCAATTGCCGGGCCACCCGAATTTGCATCTTTACAAAGCGATGCCAGCGCCAGGACAGAAATTTATAAAACAGGTTTGTCTGCGCTTCGATCGCCAGCTTGCGGTCCATGGTAATCGGATGATGGATGATGCTGACAACGGGCAGGCCCATGCGCTGCAAATCCAGCAGGCCCGGACAGATGGTCTGGTTATCATGCACCAGATCATAGTCGTGCACCTTGTCCTTCATATAATCGGCCAGGCGCCGGCCAAAGGTATAGATTTCGGGGAAGCCACCCGACATGTGAATGAAATATTCGGCCCAGTCCACGGAGTTTTTCCAGCGCTTCAGGGGCAAGCCGAACGAGGGCCACTTCGCCGCATACAGATCCAGGGAGGGCAACTTGATCAGCCCCACACGCGGGTCCAGATGCGGATAGGGCGGACCGGAAATCACATCTACATGATGCCCCAGATCCACCAGGGCGCGGCTGAAATGACGCATATAGACGCCCTGCCCCCCCGTATAGGGATCGCTGCGATAGCTCGGCAATAATATGCGCAACGGCCTGTCGCGATGCGGCAAACCGGTATTTTGCCCTTGCTTGCGCAGGGTGGCGGGAATGGTCTCAATGTTCATGGGCTATCCTGTAAAATGGACAAAATTGTTCATATTCGATTCAAAAGCAACCCCCAGCGCACCCTAATTCATGGCGCCGGGGGGAGATTCCGCAATTTCCGGCGGATTTCCGGCCGGACCCGCCTGATGGTGATGCAGCCGCCACAGCCGCCCCTCACGAATAAATATATTGGTTGCAACAAGATAGTGCCCGCCAAGAGCCTCATGGCACAGCACGTAGGCGCAGTCCCCCAGCACCACGGGCTTGGGCGCAAGGCAGCGCACATCGGGCGGGCTTGCCCCCTGTAATATCGCGCGGAAGCTTTCCAGAACCGCAATCCGGCCTATAACCGGGTTCCAGCCGGGATGGGTGCAGCTGATCGCCGGGGCATTGGCCCAGATTTCCGCCAGCCCCTTCAGGTCGCGTCCGGCGAAGGCGCGGTAAAAAAACTCATTGGCAAATAGCAGGCTTTGCGTGTCGCTCATATGGTCTCCTCGCAGTCGCTCATATAGTTTCCTCGCTGTCGTTCATCGGGTTATCTCCCGGATAAAGACAGTTTTTCCATCATCACATTACGTTCCGGACCCAGCGGCGGCCCAAGCAGCGCTGCATTGCGTCCGCGCCCGCGCAACAAATACCGGCCAATGCGCAAAAGAATATCCGGATCCTGCAAAGCCAGGTTCGGGTTTTCCAGCATATGAAAGCCGCGCATCAGGGCGCGCATCACCTTGATATCGCCGCGCGAAGCAGGACGAATGCCATCTTCGAAAAAACGCCGCGCCAGACGCGCGCGCAAACCGGGATGATAGTCCCCGTTGCGCAGGGCGCTGGCGCGGCGGATCGACTGGCTGTCCTGCCTGACCATCAGATCATAATAGGGACGAATTTCGCGACGCATCATCCTATCGAACAATAAGGCGCGTTCAAATGGGTTGCTGTTTCTTGCACAAATTTCCGCCAGCAGATGCGCCTGCAAAAATCCGGCCGAACAACCCCGGCCATACAACGGATTGCTGCATACCGCACCATCGCCGATGATAAAAAAATTCAGCGCCACAGGATTGCCCTGCGCGGTGAAATGCCGCCAATGGCTGCGCAACCCGCCCATGGCGAATACCGGCGACATCGGTTCGGCGCGGCCCATATCCGTCCAGGGCGCGACACCGGGCAGCACTGCGCAGATATGATCGAAAACCTCCGGCGCGCGAATGGCTTCGCACAATTCCACCTCAATGTCCGGCACCGCCAGGGTCAGGGAAAACCAGCCATTATCGGCACGAAACACGCCATATTTTATATATCCCAGATCACCTACGGACGGATGATTGCTGCGCGGCGGCTCCTGCATATCCGGACGCAGACGGTAATGCCGGGTAAAATAAAAAATACCTGCGGGCGCGGCTTCTTCCTCCACGATAACGCCAGATTTTTCGAGCCATGCCGGGCTGCGTGATCCGCGTCCTGAAGCGTCTATGGTCAGATCGGCATGCAATTGCTGCAAGCCGGTTTCACTTTCCAGTTCCACACCGGTCACGCAACGTGACGTGGCCTGTGTGTCAAATAACAACCCATGCACTTTACGGCCCTGCATGATTTCCACATTGCGCATCGCCGCCACATGCCGGCGCAGCACCAGTTCCAGCGTTATCCGGCGGCTGGAAACAAAACTGAGATCGGCGTCTTCAGGCGCCGGAACATAACTGGCCAGCAAGCCCGGGGGCAATCCATCTTTGAATTCCAGAATACGGCAACCTGCGCTCTGCATATCCGCAAGCAGGCCGGGATAATGATCGCGCAGCAGATTGGTCAATCGCGCAAGAAAAACGTGGCTGTGGCGCATCTGGGCAACGCCGCGCCGCGCCCAACCGGAAAAGGCGGCATCGGGACCGCCGCCAGGCGGCGCATCGTCACGCTCAATGACACGCACATGCCAGCCCAGACCTGCCAATGCCAGCGCCGCTGCAAGGCCGGAAAATCCTGCGCCAATGATAATGGCCTGTTGTGGATGTGAGACGCTTTCCATCAATCGCCTGTTTTTGGAAAAAATACCGCGCGTAGCCAGCCCGGCCAGCTATTATCCGCAGTAAATATTTTATCCATGGACGCCTCCCACCGGATGAAATCTTCCGGGGGCAGATGAAACAGGCTGGCGCGGACCTTTATCTCATGATCCGGGTCAAGCTGCTTGACCACTTTTGCAGGGTTGCCTGCGGCAACACAGTTGGCCGGCACATCACTTACGACAACCGCGCGCGCGCCAATGATGGCGTTATCACCGATGGTTACGCCCTTGGCGACAAATGCGCCGTCACCAAACCAGACATTATTACCAACCGTAATGGGCGCACTGGCGCCGATTGATTTTGTGCGGTCATATATATCGTGCCAGTCCGCATCGGTCAGATAGACGCCATAGGCGAACATGCAGTTATCGCCAATCGTAATGCTGCTGGCCGAGGAAAGCCGCACACCGGGACAGATCAGGCAATGATCGCCAATACGGATTTCACCATTGCTGTCTTCGCCACGCCAGACGCACAACTGCACCGGGGCAAAGCGCGCCGACAACAGATGCAGGTTACGGCCCGCAGAAATATTTTCGCCAAAAATACTGACGCTCCATGGGCTGAGTATTTTGTGGCCGGGGCCGATGCTGTCAAATGATGGAACCAGAAAATGACGCGTCCAGGCATCCGTGAAATACGCCACCAAACGCTTCAGTAGAAATGGCCGATGTTCTTTGCGCATCTTTTTTTGCCGCCATGTGTAGATGCAAACCCTGCCGGGTTACACCAGACTCTTTCCGGGGTTGACTGAATCAACAAAACCCCTTCGTCACTGCGAGCGAAGCGTGGCAGTCCAGGAGTTATACGGCAAGGACTTTGCCTGTGACTCTGGATCGCCGGAGCCTGTCCTCGGGCCGGCCATGGCCGGTCCCGGGGGCAGCAATGCGGCCCGCGATGACATCGGAGTGTATTGACCAAAAACAGAAAGACTCTAAAGCAGGAGGTGGCCGAATGAAAGTGCGCGTCAGCGGCGGCAAGGGTTCAGCGTAATCAGGCATCAGCCATAACCGGCGCAACGCGCCTTTCGCGCCCTGTATAGTCCCTGCTTTTATGGCGGCGGCGGCACGGCCCAAAATAGTTTCTTGTACTGATAAAAGGCCGTGGTTTGTTGATGATCGACATCAGGCGAAGATAGATTGCGTTTGCGGATACCGGCTTGGCCAGAAATTCCGTCACCCCGGCATCGCGCGCGCTGTATACATGCTTGCGGTCAGAATAGCTGGTCAAAAAAATAATCGGCACATACGGGTTTGGGCTGTCGCTGGCCTTACGGACAAGCTCCGTGAATTCGATGCCATCAATGCCCGGCATTTCCCAGTCGACAAACACAATATCAGGATTGTAGGCGCGCATGGCTTCGAACCCATCCGCACCGTCAACGGCCTCATATACATATTGGAGTCCCAATGCATGCAGGATCGTATTCACGATCTTGCGCATGTTCGCATGATCATCGACGATTAAAACGGTAAGCTTCTCCAGCGAATTATCCGGCGCACGCAAAAAACTCGCCGCAATGGCGGCGCTCCACGCCCAGACATCCCCATGCTTGGTTGTAGCACAAGAAGAAATAAAACCATGGCGCGCATAATAAAAGGTTAACGGCGCGCGGAACCCCAGTAATTATAGGCCATGATGCGGGGCGTGCCGGGTAGATACATGGTCTGCAAGTCGTGGATCTTGAACCCTGCCGCCTCGATCAGGGCCGGAATGGCCCGGTTGATGTTGCAGCCGCCGCCAATGGGTTTCCAGAACGGGTTGATCCGGTTCTGCCAGGCGGCAACCGAGGCGTCGGGCGCAATGCCATGTTCGCAGAACAATAGCTGTCCATCAGGCCGAAGCACCCGCAACATGCCCCGCAACGCCGTCAACGTATCGGGAATGGTGCACAGGGTGAATGTCGTCACCACGGTATCGACGCTTTTGTCTTCCAGCGGAATATTTTCCCCTGGCAGGTCAATAAATTCCACCTTGAACGGCGCCTTGCTGACGCGATCCGCCGCCAGGGCGCGCATCTCGTCCGAAGGTTCCAGCGCATACAGCATGTCAACTTTGGCGGCATCATAATAGGGAATATTATGGCCCGCACCAGAGCCAATTTCCAGAACGCGGCCACGTGCCAGCGGCACCACTTTGGCGCGCTGGCGCATGATGGGTTTGGCGCCACAGGCGCAGTTGATCAGTTTTGGTAAAAAATACTTTTCATACAGGCCCATGGCGGCTTTCTTCCCTGATATTATTGCGCAGTCCAGCCGCCATCGATAACCAGTTCCGCCCCGGTGATGAACGAGGCTTCGTCCGAACACAGGAACAGCGAACCATTGGCGATTTCCACCGGCTTGCCAAACCGGCCCATCGGCGTTTTGGAAAAGATATCGTCAATGGCGTCTTTCGGCAGGGTTTTCGCCAGCGGCGTGGCGATAATGCCCGGATGCACGGAATTGATGCGGATGCCCTTTGTCGCATATTCCAGCGCCGCCGCCTTCGTCATCAGCCGCACCGCGCCCTTGGAGGCGTGATAGGACAGCATGCCCGGGCTGCCGATAATTCCGTAGACGGATGAAATATTGACAATTGCCCCGCCGCCCGCCTTCAGCATTTCCGGAATGGCGGTTTTCATGCCGTACCAGACACCCTTTTGATTGACAGCGATGGTTTTATCCCAGCTTTCCTGGGTTTCCGTGGTAACGCCGCCCATCATGCCAATGCCCGCATTGTTGATCAGCGTGGTAAGCTTGCCATACAGATTGACGGCTTTTTTGACCGCGTCATTCCAGCTTGCCTCGCTGGACACATCCAGACTGGTGAAGGCCGCCTGACCGCCGCTATTGGTGACGCCAATCGCGTCAGCCACGTCCCTGCCCATTTTTTCCTGGATGTCGCCGATCAGCACCTTGGCGCCCTCTGCGGCGAAGGCATACGCATGCGCCTCGCCAATGCCGCTGGCGCCGCCGCTGATCAGCACGACTTTTCCTTCTAATCTTCCGGCCATGTCTGGCTCCTATTTCTTGAAATAGTTCATGGGATTGTTCGTGGTCAGCGTATTGATCTGCGCATCCGGCACACCGGATTTACGCAATGCAGGCAGAATATTGCGCGAGATATGTGAAAAATTCCAGTTCGGCGACCCCTTCATCATGCCGTCCAGCACCCCGGTGTCGCGCCCGCGCCAGCAATGCAGCGCATCATGCGACAGCATGATGCGGTCAAAGCCAACGCCAAGCAGGCCGATCAGAGACGCCATGCGCATTTTGTCGGAACAGATGGTTTCAATTCCGAAGCGGTCAAACCCAAGCCAGGCGCCGCGTTGCAGAATTTCGAAATAATAGCGCATATCGCCCACGCCACAGGAATGGCCGATCATGACCTTGTTGAAATCGACGCCTTCCTCCTCAAAAATATCCAGCGTGTGCGAACCATGCGGATCGAATTCATCATTATGGCACAGGATGGGCACGCCGGTTTTGCGATGCGCGCGCGCGGCGGCGCGCATGCATTTTTCCTCAATTTTGGTAATGCCCTGACCCTGCGGCGTAACGCCATGAATGCCGCCGGATGCGACCTTGATCAGGCCCGCACGGATGCCGGTCTTGCCGACGCCTTCCTGAATTTCATGCGCATAAATTTCGGCAATGCCATCAATATCCATCATGCGGAAATGCGGCGGAATGCCCAGCGCGTCATTATAGAGGCCGGTCGCCACAATCACATTGACGCCGGATTTATCCGAAACTTCTGCGGCGAATTCCACATCGCGGCCCAGATCCATCGGGCAGGGATCGACGATGCTTTTAACCCCTAGCTCCTTGATCTCTTTCATCTTGACCACGGCGCTGGCGACTTCTTTCTTGCGGTCAATATCCTTGGGATCAAGCTCCCAGCCGGGCCATCCGACCGAAAGATGTTCGTGCACCAGTGTAAATCCCAAATCCTCCGGCTTAATCGTTCCGGTTGCTGAATTAACAGTCATGTCAGATCTCCCTGTTGAGCATTGTTGCTATTGGGCTCTTTTGAGCCCGTTATTACTGCGCGGTCCAGCCGCCATCGATGACCAGTTCTGCGCCGGTGATGAACGAGGCTTCGTCCGAGCACAGGAACAGCGAGCCATAAGCAATTTCTTCGGGTTTGCCGAAACGCGACATGGGGGTCTTGCTGTGAATGCTTTTCACCAGCGCCTCTACTTCCGGGCCGCCGCCTGAGAAGGTTTTGGTCAGGATCGGCGTTTCGATAATGCCGGGATGCACCGAATTGATGCGGATGCCTTTGGTCGCATATTCCAGCGCCGCCGCCTTGGACATCAGCCGCACCGCACCCTTGGAGGCGTGATAGGACAGCATGTCGGGGCTGCCTATAATTCCGTACACAGATGATATATTGACAATCGCGCCGCCGCCCGCCTTCAGCATTTCAGGGATCGCGGCTTTCATGCCATACCACACGCCGGCCTGATTGACGGCGATGGTTTTATCCCAACTCGCCTGGGTTTCCGTGGTGACACCGCCCACAATGGCGATGCCTGCATTGTTGATCAGTGTGGTCAGCTTGCCATACAGGTTAACGGCTTTCTTGACGGCGTCACC
Organism: Pseudomonadota bacterium; assembly: GCA_049325255.1. Lineage (GTDB taxonomy): Bacteria > Pseudomonadota > Alphaproteobacteria > UBA11222 > UBA11222 > UBA11222. The sequence continues at coordinate 89,857 of JBMOMW010000033.1, read as the reverse complement.
CCAGCTTTTTTCGCTGGTGACGTCAAGATTGGTATAGGCCGCCTGGCCGCCGCTATTGGTGATGCCGATGCCATCGGCCACTTCCTGGCCCATTTTATCCTGAATATCACCGATCAGAACTTTCGCGCCTTCGGCGGCGAAAGTGCGCGCATGGGCGGCGCCAATGCCGCTGGCGCCGCCGGTGATGAGTACTACTTTGCCTTCCAGTCTTCCGGCCATGTCTGTTTCCTATTTCTTGAAATAACTGCGGGGATTGTTGGTTGTCAGGGTCTTGATCTTTTCTTCCGGCACGCCAGCCGCGCGCATCTGCGGCAATATATTGCGCGAGATATGCGCGAAATTCCATTTGGGATTGCCCTGCAACATGGCGCTGAAGCCGCCACCCGCGCGACCGCGCAGACAATGCACCGCGTCATGCGACAGCATGATGCGGTCATAGCCCACCGCCAGCAGGCCCATCAGACCGGCCAGGCGCAGCTTGTCGGAGGCAATGGATTCAAGGCCAAAGCGGTCAAAGCCCAGCCAGGCGCCGCGATCCAGTATATCGAAATAATATTTCAGATCGCCCACACCGCAGGCATGCCCGATCAGCACCTTGTTGAAATCAACGCCTTCTTCCGCCATGACGTCCAGTACCTGGCGGCCATAAGGTTCGACCTCGCTATTATGGCACAGGATGGGTGCGCCGGTGGCCTTTTGCGCCTTGGCGGCAGCGCGCAGGGTCAGCATTTCCGCCTTGCTGATGGCGTTGCTGCTGGCGGTCATGCCGGGAATGCCGCCGGTCGCCACCTTGATGATGCCTGCCTTGATGCCGGTTTTGCCAATGCCATCGGTCAGTTCGCGCGTATAGATTTCAGCGATTGTGTCGGCGTCCATCAGCCGGAAATGGTGCGGGATGCCCAGCGCTTCATTGTACAGCCCGGTGGCGATAATCACCTGCATGCCACTCCTGGAGGCGCATTCAGCGGCGAATTCCGGATCGCGGCCCAGTTCCATCGGGCATGGATCGACAAAGCTTTTGACGCCCAGTTCCTTGATTTCTTTCAGCTTTACCACTGCGCTGGCGATTTCGTCCTTGCGGTTAAAGTCGTCCGGATCCAGTTCCCATCCCGGCATGCCCGCCGACAAATGTTCGTGGATCAGCGTAAAGCCCAGATCTTCAGCGTTTACAGTGCCCGTTACGGTATTGATCGACATGATGTTCCTCCCTGCCAGACTGTTATTATTATTCCGCTCACTAGCTTGCTGCGGATTGGTTTAATTTGCAAATGTTTCTGTTATGACAGTGCAACACAACGGGGAGAGTATGTATGGGCAAAGATAATATGGACGGGCTGGAGAGGCAATTTACCGGGATTACCGAGCGCGGGCTGGAAGATTTGCGCAGCCGCATTGGCGTTCGTATCGAGGATACGCTGGAGCCATGGTGCCATGAGGCGACCCGCGACAATATTCGCCATTACGCGCACGGCATCGGCGATGACAATCCGCTATGGTGCGATCCGGCCTATGCGGCAGGCACAGCCCACAAAGGCATTATTGCGCCACCCTCGTTTCTGTTTGCCTGTGACCGCATTATTTCGGGTTATGTCGGCGGCCTGCCCGGTGTGCACGCCATGTGGGCGGGAGCGGATTTCAACTGGCACAAAAATATCCGCCGCAATGATGAATTGCGCACGGAATCCTGGCTGAAGGAACTGATCCCGCATGAAACGCGGTTTTCCGGTATGGCCATCCAGCAGATTTATCATGTGAATTTCTTTAATCAGGATGGCGATCTGCTATGCGAGGCGGATAGCTGGTGTTTCCGCACCGACCGCGACATTGCCCGCGAACGCGGCACCAAATATGACGCGGTCAAGGCCGCCGCGCCCAAAATATATAGCGATGCGGAACTGGTGGAAATTTACCGCCATTACGCACAGGAAGAGGTGCGGGGAAAAACGCCGCGCTATTTTGAAGATGTGAAAGTGGGCGACAAACTGCCCACCATGGTCAAGGGGCCGATGACGGTTACCGGCTTTATCGCCTATGCGCAGGGCTGGGGCGGGCTGTATATCCGCGCCAACAAGCTGAACTGGCAGCAAATTCACAAACATCCGGGCCTTGGCATCAAAAACCGGTTCGGCATTCCCGATTGCCCGGAGCGGGTGCATTGGGAAAGCGAATTCGCCGCCACCGTCGGTGCGCCGGAAGCCTATGATTATGGGCCGGAACGGTTTTCCTGGCTGACGCATCATCTGACCAACTGGATGGGGGATGATGGCTTTTTGCGCCAGGCGAAGGCCCAAATCCGCCGCCATAATCCGGTCGGCGATGTGCTGTATATTAATGGCGCCGTTACCGGCAAACGCCAGATCGCCGGAGAGAATATTATAGATATAGAACAACGAGCCGAAAACCAGGACGGCGAATTATCGATCTATGGCACAGCGCAGGTCCGCCTGCCTGGAAAAAAGTAAAGTTCCAGAAGGGGCGAAGACCGCGAACTCTTCTTCTGAATAGGACCAACAGGGATCAAACCGCCGCGCCTTGATCTGACTCTCGCCTGTAAGGAGTATTTTTTTGTCCGCCATTACCAGACATAAAATCGAGAACTGGATATTTGAGCGGGCGCTGCCGCATTGGCATACGCATGGGATTGACACGAAGCACGGCGGTTTTACCGAACGGCTGGCGCTTTCGGGTCTTCCGGACGCTGTAGATTTCAAACGCATCCGGGTGCAGGCGCGGCAGATATATGTTTTTTCTCATGCGTCCCTGATTGACCTCAACCCCGCGCGCCAGGCCAGATGGCAGGATGCAGCGGCGCAGGGTTTTGATTTTCTGATGCAAAATTACTGGCAGGGTCCGGCGCGCGGCTGGGCGAAAACTGTCACGCCCGAAGGGACGCTTCTGGACAGGGCCGCCGACAGTTATGATCAGGCTTTTGTGCTGTTTGCAGCCGCGTGGCATTACCGCGCATCTGGCGACAGGCGGGCGCTGGAAATTGTAAAGCAGACCCTGGATTTTTTTGATCAGCATCTGGTCTGCGCGACGCATGGTGGATATTTCGAAGGGCTTTCGGACAGGGGCGAATTATTGCAGGGGCCGCCACGGTTGCAAAATCCGCATATGCATATGCTGGAGGCGATGCTGGCGCTGCACCAGGCAACGGGCGATGCGGCCTATCTGAAACGCGGCGCGCATCTGTTCGAACTGTTCCGTACACGGTTTTTTGATATGAACACACGCAGCCTGGGTGAATATTTCACCCGTGAATGGCTGCCAGTGGATGGCCCGCAAGGACAGATTGTTGAACCGGGGCACCATTTTGAATGGTCATGGATTTTGCATCATTTCGCCAGAATTTCAGGTGATGCACACGGCCATGATGTGGCGCATCTGGTGTTTGAATTCGCCCGTATCCATGGGATCAACGCGGATAGCAATCTTACCTATGACGAAATTGACCGCAGCGGCGCAATCATACGCGCCAGCCACCGCCTTTGGCCGCAAACCGAAGCCCTGAAAGCCTTTGTGGCCACCGCAGAACATGGACCAGACGCCGAAGCGCGCGAAGCGGCCAGCCAGCGCATAGCACCCGCTGTTGATGCGATTTTCGACAATTATTTCTTTCCCGATACAGGCATCTGGAACGACCAGATCGACACAACAGGAAAGAAGGTTTCAGAATTTGTGCCCGCCACATCGCTCTATCATCTGTTCCTGGCCTTTGCCGAAACCCTGCGCTTCTACGGCGCAAACAAATCCATCTGATCGCCGGGGCGCGGTGGCACGTGGAACTTTGAAATGTCAAGTTTGCGGATGGTGGCGTTAAAGCCAATCCGGCGCACCGCGATCTGAAAACGCGCGGCGATCATGTCCGCATAGGGGCCGCGTCCGCGCATGCGGGTGTGAAAGGCCGCCTCATAATCCTTGCCGCCCCGCACATCACGCACCAGCGCCATGACCTTGTCGGCGCGGTCGGGAAATTCCTGCAGCAGCCATTCGCGAAACAGGGTTTTGATTTCCAGCGGCAGACGCAGCATGACGAAGCCCGCACTTTGCGCACCGGCCTTGTGCGCGGCCTCCAGGATCGCCTCGATTTCCATATCGTTGATGGCTGGAATAACCGGCGCCGCCATGACCCCCGTCGGGATGCCCGCCTCGCTTAAATTGCGGATGGTTTGCAGGCGCCGGCACGGCGTCGCCGCGCGCGGCTCCATGCTGCGCGCAAGGCCGCGATCCAGCGTCGTCACCGAGACAAACACCTTGGCCAGCCCGCGCGAGGCCATATCGGAAAGAATATCAATATCGCGGGTGACCAGCGCCGATTTGGTGACAATCGACACCGGATGATTAAAACGGTTCAACACCTCAAGAATACCGCGCGTGATGCGATAGTGTTTTTCGACCGGCTGATAGACGTCCGTGTTGGTCCCCATGGCGATGGGTTGGGGCCGGTAATTGGGATTGCGCAATTCCTTTTCCAGCAAGGCGGGCGCATCGGGTTTCGCCAGCAACCTGCTTTCAAAATCCAGCCCGGGGGAAAAGCCCAGATAGGCGTGGGTTGGCCGGGCAAAACAATAGATGCAGCCATGTTCACAGCCGCGATAGGCGTTGATGGAGCGGTCAAAGGGAATGTCGGGCGAGGTATTGCGCGCGATAATGGTGCGGGTCGTATCCATCATGACCGTGGTTTTGCGCGGCGGGGGTGGCGTATCCAGCATGCCCCAGCCATCATCCAGTGTCACATTGTGAACCGGCTCATACCGCCCGCTGGCATTGGAAACGGCGCCCCGGCCCCGGCGTCCCTCTGGATGGACAATCGCCGCGCCGTCACGAACCTGTACCATAGACTGATGCATCTTCGCCTCACTAAACACAAAAGAAACATAAGAGGAACATAATTAGTACATACCATAAAACATGTAAAGTCTTTTTTTGCCCCCCCGATCCGGCGTAGATTGCACCCATGTTGAGCGTCATCATCCCGACCCTGAATGCGGAAGCGGCCCTGCCGCAGACCCTGAGCGCCCTTATTCCCGGGGTGATCTGCGGCCTGATCAAGGATGTCATTATCAGCGATGGCGGCTCCATCGATGAAAGCCGCGAAATTGCCGATATTGCCGGCTGCATCGTGGTAACCAGCCCCGCCGGACGCGGAACACAACTGGCGCGCGGCGCACAGTCTGCGCGTGGGAACTGGCTGCTGTTTTTGCATGCCGATACGGTGCTGTCCACCGGGTGGGAGGAAGAGGTTGGGCATTTCATGGCGCAGACCTATAGCCACGGCTATGCCGGGGTGTTCCGGTTTGCGCTGGATGATTTCAGGCCCCAGGCGCGCCACCTTGAAACCCTGGTTGCGCTACGCTGTAAATTATTTGCGCTGCCCTACGGGGATCAGGGGCTGCTTATCCATCGCAGCCTGTATGATCAGCTTGGCGGTTATGCCAGTGTGCCGCTGATGGAAGATGTCGATCTGATCCGCCGCATTGGCGCCAAGCGGCTGATCTATTTTCGCAGCACCGCGCTGACCTCTGCCGCGCGGTATGTTGCCGGCGGGTATTTGCGCCGTCCGCTGCGTAATCTTTTCTGCCTGTCGCTGTATTTTCTGCGTGTGCCGCCGCGTCTCATTGCCCGGCTATATGGATGATGCGGCATCTGATTATTTTTACCCGCGCGGCCCAACTGGGCCGTGTGAAACGGCGGCTGGCGGCGGATATCGGCGCGCTGTCGGCGCTTCGCTTTCATCGTAAAATGCAGGCGCAACTCGCGCAGGGCGTTGGCAAAGACAGAAGATGGAAAACCTGGGTGGCGATCACGCCAGACGTCCGTACACAGAATGGTTTACTATCCGGCACACAAATATTGAATCAGGGGCGCGGCGATCTGGGCCAGCGCATGGCGCGATGTTTTCGCGCGCTGCCGCCCGGGCCAGCCGTGCTGATTGGCAGCGACATTCCGGGCATAAATGCAGCGCATATTGCCCGCGCATTTTCAGTGCTTGGACGGCGCGACGCGGTGTTTGGCCCCGCCAGGGATGGCGGCTACTGGCTTGTGGGGCTAAAACGCCTGCGCCCCATAGGCGGGCCGCATGGGCGAAACCTGTTTCGCGGGGTGCGCTGGTCCGGCCCGCATGCGCTGGCCGACACCATCAAGGCAATGGGATTGCATGCGCGCACTGGATTTGTGGATACCCTGTTGGATATAGACAGTGCCGGAGATTACCATCACTGGCGGCGTTTATGTTCTTCCAGGCGCGGCATGATCTCGACAAAATTGCAGGGGCGGAAGCGGTAATCCAGCTGCCATTGCAAAATCCCGTCCCAGCCATCCTTGCAGGCGCCGGGTGATCCAGGCAGTGCAAACAGATAGGTGCCCGCCGCAACCCCCGCCGTTGCACGTGACTGAATGGTGGAAACGCCAATCTTGGCATGGCTGATGGCGTGAAACACAGCGGAAAAACCGTCAATTTCCTTTTCATACACGGCATGGAAAGCTTCCGGCGTCACATCGCGCCCGGTCAGGCCGGTGCCGCCGGTGGAAATCACCACATCAATGGCCGGGTCCATGATCCAGCGCCGCAATTGCGCAATGATCAGATCTTTATCATCGGTAATGATCTCGCGCGCCGCCAGATGATGACCTGCGGCCTTGATTCGCGCCGCTAGCACATCGCCGGATTTGTCATCGGCGCGGGTGCGCGTATCCGATACGGTAAGAAGCGCAATATTGACGGGAATAAACGTCCGGCTTTCGTCCAGCTCCGGCATACGCGTCAGCCCTATCTCAGATTACATCGCGCCAGTGGCGCCTGGCGGCGTCAATTGTGGCCAGCTACCTTCAGCAACCGCATCAAGGGAATTCCCCGGCACACCCATCCTATGCTGATAAATCCAGTAATCCGCCAGTACCTGCTCAACATAGTTGCGTGTACCGGAATTCGGAATGCTTTCCAGGAATAACAGCGGATCTTTGGTCCTGGCCTGCTTGCGCCAGCTATCAACGGCACCCGGTCCCGCATTATAGGACGCAATCAGGGAGAATAAATCCGCCGATCCCGCCGTAACTTGCAGATGCCTGATATAACGTTGCCCAAGCATCAGATTATATTCCGGATCAAACAGGCGGTTGCGGCCCGCACCATGCAGAGCTTTGTCGCGCGAAATAAAACTGGCCGTGGCGGGCATTAATTGCATCAGCCCGCGCGCCCCGCCTCCGCCCTCGGCGCTGGCGATGAAATTGCTTTCCTTGCGCGCGATGGCGAACAGCAAGGCTGGATCCATCGTAAAACCGCCCTGGGGACGCCAGCCCGGAACCGGATACAGACCCGCCAGCCAGACCTGGCCATTGGTGCGCGCGGTTTCGGCGATACGGATCTGGCTTCGCGATAATTTCAGGGCCTCTGCTACCGCCAGCAGGCGCCCATCATTTTCCAGCCCAAGCCGGTTGTGCAATTGCTGCATTTCCTTATCGGCCAATGCTGTCTGTCCTGCCTCATGCAGGGCCAGCATCCGGGCAAACCCCGGCTGGCGCTGCAGCGCTGTAATATCCGCCTGTGTCAGTTGCGGCAGGGCCCAATCAAAGGGAAGCTTCTGCCCCAATTGCCGATAAGCCAGCATGCCATACATGGTATGCGGATAGCGCGCCGCAGCCTGCAAATACCGGTTGACCTTTTGCGGCTGGCGCGCCGCCAGATTGGCCCGCGCCGCCCAATAGGCCGCAGCCGTCAATGAGGCCTGACTCGCATAAGGGGAGTTCACATCCGCCATCGCGGAAAAATGCTGCACGGCCTGATCAATGCGTCCCAGACGCCAGGCAGCCAGCCCGGCGGTCCAATGGGCCCTGGGTACGATTTTTCCGTTGCGCCGGGCAGCCGCGGACGCCAACTGTAAGGCCTCCTGATCACGGCCATCCTGAAAATACGCAGCGGCAACCGCCTCATGCGCCATATCCGTTTCGGCGGCATCAAGACGGCGGCCAATATCGTCACGCTGCAGATAGGCGAGCGCGGCATCGGGATTGCCCTTCTTTAGCAGGCCCTTCAGATGCAGCCGGATAACAACGATCTGCTGCATCGCCGCTTTGGAACGCGGAACCGGCGAGCGATAATCCCTGACATTTTCCGCCGCAGAACCTGAACGGCTACGCATAGTAACGGGGCGGCGTGGCGCAGGAATCCCGCCGGCGCGTTTACGCAGCGCAAGTTCATAAATCTGCGCGGCCTGGGGATGATCAGCATACTGATCAAGCCATTGCTTCAACTCACTGTAACTGGATCGATAAGCCACAGGGTGCAAATAACGCTGCGCCAGCACATGCCCCGCCAGCCGCTTGTCTGACAGTCCCGCCATCAAACGGCTGGAGCCGCCCATATTCGCCTGCTCCTGCAGCATAAAAATCTGGCGGTATGTTTGCGCTTCGGATTCCGGGAGAATGCGTGGCATTTCAACAGCGCGCGCAGGCGCGGGGGCGGCAACCCATGATCCCACTACAACCAGGGCAAGATACAGCGCCCGGAAAACAGCAGCAGTCTTATCCCCTATGAGATTTTCCGCCTTCACCCCAACCCCTTTTGTTGTTGGTTAATAGTAACCCGGAAGCGCCCTGGCTTACAAGTCCCGATCATCGCCCATTAGACGTAAAATTAATTAACGGGCAATGAATCGAAACGCGCACGCAGTGCGATTAAATCCTGCCAGGCCTGCCTTTTTTGCGCAGGCTGGCGCAATAAAAAGGCAGGATGATAAGTCGCCAATGCCGGAATTTCCCTTTCTCCCGCGTGATATAGCTTCCAGCGGCCACGCAGGCGCATAATGCCCTCGCTGGTATTGAACAGCGCCTTGACGCTGATGCCGCCCAGCAGCAGCAGCAAATCCGGTGACGCCAGTTCAATATGACGTTCGATGAACGGCAGGCACATCACAATCTCTGCGCTGGTGGGGGTGCGGTTGCCCGGCGGGCGCCAGGGCAGAATATTGGAAATATACACCTGGCTGCGATCCAGATTGATGGCGGCCAGCATGCGATCCAACAATTGACCGCTGCGCCCGACAAAGGGCAGACCTTGCAGATCTTCATCGCGCCCCGGCGCCTCACCCACCAGCATGATTCGCGCTTTGGGATTGCCATCTGCAAACACGGTATGTTTGGCCGTCGTCTTCAGCGCACAGCCCTGAAAATTTTCCATTGCCTGTCGCAGGCTCGCCAGATCATGACAGGCGGCGGCAATTTCGCGTGATGAAGCCAGACTTCCTCCCTTCCCCTGCAAGGGGGAGGATTGGGGAGGGGGTCTATGAGACGATCGTAAATTCCCGGCGATCCTATTGATCCCCTCGCTCTGCGCCTTTATCCTCTCCCCCTTTTCAAGGGGGGTGGGCATCGGCGCCCTCTCTGCGACGGCACTGAAACGATCAACAGGATGCGGGCCGATGGCCTCATCTGCGCCCGCCTCCAATTGCCAGCGCAGCAGCGCCAACACCTGTTCGCGAGTCTCTGGTTCCCCGGTGTTCATGGGTTGAGTATAGCAGCGCCTGCAATCAAGAACCAGACTGTCAGGTCTAATGCCCCGCCAGGAATTTTTCGGCTTCCAGCGCGGCCATGCAGCCAAGGCCCGCCGCCGTTACGGCCTGGCGGAAAATCTTGTCGGTCACATCGCCCGCAGCGAACACGCCGGGAATTTCGGTGGCGGTGGAATCGGGGGTTTTCAGCAGATAGCCGTCTCTGTCCATCGGCAATACGCCCTTGAAGATGGCCGTGGACGGGCTGTGGCCGATGGCGATGAACACACCATGGGCTGACACTTCGTGTGTTGCTTTAGTTTTGACATTGCGCAGGCGCGCGCCGGTTACGCCCAGCGGGTTTTCCGTACCCAGAATTTCATCAATTTCGCTGTCCCAGATGAAGCTGACCTTGGGATTGGCGAACAGGCGGTTTTGCAGAATCTTTTCCGAGCGCAACGTGTCGCGCCGGTGCACCAGCGTGACCTTGCTGGCGAAATTGGTCAGGAACAGGGCTTCCTCCACCGCCGTATTGCCGCCGCCAATCACCAGCACTTCCTTGCCGCGATAGAAAAATCCATCACAGGTGGCGCAGGCGGAAACGCCAAAGCCCTTGAAGCGTTCTTCTGTCGGCAGGCCCAGCCAGCGCGCCTGGGCGCCGGTTGCAACGATCACCGCATCGGCGGTGTAAACATCGCCGCTGTCGCCCGTGCACACAAATGGCCGCGATGAAAAATCCACCTTCACAATATAATCATTCATCAGCCGCGCACCCACATGCGCCGCCTGATCGCGCATCTGTTCCATCAGCCAGGGGCCCTGAATAGTCTCGGCAAAACCGGGATAATTTTCAACATCGGTGGTGATGGTCAATTGTCCGCCCTGATCAATGCCTGTCACCAGAATGGGTTCCAGCATCGCCCGCGCGCCATAAATTGCCGCTGTGTATCCGGCGGGGCCGGAACCAATGATCAGCAGGCGCGAATGATGGTGTGTGGGCATGTGAATTCCTGAATGCGCTACATTTTGAATGACTGCCGCTCCCTCCCCTGCGTCATTGCGAGGAGCGGAGCGACGTGGCAATCCAGAGTCACAAACTCAAACCTTCGCGTAAGACTCTGGATTGCCACGCTTCGCTCGCAATAACAAAAAATATTTGCCTTAATCTTCCGTAGACGAACCATTCAGCATATCCGGATGCGGCATGCCGATGATATTATAGCCCGCATCGACATAGTGAATTTCTCCGGTCGTGCCCGCTGACAGATCGCTGAGCAGATACAGGCCCGCGCCGCCCAGATTTTCCAGATCCACATTCCTGCGCAGCGGCGCATGTTCTCGCGCCGTGCGGTAGACATAGCGCGCCGAACCAATGGCCGAACCTGCAAGCGTGCGCATCGGCCCTGCGGAAATCGCATTCACCCGGATGCCCTGCGGCCCCAGATCGGCGGCGAGGTAGCGCACACTGGCCTCCAGCGCCGCTTTGGCGACACCCATGACATTATAATCAGGCATGACTTTCACCGCACCCATATAGGTCAGCGTGACGATCGCGCCGCCATTTTTCATCAAAGGGGCTGCACGGCGCGCCACTTCGTTCAGCGAGAAACAGGAAATATCCATGGTGCGCAGGAAATTTTCCCGCGTTGTATCCAAAAACCGGCCCTTGAGTTCTTCCTTGTCGGAATAGGCAATGGCGTGCACGATAAAATCTATTCCGCCCCACACGGTTTGCAGCATGGCGAAAACATTATCCATACTGTCGCGGTCCGACACGTCACACGGGACCATCAGGCTTGATCCGACTGAATCCGCCAGAGATTGCAGACGTTTTCCAAAGGCTTCGTTCTGATAGGTAAACGCCATTTCCGCGCCATGTTCACCCAGGGTTTTGGCGATGCCCCAGGCGATGGAATGATCATTGGCGATACCCATTACCAGCCCGCGCTTGCCAGCCATCAGTTTACCCGTGCCGGTCATGCGCCGATCCTTTGCTGAGTGTTCATGATCTTAAGCCAGCTTTGAGAAGGCCAGGCAAGCATTGGTGCCGCCAAAGCCAAAGCTGTTTGACAGCACCGTATTCAGTTTGACGTTATCCATCCGTTCCCGGACAATCGGCATGCCGGCCGCTTCCGGGTCGAGATCCTCAATATTGGCGGAGACGCAGACAAACTGGTTGTTCAGCATCAGCAGTGAATAGATCGCCTCATGCACACCGGTTGCGCCCTGACTGTGGCCGGTCAGGCTCTTGGTGGAATTGATAGGCGGAATTTTATCGCCAAACACGGTGCGGATGGCTTCCAGTTCCCTGGTGTCGCCGATCGGCGTCGAGGTGCCATGGGCATTGATATAATCCACCGGACCCTTAAGCCCCGCCATCGCCATGCGCATGCAGCGCACCGCGCCTTCGCCCGATGGCTGCACCATGTCGATGCCATCTGAGGTCGCGCCATAACCGGTCAGCTCGCCGTAAATTTTCGCGCCGCGCGCCCTGGCGTGCTCAAGTTCCTCTAGCACCAGACAGCCGCCGCCGCCCGAAATCACAAAGCCGTCGCGGTTGGCGTCATAGGCGCGTGAGGCTTTCGCCGGCGTGTCATTATATTTGCTGGACAGCGCACCCATGGCGTCGAACAGCACCGTCAGTGTCCAATCCAGTTCCTCGCCGCCGCCTGCAAACATCATGTCCTGCTTGCCATATTGAATCTGCTCCGCCGCAGCACCTATGCAATGGGCGCTGGTCGAACAGGCCGACGAGATGGTGTAATTAAGTCCCTTGATGTGAAAGGCCGTGGCCAGATTGGCCGAGGTGCTGCTGGACATATTGCGCGGCACCATGAACGGGCCGACTTTTTTTGGCCCCTTTTCGCGCGCCGTATCGCAGGCCAGCAGAATATTATGCGTCGATGGGCCGCCGGAGCCGACGATAATGCCAGTGCGTTCGTTGGAAACTTCCGCAGGCGTCAGTCCCGCATCGCGGATCGCCTGATCCATGGAAATATAGGCATAGGCCGCCGCGTCGCCCATAAAGCGTTTCAGCTTGCGGTCCACCACTTCTTCCAGATCAATTTTCAGCGTCCCCGCGACATGGCTGCGAAAGCCCATGTCGCGATAGGTTTCGACAAATTCGATGCCTGAACGGCCTTCGCGCAGACTGGCCAGAACCTGCTGACTGTCGTTGCCAATACTGGATACGATGCCCAAACCGGTAACTACGACACGTCTCATGACGCTCTCCTTCGGCTCATTGCGGCGATTCGCCGGTCTTGAACAGGCCGACTTTCAAATCTACGGCGCTGCAGGTCTCATTGCCATCCACGCTGATGCTGCCATCGGCAACCCCCATGACCAGCCGGCGGTTTATCACCCGCTTCAGATCAAGCCGGTAGGTTAGCAGTTTGTGCCTGGGTTGGACCATATCCATCAACTTTACTTCGCCAACGCCCAAAGCGCGGCCCCGGCCCTGCGCCCCCAGCCAGCCCAGAAAAAACCCCGTTAACTGCCACAGCGCGTCCAGCCCCAGACAGCCGGGCATGACCGGATCACCCTCGAAATGACAGGCAAAGAACCATAAATCCGGGCGAATATCCAGTTCCGCCACCACTTCGCCCTTGCCATGCGCGCCACCGGTATCAGAAATCCGGGTAATGCGGTCAAACATCAGCATGGGCGGCAGCGGCAATTGCGCATTGCCCAGGCCAAACATCTGCCCATGGCCGCAGCGCAGCAAATCGTCATAACTAAGGCTGGCCGGTTTATTCGGCATAAGACATACCTTCGGGGTAGAATCCAGATTTCGTGATCTCAGGTAACATATCGTAACAATCCGCGAAAGCGGTTTAGGAAATATTACGCGCCCCGCACCAGTGCCAGCGCAGCCTGAAAATCGCCGGCGAACTGTAGTGCGGGTGAATCGGTCCCAAAGCCCATCTGGTTCAATACCTGGCGCGGCTGTGGCTGAATGCCTGTAACAATAACCTTTGTGCCATGCGCCTGGCAGCGATGCAGAAATTCCCCCAAAGCGCCCACTCCGGTCGCATCCACCATCGGCACATCGCGCATTCTCAGGATGAATGCGCCTGGCCAGGGGCCGATGAGCGCATCGAGAATGTCCCCCAACCGCCCGGCATTGCCAAAAAACAGGGGGCCGCGCAGCCGGAACACTTCAACTCCCGCAGGCAGATTATCGCGCTGGGCAGGACCGCCATTCAGGCGAGGCTCGAAATCATCCTCATCATGCTGCCACAGCGCAGCGCCAAATTCAGCGGTTTCCACCTGCGACATGCGGTGCATGAACAAGATCGCCGCCAGGACAACGCCGGCCTCAATGGCGACGGTCAGATCCACCATCACCGTAAGCCCGAAGGTCAACAGCAACACTACAATGTCGCCACGCGGCGCATGCATCAGACTACGGAATTTCTCAAGCTCGCTCATATTCCAGGCTACAATGACCAGAATGGCCGCCAGCGACGCCATCGGAATAAAGGACGCCAGCGGTGACAGCAGCAGGATAAACAGCAGGATAAACAGTGCATGCAGCATCCCGGCGATGGGCGATCTTGCGCCGGAGCGGATATTGGTGGCCGTGCGCGCAATGGCGCCGGTTGCAGGCATGCCGCCAAACAGCGCTGAGGCCATATTGGCCGCCCCTTGCGCCACCAGTTCACAGTTGGAGCGATGCCGCCGCCCGGTCATGCCATCGGCCACCATCGCTGATAACAGGCTCTCAACCCCGGCTAAAAATGCAATGGTAAAAGCGCTCGGTAATAATTCCTGCAACCGCGTGAAACTGATTTCCGGAAAGTTGGGCATTGGCAAACTGCTGGGTATGCCGCCAAAGCGCGAGCCAATCGTGTCAACCGGGATGTTCATCAGATAAACCAGCAGCGAGGCCGCAACAACGGCGATCAAAAATCCGGGCTGTTTGGGGGCCAATCGCCGCAGCACAATAATTACGCCAAGCGCACCAAACGCTATGCCCGCCGCCCACGGGCTGAAACTGCCGCGCGCCTGCCAGAACGCCCCCCATTTGGCAAAAAAATCCGCCGGAACGCTGGCCAGCGAAAGCCCGAACAGGTCGCCGATCTGGCTGGAGAAAATAATCACCGCAATGCCGGATGTAAAACCAGTCACCACCGGATCAGGAATATATTTTATCCAGTCGCCAAACCGCGCAATGCCCGCAATGAGCAACATTACGCCCGCCATCAAGGTGGCCAGCACCAGCCCGTCATAGCCATGCGCATGAATGACATTGAAGACCACAACCACAAAGGCGCCAGTCGGCCCGCCGATCTGAAACCGGCTGCCGCCCAGCGCGGATATCATAAATCCGGCGACGATCGCCGTAACCAGGCCCTTATCCGGCGTGGCGCCCGAAGCAATCGCCAGCGCCATGGCCAGCGGCAAGGCGACAATCGCCACCGTCAGACCCGCAATCGCGTCATCGCGAAAATCCCGCGCCTTATAGCCTTCGCGCAAGACGGTAATCAGCTTTGGCACAAACAGATGCCAGGCGGGAGTTACAGGATGTATTACAGCGTTATGCATTTTTACGTGCTCCCAGACCCGATAATCCGTAATCTAGCTGTTTAGTCCCACATTGTCCCCATGATATCTGTGGACAAATGCCTCCTGTGTACAGATATTGTGGGCTATGGAGAAACACGTACCCTCCCCCCAATTTTCAGACGCGCTGGTCAGACTGCGCGCAGTGAATCTGCGCCCTACGCGTCAGCGTGTGGCTTTGGCCCGGTTACTGTTTGAACCCGGTGACCATCATGTTACGGCGGAGTTGCTGTTTGAGCAGGCCCAGGCTGCGGGGGTGAAGGTCTCGCTGGCGACCGTGTACAATACCCTGCATCAGTTCACCAATGCGGGTTTGCTGCGCGAGGTCGTAGTCGATTCCGCATGCACCTATTTCGATACGAATGTGACGGACCATCACCATTTCTTTTTCGAAGATCGCGGCGGGCTGGTCGATATTGACGGTGCGGATGTGGATATTCGTGGGCTTCCCGCGGTACCGGACGGGGCCAGGATTTCCCGTGTGGATGTCATTATCCGGCTGTCCCGGCAAGGCTAGGCCTGCCCGGAAAAGCGCGTCACTGCACTTTTATAAATTAAAATGATTCTAAACTATTGACGTTGCCGCCCTGCCGATCTATATTCATTATGGTAAACGGGCATAGCCCCACCTAGCATAATTCAGCCCAAAACGGGCATCATCCAAGCCAAGGAGCAAGACCAATGGCAGCACTGGGAAAAAGCAAAACTCTCGACAATCTGAAAGCAGCCTTTGCCGGCGAAAGCCAGGCCAACCGGCGTTATCTGTACTTCGCACAAAAGGCCGATGTGGAAGGCTATAATGATGTGGCGGCGGTGTTCCGCTCCACCGCCGAAGGCGAAACCGGCCATGCGCACGGCCATCTGGAATTCATGGAAACTGTTGGCGACCCGGCCACCGGCTTGCCCATCGGCTCCACCAGCAACAATCTGAAGGCGTCTGTTGCCGGCGAAACCCATGAATATACGGATATGTATCCGGGCATGGCGCGCACCGCCCGCGAAGAAGGCTTTGGCGAAATCGCCGACTGGTTCGAAACCCTTGCCAAGGCTGAAAAGTCCCATGCCGGACGTTTCACCAAGGCGCTGACCACGCTGGATAGTTAAGGGTTAGACCAAGCCCTGCGGGCTCCCTCCCCCTTTCAGGGGAGGGAGCCCTGAATCCTGAGCATAGGAATCCCCCATGAAAGAAGGCAGCACCGAAGCGCCGACCCGTCACGCGCTGGACTGGAATAACCCTGACTTTTATGACATGGAAAAGATCGATGCGGAACTGCATCGGGTGTTTGACATTTGTCACGGGTGCAGGCGCTGTTTCAATCTGTGCGATTCTTTCCCGCGCCTGTTCGATCTGGTGGATGAAAGCCCCACTGGTGAACTGGACAGCGTGGACAGCAAGGACTTTGCGCCCGTCATCGAAGCCTGCACCTTGTGCGACATGTGCTTTATGACCAAATGCCCCTATGTGCCGCCGCATGAATTCAATCTGGATTTTCCGCATCTGATGCTGCGCTATCGCGCCGCCGAATATAAAAAGGGCAATGCGGATTTTGTGCCCGGACAATTGGCCGAGATGGACCGCAATGGAACCCTGGCGCGGCCATTGGCGCCGCTGGTGAATTGGGGGTCGTCTACCGGCAATAGACTGACACGGCCCATCGTCGAAAAAGTGACGGGCATTGACGCAAAGGCGGAACTGCCGAAATTCAATTCCAAAACCTTTGTGATGTCGGCCAAATCCGCGCCACCCGAAGTGAACACGTCCGCGCCAGCCTATGGCCGCAAGGCGGTGCTCTATGCCACCTGTTTTGTGAATTACAATAATCCCGGCATCGGCATGGCGGCGCGCGCCGTGCTGGCGAAGAACGGCATTGAGACCGAAGTGGTCTATCCCGCCTGTTGCGGCATGCCGTTTCTGGAACAGGGCAATCTGCCCCGCGTCGCCAAACAGGCCGATAAGGTGTCGCGCGAACTGATCAAATGGGTCGACAAGGGCTATGACATCATCACGCTGACGGCCAGTTGCGGGTTGATGCTGAAATTCGAATGGCCGCTATTGCTGCCCGAAGACAAAGATATCGTCCGCCTGTCCAAATCCACCTTCGACATAGACGAATATGTTGTCGATATTGCCAAAAAGCCGGGCCTGGCGGAGGGCATGCAGCCGATTGCGGGCGGTGTCAGCCTGCATCTGGCCTGTCATGCGCGCGCCCAGAATATGGGGGCCAAAGGCGCGGAAATGCTGCGCATGATCCCGCAGGTCAAACTGGATGTGATCGAGCGCTGTTCGGGCCATGGCGGCACCTTTGGCGTGATGAAAAAGACCCGGCCATCGGCCATGAAAATCGGCAAGCCCGCCGCCGCCACTGCACGCAGCCAAGCCAACGCCTTTGTGGTTTCGGAATGTCCGCTGGCGGCGAAACATCTGTTGCAGGTGATGGAAGGCATTGACGGCGAGGCGAAAATTCCAGAACAGGCCCATCATCCGATCGAACTGATGGCCCGCGCCTATGGGCTGGTGACATGATGAAAACGCGCCGCGCCATCAGCCGGGCCGATTTGCTGCCGATGCACGACTATGCGGCCATCCGTAAACAACGCCGCGCGGAAATGGTGGCGCTGAAGCAGAACCGCCGGGTCGAGGTGGGGCCGGTGGCGACATTCTATTTCGAAAATTACGACACCATGCTGCAACAGATTCAGGAAATGCTGTATATCGAAAAAGGCGGCGAAGAACAGATTGATGACGAGCTGAACGCCTATAACCCGCTGATCCCGCAGGGATCGGAACTGGTCTGTACCCTGATGTTTGAAATCGAAGACCCGGTGCGCCGCGAACGGGTGCTGCGCACATTGTCGCATATTGAGCGCAATACATTCATTCAGGTTGGTCAGGAGCGCATTATGGCGGCGCCTGAGCCGGGCGAAGACCGCACCCGCGAGGATGGCAAAACCTCGTCTGTGCATTTTCTGCATTTTCCGTTTACGCCCGCGCAGATCAAGGCCTTTCGTGATCCTGCGGTGCAAATCATGCTGGGCTTTGACCATGAAAATTACGCGCATATGGCGCTGCTGACACCAAATACCCGCGCCGCTTTGGCGGGTGATTTTGATGGCTAGGCAATATTGAAGCTACGCCTTTCCCAGCATATCCGCCCAAGCCGGGGCCTGTTACATGCGGGTGGACGCAGCTTTCCCTGCGCCATAGGGCGAGGCGGCATTAAGCGCGATAAGCGCGAAGGCGATGGGGCAACCCCCATTGGGGAATTTGAATTGCGCCGGGTATTGTACCGCGCGGATCGCATGCCATGCCCTGATACCGCGTTAGAAGTAAATCCCATCGGCCCGCGCGATGGCTGGTGCGACGCGCCCGGTCACCCCGAATATAATTGCCAGGTGCAATTGCCCATCCATGCCAGCGCCGAACGCCTGCGCCGTGCCGATCCGGTTTATGACATCATTGTGGTTCTAGGCCACAACGATGCGCCGGTCATTGACGGCATGGGCAGCGCGATTTTCATGCATATTGCAAAACCAAACCTGGCGCCAACAGCGGGCTGTGTCGCGTTGCGCCAGAACGATCTGCTGGCCATTTTACGGATGTGCGGCCCCGGCAGCAGCCTTATCATTGGGTAATGCAGTCTTCCTGACAGGCTCACTCAGGTATCCGTAAAAATATGTCTGGCCAGCATTTTACGAAAACTGCGATATCTCTTTAAGTACCACTCTCTTGATTGCGCGATGCTGCGGTCCTCGGCGCGTTCGGAATAAATTATCCGCCACTCCCGGCCACGGGTCGAGCGCGCACCCTTGCCTGCATTATGCTCCGCCAGACGGCGTTCCAGATCGGTTGTCCAGCCCACATAGGTGCGCATTCCCCCCTCGCCAATGCTGCCCAGCACATAGACGTAGCAGGATTTTGCCTCACCACTTATGTGTGGATAATCCATAGTTTTTTCCCTTTTATCAGCCGGGAACAATATTAAATGTCAATTATTTATAAACACGCCATGACCAGACAATAGCTATTTACTCCTCAAGTGACAAAGTAACTTTTATTTTTAATGGATTTTCGTCTAGCATTGGTTCTCCGGATCGGGATAACGCATAGGGGGGTAGCTTATGCAAAAGAAATCGGCTTATTCAGCGCTATCACTGGGCGCAGTAATGTTTTTAGCTTTTTCCTGGACAAGCGGGTTTGCGGTCGAACGTCCCGATTATGATGTTGTGGGGATCACGGTCCCCGCGCTGGATCTGTTCGCAACCGATCAATCTTCGGAACCCGCCTCGCAGCTTGATGCCGCTGGCGTCAAATTTCCACTTCCGGTTCAGGCTGTCAGCGAGAACGGCATGTTGCTGGTGAAGATTGACGGCAAAAAATACTGGGTCGATGCGTTGCAGGTTGAAACCAATGAAAGTGGCCTCACAACCGGCACTTGCGGCGAAAAGGTCGCTGGCGTCCCGGTGACTCTCGGTGTTCGCGGCCTTGGGAACGGCTGCTGATGCGCGGGAATCTTTTCCGGCTGGTTATTTCAGGGCTTGCGCTGGTTAGTTTTGCGCTTTCGCAGACGGCCATTGCTGCGGATAAAAAAGAAAAACCAAAACTGCCCGAGCGACCGCTGCTTGAAGATTTCAGAAAAGAGGCCAAACCGGGTCAACCTTGCGGCGGCACGGGTGCAGATAGCGCGCATCGTCAAAGCATCGAGGGTGTCGCCTATGGCGTCGTCGTTGACCCCGCGCTGGATATATTTCTGAACCAGATAAAAGACCGGCTGTTGAAGGTGTCGCCGCTGCCGGGTTGCGCCATCCATGTGTATGTGATTCCGCAAGAACATTTTGCCGCCGCCGCCGCTGCGGACGGGGGCATATTCCTGCCGATGGGTCTGTTGCGCGATCTGAAAAACGAAGATGAAATCGCGGCGGTTCTGGCGCATGAAGTTGCGCATGTTCTGAAAAATCATCACAAATCAGACGCCTTTCTAAAATCGCAGCAAAGCATGCTGAAAGTTGGCGGCATGGCCATGGGCGCATTTTCGGCGGTTCAGCAATTTTCAGGAACAGCGCCCCCAATTGACGGGCAAACCTCGCTTAATATTGCCGAGGCGGTTTATGCCGTAAGCGAAAATGTAATTGCCCCCAATTGGACTTCCGGACAGGAGGACGAAGCCGACCTGCTGGGCGCCGATCTGTTCATTGCCGCTGGATATAACAAGGCCGCAATCGGAACGATGATGGCCAAGCTGGAAGACTGGGAAAAGAAAATTGCCAAACGTGAGGTGGCTCAGGAAAAATTTGTTCAGGCTTCGATGCAGGCAAATTCGATGGCGTTGGTGGGCACTGCCTCTTCTGCGATGATGGCGCCCTCGGCCGCCAGCGTTGGCGGTTTGATGGCAAGGATGGCGCCCTCGGCAATCTCGTCAATTGCCAAATCCAGCAAGGGTGAAGATCACCGCCCCGTCAGCGAACGCAAGGCTGACGTCATTCAGTATCTGGGCGCCTTTTACCGCAACTCTGCGCGTCCAGCACTTGGCGCAGCGCAATGGGATATGCAGCGTGGCATGCCGGTGTTTTCGCATTACGCTTCTGCATCAAAAGCGCGTCAGCTCATGGAATCAGGACAACTTGACCAGGCGGCCAAGCTTGCCATGGAGGGCATAAGCGGCCCAACGGCAAACCATACCTATACCCGGCTTACCATGTATGAGGTCGCCAAACGTCAGGGCCGCCCTGATGCCGCCACCAATATTGACGTCATATTACGCGGTCCCCAACCCCCCATCGCCGGCTATCGTTATGCCGCCGCCGATGCGATAAAAACCGGTAGCCTGCCAGTGGCGGCAAGCTTTGTTGACGAAGCCAATCGCCGCTATGACACGCCGGTCAGCTTTATCCCGGAAGCCATTCGTTTGTATCAGCAAACGGGGAACATTGAAAAAATTCAGCCCCTGTTATCGCGTTGCCAGATGAAGGGGGACAAGGCGACTTACGCCGTCTGCCAATCCGCTGCGGGTGGCGTCTCTACGCAGACCGGACAGCCGCAGCAACCGGCCGCCACCAATCCGCTGCCGGGCATTCTTGGCATTCCGGGGGGGTTCCTTGGGAGGCGCTAACATGGATCGTCACTTACTTACTGCGACATACACGCCATCCCACTCCGCGCCGGGCGGGTTACTTGAATAATCGGCAATGCGATCCGTATAAAGCTGATACAGATCGCCCAAGCCCAGACGGATCGCGATTTGGGTTTTCGCCAACGCCGCACACAGCCGCGCGGCGTTCTCCCAACGCTGTTGACGATAGGCCGATAACATCTGTTCATGCATTTGGCATAAGTCCACAAATTCGGGAGAGTTTTGCAGCAGGTCATCGCCCAGCAAACCCCATACCGTGACCGGAACGGTCTTGCCCTTCACCATGATCTGATCAAGTTGCAGCATCGCGAAATGGGGAGCCAGCACCTGCGAATTCTCGCCCACCAGTGTAGTCACGGCATAAGCCTTGGATTGCCCTTCCAGACGGGAGGCGATGTTGACGTCATTGCCCAGCACCGAATAATCAAAACGATATTCCGAACCCAGATTGCCCACACAACAGGGACCGGTATTGATGCCGATGCCGATCGCCAGTTTCATGCCTGGCATCGCAATGTCCAGTTGCGCATTCAACGCGTCCAGCGCATGCAGCATTTTCAGCGCTGCGCGGCAGGCATTTTCCGCATGATCGGGATCATCTAGCGGCGCATTCCAGAACGCCATGATGCAATCGCCCATATATTTATCAATGGTGCCGCCGGTTTCCAGAATGGCGTTTGTCATGGGGGTGAGAAAATTGTTGATGAAGTGCGTCAATTGTTCCGGCGTCAGTTTTTCAGAAATCGAGGTGAAGCCGCGAATGTCGGAAAACATGAAGGTCATGGTGCGCATCTCTCCACCCAGCCTTAGCTGGCTGGGATCCATCACCAGCCGGTCGATGGCGGCGGGCGCCAGATAGCGGTTAAAGGCGGAACGCACCCGTTGACGTTCGATCACCGCGCTCGCATATCCTATAGCGGCCACAATCCCCAACACGCTGGCCAGCCCCAGTCCCGGCAATACCGGATCAATCAAAAGGGAATAATATCTAAACGCCGCCAGGCTGCCGCCAAATAATATCACCTCGCCCACAGTCAGAAACAGAATTGCCCAGACAATGCGTTTGCGCCAACTGGCGATGCAGATCAGAATCGAAAAAATGATGAACAGAGCGAACTCAAGCCGGTTGCCCCAGACCGGTTGCTCAATATAGGCATTCGTCAATATCTGTTCGGCGATTTGGGCATGCACCTCAACGCCGGGCACCGCCCGTTCCAGCGGTGTCGCGCGTATATCCCCCATGCCCATGGCGCTGGTGCCGATAAAAACGATAGCGCCAGCCAGCTCATCAGGGTCCGTTTCACCGGCCAGAACTTCCCATGCGGGCAGATAGCGCGATGGCGTGCTGGCGCTTTCATAGAGGCGGATACGCCCTTTTGCATCGGTAGGAATGGAATATTCTCCGATGCGAATGCCGGTGACGCCCCCCCCGGTCAAAAGCTGCATGGCCGGGCTTGCATCGCTCACCTGCACGGTCATCGCTTTGGCGCCGCTATAGATCCGCATCGCTTCGGCGGCTAGTGAAGGATAAAATGCCCCTTTCATGGTATAGGCCAGCGGCATCAGCCGGATGATGCCGTCCGGGTCCGGAACGGAGGAAAACGAGCCATTGCCGTCCGCCGCTTTTTCAATTGCATCCAGCGTTTTCAGCACACCCGGAAAATGCATCAGATGTTCTGTCGCATCGCCCCCATTCATCAGGATTGCGGATTTGCCTTGCGGTAGGGCGTTCGTCGGGGAAGCCAGAAAGGCGAACCCGGTGACGACTTTCCCCTTCGCCACGGTCTGCGCAAGTATCAGATCATTATCAGGCGCGTTACGCATGTCGCCAGTGTCAAATTTTATATTGTTCGCTGCAAAATCAGCGGCCAGGTCTGGCAACAGGCGCGACAAGGATGTGCGGTCCGGATCGGCAAACACCACATCAAAGGCAATCACCTTCACACCCGCATTGCGCAGCGCATCAATCAGACGCGCGGTTCGGGTGCGTGGCCATGGCCATTGGCCAAGCCGCCCCAGCGATTCATCATCTATGTCAACAATGCGAACCGGAAGATTGGGGTCATAGGGGCGCGGATATTGCGCCACGTAAAAATCAAACATCACCGCGCGCGCCGCCTGTAACAGTGGCGGCTGAAGCCACTGCAAAATGGCGTAAACCAAAATCACCGACAAAGGCGCAAGCCAGCGCAGATATGCGATCATCCCACTGGGTCCTCAAGAAGGGGGATCTCCCGGATTCGATCCCGCAGCGGCGAAACCAGGAGAATAAAGCTATATTGCGCTAGAACAATTCATTATTTCACGGAAGGGTATCCAGCATTTTCAAAATAGTTGGCGCATTCATCTTGTTTGACAGTGCTAACGAGGCTTGCGGCATGTCGCCATGTGTCTTCCACAGTCCTCTTTTGCGCCGTTCGCATCCAGTGTTTGATTTTGGCGAATGTCTGCTCGATGGGATTGAGGTCTGGCGAGTATGGCGGCAAGAACCAAAGCCGCGCGCCAGCCGCCCGAATCACTTCGCGGCACAGGAACTGCCAGATCGCATTATGAGAAACCGCCACACCGAACCGCGCTGCAACCGCCGCCTGCCTGAACCGCATAAACAGCGCGTTCTCGAAGATCATTGGAATAAGCTCGCGTCATGCCTGCTGGCTTCCTCTTCCCAGCAGCCGCTTTGAATCACCTGTGCCGCAAGCATCAATGTAAATATGTGTGACCATATAACTTCTAGCTTTAGCCATTTTGCGCTTGTCCGGCGCTACCTGCTTTTCTGGCAAAATCAAGGAGCTTTGGCAGTTTCGCCGATTTTCGGGTAAGCGTTCCCAAACATCAGAAGCCGCCGGGCCCTATTTTTATGATCGGCGCAAGACCGAACAGGATGATTACGGCCGGACCGCACGCCATCAGAAAGAAAACGATCCTCAACGGCCATTCGCCATTCCAGAACAATGGAGGCTTGCGCCAGCCGGGCCAGGCCGGTTTACCCCAGTCTGGCGACCCATTGATCCCCCAGTAACGGTCTGCCCAGTATCTGGGCGGACTTGTGTTCAGTGAAAAGAAATTGCCCCACCACTCCCGCATCACATGCATCCTTCCCCCTTCCGCAGGAATGCATCACCCATGCAAACACAAAACTTTTTTGCATGACTGCCAAAACAGGATTGGGAACCGCTTCTCCAGGAAACCCATCTGACAAACATACTAGCTGGTGGGTGATGCAGGATTCGAACCTGCGACCCGCTGATTAAGAGTCAGCTGCTCTACCAACTGAGCTAATCACCCGTCCCGGATAGAACGGTGCATATAACAAAGCCCGAGCGAACTGTCTATCGTTACCGGTAGACAGGTGATTTATGGCGTTAATAAGGCGTTGATGTGCGATCAAGAAAAGCTGCGCATTCCGCGATATTCTGCACATGAAGAGCTAGCATATGAGACAAATCCATACGTAAATCGCTCTCGTCAAGTTGTGGAATCATTTCTTCGAGTTTGCGCACGACCCAGTCCTGGCCGCGATTTAGAAACGCAAGGCGCGCTTCCAGCCCGGGCTTGGCCAGCACCTTTTCCAGAAAACTGCCCGTAAGCGTTGTGGGGACGCCGCCCAGTTTTGTCACCCAGCCGGTCAGCATGCCACAGCACCAGGCCTCGTCGCGGCGCACCTGTTCGATAAGCGCTTCGGCGGGACCGCCTGCGTAATCGCGACAAAAAACAGTTGCGGCTTTTGCGCCCGCGCGTTCGGCTTCCAGCAGCGCATTGAGAAAATCACACAAGACTGAATTACCGGGTCCGCCCATACAATACGCCCATTAAAAGAATATTCCGGCATTTTCGGGTATTGGCACCCCCCGATGCACGGAAGCGCTCAGCACCAGACCAAATCCGAATAACAGAGTCAGCATAGCAGTACCGCCATAAGAAACAAAGGGCAGTGGCACGCCCACCACCGGGATCAGCCCCATAACCATGGCCATGTTGATACACACATAGAGGAAGAAATTCAGAATTACCCCAAGCACGATCAACCGGCCAAATTGATGGCGCACCCGCAGGGAAATGACATAGCCATAGGCAATCACCATGCCAAACAGGCAAAGCAGAAGGATGGCGCCGATCATGCCCATCTCTTCTGCAAACATGGTGAAAATAAAATCCGTCTGCATTTCCGGCAGAAAATCCAGATGGCTCTGGGTGCCCTGCATATAGCCTTTGCCAAAAATCCCGCCGGAACCAAAGGCGATCTTCGATTGCATGATGTGATACCCTGTCCCAAGCGGATCCTGTTCAGGGTTCAGGAATGTCAGCACACGGTTTTTTTGATATTCGCGTAAAAAGCCCCATGCAATCGGCAGCGCCGCCATGACCGAGGCAATCGCGCCTGCAAAATAAATCCAGGAAACACCTGCCAGAAACATCAGCCCGCCAGCCCCTGCCAGCAACAGCAACGCCGTTCCCAGATCCGGCTGACGCATCACCAGCGCAACAGGGATCAGCACAAGAATCAATGGCAACAGCAACGACACCGGACGTGATATTCGCCCCGGATTCATACTGTGATAATACCGGGCAAACACCATCACGAGCGCGATCTTCATAATTTCTGATGGCTGTAATTGCAGAAAACCCAGATCGATCCAGCGCTGTGCGCCCATGCCAATCTCACCGGCAATCTCAACCCAGATCAACAGCACAAGGCCAAAACCATAAATGGGATAGGCCAAACGCATCCAGTGCCGGATGTCAATCATCGCCACGGTCAGCATCATCATTACGCCCAGCGAAAAGCGCAGCAAATGCATCCCCGCCCAGGGCGTCCATCCACGGCCAGCCGAATACAGCACCGCCGCCCCCACACAGGCAATCACAGCCAGCATGACAACCAGCGGCCAGTTTATACGGCTGAATTTCATCCGCAGGGTCAGCGATGACGACGCCCGCGTTGTGTTAGCCGAACCGATAGCGGATTCAAGCGCCATGTTGATTATCAAACATCATGTGGGTCAAAAATGGATAACCCTGCCATAGGCGTCCAGCACACTTTCGTGCATCATTTCACTTAATGTGGGATGCGCGAAGATGGTGTGCATCAATTCGGATTCTGTCGTTTCCAGTGTTTTGGCGACGCAATAGCCCTGGATCAGTTCGGTAACTTCCGCGCCGATCATGTGCGCGCCCAGAAGTTCGCCGGTTTTGGCGTCGAACACGGTTTTCACCAGGCCTTCTGTGTCACCCAGCGCGATGGCCTTGCCATTGCCCGCGAAGGGAAAACGGCCCACACGCACTTCATGGCCCGCCGTTTTGGCGGCGGCTTCGGTCATGCCCACGCTGGCGACCTGCGGCATGCAATAGGTGCAGCCCGGCACATTTTTTGTTTCCAGCGGATGCAGGCCTTTGACGCCCGCGATGCGTTCGGCGCAGATCACACCTTCATGACTGGCCTTGTGCGCCAGCCAGGGCGGCCCGGCAAGATCGCCGATGGCATAGATGCCCGGTACGCCGGTTTCGCACCATTCATTGACGGCGACATGGGTTTTTTCGACCTTGACGCCTGCGGCCTCCAGACCCAGATTTTCCACATTGCCGGCAATGCCGACCGCCATGATGACGCGCGCAACGGTGAGCGATTGCATCTTGCCGCCGCCCAGATCAATGCTGGCGGTGACAGTGTCGGCGCCGTGCGTCAGGCTTTTCACGCTGGCGCCGGTGTGAATTTTCATGCCCTGTTTTTCAAACGCCTTGCGGGCCAGCGCGGAAATTTCCGCATCTTCCACCGGCAGAACCCGGTCCAGCACTTCGACCACCGTCACATCGGCGCCCATGGTGCGGTAGAAACTGGCGAATTCAATGCCGATGGCGCCCGATCCCACCACCAGCAGCGATGGCGGAATGGCGGCGGGAACCATCGCTTCACGATAGGACCAGACCAGTTTGCCATCCGTTTCCAGACCCGGCATTTGCCGCGCCCGCGCGCCGGTGGCCAGAATAATATTTTTAGACATGACTTCTTGCGCCTTGCCATTGGCGGTGACGGAGATTTTTCCCTTGCCCGCCAGCGTGGCAACGCCTTCGATCACTGTGACTTTGTTTTTCTTCAGCAGATGTTTGACGCCGCCGTTCAGCCGCGCCGCCACGTCGCGGCTGCGCTTGACGATTTTAGCGGCGTCAAAACGCACATTATCCGCCACCAGGCCAAACGCATCCAAATGCTGCGTCAGATGATACACTTCGGCGGATCGCAACAGCGCCTTGGTTGGAATGCAGCCCCAGTTCAGGCAGACGCCGCCAAGCTGATCGCGTTCAATAATCGCAACCGACAGGCCCAGTTGCGCCGCCCGGATCGCCGCCACATAACCGCCCGGTCCCGATCCGATGACTGCAACATCATATGAATTATCAGCCATGCTACGGCCTCATAACAACATGGTCAGGGGAGCTTCGATAAACCCCTTGAACACATTCAGAAACTGCGCGCCCAATACGCCGTCAACGACACGGTGATCGCAAGACAGGGTGCAACTCATCTGTGTCGCGATGGCCAGCGCGCCATTGCGAACCACCGGACGCTGCTCGCCTGCACCAACCGCCAGGATCATGCTGTGCGGCGGATTTATGACGGCGGAAAATTCCCGGATGCCGAACATGCCCAGGTTGGAAATGGAAAATGTGCCGCCTTCATATTCACTGGGCTTCAATTTACGCGCCCGCGCGCGTTCCGCCAGATCGCGCATGACATTGGAAATTTCCGCCAGCCCCTTGCCATCCGCATGGCGGATGATCGGCGTGATCAGCCCGCCATCAATGGAAACCGCAACGCCGATATCGGCATGTTTGTGGCGCAGTAATCCGGCATCTGTCCAGGATGCATGGGCCTCTGGCACACGCTTCAACGCCAGGGCGCTGGCCCGAATGATGAAATCATTGACGCTGAGTTTATACCCATCGGCGCCTTTTGGCGCACGCGCGTTCAGTTTTTCGCGCATTTCCAGCAAGGCGTCCAGATCACAATCAATGGTCAGATAGAAATGCGGAATAGTGCTTTTGGATTGGGTCAGACGCCGCGCAATGGTTTTGCGCATCGGCGTGTGTGGAACAATTTCGTATGAACCTTCGGCGAACAATGACAGTTCATTGACTGCGGGTTGCGCCACAACCGCTGCAACCGGCGCTGCGGCGGCCATGGGCTGCACCCCTTCCAGATCACGTTTGATGATGCGGCCATGCGGGCCGCTACCTGCGATGCGCGCCAGATCAAGCCCCTTTTGCGCCGCAAGCCGCCGTGCCAGCGGGCTGGCGATAATCCGGGCGCCGGATTTTGTTTCTGGCGCGGAGGGGGGCTGCGGGGCGGCCGGCATGGCAGCGGGCTTAACCGTCACCGGCGTCATTGGCATGGCTTTCGCGGCAGCGCCCGCAGGAGCGGCAGCCGGTTTGAAATTCGCCAGCGCCGCCTTATCCTCCCCCGCCTCCAGAAACACCGCAATCGGCGCATTGATCTTGATGGCTTCCTGGCCTTCACTGACCAGCAGCTTTCCTACAATACCATCATCGATGGCTTCATATTCCATGGTCGCCTTGTCGGTTTCGATTTCGGCGATGATGTCCCCGGCGGATACAGTATCGCCTTCCTTGACAAACCATTTCGCAAGCTTGCCTTCCTCCATGGTCGGCGACAGGGCGGGCATGGTGATGGTGATCATTCGCGCGTCCCTAGCGGTAACATACGGTTTTCACCGCAGCCACAATGTCTTCGGGTTGCGGCAGCGCCAGCTTTTCCAGATTGGCGGCATAGGGCATCGGCACGTCCTTGCCGCACACCCTTATGACCGGCGCATCCAGATCATCAAAGGCATGCTCCATAATGCTGGCGGCGATTTCCGCGCCAATGCCGGATTGCGGCCAGCCTTCTTCCACCGCGACACAGCGATTGGTGCGCCGCACCGAGGTCAGCACGGTCTCCATATCCATGGGGCGCAGCGTGCGCAGATCGATCACTTCCACGTCAATGCCTTTGGCGGCCAGAATCTCCGCCGCCTCCAGAGATTTTCCCACGCCAATCGAAAAGCTCACAATGGTTGCATCACGCCCGGGGCGAATAATATGCGCCTTCCCAATCGGCAGAACGAAATCATCCAGCACCGGCACATCAAAACTGCGCCCATACAGCTTTTCGTTTTCCAGAAATACCACCGGATTGGGGTTGCGGATTGCCGCTTTCAGCAATCCCTTGGCCGATGCCGCATCATAGGGCGCAATCACGATCAGGCCCGGAATTTGCGAATACCACGCCGCATAGCATTGTGAATGCTGGGCCGCCACCCGCGCGGCCGCGCCATTGGGGCCACGAAATACAATCGGCGCACCCAACTGCCCGCCGGACATGTACAAAGTTTTAGCCGCCGAATTAATGATATGGTCGATGGCCTGCATGGCAAAATTAAATGTCATGAATTCGACAATGGGGTGCAGGCCAGCCAGGGCCGCACCGACGCCAATGCCCGCAAAGCCATGTTCCGTGATCGGCGTATCCACCACACGCCTGGGGCCGAACTCCGCCAGCAGCCCCTGACTGATCTTATAGGCGCCTTCATATTGCGCCACTTCCTCGCCCATCAAAAACACAGTGTCGTCGCGGCGCATTTCTTCCGCCATGGCATCGCGCAGGGCTTCGCGCACCGTCATGCTGACAAATTTGGTTTCCGCAGGCACTTCTGGTTCAGCCGCCTTCGCGGCTGCTACAGGCTTTGCCATTGCTGGCGCTTTTGCCGGCGCCGCAGCCGGCGCAGGCGTAACAGGTGCTGTGGCAGAAAACCCATCCATCACCGTCGCGGCTTCACCGTCCTGCAATATCACCGCAATGGGCGTGTTGATTTTGATGCCTTCCGCGCCGTCGGGAAATAACAGGCGGCCGATTATTCCATCATCCACAGATTCATATTCCATCACCGCCTTGTCGGTTTCGATTTCAGCAATGATGTCACCGGCCTGAATTTTGCCGCCTTCCCTGACCAGCCATTTAACAAGTTTGCCTTCCTCCATGGTGGGCGACAGGGCAGGCATTAACAACTGGATGGGCATTTCTGTTTTGGCTCCGTTTCAGCGCAATATATCGGTGAACAATTCCGCAGGGTCCGGTTCCGGACTTGATTGCGCAAACTCCGCAGCTTCGGCAACGATAGCTTTGACCTCGCGGTCGATTTCTTTCAGTCCGGCTTCGTCGATCAGGCCCTCAGTCAATAATCTGGCGCGCGCCCGGTCGATCGGATCCTGTTCGGCGCGCACTTTCTGTACTTCTTCCGTGGTGCGGTATTTGGCCGGGTCGGACATGGAATGCCCGCGATAGCGATAGGTCATCATTTCCAGAATGATCGGCCCCTTACCGGAACGGCAATGCGCTAATGCTTCCAGCGCAGCGTCACGCACCGTCAGCACATCCATGCCATCCACCTTGCGGCCGGGAATGGCGAAGCTTTCGCCGCGCCGGTGCAGATCGGGCATGGCGCTGGAGCGTTCAACCGACGTGCCCATGGCATAGTGATTGTTTTCGATCACATAGACAATTGGCAGCCGCCACAGCTCGGCCATATTGAAGCTTTCATAGACCTGGCCCTGATTGCTGGCGCCATCGCCGAAATAGGCCATGGCGACCGCGCCATTGCCGCGATAGAGATTGGCGAAGGCCAGCCCTGTGCCAAGCGACACCTGCGCCCCCACAATGCCATGGCCACCATAGAAATTCTTTTCGACGCTGAACATATGCATCGAGCCACCTTTGCCTCTGGACAGGCCGCCCGCACGCCCGGTCAGTTCCGCCATCACGCCCTTTGGGTCCAGCCCCATGGCCAGCATATGGCCATGATCGCGATATGCGGTAATCATCTGATCGCCTTCCTGGCTGGCGGCTTTCATTCCAACCACCACCGCTTCCTGGCCAATATACAGATGGCAGAAGCCGCCGATCAGGCCCATGCCGTACATCTGGCCCGCCCGCTCCTCAAACCTGCGGATCAGCAGCATTTCACGGTACAGGTGTGGCAGGGTTTCCAGCCCGGATTGAGACTGCGCATTTTTTGGCGCGGCCCTGGTCGGTTTATTGGCGGGGTTCTTGGCAGATGCAGCAGCCATACCAGACCTAAGCTCCCTCAACTATCTTCACCAGTCTCTGTGCAGAACCAGATCTAATCTGCAAATTATCAATAAATCATTGAAATAACAGATAAATTAAATGATCAGTCGGATTTAACCCCATCCTTGGGCAACTGATCCAGATAGATTACCCGGTCATTTGGATGGGCAAAGCCCAGCACGTCGCGGGCGCGCTCTTCCAGCAGGTCGGGATCGAGGCTTTGCGAGCGCAGCAGCGACACCCGGTGTTCCAGGCTTTCGCGGGCGCGGACGGTCTGATCATATTCGGTTTGCAGCGACCCGATATATTGGCCATAGCGCAGATAGGTGATCAGGCCATGATCCCCCTGAATGGCATGGTAGCCAAAGTAAACCACTGCGCAGGCGCAAATCACCGGCACCGCCGCATGGCGCAATCTTCGACGCATTTCATGTCGTAAATCCATATATTGACAGAATCACACTCTTGCGCCTCCGGTCAAGCGTATGCTGTTGTAAAATTTACGTGTTATAGTCGATCGGCCCGATTTTAGGATCAATTATATGGTTTTTCAACAACACCATCGGGATGTTTTGTCACGGCTTCAAAAGGAAATCCCGGACGCCGTGATATCCGGCGCCCTGTCGCGGCTGACACAAGACGGGGCGGATAGGGAAACAGACGAATTTACCAGCATCTACCTGCCGCTGGCGTTCCTGATCCATCAGCGGATCAACGCCCTTGAGGCGCTTCAGGCGCGAACGGCGGCCATGCTGGGCGTCACCCCCATGATGCCGCCCTTCATCATTGGGCTTGCTGGGAGTGTCTCTGTGGGCAAAAGCACATCCGCAAAATTCCTGCAGAACGCCCTGGCCGCCTGGCCGGAACATTCCGATGTGGCGCTGGTTACCAGCGACGGCTTTCTGTTTCCAAACGCCGAACTGGAACAACGCGGTTTAATGGAACGCAAGGGCTTTCCCGAAAGTTTCGATGGCAATGGGCTGGTCGATTTTCTCAGGCGCCTGAAATCCGGCGAGAAAGCGGTGACGGCGCCAGTATATTCCCACGTCACCTATGACATCATGCCCGGTCATGGGCAGGTGATCCAGAACCCGCATATCGTCATTGTCGAGGGCATTAACGTTCTACAGCCCCATCTGCCGGATGGGAGCAGCGATCATTTGTCCGCATCGGATTTTTTTGATTATTCGATTTATCTGCATGCAGACGAAATCCTGATTAGGAAATGGTTTACGGAACGCTTTCTGGTCCTGACCGAGGCGGCGGTGAATGACCCAAAGTCGTTTTATTCGCGTTTTGCGCCTTTAACTGCGGAGCAGCGGCTGGCAGTTGTGGGTTTTGTCTGGTCAACAATAAATGGCAAAAATCTGAATGATCATATTTTGCCAACCCGGCGGCGCGCCGATCTGATCCTCCACAAGGGGCCGGACCATAGCGTCACGCATTTCGAGATGCGCTAGCGCCAGCGCCAGCGCAAAAATTCCCCTAAAATCATGCTTAATAAATTGACTTGCAATGACAATCTGCTGCCGGGGAAACCCAACATCCATTAACGAAATATTGCCTTTTCAGACATAAAGTTGAGAGCGGTTCATGATGGACCGTGAATATGTTGCTAGGTGTGCGGCGAATAAAAGAGGCAGGCGCCGCCAATGGGAGCTGCGTGTGAGTTTGGGGAACAAAAATTCAGGTAGTTTAACGCCAGAGCTTGCGGTCGCCGCCAGGCTGATCACGGGAGCGGCCGGATTTGCCTGCCTATGCCAGGAAGGCAAGATCATTTTACTGAATGACACGGCGGTGCGCCTGCTGGGAAAGGAAAGTCCGCAGTCTGACAGCCTGACCGGACAGCATTTCAATTCGCTGGTGCATGAGGCGGATAGCTGGACCCTGAATTCCTGGTGGTGCAATCCCACCGGCAATGCCACGCCGGGACTTGGCGCGCGCAGCCATTGCCGGCTGGGAGCACCCGAAACAGGATGGCATAATCTTGAACTGACCTGTGCCCATCATTGGGCCGGCGGCCATCAATATGAGATTATTTTTGGGCGTAACACTTCCGCCCTTTCTGCGCCGGCTGAAAAACCAGAATCCAGGTTCGGCATACAACCGCCCGCCGAGATATCAAAGCATGCAGCAGTCTTGCGCCGCGAGCGCGTTAAGCGCAAATGGGCGGAACGCAATGTCCGCAGACTGGCTTACCAGGATCATCTGACCGGTTTGATCAACCGCGCCTATTTTCAGTCCCGGCTGAAAAACACCCTACGTCATTCCGACCGGTTTGATCGCGCCGTTTTGCTGCTGGTCATCGATATTGATCATTTCAAGGGTATCAATGACAGGGTCGGCGCAGCCGCAGGTGATATACTGTTGCAGCAGGCGGGACAACGCATCCGGCAATGCATGCGCGCGACGGATTCTGTTGCGCGCATGGGCGGCGATGAGTTTGCCGTGCTGGTCAG
Organism: Pseudomonadota bacterium; assembly: GCA_049325255.1. Classification (GTDB taxonomy): domain Bacteria; phylum Pseudomonadota; class Alphaproteobacteria; order UBA11222; family UBA11222; genus UBA11222. The sequence continues at coordinate 56,097 of JBMOMW010000033.1, read as the reverse complement.
CAATTCAAACGCCGTCAAGATTATTGATAGTCTTGCGCAGAAAATTATCGCGACCCTGGCCGAACCTTTCATGATTGAAGGACAAACCCTGAATATCAGTTGCTGCATCGGCGCAACGCTTTATCCCACTGACGGCCAGAACGCAGAGACATTGCTAAAAAACGCCCAGATGGCGCTTACCAGCGCCAAGCAGCATGGTCCGGGCAGTTATCAGGTGTTTGACGCCGCACTGAATGAACAGGTCAGGCTGCGCAGACAGCTTGAAGATGAGCTAAGCAATGCGATAACCAATAATCAGCTGGTGCTGCATTATCAGCCGCAGGTTGACATCAACACCGGCGAAGTGTGCGGCGCTGAAGCCCTGATACGCTGGCGGCATCCAGAACGCGGTATGATACCGCCGGTGATGTTCGTGCCCATGGCCGAAGCTTCCGGGCTTATTTTTCCCATGACCGAATGGGTGATAAGGGCCGCCTGCACCGATCTTAAGCGCTGTATTGATATTGGTCTTGGTATTGAGCGTGTGTCCGTCAATCTGTCGGCGAATTTGCTGCTTCATAAAGATTTGATCGGCATGATCCGCGGGATACTGAAAGAGACAGGATTGCCGGCAAAACGCCTTGAGGTGGAAATCACCGAAAGCATGGTCATGGATGATATTGAAAAATCGAGCATTACATTGAATGCCCTGTATTTACTGGGGGTTGGCCTGGCGCTGGATGATTTTGGCACCGGCTATTCATCGCTAACTTATTTGCGCCAGTTTCCCCTCAGTACACTGAAGATTGATCGTTCCTTCATCACTGAAATGTCTGCAAATGCCGAAGATATCGCCATTGTCCGCGCTGTTATTGCACTGGCGCACAGCCTTCACCTTCAGGTCATTGCCGAAGGTGTCGAAGAAGAAAAGCAATTAAAAATTCTGCAGCAGGAAGGGTGCGATCAGGTCCAGGGCTATTATTACAGCAAGCCGCTGCCCCTGGGTGATTTGATTGGCTGGTGCACCGCCCGCAAAACTTCCCGATCGGCACAACTGGTGCAGGACGAAGATATCCGTTTCGCAGGTTAGTCAATGACCATCTGCACCATTGCGCGCAGCTGCGCAGGTGTTATTCCCTGCTCCCGAAAATACCGCAGACCTAATGCGTCATGACGCTTGGCAAGCCGTTTTCCCGCCGCATCAACCGCCAATGCGTGATGCAGATACTCCGGAACAGGCAATTCCAGAACCGCCTGCAAAAGGCGCTGAATATGGGTCGCAAAAAACAGATCGCGGCCACGGGTGACGCAACTGATTTTTTGTGCTGCATCATCCACCACCACAGCCAGATGATAGCTGCACCCGGCGAGGCCATTATTGCCACCGCGCGCCAGCACAATATCCCCAAGCAGATCGGGGTGCGCCGGAATTGTACCGCGTTCACCTTCCGACCCAGCACCATGCTCTTCGAATGTCAGCGGCGCGCGAACAAGCGCCATCGCCTTTGCATTATCCAGACGCAGGGCAACCACCGCGCCCGTTTGCATGCGGGCCCGGCCTTCATCCTCTGACAGTTTGCGGCATGTGCCGGGATAGATCGGGCCGCCGGCGTCATGCGGCGCATCCTGATTGCTGGCCGCTTCCGCCAGAATTTCCTTTCGGGTGCAAAAGCAGGGATAAATCAGCCCCAGCGCGCGCAGCCGGTCCAGCGCCGTTTCATATTCCGCCAGACAATCGGATTGCCGCCGGACGGACGGTTGCCATGCAAGCCCGAGCCAGTGCAGATCCTCGCAGATCGCAGTTTCAAATTCCGGGCGGCGGCGGCTGGCGTCAATATCATCCATGCGCAGCAAAAACCGGCCACCGGACTGCTGCGCCAGATCATGCGCCACCAGCGCCGCCACCGCGTGCCCAAGATGCAGCAGGCCCGTGGGGCTGGGCGCGAAACGGGTAACCACAGGGCCATTTATGTGCATGAAGAATACTGTCCCAAGCAAAGCTGGCGGCGCGAAGCGTGAATAACTATGATGTACATACCATTATATATTAGCAGACGAAGGAAGCAGCATGACGAATGCAATGATCGACGGGCCAAGGATTGATCCGGCAAATGGCGGCAAAGCCGACAGCCTCGTGATTTTGTGCCATGGCTATGGCGCCGATGGGAACGATCTGATCGGCCTTGCGCCCTATTGGCAAAAAATGCTGCCGGGCACGGCCTTTGTTTCGCCCAATGCGCCGGAGCGGTGCGAGATGTCGCCCATGGGCTTTCAATGGTTTGGCATTACCCGGCTGGATCCCGAAGAAATGTATCGCGGCGTCACCCGTGCAGCACCGATTCTGAATGGTTTTATCGATCAGGAACTGGCCCACCACGGGCTGGATGAAAGCCGCCTGGTGCTGGTTGGTTTCAGCCAGGGCACGATGATGTCCCTGCAAGTCGGCCTGCGCCGCGCCAAATCGCCGGCGGCGATCATCGGTTATTCCGGTGCGTTGGCCGGGCCGGAAAAATTGCAGGGTGAAGTCAGGGTCAAGCCGCCCATCCTGATGATCCACGGCGATGAAGACGAAATGCTGCCGGTCAGCCGCATGCATGCGGCGGTAGAAGCGCTGGTCAAGGCGGGGCTAACGGTGCGATCGCATGTGTCACGCGGCACCGGTCACGGCATCGCCCCGGACGGGTTGCAACTGGGCGGCCAGTTCATCTATGACGTACTGAAGCGCCCGGACTGATTATTGCCCCCCCCACATACTGCGCGATCAGCGCCTTGGCCTCGGCGGAATCCCATTCTGCGGGGCCGGTCACGCGGCCGATTTCATCGCCCTTGCGGTTGAGCAGCAAAGTCACCGGCAGGCCCAGCGCGCCCAGTTGGCGCGCCGCCTTGATGCCCGGATCGATAAAGGTGGTCAGGTTTTTAACCCCGATTTCATCCAGGAAGGCCGCCGCCTTGGCGTATCCGGCCCGGTCCAGGCTGACGATCACCACCTCAAAATCCTTGCCGCCCATGGCCTGTTGCAGACGGTCCAGCGACGGCATTTCCGCGCGGCACGGGGCGCACCAGGTGGCCCAGAAATTCACCAGAATCACTTTGCCGTTAAATTCCGCCAGAGTGTGAAATTCTCCGGCTGCATCCTGAAACTGCACCTCGGGCAAGGGGGCGGGCGCCGTTTTCAGCACAAAATTTTGCAGGCCCGGCACCGCAGCAGCAACATTGCCAGAAAGCCCCGCAATAGCGTATACCGCGCCTATCAGAAACACTGCGAAGATCCCAACCCTGTTGATCGCTATTTCTGTGCGTTTGCCCAACATTTCTTTACACTATCCCCTTTAGGCCAGATCCGAACCCATGAACAAAAAACCATCCCCCGGCCAGGCAGGCAGCGCCAACACGCTGTGGGGCGGCCGTTTTGCGGGTGGCCCCTCAGAAATCATGGCGCGCATCAATGCCTCTATCGGGTTTGATCAGCGGCTTTATGCACAGGATATAGCCGGTTCCAAAGCACATTGCGAGATGCTGGTGGCGCAAGGCATTATCAGTGCGGCAGACGGGGTGCAAATTCAGGACGGCCTGGATACGATTTTGGGCGAAATCACCACTGGCGCCTTTACCTTCAGCGAGGCGCTGGAGGATATTCACATGAATATCGAAGCCCGTTTGGCGGAGCTTATTGGCGCAGCGGCAGGCCGGCTGCACACCGCGCGGTCGCGTAATGATCAGGTCGCGGTGGATTTTCGCTTGTGGGTGCGCGACGCCACCGGCCATCTGGAAGCCGCACTGCATGATCTGCAACGCGCCCTGCTGATCCGCGCCGAAGAACATGCGGCGACGATCATGCCGGGCTTTACCCATCTGCAAAGCGCGCAGCCGGTGACATTTGGGCATCATCTGCTGGCCTATGTGGAAATGTTTGGCCGTGACCGGGGGCGGCTTGACGATGCGCGGCGGCGCATGAACGAATCTCCGCTGGGGGCCGCCGCACTGGCTGGCACGTCGTTTCCGATTGACCGGGAACAGACTGCGCGTACGCTGGGCTTTGCGCGGCCGATGCGTAATTCGCTGGATGCCGTATCCGACCGGGATTTCGCACTGGAGTTTCTGGCGGCATGCGCAATTTGCGCCACGCATTTATCGCGGCTGGCGGAAGAGATTGTGTTCTGGTCTTCCGCGCAGTTTGGCTTTATCGCCCTGACTGATGAATTTTCCACCGGTTCCTCGATCATGCCGCAAAAGCGTAACCCGGATGCCGCCGAACTGATCCGGGGCAAGACGGGGCGGGTAGGCGGCGCGTTCACGGCCCTGCTGATGGTGATGAAGGGTTTGCCGCTGACCTATTCCAAGGACATGCAGGAAGACAAGGAACAGGTGTTTGACGCCGCCGACACCATGAACCTGTGCATTGCCGCCATGACAGGCATGATCCGTACCATAATCATTAAATCTGACGCGATGCTGGCGGCGGCGGGCAAGGGGTACAGCACCGCGACCGATCTGGCGGACTGGCTGGTGCGCGAACTGAACATTGCGTTCCGCCAGGCGCATCATATTACCGGCGAAGTGGTCAAGCGCGCCGAAGCCAAAGCCATGACGCTGGAACAATTAAGCCTGGCCGATCTGCAAGCCGTGGAGCCACGGATAACCGAGGCGGCCCGCGCGATGCTATCGGTGCAGGCATCGGTTGCCAGCCGCACCAGTTTTGGCGGCACAGCGCCCGAACGGGTGCGTGCCGCCATTGCCGCTGCAAAAAAGGAAATCGGCTGATGCGCCGCAAAGCCTGGATATTGCTGGCTATACTGATGGCCGCCGCCTGCGGGAAAAAGGGACCACTGGAAGTGCCTCCGGGCGGCGCGCAAGATGCGCGCGTGGAGCGCGAATGGAACAAAGACAGAGAAAAGCAGTAGCACCGCATGCATCATTTTCATTATCGCGATGGCGAACTGTATGCCGAAGATGTGGCCCTTTCACGCATTGCAGAATCTGTAGGCACGCCCTTTTACTGCTATTCCAGCGCAACGATTGAACGCCATTATTCGGTCTTTGCCGGCGCCTTTGCCGGACAGGATGCGCTGGTCTGTTATTCGCTGAAGGCCAATGGCAATCTGGCCGTCATTCGCACACTGGCAAAGCTCGGCTGTGGCGCCGACATCGTTTCGGAAGGTGAATTGCGCCGCGCACTGGCGGCGGGCATCCCTGCAAACAAAATCGTTTTTTCTGGTGTCGGCAAGACCCGTGCGGAAATGGCGCACGCGCTTGAAGTGGGCATTGCGCAATTCAATGTGGAATCCGAACCCGAAATGCAGGCGCTTAGCGAAGTGGCCACGGCCATGGGAAAGACGGCGGCCATCGCCATCCGCGTTAATCCGGATGTGGATGCAAAAACCCACGCCAAGATTTCCACAGGCAAATCTGAAAATAAATTCGGCATCCCCATCGCCCGTGCGCGCGCCGTGTATGCCCAGGCGGCGCAGTTGCCGAACCTGCGCATTGTTGGCGTTGATGTGCATATTGGCAGCCAGCTAACCGAGCTTGCGCCATTCAGCAAAGCCTTTGCCAAAGTGCGTGATCTTGTCAGGGAGTTGCGCAGCGACGGCCATCAAATTTCAACCATCGATCTGGGGGGCGGGCTGGGCATTCCGTATGAGCAATCCAACGCCAACCCGCCCCTGCCCACCGATTATGCGGCAATGGCGATGGATATTTTCCGCGATCTGGGATGCCGCCTGATTTTTGAACCCGGCCGGATGATCATCGGCAATGCGGGTGTGCTGGTCTGCCGCACCCTCTATGTGAAGCAGGGTGAAAGCCGCCATTTCGCCATTGTCGATGCCGCCATGAATGACCTGATCCGGCCAACTTTGTATGACGCCTGGCATGAAATCTGGCCCATTCGGGAACCGTCCGCCAATACGCCGATGCGCATATATGATGTGGTGGGGCCGGTGTGCGAAACCGGTGACAGCTTCGCAAGTAATCGTGAACTGACAATGCTTGGCGAAGGCGACCTGTTAGCGATACTATCCGCAGGCGCCTATGGGGCCGTGCAGTCTGGCACCTATAATGCCCGGCTGCTGGTCCCGGAGGTGCTGGTGCGCGGGGCGGAGTTCGCCATTGTGCGCCCCCGCCAGACATATGAACAGTTATTGGGGCTGGACCGCATCCCCGACTGGCTGAACAAGGAAAGCTAGCGCAAGTGAGCAGGGCCGGATACACGCCGCCGCAACATAAGCCCGAAATGATTCCGGGCTTGCGCAGGCGTGTGATGCTGGCCCGGTTGGCGCTGGTGTGGGAAATACTCTGGCAAAGCTTCTGGCAGCCCGTATGCGCACTGGCGTTTTTCCTGGCGCTGTCGCTGTTTGATATCTGGCGGCTGGTTCCAGCGACGGTGCACTGGGTTGCGCTGCTGGCGCTGATCCTGTTCAGCGCCATAACAGTCCTTCGTCAGCATGGGCAGATCAGACTGCCGGATCGCCGCACGATTCTGGCGCGCATTGAACGCGACAATGGCTTGCTGCATCACCCTTTGCGTGCGCTGGAAGACCGGCAGGAACTTGGCGCCAGCGCACCGGACGCCCGCAATCTGTGGCGCGCGCATTTGTTGCGCATACGCCAGACCTTGCCGCATCTGAAATTTGTTCTACCCCATCCACGTACAATCCGGTTCGATCGTCATGGCGTGCGGCAGATGGCGGGCATTCTGTTGATCGCCGGATTGTTTACGGCAGGCTCGCAATGGATGGCGCGCATCGAAGCGGGCTTCATGCCAACAGGTCTGGGTGCGCCACTGCCCCCATCGCGGCTCGAAGCCTGGATTACGCCGCCCGCATACACTGGCGCTTCACCCGTGATGCTGGCCGGTGCGGCGCTTGCCAAAGATTCACCAAATACCCCTATTACTGTTCCGGCTGGCAGTGAGCTTTCCATGCAGTTGTTTGGTGGGCGCGAGGCGGAATTGCGCCTGACACCGGACACTGGCAAAAAACAGCGCCTGCCAATGACAAAAATCGATAACGCCAACCGTCACGCATCAGTCAGGCTGGAACACAGCCTGCAGGTACAGTTACGCCAGTCCGGCGCAACCAACCGCGAATGGCGGATCACGGTCATTCCAGATCAACCGCCGGTCATCAGCCTGCTGGAAGACATTACCGTCACCCGGCAGCATAGCCTGCGGTTCAAATATGGCGCCACCGATGATTATGGCGTTGTTGCCGCCGGCGCCGAGATCACGCATGTCACCGCTAACAATTCATCTCCCGAAGCGCCGTTGCGGGTGGAATTCCCAACCCCGCAGGCCACTGCTAAAAATGGACAGGTCGCCTATGCGGATCTGACCGCCCATCCCTGGGCCGGTCAGCCGGTGCGGATCCGCCTGATTGCGGCCGATGCCGCAGGGCAAAGCGGGCGGACCCAACCCATTGCGCTGAATTTACCGCAGCGCCCGTTCAGAAACCCGGTGGCGCGCGCCATTATCGAACAGCGCCGCGCGGTGGCGGCAAAACCGGAGAAGGACAAGCACGCCATTCAGGCGCTGGACGCATTGAGTCTGTACCCGGATAAATTCACGCCGGAATTGCCAGTTTACCTGGCGATGCGAGTGGCAAGGCACCGGATCGAACACATACACGGCAATGATGATGCCCGCACACAGGTGGTTGATTTATTGTGGCAGCTTGCCCTGCGGATGGAAGATGGCGATCTGTCGATTGCCGGCAGCGAGATACGCGCATTGCAAAAAGCACTTATGCAGGCATTGCGCGATGGCGCCGGCGACAGGGAAATTGCCGGCCTGACCCAGGCGTTGCGTGAAGCCCTGGAACGTTACATGCAAGCCATGACCGGACAGGGGCCGGAGGACGATGAACCGCAAATGAACGGAGGACAGGAAAATTCCGGAACGATCAATAAATCCGATCTCGATGCGATGCTGGATAAAATTGAAAAACTGAGCAAATCAGGCGCGCGCGAAGCAGCCCAGGACGTGCTTTCAAAACTACAGAGCCTGCTGGAAAATATGCGCCCTGGTCAGGCTGGCGGAGAACAAAGCCCCAAACAAAAATTGTATGGAGACGCGCTGAAAGATTTGTCAAATATGATGCGCCAGCAACAGCAGCTGCAGGACGAAACCCACCGTCAGCGCGAACAGAAAGGCGGCGGCGAAGGCGGCCTTGCACGCGATCAGGAAAAACTGCGCGGCGCCCTGGATGATCTGAAAGGCAGACTTGATCAGTCTTCAAAAGAAGACGCCCCAAACGCGCTTGGCCGTGCAGAACGCGCCATGCAGGATGCGGTAAAGGCACTGCGCAAGGGGGCGACGGAAGAGGCGCTGGAGCAGCAAAGCCAGGCGATGGACCAGTTGCGCGCAGGCGCAGGCGCACTGGCTAAAATATTGCGTGAGGAGGACGCCAAAGCCCAGGCGGAAAACGGTGAAAGCGATGAAAATGGCGCGCCGCGACAGGACAAGGACCCGCTGGGCCGCTCCATGGCCAACGATTCCGCCGGGGGCGCCGCCCTGCCTGAACAGTTCGACATTGAACGCGCCCTGCAAATTCGCCGCGAACTGGAACTGCGCGCTAGTCAACGCCGCCGTCCTGTTGAGGAGCTGAACTATATTGACCGGTTGCTGAAAATGTTTTGAGGGTGCGTGTTACGCGGCAAGCGCTGAATCAACCGCTTTTCCGATCTCATCCATGGTAAAGGGTTTCAAAACCACATCATGGATCAGCTCTTCCAGATTATAGGCGCGCTGACGTTCCGCCGAATATCCCGTCATCATCAGAATGCGCATACCGGGATTATCGCGCGCCGCTTTTAGCGACAGCGCAATACCATCCACAACCGGCATGACAATATCCGTCAACAGCAAATCGTACCGGCTGGCGGATAATGCGCCAAGCGCCTCTGAGCCATCTGCAACGGCCATCACTTCATGCCCTTTGCGGCGCAGGGCAATGGTCAGCAACTCGCGTACGGATTGTTCATCTTCTGCGACAAGGATTTTCGCCATTTCGGAATGTCCTATTATTTTTTTGGATTTTAACTGCTGAGGCCACGATTCGCAGCGCCAGCATGCAATCTTTTAACGGGGCATTTATTAACAGCGCGTTAACACAGATGAAAAATTACCAAACAATCCGTTTAAGTCCCAGGCGCGAAGGTAACTTCCAGATTGCGCGCTTCGCCGGGCGGATCCGCCAGGCTGGTTTCAAATTGCACCCTGGCGCCTGGAGTAAGGATGGGTTCGGGCAATTGATAGGTCCATTGGAATATGTCCCTGCCCGCAGCATTGCGTAATTTCACAAGTACGCGCGGCGCAGTCATTTCGGCGCCGCTGTCATTACTGATCATGCCTTTGACAGTCAGTGCGGGACGCCCCTCCTGCATGCTTTGCGCGAAGGAGACATCTGTAAGCCGCAATTGATGAAGCGGCAGATCAAGTCCCAGCGCCACATAGAGTTTTGCGGCCTGTGGCCAGGTATGGGTGATCTGATTACGGAAAACATACCCGCCCCCCAGCAGGCTGATCACGAACACCGCCAATGCGCCCCATGACAGTATTTCCACCATTCGGCTGGACTTGCGCGGGATTGCGGGCAGATTGGCGCCACGGCGCAGTGGCGTTGGCCGGGCCGCAGGCGTGATCATGTCCGCAAACGGTCTGGTATCCTGCCGGGATGCCTTATCTGTATCTGTGCCTGCTTCAGGTGGCACCGAACGCGGTAAATCAACAGCCGGCTCCTGAAACCAGCCATGCTGACAGCGCGCACAGCGCACATGCCGGCCGGCCGGCCCAATGGCGGCTGCGTCAACCAGAAAGCGCGTGGCGCAAGAAGAGCAGGTAAGAATCATCCAGTTTCGCGTATCTATTTGAAAATCCTGTATAGGCTGGCAGGACCAGATTACGCAAGCATAGCTGCCTGCCATCGTATTTTACAGGGCTGAATATGCAGCAGACAGTTCGCAAAAAGCCTCAAATGGACTATCGTAACAATGTTTGAGGCAGGAGGGCGCCTGATGATTCGGGTAAAAAATGTGGGCCTGCAATATGCAGACGGGCCGGAAGTTCTGAGCAATATCAGTTTCACCCTGGCGGCGGGAAGCTTTCATTTCCTTACAGGCCGGTGTGGCGCCGGTAAAAGCAGCCTGTTGCGCATGCTTTATCTTGGGCACCGCCCCTCACGCGGGTACATGGAAATGTTCGGCAAGGATATTTCCCAGCTTGATGCACCCGAGTTGCCCGAAATTCGCCGCCGCGTTGGCGTGGTGTTTCAGGACTTTCGTCTGGTCAGCCATTTGACGGTGTTTGAAAATGTCGCCCTGCCCCTGGCCATAGAGGGGCGCGCAGCGCAGGATTATACCCGGGATGTGGAAGAATTGCTCAACTGGGTTGGGCTGGGCGATAAACTGAATCACTATCCGGAACTTTTGTCGGGTGGGGAGCAGCAGCAGGTAGCCATCGCCCGCGCCGTCATTGCCAGCCCGCAATTATTGCTGGCAGACGAGCCCACCGGCAGCGTAGATGCGGAAATCGGCGAACGCTTGCTTGGGCTGCTGATGGAACTTAACCGGCAGGGGGCAACCCTGCTGATCGCAACCCATGACATGGGGCTGCTGGAACGCCACCGCCATCATGCCGGCGAATTGCATCTGGAAGATGGCGGCCGCTTGCGCCAATTGCCTCCGATAAGGGCGAAAGCCAGCTGATGATTATTCCCCATTCAAAAATTCTGCCCCGCAATATGCTGGGATCCCGCCTGTTGCCATTGGTCATTGCGGTCAATGTCTATTTGGCCAGCCTGGCTATATTGGGTGGATTGGCGCTGATTGGGGCCACTGGCCAGTGGGCGACGGAGATAGAGCAGCTTGTGACGGTTCAGGTTCCACCAGAATCCGGTGTTAGCGGCGATGCGGTGGTAAAATCGGTTCTTGGCGTATTGCGCGATCACCCTAGCGTCGCCCAGGCGCGCGCGCTGGAACTATCCGAAATGGAGGCCTTGCTTGCACCCTGGCTGGGACAAAGCGCTGCAATCAAGGAGTTGCCCTTGCCGCAGCTGATTGATGTCGAACTGCGCCCAGACGGCGATCTGGATAGTCTGCGCAAGCGGCTGGATGCAGAGTTTCCTGGCGTTGAAATTGACGATCACCGGCAATGGCGCGAACAGATGCAATCGATTGCGACAAGTGCGCGGCTGATCTGCTGGTCCCTTGTCGCCATGATCTCTCTGGCGGCCATTGCCGTGATCATCTTTGCCACAAGAGCCAGCCTGGAGAACCAGAACGAACTGGTTGCGCTGATGCATCTGATCGGCGCGCATAACAGTTTTGTCGCCGGGGAGTTCCAGAAACATTTTTTGGGCATTGGCGTCATTGGCGTGCTTATTGGCCTTGTTCCGGTTGTCTTGACGATTGGCGCGATCCTGTATCTCACCGGCGATGATCCGGCCCCCTGGATGGGACGAATGACACTGGGGCCCGTTGATTATATACTTGCCGCATTGCCACCCTTAACGGCTGCGCTGATCACCATGCTGACAGCCCGCCTGACTGTGCTGCGCGCGCTCGCGGTTCTGGATTGAAGGCGGCTGGCATGATGCTATGGCTGCGCTCTCTCGGCTTTAATATCTATCTCTATACCATGACCGCTTTGGTGGCTGTGCTGGCTTCACCGGCAATGCTGATTTCTGAACCCGCCACATATCGGGTGATGCGGCTATGGTCGCAGCTTGTGAATATCGGGCTGCGCCGAATCTGCAATATTCGCATCGAAATACGTGGACAGGAGTATTTACCCGCGAATCGCCCCGCACTGATTGCATGCAAGCATCAGTCGATGTGGGATACGATCATCTTTCTCAGCCTGTTGCCAAAGCCGGTCTATATTCTGAAAAAAGAACTTGGGCTGATCCCGTTCTTTGGCTGGTACACAATCCGCACCGGCATGGTGCGCGTGGACCGCGAGGGTCACGCAAGCGCGCTCAAGAAAATGATCGCTGATTCCAAACGCTGTATCGCCGCCGGTAAAACCCTGGTGATTTTCCCCGAAGGCACCCGCGCCCCGGCGGGGGAAAAACTGGAATACAAACCCGGCATTGCCGCGCTGTATCATCAGCTTGGAGTGGGCTGTGTGCCCGCCGCATTGAATTCCGGATTGTTCTGGCCAAGGCGTCAATTTTTGCGCCCGGCGGGTACAATTATACTGGAGTTTTTACCCCCCATCGCACCAGGGCTGAACCGGCGGGACTTTATGGCCACCCTGGAAGAAAATATCGAAGCCGCCACTGTCCGGTTGCTGGCCGAGGCGCAGAGAAATCGTGAAAAACATAACGTGAACATTTTGCTTGCCTGAATGAATTGGACGGGGTAGAGTGAGGGCCTGAGCAGTCGATAGGCCACAAAATGTCTGCAAATATCACCCTGTCCGCACCCTTTTCCCAGCAGATCTGGGACATGAAATACCGCCTGAAACAGGCGGATGGCGCGCCTGTTGAAAACACGCTGGATGACACCTGGCGGCGGGTTGCCACGGCTATGGCCGCACCGGAGCCGGAACCCGGGCGCGCCCAATGGGCCGCACATTTCTATCAGGCCATGCAGAACCTGCAGTTTCTGCCCGCAGGGCGCATTCTGGCCGGGGCCGGAACGGACCGCGCCGTGACCCTGTTCAACTGTTTCGTCATGGGAACCATTCAGGACGACATGGGCAGCATTTTCGAGCATCTGAAAGAGGCCGCACTCACGCTGCAACAGGGCGGCGGCATCGGTTATGACTTTTCCACTTTACGCCCCGCCGGCGCGCCAGTGCACGGCGTCGGCGCCGATGCCTCCGGCCCTGTCAGTTTCATGGATGTGTGGGACGCCATGTGCCGCACCATTATGTCGGCCGGATCGCGGCGGGGCGCCATGATGGCGGCGCTGGCCTGTGACCATCCCGACATTGAACATTTCATTGACGCCAAGCAGGATGCCGGACGGTTGCGCATGTTCAACCTGTCAGTTCTGATCAGCGACGCCTTCATGGCGGCCGTCAAGGCCGATGGCCCGTGGGACTTGCGCTTTAACGGCGCGGTTTACAAAACGATACAGGCGCGCGCGCTGTGGGACAAAATCATGCGCGCCACCTATGCCTATGCCGAACCCGGCGTGATTTTCATCGACCGCATCAATGCGCGCAATAATCTGTCTTATTGCGAGACCATCTGCGCCACCAATCCCTGCGGCGAACAGCCGCTGCCGCCTTATGGCGCCTGTCTGCTGGGATCTATCAATCTGGCGCGGCTGGTGCGCGATCCGTTCGGCGCAAGCCCGCAAATCGATCTGGATGATCTGGATAGGCTTGTCCGGCTGGCGGTGCGCGCCCTCGACAATGTGATTGATATTGCGCATTTCCCGCTGCCCCGGCAGCGCGGCGAGGCACTGGCCAAACGCCGCATCGGACTGGGCGTTACCGGGCTGGCGGATGCCCTGGTCATGTGCAAAACGCGTTATGGCGGCGACGCCTCTGTTGCGCTGACGCGGCGGTGGCTTGGCGTTATTCAGCGGGCCACCTATCTGGCGTCCAGCGATCTCGCAGCGGAAAAGGGCAGTTTTCCACTATTTGACGCCGAAAAATATCTGGCCGGCGAAACCGTGCGCGCACTTCCTGAAGAGGTGCGCAGCGCCATCGCTACAAAGGGAATGCGCAATGCGTTGCTGACTTCGATCGCGCCCACCGGAACGATTTCGCTGTTGGCGGATAATGTATCCAGCGGGCTGGAGCCAATATTCAGCCATTCCTACACGCGCAAGGTTTTACTGCCAGATGGGACAACGCAGGAACAGGTGGTGAGCGATCCCGCCTGGCGCCTGTACCGCACTTTGTTTGGTGAAGGCGCAGAACTGCCGGACTATTTCGTCACCGCGCAACAGTTGACGCCCGCTGATCATCTGCGCATTCAGGCGGCGGCGCAGGATTACATCGACAGTTCCATTTCCAAAACCATCAATTGCCCGGAAGATATTTCCTTTGAGGCGTTCAGAAATATCTATCTTGACGCCTATGCGCTGGGCTGCAAGGGATGCACCACCTATCGCCCCAACGCCATCACCGGTTCGGTCTTGTCGACGCCGGAAATTTCAGACGCGCCGGTTCCCGCGCAGAGCGGCAGTGTCGTTTATATGACCCGGCCGCTGGACCGGCCCGGCAGTCTTCCGGGCAACACCTACAAGGTGCGCTGGCCGGAATCGGACCATGCGATTTACATCACCCTGAACGATATCATTCAGGATGGCCGCAGGCGGCCCTTTGAAATTTTCATCAATTCAAAAAACATGGAACATTTCGCCTGGACCGTTGCACTGACCCGGATGATCAGCGCGGTGTTCCGGCGCGGCGGCGATGTGTCCTTTGTCGTGGAAGAACTCAAAGCCGTGTTTGATCCGCGCGGCGGGCACTGGATGGATGGGCGTTATGTCCCCTCACTGCTGGCGGCCATTGGCGAAGTGATCGAACAACATTTGGTTTCTATCGGGTTTATGGCCGCCGGCACGCCCCCCATCACCTCCCCTGCTGTCCGCGCGATTTCCGGGATGGCGGGAGGTGCGGAACCCGCCCATCTGCCCCGCGGGCCCGAAACCCTGCATCTTCGCCCCTGCCCCAAATGCCACGCCCCGGCGTTAACCAGACAGGAAGGCTGCGATTCCTGCATGAATTGCGGTTATTCGCGCTGTGGATAAGGCGATTTGTTCATATGTCACAATCCGTCTCATTTTCCGCTTGCGCTGGGAGCCAGAACGCGCTTGAATCTATGATTATAGAATTTGGCTGCCCCGAAGCGGCAAGCTAACCACCAAGGGAGTGACGCACATGATCAAAAAACCCATCTCGTCGGACAGCCATATTACTGAGCCGCCAAATTGTTATATCGACTTTATCGATCCCAAATTCCGTGACCGGGCGCCGCGCATCGTTGATGACGGCAAGGGCGGCGACGCGTTTCTGGTCGAAGGCATCAAGCGGCCGATCAATGTTTCTCTCGCCGCCGCCGCTGGCCGGGATCCGAAGGATCTGCGTGGACGGGGCCAGAAATTCAGCGACTTGTGGCGTGGCGGCTGGGATGGTTCGGTGCGGTGCGCCGATCAGGATCGTGATGGCGTCTGCGCCGAAATCATCTATCCCACTGTCGGTATGATGCTCTGCAATCATGACGATTTTGATTACAAAAAGGCCTGCTTTGACGCCTATAATCGCTGGCTGCAAACCTTTGTGGCGCCCGCGCCCAAGCGCATTTTCGGGCTGGGGCAGATCGCCATGCGTTCTGTTGCGGAAGGCATCAAGGAGCTTGAGGAAGTCAAGAAAATGGGCTTTGTCGGCGTGATGATGCCCGGCAATCCGGCGGTCGAGGATTATGACAGCCCGATCTATGATCCCTTCTGGCAGGCGGCGGTAGATCTGAAAATGCCACTGTCATTCCATATTCTGACCGCCAAGGCCGCAGGCGTCGGTGAAGGTCGCGGCCCAGCAATCAACAGTTTCCTGTCGATCATTCGCGGCAATCAGGACATTCTCGGCATGATGATTTTCTCAGGCGTGTTTGATCGCAACCCTGATCTGAGAATCGTTTGCGTTGAGGCCGACGCGGGCTGGGCGCCACACTTCATGTACCGCGCCGATCATGCCTATAAGCGGCACCGTTTCTGGATGAAGGGGCAGGAACTGAAGAAAATGCCAAGCGATTGCTTCCGCGATCATATTTATCTGACCTTCCAGGACGACTGGATTGCATTCAAAATGAAGAATATGGTCAATATTGAGCGCCTGATGTGGGCCAATGATTTCCCGCATAGCGACAGCACCTGGCCATGGTCACAGGAAATTCTGGCCGAGCACACCAAGGGCCTGACCGAGGAAGAGCGCAACAAGATCTGCTTTGATAATGTCAAGGCGCTCTACAATCTGCCGGTCGAAGCACAGCCCCTGATGGCGATGGCCGCACAATAAGCGCCTTACGGTAGATGCGCTGCAATAGAGATATTGCAGCAGACACAATAAAAGCCTGTCACTCCGGATTTTATCCGGGGTCCAGGATAGCAAATTCAGGCTTTCGTGTGTGACCCCTGGACCCCGGAATGAATCCGCGGTGACTAACCAGGGCGCGGAGAACCCAATGATGGGAGAAAAACATGGATTACGATATTAAAATTACCGGCGGCACCATTGTAGATGGCACGGGCAATCCGGGCTATCTGGGCGATGTCGGCATCAAGGACGGCAAAGTCGTCGCGCTGGGCAAGGCTCCTGGAAGCGCACCCAAAACCATCGATGCTAAGGGCAAGGTGGTTTCGCCGGGCTTTGTTGATATTCATACGCATTATGATGCGCAAGTCATGTGGGACCGCATGATGACCATTTCGCCCTGGCACGGGGTGACGACGGTGGTTGTTGGCAATTGCGGGTTCGGGATTGCGCCAACGCGCCCCGAACACCGGCTGCTGATCGCCGAAACCCTGGAAAATGTCGAAGGCATGAGCGTCAATGCGCTGAAGGCCGGGCTTGGCGCGGATTGGGGTTTTGAAACTTTCCCGCAATATCTGGACGCGATTGAGCGCAAGGGTATTGCCATTAATATGGGTGTGCTGCTTGGCCACACCCCGGTCCGCATGTATGTGATGGGCGAGGATGCCACCGAACGCGAGGCCACGCCTGGCGAAATCGTCAAAATGCGCGCACTTGTCGCCGAAGGAATGGAGGCCGGCGCCATCGGTTTCGCTACCTCCAAGGCAGCAACCCATGTGGGATTCCGCGGCAAGCCGGTACCGAGCCGGCTGGCGGGTCATGATGAAATGATGTCACTGATGGGCGTGCTGGGCGACATGCAAAAAGGCATGATCCAGATCACCATCGGCAAGGGTCTGTCCTACAAGGAGTTCGCCGAAATTTCAGAGGCCACCGGACGGCGCATCAGCTGGACGGCGCTGCTTTCAGGCGCAAATATTGGCGGCGGCGGATCACACAAGGATCAGCTGCGTAAATCCGAAGAGCTGATTGCGTCGGGCCATGACGTGGTGCCGCAGGTAACCTGCCGTCCGCTGAATTTCGAATTCAACTTCAAGGCGCCGTTCCCCTTTGAAGCTTCGAAAGTTTTTGCGCCGGTGTCGCAGGCGGACTTTGAAGGACGAAAGAAAGTTTATGCCGATCCCGCGTTCCGCACGGCGTTCCGGGATATGATCGATCGTCCCGACATTAATCTGGCGCGCTCGTTCAAGATCGCTGTCATCTCGCATTGCCCGAGCGACACCTCTGTCGAAGAACGCACCATTGGCGATGTCGCCGCAGAGCGTGGTGTGCATCCCGCCGATCTGGCGATTGATCTTTCACTGGCCAATGAATTGGCGGTGCGCTTCCGCATGCCTGTCGCCAATGCCGATGAGGAAGCGGTGGAAGAACTACTCAAGCACAAGGACACCGTGCTGGGCCTTTCAGACGCGGGCGCGCATGCCAGTCAATTATGCGATGGGTGCTATTCCACCTATCTGCTGGGACGCTGGGTGCGTGAGAAAAAAGCCATCACTATTGAGGCCGCCATTCGCATGCTGGCCTCGCGCCCGGCTGAAGTGTTTGGCCTTACCGACCGTGGCCTGCTGGCCGTTGGCCGCCCTGCTGACGTGGTGGTCATCGACATGGCGACCGTCGGCGCGGGCCAACTCAAGCGCGTGAACGATCTGCCTGCGGGCGAAGATCGCCTGATCTCGGAAGCGGCCGGCATTGACGCAGTGATCGTCAATGGCGCGCTGCTGCGTGAAAACAATGTCAATGCGCTGGATGTGGTCAATGGCAAGCTGCCTGGCCGCCTTCTGCGTAACGGCGCCGCCGCCTAACAGCATCGCCCGTTTTATGGGTTGTGCTGAAAACGCCTCTTTCATGACGTTGCGCGTCTGAAAGGGGCGGCGTTTTGCGGCGAATATTACAAAAAACTATCGCTATTGGCCGCCGTAATAAGCCATACTCAATCCAACGATCAATAATGGCGCGGGGCTACCGCGCCTTCTTAAATGTAACAGGGAGGATTCACAAATGAAGGCAGCCGTGCTGCGCGAGGTTGGCAAACCGCTGACTATCGAAGATATCGAAATCATGCCGCCAAAGGAAAACGAGGTTCTGATCAAGACCGTCGCCAGCGGCATTTGCCACAGCGATTATTCCATGTTGCATGGAAAACTGCGCTCACCCCTGCCGATTGTGCTGGGTCATGAAGGCGCCGGCATTATTGAGGCGCTTGGCCCCGGCGTAACCGGGCTGAAGGTGGGCGATCATGTCGTTTGCTCGCTGTCGCCCAGTTGCGGCAAATGCTATATGTGCCTGGACGGTCGCGAATATCTTTGCCAGGAAATGACCAAGGTTTCGTCCTATGCCTGTATGCTGGACGGCACAACGCGGCTGCGCAACGGCGCGGAAGAAATTCGTCAGCTTTGCGGCATTGCATCCTTTGCGGAAAAAATGGTGATACCCGCCGGATCCGCCATAAAGGTGCGTGATGATGCGCCCCTGAAAACCGTATGCCTGATCGGCTGTGGCGTCACCACGGGCACGGGTGCGGCCGTCAACACCGCCGACATTCATCCTGGTGACGGGGTTGCCGTTATTGGTTGCGGTGGCGTTGGCCTGTCGATCATTCAGGGCGCGCGCATCAAGGGCGCCAATCCGCTGATTGCGGTTGATCCGGTCCAGGAAAAACGCGAACTGGCCATGCGGCTTGGCGCCACCCACGCGATTGATCCGTTCACGGAAAATCTGGAACAGCGCATCAAGGAAATCACCGGCAAGGGCGTTCATTTCGCATTCGAGGCGCTGGGCACCATGCGCACGATCAACGACGCCTATTCAATCCTGCGTCCCACCGGCGAAGCGATTATTGTCGGCGTTCCGAACCTGAAAGAAGTGTACGAACTGCCAGTTGCGCAATTATTCGCGGAAAAAGAATTTCGTGGATCCATTTACGGTTCGTCACGGCCAAAACGCGACCTGCCGATGTTTGTTGACTGGTACATGAAGGGCGATCTGAAACTAGATGAAATGATCACCAAGCGTATCCGTCTGGAAGACGTCAATCAGGCGTTTGAAGAAATGGGGCGTGGCGAAGGCGCACGTTCCGTAATCATGTTCGACTGACGCCCATTGATGGAAGGGAGATAATAATATGAAAACCAAAGCAGCCGTAATGTATGAGGCGAACAAGCCTCTCGTCGTCGAAGAACTGGATCTTGAAGGCCCGAAGGCGGGCGAAGTCCTGATCAAATATACCGCCAGCGGCATCTGCCATTCCGATTATTCCGTCGTGCATGGCGTATTGGGAGGCCGTTCGCCCATGGTGCTGGGGCATGAAGGGGCGGGCATCATCGCCGAGGTTGGCCCCGGCGTCACCAGCCTGAAGGCGGGCGATCATGTTATCGCCGTGCTGACGCCCAGTTGCGGTGTCTGCTGGATGTGCAAGGAAAACAAGCCCTATATGTGCGGCCAGATGGGCAAACTGATGGCCACCGCCAGAACGCTCAGCGGCGAAACCCGCTTCAGCAAGAACGGCGCGCCCGTTTATCACATGGCGGGTCTGGGCACCTTTTCGGAATATTCCATTATCCCGGAAGGCTCGGCCATCAAGGTTGGCGAAAACGCACCGCTGGAAACCGTGTGCCTGATCGGTTGTGGCGTCACCACGGGCGTTGGCGCTGCGGTCAATACGGCCAAAGTGCATAAGGGGTCATCAGTCGCGGTCATTGGCTGTGGCGGCGTTGGCCTTTCCATCATCCAGGGCGCGCGCATCAATGGCGCGACGACCATCATTGCCGTTGATCCGATGCCGGAAAAACGCGCACTGGCCATGTCGATGGGCGCAACCCATGGCGTAGACCCGTTCGCGCCCGAAGGCCCGATCAAACAGGTAAAGGCGCTGACCGGCGGGCATGGTGTGCATTATGCGTTTGAAGCGCTGGGCCGCGTCGACACGATTGAGCAAACCTGGAGCATGATCCGCCCGGCGGGCCGCGCCATTATTGTCGGGATGCCGGACCAGAAGTCGAAAATCAAGCTGAGCATGACCGGCGTTTTCGGTGAAAAACGCATCAAGGGCTCGGGCTATGGCTCATCGTCGCCAAAGACGGATATTCCG
This sequence comes from Pseudomonadota bacterium, assembly GCA_049325255.1. GTDB lineage: Bacteria > Pseudomonadota > Alphaproteobacteria > UBA11222 > UBA11222 > UBA11222. The sequence goes on along the minus strand of JBMOMW010000033.1, from coordinate 35,983 downwards.
CGCTTTGTCGATTGGTATCTGACTGGCGAATTGAAGCTGGATGAGATGATCACCAAGCGTATCCGGCTGGAAGACATCAACCAGGCGTTCGACGAAATGGGCCGTGGCGAAGGCGCACGCTCAGTGATCATGTACTGAGCGGATTTTGTCATCCTGCCTGAAGATGCAGGCGCCAATAAGCGAAGCGAAGGATCTCTTCTGTGAGATTCTTCGCCTTCGGCTCAAAATGAAAAAATGAACAAATTCCGGGTGTCGTCGCCCCCTATTCCAGCCGCACGGCGGTGCCGGTCAAACTGACCATCAGCATGCTGCCCTTTGCGCCCAGGGATTCGTAATCTATATCCACGCCGATCACGGCATTGGCCCCCAACCTTTCCGCTTCGGCGATCATGTCCTGCAGCGCCTTGCCGCGGCCATCCTTGAGGACGCTCTCATAGGCATTGGCGCGCCCGCCGACAATGTCGCGAATACCGGCAAAAATATCGCGAAAAATATTCGCGCCATAAATTGCCTCTCCGCTGACTATCCCGAAATACTGGGTAATGCGCTTCCCCTCGATAGTGTTTGTTGTGGTGGTCAGCATCGGCTGCGTTCCCTTCCAGTGCAGGATAACAACGAATCGCAAAACTGATTATGTGGTATGATTGCCGGTCTTTCCGCGCAATCGCCCTCGCCATGGTTTTGACAAATTAATCGCCTTTATCCGTATGATGTTTTTGTCCCCCGGAATGTTACATGACTCCAAATGATAGCGAAACCTCCCTGGTCCGGCGCGGCCTGTACTGGATGCTGGTATGCGGCCTGTGGGGAGTGATCGGCCTTGCGGGGCTGCTGGCCTGGTACGCCTATGATCTGCCGGATACGGATACGCTTAATAAAACCCGCCCCACTTCGGGCATTACCCTGCTAGGGGTTAATGGAGAACTTATCGGCAGTCGTGGCGATACGGTGGGCGCGCGCATTCGCATCAAGGACATGCCGCGCCATCTGGTGCAGGCGGTAATCGCAACCGAAGACCGGCGATTTTATGAACATGGGGGCATTGACCCCTACGGCATTGCCCGCGCCATGGGGGCCAATATATGGGCCGGGCGCCTGGTGCAGGGCGGCAGCACCATCACCCAGCAGGCGGCAAAGAATATTTTCCTGACGCCGGAACGCAATCTGCGCCGCAAGACGCAGGAATTCCTGCTGGCCTTGTGGCTGGAACGGAAATTCACCAAAGACGAAATTTTGGAGCTGTATCTGAACCGGGTCTATCTGGGCAGCGGCAGCTATGGCGTTTCCGCCGCTGCCCAGAAATATTTCGGCAAAGAAGTACATCTGCTGAGCCTGCCCGAAAGCGCGATGCTGGCGGGCCTGTTGAAAGCGCCAAGCCGGTACAGCCCGGTTAACGATCCCAAACTTGCCCGCCAGCGCCAGGAACAGGTGCTGGCCAATATGGTTGAGGCAGGATTTTTGTCACCGCAGGATCAGACAGTGGCGCTGTCTCAACCGCTAAGCTTTGGCAGTATCGGCAACAGTCAGGACAGCCAGTATTTTATTGATTGGGTGCTGGATCAGTTGCCCGATTATATCGGCAGGCCCGAAGGCGATCTGGTTATCACTACCAGTCTGAATGTACGCATGCAGGCCGCCGCAGGACAGGCGATCAGCACCGCCATTGCGCGGGACGGACAACGTCTGGCTGTGCAGCAGGGGGCGCTGCTGGCGCTTGCGCCAGACGGCGCTGTTCGCGCGATGGCAGGTGGACGCGCCTATGGGCAAAGCCAGTTTAACCGCGCGACCCAGGCGAAACGCCAGCCCGGATCCGCCTTTAAACCCTTTGTCTATCTGACCGCCCTGGAACAGGGCCTGTATCCAGATAGCATTATGCGCGATTCCCCCATCATGCTGAAAAAATGGAGTCCTAAAAATTTCACCAAGGAATATCGTGGCGAAGTGACCCTGCGCCAGGCCTTGGCGGAATCCATCAATACGGTGGCTGTTAAACTGTCAGAGATGTCAGGACGCAGCAACGTTATTGAAACCGCGCATCGTTTGGGCATTGCATCAGAAATGACCCCGACACCGGCCGTGGCGCTTGGCGTTTCCGAGGTCACCTTGCTGGAATTGACTGCAGCCTACACGCCATTCGCCAATGGCGGATACGCCGTCACACCCTATGGCATTCTGGAAGTGCGCACACCGCAGGGGCAGGTATTGTATCAGCGCCGCCACGAACCGGAACGGCTGGTAATCAGTAACCGCGCCTATGAACAAATGAACGACATGCTATCCTATGCCCTGGCGAATGGCACGGGCAAGGCCGCGCGCCTTTCGCGATTTCCTGCGGCGGGAAAAACCGGCACCAGTCAGGATTATCGCGATGGCTGGTTCATCGGATATTCACAGCAGTTAACCACAGGCATCTGGTTCGGCAATGATGACGGCACCGCCATGAAGGCCGTCACCGGCGGTGGATTGCCGGCGCGCGCCTGGAAGAACTTCATGGACGAGGCGCTGGCGCCGCAACATGCGCCATCCGTATTGAGCGGAAAACGGATCGTGCAACCCGTGCAGGATCTGGTGTCGCGTTTCTGGAAGGCCCTGCAGGGTGCGGAATAAAGAACCCCGGCTGATTTAGTGGTTCACGCCATAGCGATGCAAATCCGGCCCATTCACACGCAACCAGTCCGTTGCGGCGTCCACGTCTTTGACACGCCGTGCAACCAGCTTCCAGAAGGCGCGGCTATGGTTCATCTGCACCAGATGCGCAGCTTCGTGTGCAGCCACATAATCCAGTATGACCGGTGGCGCCATGATCAGGCGCCAGGAAAAGGAAATATTTCCGTCGGGCGAACAGGAGCCCCAGCGGCTTTTTTGATCACGCACCGTAATCCGTGCAAGATCACCCCCCAGCGCAACGGCATGTTCCATTGTCGCTGCCGTTAACGCAACGCGGGCCTCTTCCTTCAGCCATTCAGTCAGACGCCGGGCAAGATGGTCACGCCCCCCTGGCACATAAAGCGTCTGGTTACGCCGCTCAACCGTGCCCCGCAACGTGCGCAGCCCTTCTATGCGGTGCAGTTTACCGCGAAACGGAATTTCGGCGCCGTGCGCAAATGGCACCGGGATGCACTGCTGCGAAAGTTTTTCCGTCAGCCAATCGGCGTTTTCACGCACAAAGCGCATAGCCGTCCGTGTGTCCAGAAACGGAGGGGCCACGAGGGTTGCCGCACCCGGCTTTGGGTCGACGCGCAGCGTCATGCGGCGTGCACGCGGGTTACGAAGTATGGTTAAATCAACACTACCCTTATTCAGTTCAACAATGTAGTTCTCAACGGGCCTTTTCATAGCTTTTTGTTTCATTTCTGATAGAGCAGGTCCGGCCAGGTAAAATAACCTGAATAGAAAATCCGCTCGCTGGTGACACTTCTTAACGCAGTTATACACGTATCAGTTGCACCCACGCCCCCGCCCTGCCAATTGCTTGATCCTAAGCTTGTGTTTGGGGAATGGGCACCGCTTCGTGGCCACCATAGTGCCACAAAATCCAGCGGGATTCAAAAATTATTAAGTATTAGGCACAGATTAATACCGCCCTGCCCCGCCCGGCAGTTATTCCGCCGGGAATCATAAAAAATAAATTATTTCAATTAGATATAAAAATACCGGCCGTTGCGGTCCTGCCCCTGCATGCAGCCGGATTCAATGCAAAATCAGCCCGAAACAGGGTGTGTACGGATGAATTCCCGGATGCGCGGGGCGATCTCTGCTTTCCAGCGGCGGCCATTGAAAACGCCGTAATGGCCTACCCCGGCCTGGACATAATCCTGCTTTTTTGCCGCCGGAATATTCGCGCATAAATCGTGGGCCGCCTGTGTTTGTCCGATACCGGAAATATCATCAAACTCGCCTTCGACAGTCAGCAATGCCGTTTTACGAATTTCCTGCGACCGAACGGGGCGCCCACGATGGGTCGCCTCACCTTTGGCGAGGCTCTGTTTTTGAAATACTTCGCTGACGGTCATCAGATAAAATTCAGCGGTCAAATCCATCACGGAAAGGTATTCATCGTAAAATTCACGGTGCGCCTGCGCACTATCGCCATCACCGCGGACCAGATTGGCGAAAAAATTGCGATGCGCATCTACATGCCTGTTCAGATTCATGTGCATGAACCCGCTCAGTTGCAAAAATCCCGGATAGACGGGACGCATAAACCCGCGTGCGGGCAGCGGCACATGGGTAACCAGATTATGCTGGAACCAGGACAATGGCCGCTCCATCGCCAATTTATTTGGCGCCGTTGGGCTTAACCTGCTGTCGATTGGACTGCCCATCAGGGTCATGGTCGCGGGCTGGCAGGGATGATTTTCAGCCGCCATCAGCGCCACCGCCATCAACACCGGAACACCGGGCTGGCACACCGCCATCACATGCGTATTGGGGCCGATCAGCCGCAAAAATTCAATGACGTAATCGATATAATCATCCAGATCGAAGCGCCCTTCGTTTATTGGCACGGTGCGCGCATCACGCCAGTCAGTAATGTACACATCCTGCTCCGGCAGCATGGCCTCAACCGTGCCGCGCAGCAACGTGGCCCAATGACCTGACATCGGCGCGACAATCAATAATTTCGGATCGGCAAGACGCTTCGGATTATTCGTGACGCGGCGAAAATGTTTCATCTGACAAAATGGCTTGCGGAAAATGATCTGTTCATCAATGGGGATCACTTCGCCATCAATCTGTGTACTGACTAAACCAAATTGCGGTTTCCCGTAACGCCTGGTCATGCGTTCCGTGACCTCATAGGCCGCCATTAACCCAGGCGCCGTTGGCGCATAGGCGGCAGGATTAGCGGGATGCGTTAAAAAATACCGGCTGGCGCGAAGTGCGGCCCGCATCGGGCCTACTGCGGCATGGGCCATTTCATAATTCTGGTAGAGCATCTTACCGTTCCCTTACACCGTGATAAATCCGAAAACAAAGACCCGCCTGTTGTGGCTGTCTTTGACCATTCGATTCGACACCCATCCAATATTGTGCGATGCAACATAAAATGCAAGCGCCAATTCCCTGGTCCGGTTAACACCATGCCAGAAAAAGCTTTAATTTCTGTCTATAAGGAAATTTTATTCAAGGTTAATAGTCACTTATAGAAATTCCAAGAAGTCATAAAATTGACCCTCGAAGCAAGTAAAGAGGGGGCTCTGCTTCATATTGCAGCGCGAAAGCCAGTAAAAAATCAACTTGCTCTATTGCTTCCCCAGTCTCCAGGGAAAAAATTGAAACTTTGTTATGCTGGCCCTTTCCGAAAACACTTTGTTAACCATTAAGGATTATTAATTGCGCCAGCTGTCACAAGGATTCGTTCCCCAACGTTTCCGCTCTGTCGGACGGCTCCCTGTTGAAACTTGGGCCGCCCTGTGCGGCCCATTTTTTTGCCTGTCCGGTAACAGATTGAAATTAACTAACAATTTTACAATTATATCATCAAAGTGTGACGCCGTCCCGCGACAAGCGGTGTTATGTCTGATAGGATGTTTCATATTGATAAGGAAATCCAATATCAGGCAGCCACGGGGACATAATCATATGAGTGACCTAACTATTGAGGATACGGACGAGCAAGTGCATGTGGTCAACGCCAGCGCGTTTGCATCCTCCGATCTGTTTTTCAGAATCTACGACGAATCCATGGCCATGGTGCGCGAATCGGCGGACTATCTGGAACTGGAAGGCGTGATTGAGCGCCAGCAATTATCGCAAAAACTGGGTTTGGTGTATGCATGTGAAAGTATGCGTCTGACGACCCGTTTAATGCAGGTTTCCGCCTGGCTGCTGGCCATGCGTGCGATCCGTCAGGGCGAACTGCAAGCAGGTGAAATTGATGAACGCGGCTTTCGCCTGGGCGCAAAAGAAGTGTGCATCGGCGGCCCAGTGCGCGGCGCTGGCCTGTTGCCCGTGCGCCTGATCAATTTATTGGAGGCCAGCAAGCGGCTGTATGAACGGGTAGCGCGGCTGGATCAGCTATTATTTGCCAACACCGGTCAATTACCCGCGCATAATCCGGTTGTGGCGCAACTAAGCCGCCTTGAACAGGCGTTCAGTATTTAGGTTTGTTAATTCAGTCCGGTAAAAAAATGGCCGCGCTAAAATAGCGCGGCCATTGCTTTGTGTACGGATAGATCAGATTTCGCGCGGTGCGTTGGCAATGGCGCGCTTGCAGCCTTCCAGCAGATCTTCAAAAATGTCCCGCGCCGGGCGTACCGATTTGATCAGACCGATGCCCTGGCCCGCAAAGCCAGGTGCAATATCGGTACGTTTGGCAAGCTGGCCTGCGGTCAGAATCTGGCTGGACACCATGGACTGGAACGGCATCGGCAGCGGATCCATCTTGGCGTCCAGATAGGCTTGCGCCCATTTGGTGCGGATCAGGCGCGCCGGCTTGCCGGTAACGGATTTCGACACCATTGTGTTCTCTTCATTGCTGTCGACGATCGCCTGTTTCTGATAAGGCAGAATGCCGGCTTCTTCGCTGGCCAGGAATGCCGAGCCAATCCACACCCCTTCTGCGCCCAGACAGAACGCCGCCGCAACGCCGCGGCCATCGCAAATGCCGCCTGCGCCCAATACTGGAATACCCTTCGGGCCGCCAACTGCATCCACCACTTGCGGGATCAACGCCATCGTGCCGATGGGCGAATTATGACCACCACCGTCATGGCCCTGCGCCACGATCAGATCAAGGCCAGCAGACGCCAACTGTACCGCATGACGCACCGCGCCAACAACGCCCATCACCTTGGTGCCATTGGCTTTCATTTCACGCATCCAGGGACCGGGGTTACCAAGACCCGCCGCATAAACCGGTACGCGTTCCTCGATCACCACCTGCATCTGGGCTTCGAAAAATTCCTTGGTCAGGAACATGGGTTCGCCGGGGGCGCGGTTGGCAGCGCCCATGCCTTCGGCAAGCTCTTCCTTGGTCGGTTTCCTAAGACCTTCATGCTTCATAAATTCTTCCGCGAACGCCATGTGCTGTGGCAGCAAATCCATTGGCGACGGGCCTTCGGAATTCTTGGCCCCGTCATCACGGCGCACCGATGCCGGCAGAAGCGTATCCACCGCAAAGGGTTTGTCCGTATAGCTGCGGATTTCGCGAATCCATTCGCGCAGCATTTTCGGGCCGCAGGCGGCGGCGCCCAGTACGCCCAGTCCACCTGCTTCGGAAACCGCCGCCGCAAGTTTCGGCGTGGATGCGCCGCCCATGCCCGCAAGCAGGATGGGGTGCTGAATACCCAGAATCTCACATACGCGATTATTCGCCATTGGTTCTCTCCCTGTTATGAAATCATTTGTTATAAGGGTTTTAGCAAACTTATGGTTTGCTCGTAAATACCGCTAATACAATCGCCTCCAATTATTAGCTGTGCGTAACTGGTAAAGAGCAAACATCCCTACCCTGGTGGCCGGAATCCATTTCTGATTCTGATACGAGCACATATGCGGCCACTGGCGCACCCTGCCAGCACCTCTATTACTGCGCTGCAAAATAATTTTAGAATGATGTTTATTTCTATTGATTTTTTTGCAGTGCAGTAGTATTTATTGCACTGCGGTAGCTAATTTCTAGCGATCGCAGTGCCCTTCCTGGGCGTTTCCTCCCTAAACTCGGGCCGTTCCCTTGGGAACGGCCTTTTTTTATAAAATCTATTAAGTTATTGCTGCCATTAGTAATTCTGGTGTCAGCCGCTGGCTTAGAGCGGCAATTAGCTCTGACATATGGGCTTTTACCCGTGCGAATCCCTCGGAAGGCGCGACTTGATCCTCGTCCATATAGAGGGCGCGGTTAATTTCAATCTGCACCGCATGCTGCCCCTGCCCCGGCCGGCCATAACAATCCGTGATATAGCCCCCCGCATAGGGGCTGTTGCGCACGACCTGATAGCCCTGATCGCGCAAAACCTCTTCTATCGTCTGCGAAATCAGGGGGGCGCAGGACGTGCCATAACGATCCCCCAGAATAATATCCGCCGACCGCCGACCGCCAGATACCGACGGCGCGCCCAGGGAGGGCATGGAATGGCAATCAATCAGTACGGTACAGCCAAACCGCCGTAAACTGCCCGATAACAGCTCAGACAAGGCACTGTGATAGGGGTGATAGAGCGCTGCCACCCGGCGCTCGGCCTCGGAAAATGGCATTTTTTCACGATAAATCACCATGCCTTCGGCCACGACCCTGGCAATGGTTCCAAACCCCGCTGCAACGCGGAGCGAGCGCGTATTGACATGCGCGGGCAGCGCATCCTCAAACATCGCCGGATCCAGTTCGAACGCCTCTCTGTTAACATCCAGATAAGCACGCGGAAACAATGCCTTAAGCAACGGTGCGCCATAGTGCGGGGCGTCCCCAAACAGCATATCGACAAAACTGTCTTCTGACCTGCGCAGGGCAATCCGGTCTAGTCTGGTCGATGCAAGCAAATCATCAGGATAAATGGTTCCGCTATGGGGAGAATTGAAAACAAGCGGGCTGGTAAGCCGCGCGGGCGCAAGCACGGCAAAGTGCCCAGGCGCATCTCCATCCGTCCGCATCTGCGGACCTTCGGCACATTCAATTTCGGAACCGGTTATTGGATCCACCCTGTCCATGCAACAATCCATCTCACTGGATACAAGTCTGATAATAACAGTCCCAATAGCATAATGTAACATTAAGCTGGATAGACTGACCGTTTATTCCATATTTACCGTTCAGGGCCATAATGGCGTGTGATTTACCAAAACGAAGGCGGTCTCTCGATTCAGGCCATCGTATCAGCGCAAAACACCCATAGGAGCAGGAAGGTTAACCTAAATGGCTATTATTTTACTGGCGGAAGACGATGAATCCCTGTGCCGTTTTCTGGCGCGGTCACTGACCAAGGCGGGTCACGAGGTGACATCGGTCATGCGTGGCGATCATGCCCTGCCTTATCTGGAGACCGGAATCTACGACCTGCTGGTGACGGATATTGTCATGCCGGAAATGGATGGCATCGAACTGGCCCGCCGCGCCGTTGCGGCGCAACCTGAACTGAAAGTCGTGTTCATTACCGGATTTGCGGCGGTGGCGCTTAATCCGCGCAGCGATGCGCCGGAAGGGGCAAAGGTGCTGTCCAAACCATTCCATCTGCGTGAACTGGTTGATGAAATCAACCGCACGATGGCGGCGTAAGCTAACAGGGTAGTTTGAAGCGGGCGTATTCGAAGTGGCATCTATTGAACGTAAAAGTTTTGTAACCTGATCCAAGGAGGCGAAGAGCGCGTATAAGCTCGCATTAGCTAACGCGCAACCCTACTCGGAATCGTCCCACTCCGTGGAGAAGGCCGCACCCGCAAGAGTGGAAGTGCTTTCCTCCACCGGCCGCAAAGTTTCACCTGCTACTTCATCTTTCTTGAGCCTGGCTTTGGCTTTAGCCGCGCGTTCTCCCGCAATCCGCACTTGTGTATCAAGTTCAATTTGCGTGCTGAGGCCAAGGCTGACCGGATCAACCGGTTTCAGATTTGCCTGGTTCCAATGGCTGCGGTCGCGTACCGATTGTATCGTCGCCTTGGTGGTTCCAACCAGTTTACCAATCTGGCTGTCGCTGAGCTCCGGGTGATGACGCAACAGCCAGGCAATGGCGTCTGGCCGGTCCTGACGCCGTGATACCGGCGTATAGCGCGCCCCCTTGGAACGCTTGGCCGTTTCGGGATGGCTGCTGGTGCGAAGATGCAGACGCGCCGTAGGATCGGCCTCACAGCGGGCGATTTCCTCGCGGGTCAACTGGCTTGCGGTTACCGGATCCAGCCCCTTGACGCCAATGGCAACCTCGCCGTCCGCAATGCCTGAAACCTCCAGCAGATGCAATTCGCAGAATTCTGCAATTTGCTCAAAGCTGAGCGAGGTATTATCCACGAGCCAAACGGCCGTAGCCTTGGGCATCAGCGGTCGCGCCATCTCACTTCTCCATAATTCACAATAGCAAGTCCGTTCAGCAAACGTGACTGAGGGAACCTTGCAATGGGGGTATGCCGCATATATAGGCTATTGAAGGGATAAGATAAAGCCGTACCGCCAAACTAAAGCGTGAGCACCAGTTTACCGATATGCGCGCTGCTTTCCATCCGGGCATGGGCCGCAGTCGCATCCTCCAGCGCATAGGTCGAATCAATTACGGGCTGGAGCTTCCCCCCCGCCAGAAGCGGCCATACCTTTTCGCGCAAGGCATTGGCGATTAACGCCTTTTCCGCAATGCTGCGGGGCCTGAGCGTAGAACCGGTCAGGATCAGCCGCTTCAGCATGACCGGCATCAGGTTCAGGCTGACCCTGGAGCCTTCCAGAAAGGCGATGTTCACCAGCCGCCCGCCCATGGCCAGGCTGCTGATATTTCTCTCCACATAGGCCCCGCCGACCATATCAAGGATCACATCGACCCCTGCCCCGCCGGTTAACTCCTTGATAACGGCCACGAAATCCTCGTTGCGGTAGTTTATCGCCCGTTCGGCGCCCAATTGGATGCAAACGGCGCATTTGTCATCACTTCCCGCCGTGGCGAATACCCGCGCGCCAAAGGCTTTGGCGATTTGAATGGCTGTGGTCCCAATGCCGCTGCTGCCGCCATGCACCAGCAGGCTTTCCCCGGCCTGCAAATGCCCGCCATCAAACAGATTGGTCCAGACCGTGAAAAACGTCTCCGGGATGGCCGCCGCTGCGATCATGTCCATGCCCGCCGGGACTGGCAGGCATTGCACCGCGGGGGCCACACAATAGTGCGCATAGCCACCCCCCGCCACCAGCGCGCAGACCTTATCCCCCAGCGACCAGCCAGTGACGCCCGCCCCCAGTTGCACGATGGTCCCCGCCACCTCCAGCCCCGGCGTATCCGGCGCGCCGGGAGGCGGGGCATAGAAACCCTGACGCTGCACCACATCGGGGCGGTTAACGCCCGCCGCCGCAACTTCGATCAGCACTTCGCCAGCGCCGGGGGTAGGGGTCGCCAGCGTGACTGGCTGCAAGACTTCGGGGCCACCTGGTTGAGTAATCGCGATGGCGCGCATGGTTTGGGGAATGGATGTGGGCATTGAGAGCGTTCTTTCGATCAGGGACAGAATCCAAATGTACAGTCTTGACGGATTGTTCTCAAGCAACAGCAAAGCGCGCGGCGCTACAGTTATAAATCCAGCTTACTTTGTCTGGACATGCTAGTGTCCTCGCGCGCGGCGGTGCGGAAGGTGGCGGCGGTATCGACCAGAGGGATGCGCGGGTGCTTGCCCTGAAACAATTCAGCCAGCGTGATGATTTGCAGGCGCGGAAATTTTTCTTCAAGACCGCAATCGAACAATCCAACAGCGGCGGCTTCTTTTTGCATGGCGCGGGTCGGCGGCACGGCGGTAATCAGTACGCCGATAGCCGCTTTCTCACGCTCGATCACCGAATGCAGATCGCGCACCGCGCCAACGCCGACATTATTGCCGCCCTTGACGGATATGATCGCGCTTTCAGTGGTTTTGGCCCCGGATTTGAAAAACAGGATGCCGTCAATGCCGCCGTCAGCGCCTTTCTTCTTTCCGGCATAGGGACGCGCGCCAACGGCGCTCGCCGCCCACCACTGGAACTGGTATTTGTCACGTTCCGCCAGATCGACGGCATCCTGCAAGGTTTTCGGCGTGCCATGCACATCGAACGCGATGCCGGGAAAGGCGTCCCGCAGCCGCCGTTCGATCAGGCCGATGGCAAGACAGGTAATATCGATGCCGATCCATTTGCGGCCCAATTTTTGCGCGGCATGCACCGCAGTGCCACAGCCGCAAAACGGATCCAGCACCACATCGCCTTCGTTGCTGGATACACTGATAATGCGCTCAAGCAGAGCGAGAGGTTTTTGCGTGGGGTAGCCAAGGCGTTCTTGGGCTTGGGAGTTTATTGGCGGGATATCCTCCCACAAGGCTTGCAAAGCGATGCCTTCTGCTACGTCGAGATAGCGTTTAAGCCGTATTCCGCCTTTTTTCGTGAAGTGCAAGCGGCCTTCGCGATCATGCTGTTCCATTGTTGTACGCGGACACCGCCAATAGGAACGATAACCTTTATATTCATAATCGTAGCCTCCACCGGATAGCCCTTTTGCCGTAAGATTGTCGTCCATCCACATCCGGCCATCTGCATCTTTGAATCGAAACCGCTTCAGGTATTTTTCGTCATAACCCCGAAACACCTTGTTCCATGTGTACTTCTCTGTCTTGGTATAAAAGAAAATGATGTCTGTATTTCGACCGTAGCGACCTGTGTCACTGTGGGCCGTTGTCCGCTTCCACGTTATCTCATTGCGAAAACTCTTTTTGCCAAACACTGCATCCAGCAACAGCTTGAGATAATGGCTCGCAGTCGGGTCGCAGTGCAGATACAGCGAGCCGGTTGGCTTTAGCACACGGTGCAGTTCCTGCAACCGCACCGCCATCATGGCGAGATAGGCCATCATGTCGTTCTCGCCCAGAAAGCTGCGCATGGCGCGCAACATTTCGGCGGCATGGGTGTTGGCGGAATTCAGAACTTCGTCAAAAGCGTGCTCGGATTCTCCGCACCAGTGCCAAGTGTCCTCAAACGCTTCGATCTGCGCCTCGGCGGATTTTCCGGCCGGCGATTTGAACAGGACATTATAGTTGGCCTGTGAATTAAACGGCGGGTCGAGGTAAATAAGATCGACCGATTCGCTGGCGATGCTTTCGCGCAGCACACGCAAATTATCGCCGTAATATAGCGCGTTAGCCACCTTTTACCCTCATGCTGCGCGAAAAGTGCGAATCGGCCTGTATAATGCCGAAATCCGCCCCGCATAACCATAGTCTATATGGAACCCCGAACAGCCCGGTCAGGTCATAAAAAAGGGCGCTCTTTCGAGCGCCCTCCATACAATTGGGACAGGTTTTACTGGGCCGCCACAAGCCGCGAGCGGCCTTCGGTCAGGCCGTGGCGCAGCAGCTTGCCAGGGATCGCGCCGGTGCAGACATCATTGGTGAAGGTCTCTATGCCATTGATCAGAATATGACGATAGCCCTGCGCCTTTTCCACCCGGCGCCATTCATCGCCCGGCAGATCATGGACGACTTCCGACGGCAGCAGTTTCAGATTGTCATAATCATAGATGACAATATCCGCGGGCGCACCCTCCACCAGGGTGCCGCGATCCACAAAGCCCGCGCAGATGGCGGGCATTGCCGACAGACGGTAATGGGCTTCTTCCAGGGTGATCATGCCCTTGCGCACTTCATCGGTCAGCAGTTCGGTGGGATAGCGGCCAAAGCTGAGGAATTTGGTATGCGCGCCGCCATCGGAAACGCCCGGAATGATATAGGGCGAATCCAGCAGTTCCTGCATATAGTCCACGTCCTTGTTAAACGGTGGAATATAAATCACGGTCGCCAGATTTTCATCGGTCACCAGTTCCATCAGCGCATCAATCGGATGTTTGGAGCGCATTGTGCCCAGTTCGGCGACGGTCATGCCTTCATACTTTTTGTTCTCGGGCTTGACGGTGCGTTCGATATACAGGCCCGCGATGGGGCCGGACACCAATGGCGCACTGCCATGGTCATAGGTTTCGCGAAGCGCCGCGAGATATTCCGGATTGCGCATTTTTTGCGCGCGTTCGGCCACCGTGCCCAGCGTTACTTCGCGCCATGCCGGATCTCCGTCGAACAGATTGAAATCTTCGAACGTAAAGCGCATGTCGTTCGCAGTGGTAATGCCCTGCAGCCAGATTTGCAGACCCTTTTCCTGCATGCGCTTGCCCCAATCGAGCAAACGGCGATGCTGATGCGGGTGGCGGTTATTGATCTGCACCGCATTGAACAGAATCGGGCGCTGCGCCACTTCGGCCAGCTTTTCGGTAAAGGTCAGATCGGCCTTGAAGTCCGCCTTGGCCTGGGTCAGCTGAATAAAGCCTTCGCCACGGCGGCGCAGCACTTCCGCAAATGCAAAACAGGTTTCGTCTGACATCAGATCGGTCGCCATCGGCGTGCCGTCATAATCGCGCTGCACCGAGGTGTAGCCATCGCCCAGACGCTGCGCCGACCAGCCGCAGCCGCCCGCTTCCAGCGACAGTTCCAGCAACCGGCACATTTCGGCCAGTTCCGCTGTTGTCGGCTCACGCAATTTGCTGTCTTCCTGGCCCATCACATAGACCATCAGCGGCCCGATCGGCACGAAGCTGAGCACATTGATGCCCTTGGGGCTGCGCTCCAGATTGTCGAGCCATTCCGGGAAGGTTTCCCAACTCCAATTAATGCCCGCCTTCATGGTGGCCAGCGGAATGGCCTCAACCCGTTCCATGGTCAGCATGGCGCGCTCCCGCTCGGCTGGCTTCACCGGCGCAAAGCCGAAACCGCAATTGCCGATGGCGACCGAGGTTACCCCATGCCAGCTTGAGGTGGTGAGATACGGATCCCACATCAGCTGCGCATCATAGTGCGTATGCAGATCAACGAAGCCCGGCGCGACATTCAGGCCCTTGGCGTCAATGATCTTTGCGGCGCGGTTGGCGCTGATGGCGCCGGTGCGGTCGATCCTCGCGATCAGCCCGTCCTTGATGGCGATATCGCCTACAAAGCGCGGTGTGCGCGTACCATCGAATATCGTGCCGCTTTTGATCAGTGTATCAAATTCAGACATGTGATGTTTTCTCCCTTTAGGCGCGCCATGCTTTGGCCGCTCCGGTGGACTTCTTCTTATGGCCGCAACTGCGGGTTCGCAGCGCGCCACCAAACCAAATATGTATTTTGTCAATTAGATTACTGTCTTACGGGCAAAGCAAGTAAATAATTCCATTTTCCACACAAACATGACGATATCGTCATGTTTTGACATTGACATGGACAAAATTGTCAGTTATATACAACCCACGCATCGATGATATAGGCGACCGTCACAAAACGGCGCTCGCAACAAACCTGGAGAGTGAGATGAGCCGCATGGATGAGACCTTTCAAACCGTAAGCGCCGATGATTTTCCCGCAATGCTTGATCCGGATCGTTATGGCAGGCGTTCGCCAGCATTCGACAAGATCATTGCGGCAACCCATGACCATTTCTGGGATCCGCTGGATACCCGCTATATCGATTTCAGCACGCCGTACGATCTGAAAAGCCAGTATCTGGTAAACCCGAAACTTTCGGCGGAACTGCAAACATCCGCCGTTGACGGGTTGAGCGAAAGCCAGAAAATTTATCTTGCCAACCGCTTGCAGCATTACCAGATTTCGGTGATTTTGCATGGCGAGCAGGGTGCGCTGAACATGTCGGCCAGCCTGTGCCACATCATGCTGGATCCGGGCGCGCAGGAATATGCCGCCAATCAGTGCCGCGAAGAAGCCCGCCACGTCACCGGCTTTACGCAATATATCAAATCGCGTTTTGGCAAGCCTGAGCCGGTTGGCGGGTTTTTGCGCAATCTGCTGGTCGAACTGGTTGGCAGCCCGCTGGTATGGAAAAAAATCGTCGGTCTACAGATGGTTCTGGAAGGCCTGGCGATGGGCGTGTTTGCGTCCTATTTCCAATATGCCAATGATCCGGTGCTGGTGCGCCTGATGCAACTGACCATGACGGATGAAGCCTTTCATCACAAATTCGGCAAAATCTGGGCCGATAAAACCATTCCTTTCGTCAGCGCACAGGAACGTGACGCGATCGAAGACTGGGCCAAGGAAGTGTTCAACGCCCTGTTGCTGAACCTCAGCGATCCCGAACAGAAACAGCATATATACGCCGAGGTTGGCCTGGACTGGAAATTTGTGCAGGGCGCCATGATCGAGGCCTTCACCGATGATTTCCGCCGCGCGCAAATGCAGGAAAGCACCAATATTTTCCGTGTGCTGATCAAAACGCTGGTCAAGGCCGGCATCATCACCGAGCGCACCGCGCCATACTACGCCGCCTATGTGGATATGAAAGAGCTGCATGCCGAGGGCGACAAGATGGTTGGCGACGAAATCGCCGAAGAGGGCATCAAGCTGCTGAAAGAAATCAATATGTTCAGCAAGCCTTTGACGATCGCCGCCGAGTAAATTGCCGGGGCCTGCAACAGGCCCTTGTATCGGTAGCCAACGTATCGGTAGCCAACTGGTTCATTAAATCGCATTCAAATTTATTTGGGTGCGATTTTTTTTGATGCAATCGCCCACTGCGTCATCTGCCATGATCACGCGCATAAAATTATCGCTCAAAACAAAAGGGCGACCCCATCATTCAGACGAGGCCACCCTAAAATTTTATTTAACGCCAGAAGGCGTTAAAGACCAGAGCTATTACCCCCGGCCCTGCCGCAACAGTTTGCCCGGTGTGGCGCCGGTGCATTCGCCATTGACGAAGGTGGCTTCGCCATTGACGATAATGGCGTGATAGCCCTTGGCATGCTGGACGCGGCGCCATTCATTGCCGGGGAAATCATGCACGATTTCGCCGATCCATTCCGGCTCCATCGCCAGTTCGTTCAGCCCATAGACCACCACGTCGGCGGCAAGGCCCACTTTCAGTTCGCCCCGGTCCACAAAGCCCGCGGCTTTTGCCGGCAGCGAGGACAGGCGGTAATGCGCCTCTTCCAGGGTGATCTTGCTTTCATCACGCACCAGCCAACTGATAAAGTCCGTGGTGAACGCGCCACCGGTGAAGAATTTGGTGTGCGCGCCGCCATCCGACACACCGGGGAAAGTGTATTCGGAATCCAGGATCATCTCGGCCATGAAGTCGGCGTTGAAGCCACGATTGGGACCCAGGAATTCGACCTTCAGATCGCCCTGTACCGACATATCCAGCATTACGTCAATGGGGTGCCGGTTTTCTTCCGTGGCGATGTCGCCCAGTGATTTGCCAACATATTTTTCCAGTTCGGGAACATTGTTCACGCCCTGCACAATCAGGGTGCGCACCGGGCCGCCGACGCCCGCCTGAATGATTTCAAGCTTGCGGTTAGCGCTTTCATATTCGCCCTTCAGGTCTTTGCGCAGCGCCGGGTCTTTCATCTTGGCCAGCTTTTCTTCAAACGTACCTGTGGTGACCGCGCGCCAGGCGGGGCTGGCGTCATACAGGTTCCAGTTTTCCAGCGTATAGGCAAAGCCAGAGCGAACGGTCCCGGTCTGGCCATACATGGGTAGGCCCTTGTCACGCATCCGCGCCAGCCAGTCGAGACTGCGCTTGTGCACCTTGGGGTCTTTGCGCGACGGCACGATCACATTATGCAAAACGGGGCGTTGCGCGGTTTCGGCAAGTTTCTCCAGGAAGGCAAGATCACCCTTGATATTGCCGGTGGATTGCGTGATCTGGATAAAGCCATCGCCGCGTTCACGCAGCACTTCGGCCAGATTAAGAATGTCGTCATCGCACATGGTGTCGGTGACCATTGGGCCGCCATCATAATCCGCCTGCACGGAATCCTTGCCAAGCCGTTGCAGCGAGAAACCACACAGGCCCGCATCCATGCCTTCATGCAGCAGGCGCTTCATCTCGGCTTTTTCAGCATCGGTCGCCGGGCGGGTTTTCGCCGCCTCCAGACCCATGACATAGACCATCAGCGATGTGGTCGGCAGATACTGGATGCAGTTCACGCCTTTGGGGGTGCGTTCCAGTGAATCAAGATATTCGGGAATGGTTTCCCAATCCCAGGTCATGCCCTGGCGCATGGATTCCATCGGGATCGCTTCGGTGCGCGTCATCATCAGCATGGCGCGTTCACGCTCGGCCGGCTTCACCGGTGCAAAGCCAAAACCGCAATTGCCCAGCACCACCGAGGTCACGCCGTGCCAGCCGGAAATCGAGCAGTAGGGATCCCAGCGGATTTGCGCATCATAATGCGTGTGCAGATCAACGAAGCCGGGCGCGACGATCAGTCCGTCAGCGTCAATGGTCTGTTTTGCCGCGCCGGGGGATGTCCCGCCGATCTGAAAAATCTTGCCATCCTTGATCCAGACATCGGCCTGGTAACGCGGCGTGCGCGCGCCGTCGACAACCGTGCCGCCTTTAATATGAATATCAACATTAGCCATGGTGTTCCCTCCTCACAGGGTTCGGCAAGGGTCTGGCTGGTGCAATAAATTACTCAACGCCCTTGCGCTGATTTACTGTAGCGTAAATGCTAATCATAGATTCCCGTAAAAGCAAATCTTTCATCACCATTGTGCATATGTACTGCAAAAGCGTAACAGCTTCAGCTAATGGGCCGGCTAATCTGCCCGGCACGCAAGAAGTTAAATTAAATATCAAGTAGTTACGACGTAATCGGCGGCACATTTAACTGCTGCCAAGCGCCTGATTATTGCACTGCACCCAAATCCTTCGGGGTAAGGGTCTGCAAAAACATGAGCCAGACTCCGCCGGAAACGAAAACGGCGGCCCGAAAGCCGCCGTCGCGTTCACGCATTCAGATAAACCGGCTAGCCGCGGCCCTGCCGCAGCAGCCTGCCGGGCGTCGCCCCTGTACATTCGCCATTGACGAACGTGGTCTCGCCATTGACGATAATCGCGTGATAGCCCTTGGCGTGCTTTACCCGGCGCCATTCGTTGGCGGGAAAATCATGCACGATTTCACCAACCCATTCGGGTTCAGCGGCAAGCTCATTCAACCCATAGACCACGATGTCCGCTGCAAGGCCCGGCTTCAATTCGCCGCGATCGACAAAGCCCGCTGCTTTCGCAGGCAGCGAGGACAAGCGGTAATGCGCTTCTTCCAGAGTGATCTTGCTCTCGTCACGCACCAGCCAACTGAGAAAATCAGTGGTGAACGCGCCGCCGGTGAAGAATTTGGTGTGCGCGCCGCCGTCTGATACGCCAGGGAAGGTGTATTCCGAGGCGGTGGTCATCTCGGCCATGAAGTCCGCGTTGAAGCCGCGATTGGGGCCAAGGAATTCAACCTTCAGATCGCCCGCAACCGAGAGATCAAGCATGACGTCGATCGGATGCTTGTCTTCTTCGGCGCCGATCTGGCTGAGAGATTTGCCGATATATTTTTCCAGTTCGGCCACCCCGTTCACGTCTTGCACTATCAGGTTACGGATCGGACCGCCAATGCCTGCCTGTATGATCTCCAGCTTGCGGTTGGCGCTGTCAAACTCCGCTTTCAGGGCATCGCGCAAAGAGGGGTCTTTCATCTTGGCGAGCTTTTCCTCGAAGGTGCCCGTGGTGACTTTGCGCCAGGCCCGGCTGCTGTCATACAGGTTCCAGTTTTCCAGAGTATAGGCAAAACCAGTACGCACGGTCGCGGTCTGGCCGTAGATCGGCAGGCCTTTGGCGCGCACTTTCTCCAGCCAGGCCAGGCTGCGCTGATGCACTTTGGGATCCTTGCGCGACGGCGCGATGGCGTTATGCAATACCGGGCGCTGGGCTGTCTCTGCCAGTCTCTCCAGGAAAGCGAGATCGTCCTTGATCTTGCCGGTGGATTGCGTGATCTGGATGAAGCCTTCGCCGCGTTCGCGCAGCACCTCGGCCAGATTCAGAATGTCGTCATCGCACATGGTGTCCGTGACCATCGGCGTTCCGTCATAATCCGCCTGCGCCGAATTGCGGCCCAGCCGTTGCAGCGAGAAACCGCACAGGCCCGCATCCATGCCTTCATGCAGCAAACGCTTCATCTCAAGCTTTTCAGCTTCCGTCGCCGGGCGGGTTTTTGCCGCTTCCAGCCCCATCACATAGACCATCAGCGATGAGGTCGGCAGATACTGAATGCAGTTCACGCCCTTTGGCGCGCGTTCCAGCGAATCCATATATTCGGGAATGGTTTCCCAATCCCAATGCATGCCCGCTTTCATCGATTCAAACGGGATGGCTTCGGTGCGTGTCATCATCAGCATGGAACGTTCGCGTTCTGCGGGCCGCACCGGCACAAAGCCAAAGCCGCAATTGCCCAGCACCACCGAGGTCACGCCGTGCCAGCCGGAAATTGAGCAATAGGGATCCCAGCGGATTTGCGCGTCATAGTGCGTATGCAGATCAACGAAGCCCGGCGCGACGATCAGCCCGTCGGCTTCGATGGTCTGCTTCGCAGCGCCGGGAGATGCGCCGCCGATTTGCAGAACCTTACCGCCCTTTACCCAGACATCGGCCTTGTAACGCGGTGTACGCGCGCCATCAACAACGGTTCCGCCTTTAATATGAATATCAACATTGGCCATGGGCTGTTCCCTCCTCACAGGGTTCAGCAAGGACAAGCCTGCGCGAGCGGCAGCCTTGTCCTTGCATATATTTGCTTTAGTATAAATGCTAATCATAGATTTTGGGCAACGCAATGCAAATGTATTACGTTGCATTATACCCTGGATTTCATTGATGTAATGGGAATGACGCAGGTGACGACGATAATCGGCGTATTGCTGGCGGGGGGACAATCCGCCCGGATGGGGGGCGGCGACAAATGCCTGCGCCTGCTGGGCGGCCAGAGCTTGCTGGACCGCGCTATCGCCCGCGCCCGTCCGCAGGTGGATGAGCTTCTCTTAAACACCAATGGCGATGTAACACGCTTTTCCGGTATTGATCTGCCAATTATTCCTGATTCAATTGAAGGCTATGCGGGACCGCTGGCGGGAATTCTCAGCGTACTGGAATGGGCGCGGGCAGAACGCCCGCACTGCACCCATGTGGTCAGCTTTGCCAGTGACACGCCGTTTTTTCCAATGGATCTTGTTGCGCGCCTGATCCGCGCCGCTCAGGAAAAACAATTGCCATTGGCCTGTGCGGCTTCGGGCGGGCGCGCCCATCCGGTGTTTGGCCTGTGGCCCGTGGCGCTGGCGGACGATCTGCGCCATGCCATGACACGGGAAAATATGCGCAAGGTTGACGTCTGGACCGCGCGCCACGGGGTGGCCCTTGCCGAATATCAGGTGCTACCCTTTGACCCGTTTTTCAATATTAACCAACAGGAAGACTTAGCCCTGGCAGCGCAACTGGCCTCTATTCCTGATAAGGAATTTGAGGCATAATACCAGCAAACAAGAATGTTACGAACGGGAAGAAGCCAGATGCAATATCACTACGCCACTGTCATGGAAATCATCGCCGACACAGTGCCGAACCGCCCTGCGCTGGTGCATGGCAGCAATCGCCGGACCTGGGCGGAATTTGATCTGCGCGCCGCCAAACTGGCAGGCGCCTTTGCCAAAGCGGGTCTGAAGGCGGATTCGAAAATTGGCCATTATCTGTATAATTCCAACGAATATATGGAGGCGCATTTCGCCTCGTTCAAAATGCGCGCCTCGCCTATTAATGTGAATTACCGCTATCTGGAAGAAGAGCTGATTTATCTGCTGGATAATTCCGACGCCGAGGCCGTGCTGTTCCATGGCCGTCTGGCGGAACGCATCGCCAATGTCGCCAAAAAACTGCCGAAACTGAAACTTCTGATCCAGGTTGATGATGGGCAATCCCCCATCATCAACGGCGCGATTGAATATGAAAAGTTTCTGGCCAGCAGCAACCCGATGCCGCGCATCGAACGGTCCGAAGACGATATCTACATGCTCTATACCGGCGGCACTACCGGCATGCCGAAGGGCGTGATGTACCGTCAGGGCGATCATTGTTTTGGCCTGATGATGGGCTATGATTTTCGCGGCCTGCCGCGCCCGGCCAGCAAAGAAGAAATGATCGCCACGATCCGCAAGCTGGAAGGCGCGGACGCGCTGCCAGTCAGCATCCCGGCCTGTCCGCTGATGCATGGCACCGGCATCTGGGTGGGGGCGTTTGCGCCGCTGATGATTGGCGGCTGCGTCGTCACCATTCCCAATATTAATTTCGATCCGGACTTTCTGTGGCGCCAGGTGGAGCAGCATAAGGTTACAGACCTGATCATCGTCGGTGACGCCTTCGCCAAGCCGCTGTCGAATGCGCTGGACGCCGCCGCCGCCGCAGGCAAGCCCTATGATATTGCATCATTGAGCCTGGTGATTTCATCCGGCGTGATGTGGACTGCGGAAGTCAAACAGCAGATGCTGAAACACAAGGACATGTTCCTGATCGACGCCATGGGCTCGACCGAAGGCTCCATGGGCCGCTCGCTGACCACCCGCACGACCCAAAGCGCCACTGCCAAATTCCAGATGAGCGACACCACCAAAGTGTTCAATGACAAAGACGAAGAAGTAAAACCCGGCTCTGGCGAAAGCGGCATGATCGCGGCGGGCGGCATGGTGCCTGTGGGCTATTTCAAGGATCCGGAAAAATCCGCAAAAACCTTCCGCACTATCAGGGGGGTGCGCTACAGCTTCCCCGGTGATTTCGCCACGGTCGAGGCCGATGGCTCCATCAAATTACAGGGCCGCGGTTCGGCCTGCATCAATAGCGGCGGCGAAAAAATCTTTCCAGAAGAAGTCGAGGAAGCGGTTAAGCGCCATGCGTCCGTCTATGACTGTCTGGTGGTGGGCGTCAAGGACGACCGTTTCGGCGAAAAAGTCACAGCCGTCGCCAGCGCCAAGGCGGGCCGAAGCGTCGACGAACGTGCAGTAATCGAAGAAGCCCGCAAACATATCGCAGGCTACAAACTGCCCAAACATGTCATCATCGTGCCCGAGGTCAAACGCGCCCCCAATGGCAAGGCCGACTATAAATGGGCCAAGGCGGCGGCAGAGGCGCTGGGGGTGGCGGGGTAAACCAAAGCCGCGCTGGATTTTATTTTCATTTTCAGGATATAACCCACCTTGTCCGGCCCTTATGCCGTGTTTATGTGTGCAACGGTTACACTCCAGAATATAGGGTTTTCATCATGCGCTGGCTGATGCGTTCCAAAATCCACAACGCCACGGTGAGCGAGGCCAATCTGGCCTATGTCGGCAGCATCACGATTGACGAAGACCTGCTGGACCTGGTGGGCCTGTGGGTGGGCGAACGGGTTCTGATCGTTAGCAATACCAGCGGCGCGCGGCTGGAAACCTATATCATCGCGGGCGAACGCGGATCGGGCGCCATGTGCATGAACGGCGCGGCGGCGCATCTGATCGGTCAGGGCGAACAGATCATCATCATGGGGTTCGAGCTATGCGCCCAACCCATCGCGCCCAAGGTCATTCTTGTGGACGGCCACAACCGCTTCGTCCGGTTTCTGGCCGAGGAGCCCGCAACGGCCGTCGCGGTGCGTTAGCGGGCAAGAAGCAACAGCGCTATCCCCGCGACCACCAGCAGAACGCCAAACACTTCCAGGCTTTTGGTTTTTTCGCGGAACAGAAATACCGAAGACACTAACAGCAATGCCGCGTCGGAATCAGGCCGCGCCGCGCCGGTCCCATAAGCCAGCAAGGACCCAAAATCGGCTTGTTGCTCTCAACCCCCGTTGCATGCATAACAGAACGCCCCTTATTAACCGGAAGTCCAATCATGTCACAGCCAGAAAAACCTGATTATCATCCGCCCGCCGACCGGGTAAGAACCGGCCGCGCGGTGCGCCCCAAGCAGGCGTCGACACTGATCATTGTGCGCCGCGACCAGTCCCAACCGCAAGTGCTGATGGGGCGGCGCAGCGCGGGACACAAATTCCTGCCCGGTAAATTCGTGTTTCCCGGCGGACGGGTGGACCGGAGCGATCTGCATGCGCGCCCCCATGCCGGCCTACGCCCGGAAGTGGAAGCCCGTCTGACCACAAGCTGCACCCCCAATCAGGCGCGCGCCCTAGGCATGGCGGCGATCCGCGAGACATTCGAGGAAACCGGCCTGCTGATCGGCCGCAAGGACGCCCCGCCCATTAAAAGCCGCGAAAAGGTCTGGTCGGATTTTTGCAGTTATGGCGTCGCGCCCGCCCTGGATATTGTGGATTATATTGGCCGCGCGATTACCCCTTCGTTCCAGCCAAAACGCTTTGACGCGCGGTTTTTCATGGTGGAGGCCGAGCATATTCATGGCGATCTGCACGACACCTCCAATGCGTCGGGTGAATTGCTGGAAATCCACTGGCTGCCCATTTCCGAGGCAAAAAAGCTGGAATTACAGGGGATTACCCTGCTGATGCTGGACGAAGCGGAAAAACGCCTGACCCTGCCCACCGCACGGGCCGCTGAACTGCCCATCCCATTTTACTATTTTAAGGGTAAAACCCGCCTTCGGGAGGATCATTAGCCCAACTTTACTTGACAAAAGCGGCATGAACGCTAATGTGCGGCCTCTTTAGAACCCTGATCACGTTACCTGGAGCGCCGCACTATGGCCAAAACAGCCACCATCAAGATTAAACTGGAAAGCACTGCGGGCACGGGCTTTTTCTATGTGACCAAAAAGAACTCGCGCACCAAGACCGAAAAGATGCTGGTCAAAAAATATGACCCGGTTGCGCGCAAGCATGTGGAATTCAAGGAAACCAAGATCAAGTAGGTTTTTGCTAATGCGCGCCGCCATATCGGTGCTTGTATTTTTCCCTTAGCTCAGTTAAAACCCCCTTCTTTTGGGTGGTCCGGCCTGGTGGGCATGCCGTGGCGACCCTTTTAGTTTCGACAATTGGTTAAGCGCGTTACGCGCTGGAAAGTGAGAAGAAAATGCCCAAGATGAAGACCAAAAGTGGCGCCAAAAAGCGTTTCCACTTAACCGCCAGTGGCAAGGTGAGCCGTGGCCAGGCCGGTAAACGGCACGGCATGATCAAGCGCTCCAACAGCCAGATCCGCAAATTGCGGGGTACAACTCTGTTGAGTGAGCCCGATGCAAAGCGGGTCAAAAAATACTTCATGCCTAACGGTTAAGGGATACTGACATGGCTCGCGTAAAACGGGGCGTCACCGCCCATGCCCGGCATAAAAAGATAACAGACGCCGCTACCGGCTATTACGGCCGGCGCAAAAATGTGTTCCGCGCCGCCGTGCAGGCGGTCGAACGCTCGATGCTGTATGCCTATCGTGACCGGCGCCAGCGCAAGCGCCAGTTCCGCGCCTTGTGGATTCAGCGCATCAATGCCGGTGTGCGCGAACATGGCCTGACCTATGGGCGATTTATCAACGGCCTCACGCTTGCGGGTGTTGAGGTGGATCGCAAGGTGCTTGCCGATCTCGCCATCCGGGAGCCTGAGGCCTTCAAAGCTCTGGTGGAAACGGCGCGCAAAGCGCTGGGTTGATTTACCGGAGCCTTACAGGCTCCTCGAATACTATGCTAAGTTTGAAAGGGAGCCCGGATTGATGGCTCCCTTTTCTTTTTGCTTGAGGTCAATATATGAGCACGATTGAAGCGCAAACGCGCGAAATGCTGCAAGCCGTTTCTGAAGCCGGTGACATGGCCGCGCTGGAATCTGTGCGTATCGCCATATTGGGGAAAAAAGGCACGCTGACCGAGTTGATGAAAGGCCTCGGCGCCATGAGCGCGGATGAACGCAAACTCATGGGCCCCGCACTTAATGGCGCCAAGGACCAGTTGACCGCCGCCATCGCCGCGCGTTCGCAGGCGCTGCATGCGCAAGCGCTGGATGCGCGCCTGGCGCAAGAACGCATTGATGTGACGCTGCCCGCGCGCCCGGAAATACGCGGCGCCATTCATCCGGTCAGTCAGGTGATTGATGAAGTGATCGCCATTTTTGGCGATATGGGTTTTTCCGTCGCCGAAGGGCCGGACATCGAAAGTGATTTTTATAATTTTACCGCGCTGAATATTCCGCCAGAACATCCGGCGCGCCAGATGCACGACACATTTTATTTCAACGAAAAACCGGGTGGCGAACAGCTGTTGCTGCGCACCCATACCTCGCCGGTGCAGATCCGCACCATGGAAAAATCAAAGCCGCCGCTGCGCATCATCGCGCCGGGGCGCGCCTATCGCTGTGACAGCGACATGACCCATACGCCGATGTTCCATCAGGTCGAAGGGCTAGTGATTGATGAAACCGCGCATATGGGCCATCTGAAAGGCTGTCTGATCGAATTCTGCAAGGCGTTTTTTGAAGTCGATAACGTACGCATGCGGTTTCGCCCCAGCCATTTTCCGTTCACCGAACCCAGCGCCGAAGTGGACATTGGCTGCCGCCGCAGCGGCGGTGAATTGCGCATTGGCGAGGGGGACGACTGGCTGGAAATTCTGGGCTGCGGCATGGTGCATCCAAGGGTGCTGCGCCATGGCGGCATCGACCCGGAAAAATATCAGGGCTTTGCGTTTGGCATGGGCATCGACCGGCTGGCCATGCTGAAATATGGTATTCCCGATCTGCGCGATTTCTTTGAAGCCGATTTGCGCTGGCTGCGCCATTACGGCTTTGCAGCGCTGGATATTCCAAGCCTTGCCGGGGGGCTGAGCCGATGAAATTCACCCTTTTATGGCTGCGCGAACATCTGGACACGACAGCCAGCGTGTATGAGATTTCCGAACGGCTGACATCGATCGGACTGGAAGTTGAGGCGGTGCAGGACCGGGCGGCGGCGCTGGCGTCTTTCACCGTTGCCAAAATAATTTCCGCAGAACAGCATCCCAATGCGGACCGGCTGCGCTTGTGCATGGTGGATACAGGGCGCGAACAGTTACAGGTGGTGTGCGGCGCGCCCAATGCGCGCGCGGGCCTGGCCGTGGTTTTTGCGCCCACCGGCGCCACCATTCCGTCCAACGGCATGGTGCTGAAACCCAGCAAAATTCGCGGCGTTGATTCCAATGGCATGTTGTGCTCGGCCAGCGAGCTTGGCCTTTCAGACGATCACGAAGGCATTATCGAATTGACCCCGGACGCGCCCATAGGCGCGCCAATTGCCGGTGTCATGGGGCTGAATGATCCGATGATCGATGTGTCAATTACGCCGAACCGCCCCGATTGCCTGGGCGTGCATGGCATTGCGCGCGATCTGGCGGCCAGCGGCATGGGCATGCTGAAATCCGGCGCGGTAGAGGCTATGCCGGGAAATGGTCCGTGTACGGTGGATATCGGCCTGCATTTTGAGGGTGTGGCGTCGCCTGCATGTCCGATGTTCGCAGGAAGGCTGGTGACCGGCGTGAAAAACGGCCCCAGCCCCGACTGGCTGCGTCAGCGTCTGGAGGCCGTGGGTCTGCGTTCCATCTCCGCGCTGGTGGACATTACCAATTATATTTCCATGGATCGCGGACGGCCATTGCATGTGTATGATGCTGATACATTGCGCGGACAAATTCATGCGCGCCTGGGGCGGGCGGGCGAAAAACTGCATGCGCTGGACGGCAGGGAATATGCGGTGGACGCGGCGGATTGCGTGATTGCCGATGACACTGGCGTGCTGGGATTTGGCGGCGTCATTGGCGGCATGACCAGCGGGTGCACCGATGCGACCGTGAATGTATTTATTGAATCCGCTTATTTTGATCCGCTGCGCATTGCGGCGACCGGACGGCGCCATGGCATAGACAGCGATGCGCGCTACCGCTTTGAGCGCGGCGTCGATCCGCAATTTGTGCTGCCCGGTCTGGAACTGGCGACGCGGATGATCCTCAAATTGTGCGGCGGCGTGGCCAGTGACGTGCGGGTAGCCGGCACCGCCCCTGCCCTGCCGGACGCCATTGAATTCCGCCCGGAACGGGTGCGCGCCCTCACTGGCATGGAAGTGGCCGATGCGGAATGTGTGCGCATTCTGGACGCGCTGGGCTTTGCGGTGGAGGCCGATACCCGCCCCATGGGAGTGCGCGCGCCATCCTGGCGGCCTGACATACATGGCGAGTCCGATCTGGTCGAAGAAATTGCCCGCATCAACGGCTTTGACAAGCTGCCCGCCACGCCGCTGCCGCGCATGCAGCCGGTCACGGGCGTTGCCGTCAACACCGCCCAGAACCGGGTGCGCTGGACCAAGCGGCTGCTGGCCGGGCGCGGCATGATGGAGGCGGTGACCTGGTCATTCCTCAGTACACGGATGGCGGAACTGTTTGGCGGTGGTGTACCCGAACTGACTCTGGCCAATCCGATTTCAACCGAGCTTTCGGTGATGCGCCCCAGCCTTTTGCCAAACCTGCTGGCGGCGGCAAAACGCAATGCTGATCGCGGCTATGCCGATATATCCCTATTCGAAGTTGGCCCCCAATATGCGGGCGATGCTCCGGGGGACCAGACGACAGGCGCTAGCGGCATCCGATGCGCGCAAACCCTGCCGCGCCATTGGGCGCAGCCCGAACGCGCCGTCGACGTGTTCGATGTGAAGGCCGACGCATGGGCGGTGCTGGAACAGCTTGGCGCGCCGATGGACAAATTGCGCGTTACGGCGGATGCGCCCAATTGGTATCATCCCGGACGGTCCGGCGTGATCCGGTTGGGGCCTAAAAATGCACTGGCAACTTTTGGCGAGGTGCATCCGGCCATACTGGGTGCGCTGGACATGCGCGGCCCGGTAATGGCGTTCGAGATTGTGCTGGACGCCATACCGCTGCCCAAGGTGCGCAGCAGTGCGTCACGCGGAACATTGCGCGTATCGGATTTGCAGCCCGTATCGCGGGATTTCGCCTTCATTGCCGATAGCGGAATTGCCGCCGATCAGGTGCTGCGCGCCGCAGCAGGCGCGGTGCCAGAATTAATTACCGGCGTGACGCTGTTCGATCTGTACGAGGGTGAACGCATCGGCGCGGGACGCAAGTCGCTGGCCATCAGCGTTACCCTGCAACCACGCGAAAAAACCCTGACCGACAAGGAAATCGATGCGGCGGCCGAGGCGATTATTCAGGCTGTAAAAAAGGCGACCGGCGGCGAATTGCGGGGGTAGGGATCAGGCCCCCGTGTCATTGCCGCGCGGCTACGCCGCTCGCAATGACACGGATTTATAATCACCGCTCCGTCAGCTTCAACTCGATCCGGCGGTTACGCGCGCGCGCGGCGTCGGTGTTGGCGGGATCAAGCGGGTGAAACTGGCCAAAGCCTGCGGCGGCCAGATGGCTGGGCGGCACACCCTGCGCGGTCAGATAATTCACGACCGATAATGCACGTGCGCTTGACAGTTCCCAGTTGGAGCGGAAACGCTCCGTAAAAATTGGCACCGTATCGGTGTGGCCATCCACGCGCAGCACCCACTTCAATTCGCCGGGAATTTTGGGCGCGATAGCGTTCAGCGCCGCAGAAATTTTGCGCAACTGTTCCTGCCCTGCCTCGCCAATATCCGCTGAACCCGATTGAAACAGCACTTCCGACTGAAAAATAAACCGGTCGCCTTCAATCTGGACACCCGGCGTGTTGGCCAGCACTTCGCGCAGGCGCCCAAAAAATTCCGAACGATAACGCGCCAGTTCTTCCACCTTGGCGGCCAGCGCCTGATTGAGCCGCGCGCCCAGATCGGCGATCACAACCTGATTTTCCTTGTCTTTGGCTTCGGCCGCATCCAACGCCGTGGCGATCTGCGCCAGTTGCGCGCGCAGGGCGGCGATTTGTTCATTCAGCAGTTTAACCTCCGCCTGGGCTTGCAGGGATGCCTGTTTTTCGGCATCCAGGCTGCCCTGTATATTGGCGATTTCACCCCGTGCGGCCGCAACGGCGCCTTCACGCTGTAATACCAGATCACGCAATTGCGCGATGGTCTGTTGCGCGTCCGCAGTGGCGCGGGTTTTCATATCCAGCTCTTTTGAGGTGTTTTGCAGGGCGGTGGACAGGCGCGCCACTTCGCTGCGCAATTCCAGCCCAGCGGCTTTTTCCATCGCCAGAAGCTCGGCCAGCTCCGCCGCCCTGGCGTTTAATTCGCGCAGCGCGTCATCACGTCCCGACAAAGCCTGGGTCAGATAAAACTGCGCCAGGATAAACACCGCCAGCACAAAACTGACAACCAGCAGCAGATTGGCCAGCGCATCGACAAAACCCGGCCAGATATCCAGACCGCCCCGGCGGGCGCGCTGGCTGCGTGCAGACATCAGCTATCCGCCTTGCGCTGTTCGTCCGCCAGCGCCGCCACCGTGCGCGTCAGCAGTTTAATGTCAGAACGTATTTCGCTGACCGTGCGTTCGCGCCCATCAATCGCGTCCTGCATCAGGCGTGACAGATGCACGTCGATATTGCGCAGATGCTGCCGGCTGGCCATATCAAGCCCGGCATCGGCATTGCCGCGCTGCTGCACCAATTGTTCAAGCAGGCTGCGCACTTCGCGCTGACCATCCAGCATGCGGCGCGATACATCCTGATCACCCTGCAAATGATCGGTCAGGCTGGCCAGTTGGCCCGACAGGCTGAGCAATGCCTGGTTGGAGGCCGAACGGCTTTCTTCACCGCGCGCCACAATGGCCTGTAGACGCTCGACGGTTTCGGCGGTCTGTTCCAGCAGCGCCGTCACATAGACCGGCATCGCTGTCTCACCTTCGGACAATGCGCCGCCCGAAGAATGCCGGGTCAGGCTGGATAGCCATTCTTCGAGTTCATTATAAAACTGGTTTTGCGCCTGTCCGGCATTGAGATCGAGAAAACCCAGTATCAACGAACCAGCGAGACCAAACAGCGACGAAGAGAACGCCGTGCCCATGCCGGTGAGCGGCGCCTGCAAGCCGGACTTCAACTGATCAAACACAGTCGTAATATCGCCGCCCTGCACCGACAGGCCCTGAATGGTCGCGCCGATCGTGCTGAGCGTATTAATCAATCCCCAGAATGTGCCGAGCAGCCCCAGGAAAATCAGCAGCCCAATCATATAGCGGGAAATTTCGCGCGCTTCATCCAGCCGGGAGAAAATGGAATCGAGCAATGTGCGTGTGGTGTTCGCCGACAATCTCATTTTACCGGTGTGTGCGCCCAGCATCACCGCCATGGGGGCCAGCAACACAGGCGCGGCTTCTTCCAGCAGTATTTTTTTTTCATGTCCGCCCGCCGCATGGGTCGCGCGCACATGTTCAATCCAGCCGCATTCCGGGCCCAGCCGCAGCACCTGCCGGAAATTGTAGAAAACACCCGCAATCAGTACAAGGATGATCAGACTGTTCAGCGCAGGATTGGCGAAAAACGCCGTGCTTAATGTTGAAATCAGCAGCGCCAGAACGCCCGTGACCAGCGCCAGAAAAAACCCCATGCGCAACAGATAGCGGCGTTGTCCAGACATGGCCGCGCCGGTCAGATCGCCCTCTGCAAGAAGTGCTGCGCTCATTGCGCCACCACAATGACATCCAGGCGGTCATCCGGTCCACCATCACCAGCGGGGCCCAGCGCGCGCACATCAATACGGGTGCTTTCCATGCCATTGGCCAGTAAATGCGAACGCGCGGCCAAGGCGCGCTTCAAAGCAATGCGCCGGACCTCGGCATCATCCTGCGCACCGGATGCGTGCGCTTTCAATTGCACCCGTTCCTTCTGTGTCAGCGACGTCATCAGGGCGTCAAGCTGCGCTGCTGCCTCGGCTGTCAGTTCTATCGCCCCGGGCGCGAACATAAGCGCCGCCGCCGCCCCTTCGGAAGGGGCCGATGGGACGGAGGGGCTAAGACCCGCCGGGGGCAAAGCCGCCACCGCCTTGGGGGCCTCAACGGGTGGCGGCGGGGCAACGGCGTTTGTCACTGCCGCCTTCGCCGGGATAATGGGTTTTGGCGGCGCGGATGCACTTAAATTGGCTTTCGCCGCTGGTTGGGCGGGCGCGGGCGCTGGGGTTAGTCCCGCACTTAGTGGCCTGGGCGTTAAGTGCGTGGGGGCTACCGCCGCCGGTGGAGGCGCCGTGACCGGCAGGGTTGCCGCAGCCGGCGGCTGAACGGGCGCGATGGCTTGTGGCGGCGTCAGACGCACACTGCTGGTGGCGCGGGCCGCCGACGCATAGGCGGGATCGAGCGGTAAAATATCCGGCGGGCCGGGGCGCGTACGGCGTGTTGGAATGCCCCCCTGGTTCAAGGCGGAAAAATCAACCTCGACCGCTGGCCCTGTGGAACGGCCACCAATGTAAACCGTTTCCTGGGCCATGGCGGGAAACGCACCCGCCAGCAACAGCAGCACTGCCACTGTCCATCCTATGCCCGGGTTCAGTTTAGTGCGTTGCGCGTCCAACATGACTAATCCCCAAAAACTTCACCTCACATCCATACTGTATCATACGGTCATTGGTGGCAAAAGTTTGGCAATGGCCCCATGCAAATGGTCATTGGCCGCCAGGACATGACCGGATTCCAGCATTTTGTCGCCGCCATTGATTTCAGTGACAAAACCGCCCGCCTCGCGCACCAGCAGGATGCCAGCGGCAATATCCCAGGGTTTCAGATGGCTTTCCCAAAACCCGTCAAACTTGCCTGCTGCCACAAAGGCCAGATCAAGCGCCGCCGAACCCAGGCGGCGTATACCCGCAACCTCTGGCATCAGCGCCGCCATTTCCTGAAGAAACCGGTCATGACCGGGGCGCGCATGATAGGGAATGCCGGTCGCCAGCATGGCCTCGCGCATCTCGCGCCGGCCGGAAACCCGCATGCGGCGGCTATTGTGAAAGGCGCCCTGGCCTTTTTCAGCCACATACATATCGTCGGACACCGGATTATACACCAGCCCGGCCACCACATCGCCCGACCGCACCAAACCGATGGAAATCGCAAAATGCGGAATGCCGTGCATGAAGTTCAGGGTGCCATCCAGCGGATCGATAATCCAGTGATGGCGCGTATCGACGCCATGCTTCACACCGCTTTCCTCGGCAATCACGCCATAATCCGGGCGCGCATGCAGCAATTCGTGGATCAGCGTTTTTTCGGCTTTCAGATCGGCATTGGTGACAAAATCGGCCGGGCCTTTTTGCGAAACCTGTAACTGCTCCACCTCGCCAAAATCGCGCACCAGGGCGCGCGCCGCCTTGCGGGCGGCGCTGATCATGACGGTAAGCGTGGGCGAATGCACCATGATTTATATCGATCCTTTGCCCGGACTAATCGGCGCGGCGCAGATAGGTGACTTCTTCCGTGTCAACAACGATCCTGTCGCCGACGCCGCAAAATGGCGGCACCATGCAGCGCACCCCATTGCTGAGGATGGCCGGCTTGTAAGACGAAGAAGCGGTTTGCCCTTTTACGGTCGGTTCGGTCTCGGCGATTTCCAGGGTCACATGCTGCGGCAATTTCACGCCGATGGGGCGATCCTCGAAAGATTCAACCATCACCTCCATGCCGTCCTGCAGAAACGCCGCGCGCTCGCCGATAAAATCCTTTTCAATTTCGATCTGCTCAAAGGTTTCCTTGTCCATAAAGGTCAGGGTTTCGCCTTCGGCAAACAGAAACTGGTAATCTTTCTGGTCGAGGCGCACCCGTTCGACGGTTTCCGATGACCTGAAGCGCTCATTCAGTTTGGTGCCGTCGATCAGATTTTTCAGCTCGACCTGGGCAAACGCGCCGCCCTTGCCGGGTTTCACATGGCTGGTCTTGACCGCCACCCACAGGCCCCCCTGATGCTGGATAACATTGCCGATGCGGATTTCATTGCCGTTGATTTTCATGATGGTGCTGCCGGTTAAAGGTGGGGAAGTGTATTGCGGCCGGAACCTAGCAGCTTGCCCCGCATTGCACAATCTTAACGGGAACGCCCAATATTTACGTTTGACGTCAGACATAAAAATCACTATTATTCGTTTCCTATGATAGAGAGCTTCCGGGATAAGCGAACTCGCGATTTTGCACAGGGTGTTCGCATCAGGGCGTTTGAAAGCTTCGCCGTGCAGGCGCATAAGCGATTGAGGTTATTGCATCTTGCCCGCCATCTGGAGGCTTTGTCCGCCTTGCCAAGCAACCGGCTGGAGGCGCTTAAGGGCGACCGTAAAGGTCAATACAGTATCCGCATCAATAGCCAATGGCGAATTTGTTTTGAATGGCCGGACGGCGGCACAGGCCCAACCAATGTTGAAATAGTTAATTATCATTAGGAGGACAACGTGGCATCTACTGTAAAACTCGCCGGTCCCGCCATTCATCCGGGCGAAGTTCTGGCCGATGAACTGGCCGAACTCGGCGTCAGCGCATCACAATTGGCCCGCGCCATTGATGTGCCGGTAAACCGGGTGACGCAAATTCTGCAGGGGCGGCGCGCCATCACGGCAGATACGGCGCTGCGGCTCGGCCGCTGGTTTGGCACCGGGCCGGAAATCTGGCTTGACCTGCAAAGTGATTATGAATTGCGCATCGCCGAAGCGGAACTGGGCAAGGCCCTACTGGCGATCCCGGTGCGGGGGTGAAAATTATTTGCCCTGACGTTCGCGGATCAATTCTGTAACACGTGTCAGGCTTCGTTGCGATATCTCAGTATAATGTGTGGCCCCGGCTTCGTGAAAAACCTCAAGCGCCTTTCCATACGCAGCCGCCGCCTGTTCAAGTAAAGTTGTTCTGTTTTCTCGTTCTCCCATTATCCAAAACGTGTTAGCCAAATTATTTTGAATGACGGCCCACTGGAGGGGGAAAACTTCACGTGTGAACACATTCAGAACTTTTCCGTAGATCACAGTTGCTTGAGTAAGAAATTCGATTCCCCTAACCAGTTCGCCCAGCGCTTTTAACGCGTTCCCCAAATTTGTCATAGTTAGGGCCCAATCGAAGGGGCTTCGATCACGAGTCCTTTCCAAAAGTGAATTGTTATAGGCTACAACTGCTTGCTCAAGTTGTATCGTGTCAGCCTCTCTCTGCCCAATCAACAAGCTCGCGTTGCCAAGGTTATTCTGAGTCATGGCCCATTCGAGAGGCACAAGCTCACGCGTCCATTCCATAAGTGTATTTTGATAGGCGGCAACTGCACTCTTCATGGAGTCCAAACTACTCTCTCTTTCACCTATGGCCAGAAGGGCATTGCCAAGATTATTCTGTGTCCCTGCCCAGTCGAGAGGATTTTGCTCGCGCGTCCACACTTTGAGCGTCTCACCAAAGGCCTCAACCGCTTGTTTGAAATATTCAGTGCCCTTCACATGCTCCCCAAGCGCATGAAGTGAATTGCCAAGATTGTTTTGGGTCACGGCCCAGGCGAATGGTATACGCTCTTGCGTAATTTCCAAGAGTGCCGTCCGATAGGCCTCAACCGACTGCTCAAGTTTCTCGGTGCCGCTACCCCGTGCACCTAGCAATTGAAGAGTAACACCAATATTGATATGAAGCATGGCCCAGCGAAGTGGCGTACATTCACGGGGTGCCTCTATGATCGCAGCGCGATAGAATTCAATAGCCTCCTCAAGCGGTTGATTTTTTCCGGTTTGGTCGCCCAATATTCTGAGGGCGCTGGCTAGCATTACGAAAATTGAGCCGCGCGTGTCTGAATCCCAAGCCAGCTTGTCACTACTGGCCGTCATCAGATAGCGAACCCGATTAATATGCTCTGGGAGCCTATCAGCTACAAAATGACCTCGGTCTTCATTGAGACGGTCGTCAAATGAAAAAATTAGAAAACGGAGTACATAGGCCATATCCATCCAGAATAGCGGGGGTAGGCGGAATTCTTGCGTCGACTCAATGGCGTATTGTTTCGGGCTTGCGGTGCCGCCCTGCGAACAAGTGATGTAAAGCTGCGGTATTTTCTTACCGTCAAGGCGGAGCACCCGGCCCCAGATCAGAACAGAGGCGGCACTTTCTTCCAGATAGTTTCGCGCGGCCAGATGCCCGGCAGCGTACTCACCCGCATCCTCTATTTCAATGGTGCGATCCAGTTTGAGGATCTGGATGCCCTCAAATTCAGCCAATAATGCGGCGATCAGTTTTGCATATTCACCCTGTTCGTCATCCGCAAGGCGCGCCACCATAACGGAAAAGCGCGCAGGATCGGCTTTGGGGGTTGGTTGGCGTTTGAACCGCTCAATGAGCCAAGCAACACCGGGCCATTTTTTTACGTCCTCCCAATGGGTCCAGACATAAAAGATAAGCCCGACTGAAGCCAACGCCGCCAGCCCAAGGAAACCAAAATGCGCATAAATCCACCTACGGAATTCTTCCCAGAAGTCCGGTGGCGTGGGCGCGGCGTCCGTCATTGGCTAATTGCCTCCATTGCGCTAAAAGCCCGGTAAAATAATTCAGTGTCATCTACCATGTTTATGCATTGGCATAATCGCGTAGTTTGGCGTTCAGAATGGTTATGAGTTTTCGCATGATAGCGGTAAGCGCCAGCATTGGTTTTTTGCCGTTGCCGATGAGGCGCTCGTA